>JBAQAW010000097.1:0-76503 GCA_049285915.1 Candidatus Cybelea sp. | reverse complement strand
TCAGAACGGCACGCAGGCGCGCTTTGCGAAGCTTTCCAGCAAACGCTTTCCCGGCGGACTCTGACGAAGGCGAACCTTTATTCTCCAACCTTCATGCGGCGCTCGCGCGTGACCGCTGCCGCAATCGCGAGCGCGGCGAGCGCCGCTAATCCTACGATATTGGAGATCAGCGTAAAGCGATCGTTTATCGTCATCCCCGCCTCCGACATCCTGGCGACCGCGTTGCCGATCAGCCGTTCCATGATCGCGCCGGCGAGCATCGCTCCGATTGCGAACAGGATGACGAACGCCCACGCGATCCTCGCCGGAAACGACTTGCGGTAGATCGCGATGAGCGGAAGTATCAGTAGATCGCCGTAGATGAAGCTCGTGTTCGCTCCCAGCGGTATGCCCGCATTGGCAAGGTAGCGCGCAACGGGCACGTTCCCCATCGAGCAGATGAAGGTCGCGACGGCGATCAGCAGTCCGAGCGCCAGCAGCAGGACGTAGCCGATGAACGGCACCGAGCCGACGGCCCGCAGCGCGGAGGCGAGAACGCCGGTCGGAATCAGCGCCGCGGCGAATCCCGCGATCAGATAGCCGGCGATGAGTTCGGTACGCAGCATCCGCACGTCGGCAAGCGCCGTCGACGCCACCGCGCTCCAGCTGCGCTCTACGGACTCGGCGCCCATGTGGTGGTGCTCGCAGCCCTGGTGCTCGCCCGCGTCTCCCGAGTTGTACTCGCGCTGCATCCGCGCCAGCGCTCCGTTGCCGAACAACAGCGAAAGGCCGATCGTCACGACCGCGATGATGATGACGCCGCCGAAGAACTCCGCGAAGGCGAAGCGCCACCCCAGCAGCGACCAGAAGAGGATCAGGATCGCGACGTTCATGTTCGTCGACGAGATCAGAAACGAAAAGACGGAACGGATGTCGGCGCCGCTGCGATAGAACCCGCGCGCCGCAGCCGCAGCACCGTACGAGCACGAAGAGGAGATGATCCCGAATCCGGCGCCGTAGAAGAGGCCGCGCATACCCGGCCCGAGGTAGCGTTCCATCGTGGCCGGCGTGAGCTTCACCTGCACGACCGCCGAGATCAAAAAGCCGAAAATCAGCCCGAAGAGGCTGTCCCAAAAGAACATCGCCGCCTGCGAGATGCCGGCAACAAGCGCGTGACCCGCGCCCGAAAGCACCGAGCCTCGTCCTACCCGCCGACCGAAACGGGTGCGTGCCCGAAGAGCGGGGGAATGAAGTGCCCGGCCAGATACGAGATCGCAAAGACGACGCACCCGTATGCCGCGACTTCGAGCCCCTTCCGCAACGGGCTGCGCTCGCTGAGCGTTCCGGCGTAGTAGCCGACCGCGAAGAGGCCGACGAGCGCAAGCGTCAGCGACGCGATCGTCGCCGGCCCGATGGCCAGCGGCAGCATAAACGCGACGATCGGCACGAGCGATCCGGCCGCAAAGGAGAAGCCGATCGCCATCGGCGCCCGAAGGCCGGTGCTCTCGGCCTCGCGCGGGTCGATCCCGAACTCATCGCGCACCATCTCATAAAGATAGATCTGCGGATGCTGCGTGAGGCGGCGGACGATCATCTCGGCCTCCTCGGCGCTAAAGCCCTTGAGCTTGTAGTACGCGACCTGCTCGGTGAACTCGCCCTGCGGGTCGGAGGCCATCTCGCGCTTCTCCATGTCGATGGTCGCTTGCACCACCTCGCGTTCCGCCTTTCGCCCGAGGTACTCGCCGACGCCCATCGAGAGCGCGCCGGCCAGCAGCGCTAGAAATCCGCTGATGAAGACGGCCGTGCGTTCGCCCTCGGCGACGCCGACCCCGGTGATGATGCCCAAGGTCGTAAGGATCCCGTCTTGCGCACCAAAGACGATCTCGCGGATGCTGCGGCGACGCTCGAGAGTCCGGCGCTGCTGCGTATCGGGAATGCGCGGCGTGACTTGCTGCCAGCCGGGAACGTCGACGACGACCTTCTGGACCGGCGGCGTCAGACCGGACGCGTTGCTCATATCGGGCATAAGCAGACCTTGAAGGTGTCCTCGCCGAAGTCCTCGCCATGGCCAAATCGAGCATCACGTTGGCCGTTGTCGCCGGCCTATTCTCAGCGACCATTCTTCCTGCGGCCGCGACGGATTGGCCGCTCTTCGGATTCGATTCTGCGCGAAGCAGTTTCAACTCGGCGGAACGCACGCTGAACCGGCATAACGTCGGCCACTTGCGCGAGCGGTGGCAGACCGCACTCGGCGACGTCGCCGACTCGACGCCGATTCTGCTGGAAAAAGTACGCGTTGGACGCGCGACGATACCGATGCTCTATCAAACGACCAAGGGCGGCGTTACGCTCGCGATCGACGCGACGACCGGCAAGATCATGTGGCGATTCACGACACACGGCTCTCAGATCACCGATTCGACTCCGGCCGCCGATCCCTCCGGCAAAGCCATCTACGCGCCGGGTGTCGACGGCAAGATTCACAAGCTCTCCGCCGGACGGGGACACGAGATGCACGCCCCAGGTTTTCCCGCGCGCATCACGCGCCTGCCGCAGACCGAAAAGGACGCATCGCCGCTCAACGTCGCCAACGGCTATCTTTACGCCGTTACCTCCGGTTATTACGGCGATGCCCCGCCCTACGACGGGCACGTCGTGGCGGTGCGCCTCAGCGACGGGAAGACGACCGTCTTCAACTCTCTCTGCAGCAACTACCGTAAGCTGCCGACATCAAACTCCTGTCCCGATCAGCGCTCCGGTATTTGGGGCCGCGGCGGTGCAGTCGTCGATCCGGACCCGACGATGAACGGCCGCGTCTATGCGGCGACCGGCAACGGCAAGTTCGATGCGAATTCAAACGGTGGCACCGATTACGGCGATACGCTGCTCTCGCTGAGCGCCGACCTCTCCGACCTGCTCGGAAGCTACACACCGACCAATTACCAACAGCTCAACTACGGCGATACGGATCTTGGAAGCTCGTCGCCGGGCATTCTGCCGACGCTGGCCTCGAGCCAGACGCCCTACTTGCTCGTCGAGGGCGGCAAAGACGCGATCCTCAAGCTGCTCAATCGCGCGGCGCTTCCGGGCGTCGGCGGCGAACTGCAGGAGGTCGATCTCCCCGGCGGCCTCTTCTCTGCGCCGGCGATCTGGGGTGACGGCTCGAGCAATCCGTGGATCTTTCTCGGCTTCAGCGATACGGTGACCGCCTACCGTCTGCAAACGAGCTCTTCGGGAGCGAGCATGCTGCACAGCGTGTGGCAGGTGAACCCCGGCAACAGCTCGGGCGAAGGCTCGTCCCCGGTGGTCGCCAACGGCATCCTCTTCGTCGCCTTCAGCAGCAACCTCGTGGCGCTCAACGCCGCAACGGGCGCGCCGTTGTGGAGCAGCGCGCAAGGCGGAGGCCCGAACATCGGCAATATTCACTGGCAGAGCCCGATCGTCGTGAACGGTTGGGTCTACTGCTCCGACCAAAGCGGCAACCTCACGGCATTCTCTTTAAAAAAGTAGCGCGATGAAACGGCTGTTCGTCCTTCTCGTTGCATTCGCGCTCGCTGGATGCTCGCAATACGCCGGCGCCCCCACGGCGGTCGCGCCGAGTGTCGCACTCGCGCCGGGCGCCGAGCCCGACGTCGCGTTCGGTATCTACGTCAGCATTCGTTACGGCCTCTCGATCTTCGGATTCCAACCCGTCAATCGCGCGAACGATCCGCCGTTCTGCTTTCTGCTCGGCGTCGCGTCCTACAATATCGCCGTCGACGGAAACGGCAACCTATTCGCGCCCGATTTCCTGCACGATCAGATCTACGTCTTTCGCGGTCCCGGCATGTGCGGCCCGGGAGTTAAGTCGATCGTCGATCCGTACGGGCCGCCGACCGATGCAGCCGGTCCGGACGCACTGCACGGCACGTTCGTCGTCGTGCACACGACCGGGTTTACGAGCGGATCTCCGGGCGGCGCCGAGCTCTGCTCGCTCAGCGCCGGGTGCACGCAGCCGCTTGCGGGCTCCGCCGAGCATCTCGTCGGGGGCGTGGTGATGGCGAATAACGGCGACTGCTGGGAGTCCGCGCTGACCAAAGCCCACAAGGCCAAGATCATCTATTTTCAGGCCTGCTCGAAGGCCGGCGTTGCGGCATCGAATTTCGCCAACGCGTCGCAGGGCGGCCTCGATATCGACGACGCGGGGAATCTCGTCGCCATCAGCGCGCGCGACGCCAAGCTTTACGTTTACCGAGGGTGCGACCCGGCGTGTACGCGCATCGGCGGGCCCTTCCGCTTACGAGGTGCGCCGTTCTACGGCCACCTGAACCAAACTTCGACGCGTCTCGCGGTCGCCGACACGCGCAACGGCCTCGTCGACATCTACGCCTACAGCCCGAAACGCGTTCGCTTCCTCTACAGCTTCGGCAAAGGCCTCACCGGCAGCCAGGTGGTCTCGGGCATTGCTTTCAATCCACGCTCGAGAGAGTGACGAGGCGGCCCCGCTCCCTCGCCGAGAGTGAACGCTGCGGCGGCATGACGCGCTCCCACTGCGGGTCGTGACGCTGCGCCGCGGTGAGATGCCGCACCGCCGGAACGAACGGAAGCCCGTCGAGCGTTTCGCGGAGCCGGTCGAGCTCGCGGCCCTTCTCGGCATCTTCGGATTCGAACACGTCCTTTGCAAGGCGCGCCCAAAGTGCGACGCTGCCGGAGATGCAGCCCGCCGCGCCGCGCGATTTCGCGCCCACCAGATCGCTCTCCGATCCCGGAAAAATGCAGAACCCCGGGTGGCGCCGCGCGATCTCTTCCTGAAGGGCCGGCTCGTTAGAGCTATCCTTCATGCCGAAGATCCGGCCCTCACTCGCGGCCACTAGGCGGTCGACCAGCTCGGGTGAGAACGTGATGCCGCTCATGCGCGGAAAGTTGTAGAGCAGCACGCTGCGCGGCGGCGGGTTCACGCGAGCGAGCAACGCGTCGAAGAAGGCAACGACTCCCTCGTCGCTTGCGTCGCGGTGAAAGAACGGCGGCATGACGAGCGCGGCCGTGAAACCGCAGTCGAGCGCCGCACGCGTCAACCGCACGGCATCGTCGAGCGACGACGCGCCGGTTCCAACCATCGCCCGCTCCATCGGCAGGCCGTCTGAGGCCAGCGCCTCCATGTAACGGATGCGCTGGCCGGTGCTGAAGGACATCGCTTCCCCCGTCGTGCCCAACACGTTGATTCCGTCGCAGCCGTTGCGCAGCAGCTCGTGATAGTATGGCCCTGCGCGCCCCGCATCGGGCTCGAGCCCCTCTGCAATTGGGGTCAGCACTGCGGCCCAGATTCCTCGGATTTGGCTCATCGGGGCATCAAGGCGTGGCGAAGGAAGAAACCGAGATTCGCCGGCCGCTCGGCGAGCCGGCGCATCAAGTACGGGAACCAAAAATCTCCGTAGGGCACCGAAAGGCGAACGCGATAGCCGCGCTCCACGAGCGAGGCTGCGAGCGGCTCGGCGATTCCGTAGAGCATTTGGAACTCGAAGCGTCCACGTTTGGGAAGCCCCCGCGAAGCGACGAAGTTCGTGACGTACGAGACGATCGCCGGATCGTGCGTCGCGATGGCGGTATAACCCTCGGCGCTCAACGCGATATCCACGAGCCTTCGATAATTCTCGTCGACCTGATGCTTCTGCGCGAAGGCGACGGTGCTCGGCTCGAGGTAGGCGCCCTTGACTATGCGGACGTTCGGCGCGAGCGGAAGCATCGCGCGCAGATCCGCCTCGCTGCGATGGAGATAGGACTGCAACACGAACCCGGCGCACCCGTAGCGCTGCCGCAGGTCGCGGTAGATTCCAAGCGTCCGGTCGACGTAGCGCGACTGCTCCATGTCCATGCGAAAGGTATTACCCGTCTCGCGGGCGACGGCGGCGATCGTCGCGGCATTCTCCAACGCGACTTCGGGAGCGATATCGAGGCCGACGTGGGTGAGCTTAAAGGCCACGTTGGCGTCGAGGTTCTCGCGCGCGAAGGCTTCCAGCAGCCTGCGGTACTCCGCGGCGACGGTGCGCGTCTCGCCGGCGTCGCTGACGCTCTCCCCCAACAGCGTCGCCGCCACCGCGAATCCACGCCGCTGCGTCTCGCGCGCGACGGGCATGAACTCCTCGATGCTCTCGCCCGCGACGAAACGCCCCGCGCCGAGCCGCATTCCGTAGCGGGAGACGCCGCTGCGCACGAGCGGGCTGTTCGCCGCGGCGAGGATTGCGGTTCGTAGCGGCCGATCGAGCAGCGAGCTCACGGCGCAAGGATTTGGGCACTAACGCTTCGACTCCGCTACGGGTGACGCGTGCGCAAGAGAGAAATGCGGCCCGGTGAGGGTCCAGTGGGTCTTGATCGCGGCCATCCTCGGTTCGGCGATGAGCTTCATCGACAGCACGGCGGTCGTGGTGTCGCTTCCCGTCCTTCAGCGCGAACTTCATGCGACGACGGCTCAGACGCAGTGGGTGATCGAAGGATACTCGCTCTTTCTCTCCGCTCTGATCCTGCTCGGCGGCGCGCTTGGCGATATCTACGGGCGTCGCCTGATCTTTGCGGCCGGCGTCGCGATCTTCGCCCTCGCGTCGCTGGCTTGCGCGGTCGCCGGCACGCCGGAATTGCTGATCGCCGCGCGCTGCATCCAAGGCGTCGGCGGCGCGCTCTTGACCCCCGGCAGCTTGTCGATGATCAGCGCAGCGTACGGCGTCTCGGAACGCGGCCGTGCGATCGGGCTTTGGTCGGGCTTCTCGGCGTTGACGTCGGCGGCCGGTCCCGTCGTCGGCGGCTGGCTCACGCAACACTACTCGTGGCGTTACGTCTTCTTGATCAACATCCCGATTGCGATTGCGGTCTTGGCGATCGTCTTTGCACGCGTCCACGAAAGCCGCGACGAGTCGGCGGTCCGGCGCGTCGACGTGCGCGGTGCCGTCCTCGCTACGCTCGGCCTGGCGCTGCTCGTCTACGGGCTGATCGAGATGAACGCCGGCCGCATCTCGGCGATCGCCGTAGTCATCGTTTTTGCCGGACTCGCGGTGCTGGGGCTCTTCGTTCTCACCGAACGGCGCGAGAGCGACCCGATGGTTCGCTGCGATCTCTTTGCCTCGCGCGATTTCAGCGCCGCCAACATCTATACGTTCTTCCTTTACGGAGCACTCGGAGGCAGCCTGTATTTCGTTCCGTTCGTTCTCATCAACATCCACCATTACACGCCGACGGCCGCAGGTGCCGCGCTGCTGCCGTTCGTGATCATCATGGTCGCGGCGTCGCGCTGGTCGGGGGGCCTCGTCGCAAGGATCGGCGCGCGCACGCCGCTGCTGCTCGGCGGGATCGTCGCGGGCCTGGGCTTTCTCGCCTACGCCCTGCCCGGCACCGGCGGATCCTACTGGACGACCTTCTTTCCCGCAGCGGTGATCTTGGGTTGCGGCGGCGCGCTCTTCGTCGCGCCGTTGACGACGACCGTGATGGACTCCGTTCCGGTCGAACACGCCGGCGTTGCCTCGGGCGTGAACAACGCGGTGGCCCGCACGGCCGGTTTGATCGGCATCGCCGTGCTCGGCGTCGTCGTCACGGCGGCGCCATCCTATCTCAACGGCTTTCGCGGAGCGATGATCGCCTCGGCGGCGCTCGCTTTCCTCTCCGCGGGGGTGGCCTTCAAAGGATTCGAACCGCCCTCCTTAACGCGCCGATAACCTCGGGCTGCTACGCTTGGCTCGTGATCGCGCAGATCAGCGACATGCACGTCAAACGGCGGGGCCACGTGCTGCATCACATGCCGAACGTCGCGCGGCCCCTTCGTCGCACGCTCGCGGCCATCGCAAATCTTCGGCCCGCGCCGCGCTGCATTGGATACGCTCGTCCTGAGGCTCCCCCGTTGAATCGGGAATTCTCTCCAGAATCGCCGGCTCCGCCAAGGCTACGCGAGCGTCTTTACGGTTCCGGCTCCGCGCAAATGAGATCGCCGTGTTGAGCGCGATCCCGTACATCCACGTCGAGAAGCGGCCGCCTTCGTCGAATCGCCCGTAACTTCGCCAGAGCTGCACGACGATCTCTTGGCGCAGATCCTCGCGGCTCGCAGCGTCGCGGCAATAGGCGGTCGAGACTTTCTGCAGGATCCCGCGGTGCCGGTCGAGCCGCTCGACGAAGGCGCGTTGGGCCTCGATGAAACTCATCTCCCCCGGTTCTTCGCGCGAGGCGGCCGAAAAATCACACCCCCAGCACTTTAAAGCCCTCCTCGAGATCGCCGATCAGGTCCATCGTCGTCTCGAGCCCGATGCTCAAGCGAATCAGCCGATGATCGTAGGCGGGCCGGCCCGAGCCGCCGATCGAGTACGCGACTGCAAGGCTATGGGTGCCGCCCCAGCTGTAACCGATGTCGAAGAACTCCAGCGCGTCGACGAACGCCTGCACCCGTTGCGCGCTCGGGCCGCGCTGCAGGACGAACGAGAATACGCCGGAGGATCCAAGGAAGTCGCGCTCCCAGAACTCGTGGCCTGGACACGACGGCAGCGCTGGATGCAAGACGCGTTCGACCTCCGGCCGCTCGGCCAGCCAGTTTGCAATTGCGAGCGTAGAACGTTCGATCGCTTCGAGCCGCACGCCCAGTGTCTGCAAGCCGCGCAGAACGAGGCTGCAATCGTCCGGCGATACCGCGCAGCCCAGCACTTGGCGCGCCCCGCCGAGGCGGCGGTAGAGCCGATCGTCGCGCACCGTGATCGAGCCTAGCAGAACGTCGCTGTGGCCGCCGGCATACTTCGTCAGCGCCTGCATCGTAACGTCGACGCCGTGCGCGAACGCATCGAAGAGCACGCCCGCCGACCACGTGTTGTCGAGCGCGACGATCGCGCCGCGCTCGTGTGCCGCCGCCGCGATTGCCGGAACGTCCTGCACCTCCATCGTCACCGATCCGGGACTCTCCGTCCAGACCAACCGCGTGCGCTCGGTAAAGAGCTCTCCGATCTCCACGCCCATGCCGGGATCGTAGAACGTCGCGGTAACGCCGAATCGCGCGAGGAGCGTGCTCGTCAATTGTTTGTTGGGGCGATAGACGCTGCGCGGCACCAGGACGTGGTCGCCCGCCTCCAGCAGCGCCAGATCGATCAGCGAGATTGCCGCTTGACCGCCGGGGGCGAGAATCGTTTGGCGCCCAGCTTCGATCTCGCAGATGCGCGCCGCGAGTTCCAGCGCCGTCGGCGTACCGTAGAGTCCGTACGTGTAGCCGGCGCGTTGCTGATCCCATTCGTCGGTAACGCTCGCCGCGTTCGGGAAGAGCGTCGTAGACCCGCGATGGACCGCCGTAGCAAGCGAACGATAGCCCTCGGGGAGGGATGGCTGCGAGTGGAGCAAGCGCGTCTGCCAAGTCGTCATTGGCTACGCATTATCTCACTTGGGTTCGTTACCATCCCCCGAGGGCAGCGCGTACGTTCGCGTCGAAACGCGCATCCATGCGTTCTGCGAACATCTTGATACTGCTTGCGCTGCTCGCCTGCGGCGTTTCTTGTGCGGGCGGCGCCCCGTCGAGCCTCCCCGGCGCCCTTCTCCCGCAGCAGCGGACCGGCGGCGGAACTCCGATCAAGCACGTCGTGATCGTGATCCAAGAAAACCGAAGTTTTGATAACTTTTTCGCGACGTTTCCCGGCGCCGACGGCGCGACAGTCGGAAAGGCCGCACCGATGCCCGGGTCGATCGCCCAGAGCTGCCCGAAGCCAATTACGAAGCCGACGACGATTCCGTTGACCGAGGTCGACCTTGAGGGCCGCGGCTTCCCGTCGTCGTACGGATATCAAATCAACCCCGATCTCGGCCACATCTACTCGACGTTCCTAATTGACTACGATCACTCGAAGATGGACGGGTTCGATAACGAGGGTTACGGGGCGCGCGGCAGCGGCGGTCCATCGTGCACCTATCCCTATCAGTACGTCAATCCTAAGTATATCCAGCCGTATTGGGATATGGCACAGCAGTACGTACTCTCCGACCACACGTTCCAGACGCAAGCCAGCGGCAGTTTCACGGCGCATCAGGATCTGATCGCCGGCGGCACTGGGCTCTCGAATGAAGAGGCGCTCATCGATACGCCTTCGTACTTTCCATGGGGCTGCGACGGCAATCCGTCGAGCCTGGTGACCGCGGTCATCAAGCGCGGCGGCAAGGTCGAAGAGTTCGGCGGCCCCTTCCCGTGCTTGAGCTACACGACGATGCGCGATCTGCTCGACGCGCAGCAGGTTTCGTGGAAGTACTACGCGGTTCGGGTCTATTCATATAAAAATTGTCCGAAGTGCCAAGGCGCCGGCATCTGGAGCGCCTTCGATGCCATCAAAGCGGTTCGCCACAGCTCCGAGTGGAACGCGAACGTCTCCCATAGCCCCAGCGCCATCTTCGGCGACATCAACAAGAACAAGCTTCCCGCCGTTGCGTGGGTAACCCCGACCGGCGACAACTCGGATCATCCGCAGACCGGCAAGGATACCGGCCCCTCTTGGGTCGCCTCGATCGTCAACGCAATCGGGGAGAGCTCTTACTGGAACTCCACGGCGGTCATCGTTCTCTGGGACGACTGGGGCGGATTCTACGATCACGTCAAGCCGCCGACACGCGATTGGCAGGGCGGCCCTGGCTTCCGGGTTCCGATGCTCATCGTCTCGCCGTACGTGAAGCCGCACGTCGTTCACACGGTCTACGAGTTCGGCAGCATCCTGCACTTCATCGAAGACAACTGGAACCTCGGCACGCTCGGCCGCAACGACGAACATTCGACCAGCATCGGCAATGCCTTCGACTTCAACATGAAGCCACGGCCCTTCAAGGAGATTCCCGCGAAGTATTCGCGCTCGTTCTTCCTGCATCAGCGCGACTCGGGTGAGCCTCCAGACACTGAATGAGGCTCTACTTTCTGCGCCACGGCGTTGCGGTCGAACCCAACGAGTGGACCGGCCGTGATTTCGAACGGCCGCTCACGCGCGAAGGCATCGGACGAATGGAGCGTGAGGCACGGGCGATCGCCGAGCTTTCGCTCGACCTCGAAGCGATCGTCACGAGTCCGCTCCTGCGGGCGCGCCAGACCGCGGAGATCGTCGCGAGCCGCCTGAAGCTGCAAGACGCGCTCGTTCTCGACGATCGTCTCGCCGGCGGCTTCGACGTCAAGAGCTGCGCGGCGATTCTGGCCGATCACGCCGATGCTCGAGCGCTGATGCTCGTCGGACACGAGCCCGCATGTAGCTTAACGGTGGGCAGCCTCGCCGGAGACGCGAGCATCGAAATAAAAAAGGGCGCGCTCGCCGGCATCGAACTCTCCGGCCCATCCTCGACCCACGGAACGCTCTTCTGTCTCATTCCACCGAAGGTTCTTGCCGCGCTCGGCAAAGCATAACGAAACGGCCTGCGTCTTTCATATGTCGAAGTTGATTTACATGACCAACACGTCGCTCGACGGTTACGTGGAGGACGAAACGGGTGCCTTCGATTGGGTCGATCCCGATCAAGTGCACGAGTTCGTCACCGAGTTGTTACGGCCGATTGGAACCATTCTCTGCGGGCGGCGACTCTATGAGACGATGGTCTACTGGGATGCGCCGGTGGAAGAGTATCCACCCGAAGGTCGCGACTTCGCACGGGTCTGGCAGAAGCTCGAAAAAATCGTCTTTTCACGAACGCTGACGGGCGCTACGGCGCCCGGCGCGCGTCTCGAACGGAACTTCGACGCCGAGGCTATTGCGAGGCTCAAGCGTGAATCGGAGCGCGACATCAGCATTGGCGGCGCCGAACTCGCAGGGCTCGCGCTCGAAGCCGATCTCGTCGACGAATGTCACTTGTTTCTCAATCCGGTAATCGTCGGGGGCGGAAAGCCGGCATTCTCAGCCGCCTTACGACGGAATCTCGAGCTCCTCGAGACGCGCCGTTTCGGAAACGGTGTAATCCACGTGCGCTATCGCGTAGGAAGTGCGCTCGCCGGAGCGGATCGCTCCGCAGGTGATACTGCGAGCTAAGAATCGTAGTCGACCGTCAGAGGCGCGTGGTCGCTGAAACGTTCGTCTTTGTAGATGGAAGCCCGCGCGACGCGGCCTGCTACGTCGGGCGTGACGAGCTGATAGTCGATGCGCCAGCCGAGATTGCGGGCCCAGGCCGCCGGCCAGTTCGACCACCACGTGTACTGCCCGGCTTCGCGATTGACGACGCGAAACGCGTCGACCCAACCGGCCTTCTCGACGAGCGTGTCGAGCCACGCGCGCTCTTCGGGGAGAAAGCCGGTAATCAGGGCGTTGCGCGCGGGATTGTACGTGTCGGGAGGCTTGTGGGCGATGTTGAAATCGCCGCAGACGATCTGACTGCGGCCGGAGTGGCGAAGGCTCGTCAGCACGACGAGCAACCGCTCGAGGAAATCCATTTTGAAGGCTTGTCGTGCCGGCCCGCTGATCCCTGACGGCACGTAGAGCGATGAGACGCTGACCGATCCGAAATCCGCTTGGATGAAGCGCCCCTCGGCGTCCATGTCATCCCACCCGAGCGTGCGCCGCACCGAGACCGGTTCGAGACGAGAGTAGATTGCAACGCCGCTGTATCCTCGCCGGCGCGCGTCGACGAAGTAACCGGTATAGCCGGCGAGCGCCGACGCCTCGGCCGAGAGTTGATGCTCCTGCGCGCGCGTCTCTTGCAGGCAGATGACGTCGGCATCGAGCTTTGCGGCCCACGCAAAAAGGCCGCGTCGCCCCGCGGAGCGGATTCCGTTTGCGTTCAACGTGGTCACGCGCATCGGCCGACTCTTCAAATCTCCGAAGAACGCGGCCTCTCTAGTGCTATGATAAACGCCGTGAAGAATCATTGCTACGCAACGAGCCTGCAGTGGACCGCAGATGGCGAAGGCACGGCGAACTACCGTAGCTATCGGCGCGACTTCACGATCGCTTCTCCGGGCAAAGCGGCGATTGCGGGGTCGAGCGATCCGGCCTTCCGCGGAGACCCGAGCCGCCACAACCCCGAAGAGCTGCTCGTCGCAAGCCTCTCCGCCTGCCACATGCTTTGGTATCTGCATCTCTGCTCGACCCAGGGGATCGTCGTCCTCCGCTATGAGGATGAGGCGATCGGAACGATGTGCGAAAACACCGACGGCTCGGGCGAATTTCAGCGCGTCGAGTTGCGTCCGGTGGTAACGATCGTTCCCGAGGGAGACCGGGCGCGGGCGCTCGCCCTGCACGAGGAAGCGCATCGCCTCTGCTTCATCGCCCGCTCCGTCAACTTTCCGGTCGAGATCAAAGGCGAGATTACGCTCGCTTGCAGGATACCCGAATTCGAAACCTAACCTCTTTTGCAAAGTGTCCTCGCGGAGCCTTCCCTGAAAGGAGACCCAAAACCGCAATGAAGACCCTCGGCCGTATCGGTACCGTCATCGCTTTGAGCGGGGCAATCGCGAGCGTGGCGATGGCGCCGGCGCTCGCCGCTGCACCAGTTCTCGTCAAGAACTGCTTCATCATATCCCCGAAGCCGCTCAGCCACAAGGCCGGCGGGACGCAGATCGACTACATCATCTACGGTAAGAAAAACGCAGAGCAGATCACCTTTGCCGTCGGCTATCGCAACTCGGCGCAGAACTTCTTGCGCACCGTTACCGACTACGGCGACTTCGCACCGGGTGTGGAGATCCAACACCACCTTGCGCTCTACAACGACGTGACGTACTCGGGAAAGCAAGTGACTTCGTGCGTCCCCGTCAAGGTGAAATGGAAAGATTCGACCCTCTGGATCGCGCCCTCTTCGCATTAGCGTAAGGCAGAACACTCGATCGCAGCGGCGCCGAAAAGGCGCCGCTGCTCGTTAGCTGGCGAGAATCTCCAGGAGCAGGCTCGCGCGCGCGCCGGCGCACCGATCGGCGACGTCCGCCGCGATCTCGGCGTAAAGCGCTTTCGTGCACGCGATCAGCGACGGGACTTCGTAGCCGGCCCGCTTCAGCCGGGTTCGCAGATCGCCGTCGAGCCGATCGAAGAACGCCGAATCGAGTTCGTTGCGCTCGGGATCGGCCCGCTCTTCCTCGAAGCACTCGCGATCCCACCAGAGCGCCTTGCCTTCGCGAAAGAACTCGATCGCGGTCAACCCGCCGCGCCGAAGCTCCTCGTGCTCCCACTCAAACTGATCGGCGGCGACGGCGATCGCTGCCTGGAGCACGAACTCCAGGACTCGGCCTGCCAGCACGTCGTAAGGAACGCCCGCGGCAACAGGCGTGACCCCAATACGAGCGCTGTACCACACCGGCATAACGCCCTCATCGTAACAGAGCCCCGACCTCGGCGTTATCCCGGAATGGCAAAGGGGCTTGCGCATTTCGGATAGACAAGAAGGAACTGACCTTCTACAATCTGCGAGAAAGGAATCGGGTAGCATCATCATGACTTCGTCGACGCGCTTTCGCTGGGCTTGTGCAGCGTTCGCTCTCGCACTCGCCGCCGCGACCGCGCAGGCTCGCGCGCAAGAGGCCACACCGGAGCCGGCGCCGGCCGCCTCACCAACGCTGATGGATCGGGAATACGACGGCAGGACGCACATCACCGTCGCGCCCTATATTTGGGGCGCTAGCCTCAACGCCGATTATCAGTTCGTCGTCCCGACCACCGGGCGCTCACCCCGTCCGCCGCACTTCATCGTGGGCAGCGTGCACGTGACGCCCCAGCAGTACCTCGCCAAGCTGAACTCGGCGGGGATGTTTGCGCTCGACGTGCGCAAGGGTAACCTCAGCCTCTTCGGTGACGTCGTCTATATCAACGCCTCCGCGAGCGCCTCCGCGAATTCGACGATCGTCCTCGGTCGGGAAGGGCGCATCACGATTCCCGCAACCTTCAGCACCGATGCTCACACCTCTGCGGCGATCTGGGAGGTCGGCGCCGGATATACCCTCGCTCGCGGCCACAACGCCGATCTAAACGGCTTTGTCGGCTTTCGGCAGTTCCCGGTCAACGTCTCGTTATCGTACGACGCGACCGTTGGGCGCCGCGGCCTCATCGCGCCGTCAGGCACGGTTACCAGCAACGAGCTGACCAGCGACATCGTCGCCGGCCTGAGCGGACGCGCATTCCTCGGTGACGGGCACTGGTTCTTCCCCTACTATGCGGACATCGGCACCGGGGTCACGATCAACAATCAGACCTGGGAAGCGATGGGCGGCGCGGGTTATGAGTTCAATCACGGACAAACGATCGTCGCGACGTACCGGACGCTGAACTATAACGCGTTTCCGCCGGACAAGCACGTGCAGCACCTTTCGATGGGAGGACCCCTCCTCGGGTACACGTTCAACATCTGACGAGATCAGAGAATGATTCAAAAATGACGATAGAGTTGAAACCCGGCTCCGCGGACGGAGCCCTCACGTACGCCGACGGACATCCCCACGATCGCGTCCAGTTTTTCGACGCGAAGCTGATCCTCAAGCCCGACTTCTTTTATAGCGTCCGGGGCTTCAAATCGTTCAGCGATTTGGTCGCCGAAGCCGTAAGCGCGGTCAAGGGCGTAAAGTATGGCGCCTTCGATCTCTCAAAGATGCGTCCGCGAATTCGTGAGGTGATGTTCGTCGACACCGCAGATTTCCGGCTCTACAACAATTCCTTTATCCTGCGACGCCGTACCGCCTACCAGGACGGTTTTCCGATCGCCGACCCGGAGATCGTCTTCAAGTTTCGCAATCCGCAGATGGATCTCACCGCGTCGGTCGACGTGCGTCCCAAGATCGCCGGCCCCTATCGCGTCAAGTTCAAATCGGAGGCGTTGCCGCTCAAGGATCAGGCCGGCGGATTTCGCCTGCTCTATTCGCACAACTGCATCTTCCCGGTAAGCTCGGTGCACTCGGCCGATCGCGCGAACCTCAAGACGATCGCGCAGGCGCTGCCCGCGGTCGCCGGGCTGATCGGCGAAATGGAAGGACGCGTCGAACTGGTCAACTCCACGCTCGTCGAAGAGGTGCTGATGGATATCGGGACGATCGACTTCGGCAAGGGGGTCGTAGCGAAGGCGAATATTTCCCTGTGGCGTTCGCTCGGCGACCACCAGGTAATGTGCGGCGAGTTTGCCTACCAAACGAAGTTCGATCGCGGCGAAGACGTCCACGAACTCGTCAAGCAACGCGCGGAGGAGCTGTTCATCAAACTGCAGCTCATCGCAACCGGGTGGCTCTACCTCGGAACGACGAAGACCGGTCTCGTCTATCGCTTGAAAGGCAATCCTCCGCAAGCCCATGAGTGAGGCGACAACCGTCAAAGCGAAGGGCTCACCGCTCAAGGCGAGGGTCTCGCCGGTCGACCTTTTCTTGGTCTTTCTGAAGATCGGCGCGATCAGCTTCGGCGGCGGCGTCGTCGCCTATCTGCGTAACACCCTCGTGCGCGAGAAAAAATGGTTCGAGGATGACGAGTTCTTGGAGATGACGTCGATTAGCAATACGCTGCCGGGCCTCAATGCAACGAACATCGCGATTCTCGCCGGCGACCGCCTCTGCGGAACGTTCGGGGCGGTGCTCGCGCTGCTCGGCATCTGCCTGCCGGCCTTCTTCTTCATGACGGCTGCCGGAATGGCGTATAGCGACGCGCACGCCCGGCCGTACGCGACCGCGGGCTTGCGCGGGGTGGCTGCGGCGGCGGTCGGCCTGCTCTCGTCGACCTGGTTTCAGATCGGAAAGAAATCACTCAAGGGATTCTACGACGCGCTCTTCGTGTTGGCCGCCGTTCTCGGAATCAACTACTTCAAGTTGAGCGTGCCGGTCGTGCTGCTCGTGGTCGGTGGGGTCGCGATCTTTACCTATCGCCCGCACGTCAAGCCGGAATCGCCGGCGCAAGAGGAGGACGAATGGATCAGATCCCTGCATTGATCCGCGTCTTCTCCTATCTGTCGCTGCTGACGATCGGCGGCGGCATGGCCGCGTTCCCCGAAATGAAGGTGCTGGTCGTACACGTGCATCACTGGCTCACCGAAGAGCAGCTCATTCACGTGTACAGTACCGGACAGATGTCGCCGGGACCGAACATGATGATGGTCGCCGAGATCGGACAGATCGTCGCCGGGCCGTTCGGCGCGCTCGTCTGCGCGCTGGCCTTCTTCATCCCGACGGGCATCCTCACGTTCGGCGTCGGCCGTCTCTGGCGCCGCCTCCAAGGCTGGCCCTGGCGCGATTCGATCCAAAAGGGCCTGGGAACCGTTGCGATCGGACTCGCGGTCGGCGGCCTGATCACCTTCGGAAAGAGCGCGATCACCGGCTGGATTCCGGTCGTCTTGGCGCTGCTGACTTTCGTCGCGCTCAACCGGACGAAGGTCAATCCGATTTGGTTCATCTTGGGCAGCGGCGTGATCGGCGTCTTCGCGCTTCGCTAGGGGATCTTTAATGGCGTTGCCGGTTGTGGCCGTGCTCTCGCGCATTCCGATCCTGATCGCGCTGCCGCTCTTCATCCTGCTCTTTGCGGCCGTGGGCGTCGTCGCCCATGCGATCTTCCGGCGCTTCGTGTCGCAGAAGACTCTGATCGAGGGCCACGAGGTCGCGGGCTTCATCGTCGCCGTCGTCGGCGTGCTCTACTCCGTCGTCATCGGCTTTCTCGTCGGCGCCGTCTGGACCGATTTCTCGGCCGCGCAAGAGACGAGCAATGCCGAGGCCGGATACATCTCCGATGCCTACAACCTCGCGAGCCTACTCGTTCAGCCGCAGCACGAACACCTTCAGCGGCTGATCGCCCGTTATGCGATCGAGGTGCGTGACGTCGAGCTCTCGCCGCGGCCGGAGAAGCGCGCAGACGACTCCGTTGCGTTGTTGCTGCGCGCAGTCCAGCTTACCGCTACGATGACGCCGCCGCCGGAGAGCGCCGGTTTCGGCAGAATCCTCGAAAACAACACGATCCGCGCCGAGGTTCTCGACAGCCTGCGCCACGTCGGAGACTCGCGCCGCCAGCGTTTAGTTCAATCGCAAGACCGGCTTCCGCCAGGCATGCTCGAGGCCTTGACGCTCGGCGCGGTAATGGTCATCGCCTTCGCCTTCTTCTTCGGAGTCGAAGGCTTCTTCAAGCAGATGATGATGACCGCACTCTTGGCAGGCTCGATCGGCCTCTTCTTCGGGCTCGTGATCGAGTTAAGTCTGCCTTACTCGGGCGCAGTAGAGATCTCGCGCGACGCATGGAACGACGTCATCGCGAACAACCACTTTGACCGCCTACTTTAACTCGAGGTGCCCGCCGAACTCGTAGCGCATCGCCGAGAGAACCCGATTTGCAAACTCGGCATTGCCGCGTGAGGCGAATCGCTCGAAGAGCGCCTCGGTCAGCACGGAAGCCGGCACGCCTTCGTCGATCGCCGCCTTGACGGTCCAGCGTCCCTCGCCCGAATCGGAGACCTTCCCTTCGAACTTTGCGAGCTGCGGATCCTCCGTTAGCGCAGCCGCGGTGAGATCGAGCAGCCACGAGGCGATCACGCTGCCGCGCCGCCAGACCTCCGCGATGTCGGGCAGGTTGAGATCGTACATGTAATGCTCCGGATCGCGCAGCGGCGTGATCTCCGCGCTTGCGACCTGCTTCTCTTTGCCGACGTTCGCGTTGCGCAGAACGTTTAGGCCCTCGGCATAAGCCGCCATGATCCCGTACTCGATGCCGTTGTGCACCATCTTGACGAAGTGGCCCGCGCCGCTGGGCCCGCAGTGAAGATACCCCTGTTCGGCCGTCCCTCCAACCTTATCGCGGCCGGGCGTCCGCGGGATCTCGCCGCGGCCCGGCGCGAGTGCGGAAAAGATTGGATCGAGCCGTTCGACCGCCTCGTCGGCGCCCCCGATCATCATGCAGTAGCCGCGCTCGAGTCCAAAGACGCCACCGCTCGTGCCGACGTCGAGATAGTCGACGCCGGGTCCGCGCAGGGCCGCCGACCGGCGAATATCGTCGATGTAGTAGGAGTTGCCACCGTCGATCAGCGTGTCGCCTCGCGCTAGCAGCGGCGTCAGGTCGGCGATGCTCGAGTCGACGACTGACGCGGGCACCATCATCCATGCGCTCCGCGGCTGCTCGAGCCTCTTCGCGAACTCGTCGAGCGATGAAGCGCCTATGGCACCGTCGGCGACCGACGCCTTCACGGCATCGGGATTAGGATCGTACGCGACGCAGGTGTGGCCCGCGCGCATCAAGCGGCGCACCATGTTCGCGCCCATTCGTCCGAGACCGATCATTCCAAGCTGCATGGCGGTCTCTTACCGCCGGGCTTTCGCCGGGCCTGCCGCGCGGCGCGCCTAGTGCTTGATCAGAACCGCGAGGATCGTGGTAATCCAGGTGACGACGATCAGCGACGTCATCCTCCACTGCAAGCCGTCGACCTTTTTACCAAGGTCGTCGATGCGGCCGTCGATTTGGGTAAATCGGCCGTCGATCTGCGAGAACCGGCCGTCGATCTGCGAGAACCGCCCGTCGACCTGGGAGAACCGCCCGTCGACTTGAGCAAAGCGAGAATCCATCGTCGAGTTGAGCTCGCCAAGGCGTTTATCGAGTTGCTCGTAGGCACCCTCGAGGTGCGCCATGGCAATCTCGATCGGCTGCGCGCTCATGCACCCATCTTATCACGTCCCGGGAGCCCGGCGGAAAGCGTTGCGGGGCAGCGAAACCGAGCTACGTGCCCGAACTTCCCGACGTAACCGCATACGTGACCGCGTTGGAGGCGCGGATCATCGGGCAACCGCTCGAACGCGCCTCAATCCGAAAGCCGTTCGTGCTGCGCACGCTCGATCCGCCGCTCTCCCTTCTTGAGGGGCGCGTCGTCACCGAGATCCGCCGCATCGGCAAACGCATCGCCATCGGTCTGGAGGGCGACTTTTGGCTCGTCATTCATTTGATGATCGCCGGACGGCTGCACTGGAAGGCCGCCGGCTCCGCGGGTCCTGGGCGCGCGACGCTCGCCGTGCTCGATTTTCCCAGCGGCGCGCTCGTCCTGACCGAGGCCGGGAGCAAACGGCGCGCCTCGCTTCACGCCTTCTCGAACTGGAACTCCGCGCTCGGGCTCGACGCAGGCGGCATCGACCCTTTGCAGATCGATCTCGCATCCTTCCGCGCGGCGCTCGAAGTTGAGAACCACACGCTCAAGCGCGCATTAACCGACCCGCGCGTGCTCGATGGAATCGGCAACGCCTACTCCGACGAGATCCTTCACGCCGCGAAGCTCTCACCGATCCTGCTTACGCAAAAGCTCGACGACGTGCAGTGGAAGCGCCTGTACGATGCAACGCGCGCGACGCTGCAACTCTGGATCGACCGCCTCGGCGCGACGGCGCCCGCCGAGTTTCCGCAACGCGTCACCGCGTTTCGCGACGATATGGCCGTGCACGGCCGCTACGGCAAGCCCTGTCCCGTCTGCGGCGAAAACGTCCAGCGCATTCGCTATGCGGATAACGAAACCAACTACTGTCCCCGGTGCCAGACCGGCGGCCGGCTTCTGGCCGATCGCGCCTTGTCGCGCCTATTGAAATCCGACTGGCCGCGAACCCTCGAGGAACTCGAAGCCCTCAAACGCGAAGCACATCCAAAATGACCGAACGCCAACGTCTCGCAGAGTTCGTCGGGCGATTCTCGCCCGATATCGCCCGCCTCGCGCGATCCGCACTCGCTTCGATGCGAGAGTATCTTCCGGGCGCCTTCGAACTCGTCTATGACAACGCGTACGCGCTCGTCGTCGGATTCGGTCCCAGCGAACGCCCCTCGGAGGCACTCTTCTCGATCGTGATCTATCCGCGCAAGGTCAGCCTTTGCTTTCTCTACGGCGCGAGTCTAGCCGACCCCGAACGCCGCCTCGCCGGCGGCGGAAAGCAAGTGCGTCACATTAGGCTGGCCGATATAAACACGCTAAAAGAGCGCGGCGTCCGCGCGCTGATCGGAGCGGCGGTCGAAGACGCCGGCGATCCTTTTGCTTCCGCGCCGCGCGGCAGAGTGATCGTTCGCGCCGTTTCGGCCCGCCAGCGGCCGCGGCGGCCGAGCTAGACGTCTAATGTGGATGCCCTGTTCCGGCCGGGACGAGTTCTCCGGGCTCGTCTGGCTGCCGCGACTCATTGCGAAGGCTCGCCGCTTTGCACGAGGCCGCGCCCGTGGCGAGGATATGATGAACGGCTACTGCTACGGGGACAACGACGTCGCCGACCGCGCCCTGCTCGACTTTCTGAGGCTGGACGACGCGACCGTACTGCGGGTCGTCGAGGCCCATCCGCTCGACGAAGACGCGGCTCGCGACCTGATCGAGCGCGGCGGACGGACGCTCGAGGAGCGCCGCCGCTTCAGCGCGTCGCTTCGCCGCAGGCTCTTTAACTTTACGCTGCTGGAGGCAGACGAAGGCAGGATGGCGCCAGGGCTACGCCGCTCGCTGTTGCGGTTCGTATACAACCGGGTCGTCATGCCGCCGTTTTATCTTTGGTTCGGCTACGTCGAGCGAAAACGGCGCGGGCGAAGCGGAGAGCACCCGCAGGCAGGTTCGGGCGATTCGCGGAATCGCACTTCATGATGCTGCGTTCTTTTGCCGTTCTTTGGCTGCTCGTGCTTGCGGGTTGCGCCTCCGGTTCGCAACCGTCGCTGCCGTACATGCGCGCCGATAATGCGATCAGAGCGATCAACGCGACCGGAGCCGGCAAGATCACCCACGTGATCTACGTCGTGCAAGAGAACCGCAGCTTCGACAATCTCTTCCAGGGCTATCCCGGCGCCAACACGGTCTCGTCGGGCAAGAACTCGAACAACCAAACGATTGCCCTGCAGCCCTCGTCGCTGAAGAACGTCTACATCATCGATCATTCGGCCTACGCGATGTTTTCCGCTTGTAACGGCACGTCAGGTCTTCCGGGGACGAACTGCCAGATGAACGGCTTCAATAACGAAGGCTCCTACGGCGGCGGGCAGAACCCGCAGTACGTTTACGTGCCGCACAGCGAGTCGAAGCCGTACTTCGATATGGCGCACGAATGGGTGGTCGGCGACAACATGTTTCAATCGCAGCTCGACGAGAGCTTCGTCGGGCATCAGTACGTGATCGCCGCCCAAGCCCAATCGAGCGTCGATCTTCCCGACTCCTATTTCTGGGGATGCGAGGGCGGGCCGTCGGACGTCGTGTCGACGATCACCCAAGATCGAAACCCCGACGGGCCTACGCAGCAGGCCTGTTTCGACTATACGACGCTCGGCGACGAGCTCGACGCGGCAAAACTAACGTGGCGCTTCTATGCGCCTAAATATGGAAACGACGCCGGCGGCAACGGCGGAACGTGGTCTGCTTACCAAGCGATCCGGCATATCTTCAACGGTAAAGACTGGAAGAAAGACGTGATCTCGCCGAACTGGCGTTTTCTCACCGACGTTCGTGCGGGAAAGCTGGCGAACTTTACCTGGATCACGCCCGAATGCGCGGCGTCCGATCATCTCGAGTGCGGCGGCGGCTACGGTCCTTCATGGGTTGCGGCGATCGTCAATACGGTCGGCAAGAGCAAGTTCTGGGATTCGACCGCCATCTTCGTGCAGTGGGACGATTGGGGCGGCTTTTACGATCACGTCGCGCCGCCGTACGAAGATAACGACGGGGTGGGCTTCCGCGTCCCGCTGCTCGTGATCTCGCCGTACGCCAAGAAGAACTACGTCTCTCACACGCAGTACGAAACGGCCAGCGTCCTACGCTTTGCCGAAGACCTCTACGGCCTCAAGCAGATGGCCGCGGCCGATACTCGCGCGAACTCCCCGGCCGACTCCTTCGACTTCACGCAGAATCCGCGCCCCTTCAAGAAGATCGCCGCGCCCCATCCGGCACGCTTCTTCATCCATCACAATTTCGGCGCCAGCAGCTACTTCGCGCCCGATTACGAGTAGCGTCGCAGCCCTCGGCGTCCTAGCGGAATCCCCAAAAGAAGACCGCGATCCCGCACGCGCCGGCAGCGAGGCTGACGTACCATGCGGGCTTGAACCGCGCGAGCGCCGCGACCGCGCCCAAGGCGATGCCGACCTGCAAAAGCGCGACCGCGTACTCGAAGTAGTGGTGCCGCTCGACTTGGCGCGCCGATTCTTCTTCTAAGTCTCGCGCCCGCCTGGAGAGCGGCTTCTCCTTCGCAGCCTCTTTTGAAATCTCAGCGCCATACTCGCCCAAACGTTTAGCGTTCTTCGAGCCCCGGTCGACCAACGCGTCGAGCCCGACCGTGTAGATGTGCTCCTTTTCGCGGGAGGCTTGGTACTCGGCCCACGTATCCGCAGCCTTGATCTGCGCGATCATCGCCTCGTTAATCAGCGCCCCCGAGCGCAGCGCCGCGATTGCCGCAACCACTGCGAAGATCGCTGCCGTCAGGCCGACGTAACGCACCCATGCGTTGCCGCGCTCCTCTTTGCGCAACTCCTCGACCTCTTCGTGCGCCTCCGCAATCGCTTCTTGCAGACCGTGCGGCTCGACGTCCATATGATCGCCCATACGTTTTAGATCTTTCGTCCGATTGGGCTGCCGGAAGACACGTTCGCAATTCGGCTACACATATCGGGCGATTGGTTGGTTCAGCCTGGGTTGCTTTCCTCTTCGCTTGAGCGCGATGGGGCTTGCGCTGAGGCGGCGAAGCGCGAGCAATGATGCGCAGATACGTTAACATCGTAGTAGTTGTACTGCTCGCGGCGCTGCCCGAGCCTTCGCTGGCGGGCACGCTTAGCCGCTGGCAGGTACCCGGCACTCCGGCAGTGACCTCGCAAGAGATCGTCTTCAGAAACGCAGGTGCCGTGCTGCACGGCGTTCTCTACCGGCCCGCCGTCGATCGGGCCGTTCCCGCAATCGTCGTGCTCCACGGCGCCTCGAGCGGGAAGGCCTCCGATCATCTCTACGACCACCTCCGGGAGGGTCTGCCGGCGATGGGCGTCGCCGTCCTCATCTACGATCGTCGCGGCAGCGGGCAGTCGACCGGATCGGCCGACAGCGTCGACTATCCGACGCTCGCCGATGACGGAATCGCCGGGGCGCGCGCCATCGCGAAGCTTCCGTCGATCGATTCCGCGCGTATCGGTTACTGGGGGCTCAGTCAAGGAGGTTGGCTCGCCGTTTTAGCAGCGAGCCGCGATCCGCGCGCCGATTTCGTCGTCTCCGTCTCTGCGCCGCTGGTCACGCCCGAGGCGCAAATGGAGTTTGCAATGTCAAATCGCCTCACCGTGCTCGGCTACCCGAAATCGGACGTCGACGCGATGCTTTCGGCCCGCAAAGCGTGGACGGGATATCTTGCGGGCACCCTCCCGCGCTCTGCGGCCGTCGCGGCGCTGCGCGCTATCCAAAGCAAACCGTGGTTCGACTTGATGTATCTTCCCTCGGCTACGAGCTTGACGACCGATCCTTCGACCTCATCGTGGCGGAAAGAGATGAACGAAGATATGATGGCCGTGGTTGCCGCGGTACGAGTCCCGGCGCTCTTCATCTACGGCGGCGCCGACCCGTGGATCCCCGTCGCCGCCACCCTCGACGCTCTGCAGCGGCTCGCTCAAACGCAAAAAAACATACGCTATTCCGTCGTTGCGCAGGCGAGTCACGAAATGATGTTCGTACCCAACGAACGCATGGAGCTCTCTCCCGCGGCGGGACCGCGGGCGCCGGCCTACTTCATGCTGCTCGGCTCGTGGTTGCGGGGTGTGCTCGACTCAAAGTAGGCCGCGCCGGCGGCAACTGCGCGGCAGCTATTTAGCGTTCGAAACGGTGACCCCGTATGCTCCGAGCGGCTGCTTTATCAAATAGTTCGACGGGCCGCCGGCGGGATAATCGAAGAGCCAGACGCCGGGACGGCTGGCAGCCGCGAGCACTCCCTTTGAGATCCAAAACTGATTGACCCACTGCGCATCCTTGAGCTGAACGATGCCGCCCCGCTCCGCCGGGTTTCCTCTGACGTCGTAGCGCCAGATCACATACGGAGCGAAAGGTTTTGCCAAGACGGCAAGCTCGAGCCCGTCCCACTGGATCGCGCCGTTGGTCTTAGGCGCGGGCTTCAGCGCAAACTTCATCGTTTTCGACCCGCCGGCTCGAAGCCAACCAAAATGATCTTTCCAATCGGCGAAATAGAGATTGCCGGCGCCGTCGTAGGAGATCGTCTCGACCTGTTTCACGATGCCGGCCGTCGAATAGTACGTCGGGCTTCCGGCTGCGTTCGGATAGACGGCTATGTTCGGTGTGCTTCCGGCGGACACGTTCGCGACGGCGAGATTCCCGGTGCTGATATCAACCGAGCACGCCTCCGGCGCATTTTGCGGATCTTGCAACGTCGCGATCGGATCGCTACCGCCGTGCGCGTATTCGACGAGGTATCCGCTCCCCCGGCCGCTGTCGGCGTTAGTGATCCAAACGTTTCCGTGCGCGTCGGCGCAGAGCCCCTGCGGATCGTCGAGTCCGTTGAGCTCACCGACGAGCGCACCGGAGGGATACTCGAACACGTCGACGGAGTTCAACGCGGGCAGGCTCACGTAGATAAGGTTCTTAAGCTTGGCCTCCGGCCGAATCCAAAAGCCGCTGTTGACGAACGGCGATGTCCCCGAACCCGTCAGCGAGCGTCCCGCTTGCGTACCGGCGCACGCCGCAAGCGACGCGGCGGCAACGACCGCAATGATGTACCGAAAGGATGAATACACAGCGAAGCTCCCCAGAGAGGATTGGTGCGCAGCCGACTAGATTCGCCTCACCTCATCCGAATTCCACTTTACCGAAAAGATGACTTGACGCAACTGCTCCCGACGTCACGCCGCACCGTAGATCAGCCAGGCGCGTCCCCCGCCGAGCGCCCGAACCTCGCGCAGTGCGAGTTCGCGACGTCTCCCTCCGGTGAAGAGCGGCTTCCCCGCGCCCGCAATCACCGGATAAACAATTAGCCGCAGCTCGTCGACGAGTCCCGCGTCAATCAGGCTCGCCGTCGTACGCGCACCACCGGCCAGGTAGATGTCTTTGCCTGGCTGCTGCTTGATCGCCGCGACCTCTTCGGAACTCTTGATGAAGTGAGTATGGCTCCACGCGGTGTTCGTAGGCGTCTTCGACAATACATAGTGCGAAGTTCGCGAAGCGAAACGCGCGTATTCGAGTTCGGCTGCGGTCGGCGGTTTGCCGGTAATCCAGGCGACGCGTTCGGGTTCGTTTCGAATCCCCGTCCAATACTGCTCGTAGCCTGGATACATCCCGGCTCCCAGCAACACCGCGTCGATGTGCGGCAGCAACCCGTAGTCGTCCGACCACGCCTCGACCCAATCCGCCATGCCGTCGGCTCCCTCGACCTTTCCGTCGAGCGAGAGCTTCATTCCGGCGATGAGTCTTCGCATCACGCGTGTTCTTCGTACTCGTCGTGACGGCGGAACCAGAGGCCTTCCTCTTCCTCGTTGCGGCCGAGCGGCGCACGGTCGAGCCACTGGTACATGCCCCACAGTCCGTCGAGCCCACGAGCGTAAGCTGAATAGGTGTGGTAAACGGCGCCGTCGCGCAGAACGAACGAACTGACCCCGGGCGCTTCACGCCGATAGGTCGCCCAGTCCGTTCCGCAGCCCGACGCGATCGCTTTGGCCCACGGCTCCTCCACCGCAGCAAAGATCGGCCGCGTATCGCTCTCCCGGAAGTTGTATTCGATGCTCCCCGATCGCAGCTGATCCTCGGTGTACGTAGCTTGGAAGTCGTAGTTGAAGTCGCTGCTCGAGGAGGCCCATGGAAACGCCCAACCCATCCGCCGCTTATATGCCTGGAGTTTTTCGATTGGCGCCGACGATACCGCGCAGAGCGTGACGTCGTGATTCGCGAGGTGGGCGAAGATGCCGTTGAATCCGTCGGCAATCGAGGAGCAGGATGGGCAACCCGCTGTAAAATCGGGGCCGAACATGAAGTGATAGACCAAGAGCTGCGAGCGGCCATGGAAGAGATCGGCGAGGCCGGCCGCGCCGTCGTCGGTCTCGAAGCGATAGACTTTCTCGACTCGTACCCAGGGCAGCGCTTGACGGCGTCGCGCCAACTCGTCGCTGCGGCGCGTCAGCTCCTTCTCGTCGCGCAGCAGTTCGAGCCGGGCGGCGCGCCACTCTTGCGACGTTGCGGTTTTGTGATCGATCATGGGTGTCGGAGACATCGTCGTTAGCCTCCTTCGAGCAGATCGCCGAGTCTGTCGACGATCGTGCTCCAGCCCGAAGCGTGCCCGTCGCGCGACTGTTCGCTGCGCAGATTCGTGTGGGTGAGAACGAATTCGGTTTTTGCGCCCAGCGGATGGAACTCGAGGGTCAGCAGCGTTTCGTGCACCTCGGACGGATCGTCTTCTTCCCACGTCCAGGTAGAAACGATCCGTTCGTTCTTGACGATCTCGCGGTAGACGCCGCCGACCGTCATGATGCCGTTTGGCGTATCCCACGTAATCCGGTACGCACCGCCCACGCGCGGATCGACGCTGAGGTCGAGAACCTTGTGGTCGCCCGGCATGAAGACGCGCATCGCTTCGGGCGTTAGCCATGCGTTGAAAACGCGGTCGACGGGTGCGTTGAGCGTGCGGCGCAGCACGAGCGAGGTCGGTGCCGGTTTGGTTAGCTCATTGATGGTCGTCACTCTTTAGCTTCCTTTTCAGATGTCTCAGTGAGGTAAGCGTCGAGCCGGTCGAGCGCCGCGTTCCAGTACTCTCGCTGCCTGGCGATCCACGACGACGCGGACTCCATCGCGCCGGATGACAAGTGCAGGTGATGCGCGCGCCACGTGACCTCACGCCGAATCAGCCCCGACTGCTCGAGGATCTTCACGTGCTTCGAAATGGCCGGCTGAGAGATCGGGATCCCGGCCGCGGCCTGCGAGATGGTCAGCGGCCCGCGCGCGAGGCGCTCGACGATCAGGCGCCGAGTCGGGTCAGAGAGGGCCGAAAAGACGGAATTGAGCCTGTCGCGCCCCCTAGTATCACCTTGTGGTAATATCACCTATACGTTATACAACGCCGGAGACTAACCGTCAAGAGGACCTGAATACCACCTCAGGACGCGCAGGGCGCGCAGCGTATTCCAGCGGCTTTCCTTGCCCGTTTCCTCGAGTAGGAAGCCGAGCCGGTCTGCGTGGAGATGATCCATGAGCCAGCGCCCATCCTCACGGCGACGCCCTTCGACGATTCCAACCGCCTCGGCCACGCGCTCATCGGGCTTTACGGCGGCGCCCTGCAGGTAGTCGAGCCCCCGCAGCACGTCGTAGCGCCACGACGTCGGAAAGGTGAAGAGCGTCCAGTCTGCTTGGACGACTTCGCCCGTGCTCAACCTTCGGAACATGTGCCGCTCGAGCAGATATTCGTGCGCTTTTCGCCGTGCATCGCTGACGGCCGTCGACGAACCCCACGCCCGTTCGTGTTCCAAAAGACCTTCGAGTACGCGAATCGTGGAGTTGAATGAGGAACGCGTGCTCGGCGGCGCCTCGCAGTTCCATCCTCCGTCGGCAAGCTGTTCGCCGAGTAGGCGATCGACGATTCGATCGCAGCGCTCGCCGAAGTAGCTCCCGAAAGCGAGAATGGCGCCGTTGATGCACGCCTCCGTCTCGCCGTCGAAGTAGGGACGATTGCCGAGGCTCTCCCATCGAAGATTCGCTTTCACGCGCGCCACGGCACGACGGGCCTCATCGCTCGACGGGTCGAGGCCCATCTCTCGCAAGAGTGCCAGCGCATCCATCGTGATCATCCAGCCGCGGTCGTTCGAGTTCCACCACCCTTGCGGAGCTTGCCGATCGAGCAGCGCTCTGCCCCAGCCTTCGCTTGCAACGCGCGATCGCTCGCGCGCGACGACCTCCGCGGGTTCGCTCGTGAGATCTCGCATCGTCTGCCAGCGAATCGCCGGGTCTCCGTCAAGGAGCCAGCGGGCAACGTTCGTATCGACCGACGCCATTACGGCTTTTTCGGATCGGCGTGGCGGCTGGACCTCCGGCGAGTCCAGGAGCCGGACTCTGTTTCTCTTAAAGCCGGTAACGCGAGCTGGGAGGCGCTATGACGAAGAGCGGTGGCATCATCGGGATTTCGGATCACGGCGGTTGGGCGATACTCGTGACGGTGGCGCGCGATGGGACGCTCCTCGATCGCCGCCGCGTAGAGCTCGTCGACGAGTTGCTGCCGGCGATTCCCCATCATCACGAAGCCCAGGGGCTCCCGCCGGAAGAGGCCGTCGCTTTGGTCGAGCGCGTGCGTAGTTCGGCGGAGAGGCACGCCGCACTCGCACTGGATGACGTCGCTGCGATCGTGCAGCCGATCCTCGGCATCGCCCTTCGGACTTGCCCACCACTCCCGCCTACGATCGCCGAGCGACTTACGGACTACCGCGCCCGCAACGTCGCCGATTGGGTGATGTATCGAAAGGCACTCGCCGCCGCTGCTGCGGCGCACGGGTGGCCCGTCTACTGGTACGACGCGAAGAAAGTATCGGACGGGGCGACCCGGGTGTTGCGCATCGAGGACTTCGACGCGCACTTTCTCCATATGCGCAAAGCGGTCGGGCCACCATGGAACAACGATCACCGGCTCGCAATGGCGGCGGCCATCGTCGCGTCGGCGACCCTCAAATAACGATCGGCTCCTTCGGATCGCTATTGTCGATCACGATATCGGCTTTGAGGCGTGGTTGAGCATCGACAAAATACAGGCGCTGGCCCGCCGCATATCGGCACCAGAATCGTCGCTCCAAGTCAAACCGTGATTGGCCGGTCCTTGCGTCGCGAACCTGCGAGCGACGCAACGCCTCTTCGAACTCCACGTGTAGGAATATCACGAAGTCCCAAACGTCGCGAAGCTCGGGGCGCTGGGCAAAGATGCCGTCGAAGAGCAACACCGCGTCCGGGGCGGCTTTCAGCACCGGCGCATCAGAATTTGAGTTCGTTCGCCAATCGAAAGAGGTCGTCCGATATTGGCGGGTACCTCCGGGGCCAAGGGGATCGAGCAATGCCGACCGCAATAGCCCGTAATCGAAGGAGTCGCGATAGAAACCTTCCGGAGAGTCGATGCCGCGCCGGTAGCGCGCTTCGCGGGGGCGATGAAAACCATCGACCGAAGCCCGTATTACGGTGCGTCCGTGACCTTCAATGAACGGCACGAGTTCGTCGGCCCGCGTCGTCTTCCCGGCACCGTCTATTCCGTCGATCGCCACTCTGATCGGCCCGTTTTGCTCGAGCGCCACCACGCTCTCACACAAACGACGCAACAGTATCTTTCGCTGCACGGTACCCATCCCCAGAGCCCGGCGAGAATATAAAAGCCGGCCCTACTCAATTCCGCACTCCACGGATCTTTCGGGCCGGCTTTTCAAGATGGTGGAGCTGTCGGGGTACCGCCCCCCGAGTCCAAGAAACCTTACCGGCGCGTTCTCCAGGCTCAGCCTCGGCTTTATCTTATTCGAACGGACGCCCCAAAGCGCGGCTTACCGTTCGCTGCAGATCCTTGATCTCGCACGCGCGTCGAATCACGCGCCCGTGCCAGCCCGAATTTGTGACCGGAGGGCAGAGCGGTTCGGGCCGACTCTCTGCGTCCGGTGACTAGCCTAAGTTAGGCAGCCAGTGCGTATTCGTTGTTGGCAGTTATTGCCGTTGCGATCGTTTTAGGAGAGCTCGCAACTCCGCCTGCTGACGCCGACTAAAGGCGTTCCTGTCGAACCTATTTCAGCCCCATGTCGGACAAGCATTATAACACGCCTGGCAAGCCTGGAGTTTCGCGACGCCTAGGTCCTTGCTTCGGAGTTGCTGGCCGCGTGTAACAGCGTCGAAACGATCAGCATGATGATCGCGCCGTACAGGTCGGCGAGCCAGGGGTTGATGCCGCTGCTCGGGTCGTAGAGGTTGATGAAGTGGACGGTGATCACGAAGAGCAGGTAGTTGATCACGAACGAGAAGAGCCCGAACGTAATCAGGGTGAGCGGCAGCGAGACCAACTTGAGGATCGGCCCGATCAGTGCGTTCACGAGGCCGAATACGATCGCGGCGATGATGGCGTTCCAGATCGTGGTGTTGTGGTAGAAGCCTGGAACGAACTTCGCGATTAGATAGAAGACCAGCGCGTTGATCAGGAATCTCAGGAGCCAGTTCAAGGTTTATACCCTCCTTCGAGTGCTTGCTTAACCTTTGCGGCCAAGGTAGGGCTCATCCCTTTAACGGCGGCGATTTCGTCGAGCGCCGCGCGGCGAATTCCGGCCGGAGAGCCGAAGGCGGTAAGCAGGCGCTTTTTGCGGACCGGTCCGACGCCGTCGAGCGCGTCGAGCGCCGACTGCGTCATCGACTTCGCGCGTCGCTGCCGGTGGTACGTGACGGCGAACCGATGCGCCTCGTCGCGAATTCGGGCGACGAGATGCAGCGCTGCGGAGTTGGCGGGCAGCACGATCGGCTCGGACTGATTCGGAAGGTACAACCATTCGTGCTCTTTGGCTAGGCCGGCAACCGGGAGCCCCGTCATGTCGAGTTCTTCCTGCACCTCGACGACGGCGCTAAGCTGGCCCTTGCCGCCGTCGATCAGCAAGAGATCGGGTTTCTTGTTGAACTTCTCTTTCTTGGCGAGCTCGCGTTCCATCGGCGTTTCGGTCCGGTCGGTTTCGCGGCGCAGATAGCGCAGCCGCCGGCGCAGCGTCTCCTGCATCATCGCGAAATCGTTGGGGCCGCGGTCGTACTGAATCTTGAAGCGGCGGTACTCGCTCTTGCGCGGCCGCCCTTCGACGAAGACGACCATCGACGCGACGGGATTGGTTCCTTGAATATTCGAGACGTCGTAGCATTCGATGCGATGCGGAGGCTCGGGTAACTCGAGCGCGTCGGCCAGATCGGTGAGCGCACGTGCTTGCGCCGTCTCCTGCACCTCCTGATGCGCCAGGAACGCCTTGAGATTCTGCTCGGCGTTCTTCTGCACGAGCCGCAGGTAATCGCAACGCGCTCCACGCTGCGGCTGGAGAATGCGCACGCGCTGTCCTTTGACCGACGAGAGCCAGGATTCAATCGTCTCGCGCTCGTCGGGGAGTGCCGTAACGAGCAGTTCCTTGGGAATCGCGGCAGCCTGGGCGCCTGCCGAGCGGCGGGTCTCCGGGACCGGAGACTGCACGTCGCGCGCGACTCGCGCCGGCGAATACGCTTTGACGTCGAGCGCACTCGCGGTCCGCGCGGTGTAGAACTGCTTGAGGAACTCAGCGGTCAGCAGCGCGTCGGACTGCTCGTACGCGCCGTCGAGAATGAAGTGCTCTTGGCCGATCAGCTTGCCTCCGCGTACGAGGAAGACTTGCATGCAGGCTTGGCCCTGCGCGCGGGCGACCGCGATGAGGTCCATGTCCAGCCGCGATTTCCAGACGACCTTCTGCGCCTCGGTCACGCGGCGCACTTGCACGATGCGGTCTCGCAGCCGTGCGGCCGCCTCGAAGTGCAGGTGTTCGGCGGCCTCGCTCATCTCGTGCTGCAGACGGCGCAGCAGCGAATCTTGCTTGCCCTCCAAAAAGAGGACGACCTCGTCGATCGTGCGATCGTAATCTTCTTGCGTTTGATAGCCGACGCACGGCGCCAGGCAGCGTTTGATGTGAAACTGTAGGCACGGACGCTTGCGGCGGCCGTCGATCGGTTCCCGGCACGTGCGCAACGGAAAGACGAGCCGCACGAGATCGATCAGCTCGCGCAGGCCGTGAGCGTTGGTGTACGGGCCGAAGTATCGTGCGCCGTCGTTGCGGATCATGCGCGTAAAGACGACCCTCGGAAACGGCTCGTTGGTAACCTTCAGGTACGGATAGCGCTTGTCGTCGCGCAGACGAACGTTAAAGGGCGGCTGGTAGCGCTTGATGAGATTGGCTTCGAGGATCAGCGCCTCGACTTCATTGGTTACGACGATCGTGCGTACGTCTACGACGCGCGCCGCCATCGCCGCAATCCGCGTCTGGAGCGCCGCTCCCTCTTGGAAGTACGAGCGCACCCGGTTGCGCAGCGAGACGGCCTTCCCGATGTAGAGAATTTCGTCGCCGGGCCCAAACATCAGGTAGACGCCGGGCGCGTCGGGGATCTGCGAAAGCGTCTCTTGCAGCCTCACGGCGCCCGCACGCTCAGGAATCGGCGCGAGCCGGCCGCCTCCGAAGCCGAAGGATGACGACCGCGGCGATCACCGCGACGACGGCCACGCCGAGCAGCAGGTACGCACCGCGATGCAGCAGCGGCAGCACCGTATCGAGATGCGCGCCCAATGCGTTGCCGATCAGAATCAGGCCGCTGCAAAAGATCAGCGACCCGAAGAACGTCCATAAGTAGAAATGCGCGAGGTTCATCTCGGCGATGCCGGCCGGTATTGAAACGACGCCGCGCAGCACCGGCAGAAACCGGCAGATAAAGACGGCGAAAGTCCCCCATCGTTCGAAGAACCGGTGGACGCCCATCAGACGATCGTGCGTGAAGTGGACGTACTTTCCATAGCGCTCGATGACCGGCACGCCGCCGAAGCGGCCGATCGCATAGCCCACCGTATTGCCGGTCAGCTCCCCAGCCATCGCGATGCCGATCGTCAGCCACAGGTTGCTCAGGTGGCCCGTGGCCGTGAGCCCGCCGGCCACCGGAAGAATGACCTCGGTGCCGACTGGAACGGCCATGTTCCCCAACGCCAGCCCGACGAACAGGCCGAGATAGCCGTACGTGTCGATGAGCGATACGATCGCCTGCTGGAGGTGTTCCACCGGCTTCTTTACTCTCGCGCGGAGGCGGTGTTTCGGGTCGCGGCGCGGCGCAGAATCTCGGCCGCAGAGCTGCCGCCCTCCATGCGCAGAGCCTCGAAGAGGTCGCTGGGACCGATCTCGCGATCCCCGGCGTGCTCCTGGGCGAGCGAGATAATACGCCGTACCCGGGGTGTGATGAGGATGCCCTCCCACAGACGATCCTCGCCGGTGCCGAGCGCTCGGCGGACTTGCGCGTGCACTTCGGCTACGTCGATTCCATCGGCGTCGAGAGCCTGGAGCGTCGCCGAATCACGCTCTTCGAGCAAGGCGACCAGCAGGTGCTCGGCGCCGACGTAGTAGTGGCTGTGGTTTCGGCACTCTTGCTCGGCTACTCGAAGCACGCGTCGTGCGGCTGGGTCAAAGTTTGAGAACAAGCAGTTCCTTCGGCGATCCTTGGGAAAACTTCGGGGCGACACGATTTGAACGTGCGACCTCTTCGTCCCGAACGAAGCGCTCTACCAAGCTGAGCCACGCCCCGAAGATTTCTCGCTTTTTCGCAGGGCGAAGCTCCCTTCCTTTCCAAAGAGGCCTCTCGTTGCTCATGAGATACCTCATCGTCGGGTGCGGACGGGTCGGCTCGTCGCTTGCAAAACTTCTCGAATCTGACGGACACGAAGTGATCGTCGTCGACGAAAACGCCGCCGCATTCAAACGCCTTGGTCCAAGCTTCAAGGGACATGTCGTCGTGGGAACCGGCATCGACTACGACGTGCTCAAGCGAGCGGGCGCGGCGACCGCCGACGGCTTCATCGCCGTCACCAACGGCGACAACCGCAACATCATGGCCGCCCTGATCGCCCAGCGCATGTTCAAGATCCAGCGCATCGTCGCGCGCATCTACGATCCGCCGCGCGGCCTGATGTACCGCCAGCTCGGGGTGCAGACCGTCTGCCCGACGACGGTTGGCGCAAAGATGATCCGCGACACGCTCATCGGCGCACCTTGGGAGAATCAAATCTTCGATTTCGGGCGGCTTACGTCGCTCGCGGCCGTCGTTGGCGCCGCCGACGCCGGCAAGCGCATCGCCGACATCGAGGAAGAGGGGCGCATCAGGATCGCCGCCGTGCGCCGCAGCGCGAAAGAAGTGATCGTCGCCTCAGCCGAGTTCGTCCTCCAAGAAGGCGACGAACTGAGCGCCGTCGTCGGGCCCGATGCGATCGGCGATTTTGCCGCGCGCTTCAGCGGAACGCCCTCCCTCTCGCGAGCGACCGCCTAGAGTGTTCATTCTCATCGTCGGCGGCGGTAAGGTGGGGTCGTATCTCTCGCGCGCGCTGCTCGATCAGGGACACGAAGTCGTCGTCGTCGAGAAAGAGGAGCGCAAGGCGAAGATGCTCGAGCGCCTGATCGACCGGAAGGTTACGGTCGTGGGCGACGGCTGCGATCCGATGGTCCTCGATGCGGCAGGCGTCAACCGCGCGGACGTCGTCGTGGCCGACACGGGCGACGACGAAGACAACCTCGTCGTCGTGTTGCTCTCAAAGCGCAAATCGAAGGCGCGCTGCATCGCCCGCGTCAACAATCCCGCCAACAAGCTGATCTTCAACTCGCTCGATAAAGACGACCCTGTCATCGTCATCTCCTCGACGGAGTTGATCCTCGACGTGCTCAACGAGCACGTCAACGCCTCGAAGTACCGCTCGATGCTCGAGACGATGCACCTCTTCGGTAAGGGCGACATGCAGTTGGTAAAGGTCGCGATCCCGGAACTCTCGCCGATCGACGGCAAACGCCTCTCAGAGATCGGCTTTCCGCACAATTCGGTCGTCGTCGCCGTCGATCGCCCCGACCAGGATCTCGAGATCCCGACCGGCGACACGACGTTGCGTGCCGGCGACGCAATGATCGTCATCGTAAAGAACGGCGCCGTCGACCGCATCCGCTCGATTATCGGCGGGTAAACCGCCACCGCCAAAGCGCGACGCCGGCCCACACCGCCTCGACGATTCCGAAGGGCCACGCGCCCTGCAAAAAACCGTACACGGATCCGAGTGCGCACGCGCCGGCGAAGCCGAAGACGTACCACGGGCTGCGCCGCTCCAAGGCATACGTCACGAGCATCGCCGTAACGGCGAAGAGACCGAAGAGCGTGAGCGCATCGAAGCGCAGGTTAAATATAACCCTTCTTCAGGGCGACGACCGCCGCTTGCGTGCGATCGGAGGCCGAGAGCTTCTCGAGGATGTCGCGGATGTGTCCTTTCACCGTACCGAGCCCCAGATGGAGGGTGTCGGCGATCTCAGTGTTCGCGTGTCCCTCGGCGATGAAGCGTAGAATCTCGGTCTCGCGCGGTGTGAGCGGTGAGGGACGCAGGCCCGGCGGCGTACCCTCCGCAAAGCGGGAGAGCACGACGTGCGCGATCTTCGGGTCGAAGTAGGCGCCCCCTTCGCTTGCAATGCGCACCGCATCGACGATTAAATCGGTGTCGGAGCTTTTGAGACAATAGGCGTCGGCGCCGGCGCCGAGCGCCGCGAGAACTTCGTCCTCCAAGTCGAGCATCGTCACGATGACGACGTGAGTGCCGGGCAGCTCCGTACGCACGCGTTTGGTCAGCGTCACGCCGTCGACGGCCGGAAGCCCGATGTCGACGACCGCGACGTCGGGGTGCTCGCGGGCGATCGCGTCCCAGCCGGCGGCGCCGTCGGCGGCCTCCGCGACGACGTCGAAGTTCGCTTCGAGCGCAGTTCGCAGACCGGCACGCGTCAGCGCGTGATCTTCGACGATGACGACGCGGGGACGCGCACCGCTCTCCATCATTCCTCGATCGCCGGCAACGTCATCGTGAAGGTGCTGCCCGCGGGCGATCGCGGCGCGTACTGTGCGGTGCCCCCATGTTTTTCGGCGATTCGGCGCACGATGTAGAGGCCCAAGCCGCTCCCCGCGCCGGGGTGGCCGCCGGCAAAGCGCTGGAAGAGGCCGGCGCGCCGCTCTTCGGAGACGCCGTAGCCGTCGTCCTCGACGGTAACCGCGATGGTTGCGCCGGTTCGATGCACCCCGACGACAACGTGGCCGCCGCGTGGCGTGGCATCGATTGCATTGGCGACGAGGTTCGCGATCGCGCGCCGAATTTCGTGCGGATCGCCGCGCGTCGCGAGCGGCCGCGGGCCGATCTCGGCGCGGATCTCGACGCCCTTCACGTCGGCGACCGGCTGCAGCTCCTCGACGATGCGCAAGGCCAAGTCGTCGCAGGAGACGCGCTCGTTGAGCGTCGATGCTTCGCCGGCCTCGTAGCGCGCGACGAGCAGCAGGGTCTCGACGATCCGCCGCTGGTCGTCGTTTGCCGCCAGCGCCGTGCGCACGACCGATTGATAGCGTTCCGGCAGCTCCCCGTAGGCGCCGTTGAGGGCTTGGCTCATCGTGACGTGCGCCGCCGTAAGCGGCGTGCGCAGATCGTGGGCCAGCGCGTAGACGATATCGCGAATGACGTCGCCACGATCGGCGAGCTCGTTGCGCTGCCGCACGTTCTCTTCGCTCTGCTCGCCAAGCTGCGTGAAGAGCGCCGCCTGGCCGAGGGCCATGCCGGCCTGCTGCGCGAACGCGCGCAGCGTCGGCGCCGCGTCGGCATCGAACGGCTTGTCCACCGCGCATTCGATGAGGATGTACTCGATGGCACCGCTCGCCGCGATGGCCGTCGCGAGCGCCTGCTCGGCCCCGAGCGCATCGAGTGTCAAACGCCCGAGCGCGTCGTTCCTCGTAATGACGAGCACCTCGTCGACCTCCGCGGCGTGCGCCGCCAGCGACGCGACCTCCGTCGTCAGCGGCCGTCGCTCGACGGCGATGTCCCGATCGCCCGACGCGTACGAAAGCGTCAGCGGCGCTCCGAAGGAGGTCTCGCGCACGATCAGGGTCGCCTTCCTTGCGCCCAGCAGCGCGACCGATTGGCGCGTGACCGCGCGCTGCACGAGCTCGAGATTGAGCGTCTCGCGAACGCTTCCGATCGCTTGTCGCAACGCCTTCTCGACTTCGACTTGCCGCATGCGCCCGGCCGAGACGCCGGCCTCGCGCGCGAACTCTTGCGTCTTGACGCTCAGGTAGCCAACCAAAATAAAGGATGCGGCGAGCAGCACTCGGTCGCCGATCGCGACGACGTTCCAACTGTGCCCCGCGATCGCGCCGTCATAGTATCCCGCGACGGCGTTGGCGATCTCCGAGACGATGACCAACCGAGTCGTAAGCCTGCTCTGCAGGGCCAGACTGCTAAGCGCAATCGGCGCGTTAAAAAGGATCGCGACGATTAAGAGCTGCGGCGTGAGGAGATCGATGATCCACGCAATGAGGAGTAAGCCGTAGCAGAGCAAGGCCACCTCTGCGCGTTTTCGGGCTCGTCGGCGGGGGCGCCTTGGCCTAACGCGAAGGGCTGGGCCGATGGATCGCACCGCACGGGCGGAGGAACTGCTGCGCGAGCTCGGTGGCCGCGCGCGCCTCGTCGTATACGTCGCCGGTGCACCCGGTGCGGGCAAAACGCGCCGTCTCTTAGAGGACGCCCGCCGCCTTGCCGCCGACGGCAAGCGCGTCTTCATTGGCTGGGTCGAAACCAAAGGACGCCCCGATCTCGAGCGCATCGCTGCGGGTTTGCCGCGCGTGCCGCCGCGCCAGGTCAAGATCGGCGAGCGAACCTTCGAAGATTTCGATTACGATGCGGCGGTGCGCGCCAAGCCCGACGTCATCGTGCTCGACGAGCTCGCCCACGATAATCTCGGCGACGCAGTGCACGCCAAACGCTGGCAAGACGCCGTCGCCCTGCGTGAGCTGGGCGTCGGCGTCATCGCCGCTTTTAACATCGCCCATCTCGAAACGGTCGCGCCGACCGCCGAAGCGCTCCTCGGCTATCCCGTGCGCGAGATCGTGCCGTTCTCGTTTTTACAGTCGGCCGACGAGGTCGTGGCGCTCGACGTCTCACCGAGACTGCTGCAGAGCCGCGTGCGCGCGGGGAAGATCGTCAACGAACAGGACGTCGATCGAGCCCTCAACGGTGCGTTCAAAGAGCAAAACCTCCACATGCTGCGCGAGCTGCTGCTGCGCACGGTCGACAGTCTCACGCTTCCGGCCTATAAGGCAGGACGCACTTCGATGGCCGCGGCTTTCGTCTATCCCGACGTCGAGGCGGCGCCGTACCTCAAGCGCACCGCGGCGATCGCAAGCGCGCTCGATCTAGGGCTCGAAGTCGTTCCGATGCAGGGCGCCGGAGGCCCCGATCTCGAGCGGGTTGCGCGCGAGCTCGGCGGCGAGGTGCTGCGCGAAGGGGTCGATCCCGCGGCCTCGTCCGGCGACGCATTGCGCGCCGCGCTGGTCGCACTACCGAAGGGCCGGGTCGCTACGAAGCTTTCCGGAACGCCGCTCGGGTACGATCTCTTCATCGTCGGCGTGGGGCAAACGTACATCGGTGAGAACCCGGCGCGCTCGCCCTACTCCCAGACCGCCGGCGACCGCCTGCGAGTCGGCTATGGGAAGCTGACGGTCTACATCGGCGCCGCCGCCGGCGCGGGCAAGACCTACGCGATGCTCGACCGCGCACATCAGCTCAAGGCAGACGGTGTCGACGTCGTGGTCGGCTTCGTCGAAACGCACGGTCGCAAGGAAACCGCGGCACTGCTCGACGGGCTCGAGATCGTTGCGCCGCAGACGATCACCGAAAACGGTATCACCTACAAAGAATTCGATCGTGCCGCGGTCATCGCGCGCAAGCCGCAGGTCGCGCTGATCGACGAGCTGGCGCACACCAATGCACCCGGTTCGCCGGCACCGAAACGCTTTTACGACGTGCTTGCCGTTCTCCGCGCGGGCATCGACGTGATTACGACGCTCAACATCCAGCATCTCGAAGGTCTTGGCGATACGGTTCTCCGGCTCACCGGTACGGTCGTCCGCGAGACGCTCCCCGACGGCATCCTTTCGCTCGCCGACGAGGTGATCCTCATCGACGTGACGCCGGAGACGCTCCGCCAGCGCCTGCGCGAAGGAAAGATCTATCCGCCGGATCGCTGCGAAGCGGCGCTGGCAAACTTCTTCCGAACCGAGAACCTCTTCGCGCTGCGGGAGCTCGCGTTACGCGAGGCGCTGCGTGCGCGCCATCGCGAGCGGATCGCGTCACCCTTCGAACGTCTGCTGCTCGCGATCGGTTCGCGCGAGGTCGATCTGCCGATGATCTCCCGCGCCGGGCGCATCGCCGCGCGTCTCGCGATCGAATTCACGATTGCGCACGTCGTCGCTCCGCGCCAGCCCGTCGATCCCAACGTCGTCGAGATGCTTCGCTCCGAGGCGCGCAAGACGAACGTCGAGTGGATCGATGACGTCGCCGACGACGTTCCCAAGCGCGTCATCGAGATCGCCCGATCCGTGCCGCAAACGACGGTCGCGCTCGCCGGCACCCGGCGCGAGCCCCGCTGGCTCGGCCGCCCGTCGTTCGCACGCCGGTTGCTCGACGCCGGCGCTTACGAACTTCTGGTCTTACTGCGCCCTTCAGCCGGCGCCGGCTCCGCGCCAGGCGAAGAGTAGCAGCACCAAAAAGAAGAGCGCTAGCAACGCCAGCCCGAAAAAAGCGGTACCGCACGGTCGCGGTCGCTGCGCTCATCGGCGGGGCAAGAAAGGTTCCCGAGCTTCCCGCCGATTCTCTCGCGCAACCGCTCGTGGCACTTTTGGTCGCGTTGGGCGAAAGCGGGAGCTTGCACGAGCCCGATGATGCAAAGGAAGAATAGGGCCGAGAGAACGAGGATCACGCCGGTACGCTCCACCGTTAGCGGCTTCGCGGCTCTACGGCCGCTCCCGGTCTCGGTGCTCTCCGCGTAGCGAAGCGCTAGTCCGGTTTCGTTCCATCGAGCGCGAGGTTGAGTTCGAGGACGTTAACGCGAGGCTCGCCGAGAAAGCCTAACGTTCGCCCTCGAACGTGCTGCGCAACGATCGCATTGACGGACGAAACGCTGATGTTGCGTGCCTTGGCGACCCGCGGCGCCTCCCAATAGGCCGCTTCGGGGCTGATGTCCGGATCGATGCCGCTGCCGCTCGAGGTGACGAGATCGATCGGCGGCGCACCGCTCGCGTCGGGGTTCGCTTTTTCGAGCGCGGCGATCGTCGCTTTCGTTGCGTCGATGAGCTTCTTCGACGTCGGGCCGAGATTCGTGCCGCCGGTGGAGGTCGGGTCGTAACCCTTCCCCGCCGCGGACGGACGGCCGTGGAAGTATTGCGGCTTCGTCCAGAGCTGCCCGATGATCGCCGAACCGACGAGCTTGCCGTTGACGGAGACGAGCGAACCGTTCGCCTGCCGCGGAAAGAGCAGCTGCGCGATCAGCGTCATTACGAGCGGATAGATGAGCCCGAATATCACGACCGAGATAACCGTTACGCGAAGAGCCGTGCCAAGTTCCTTAATCATCGTCTAACCTATGTGAGATGCAGCGCGGCGAGAATCATATCGATGACCTTGATGCCGATGAACGGAACGATGATGCCGCCGAGGCCGTAGAGCATCACGTTCTCGAACAATACGCGGTTCGCGCCCTTCGGCTGGTACCGCACGCCGCGCAGCGCGAGCGGAATCAGCGCGACGATGATAAGCGCGTTGAAGATGACCGCCGAAAGGATCGCGCTCTGGGGCGTCGTTAGCCGCATGACGTTGAGGACGGCCATCGCCGGATAGGCGACCGCGAACATCGCCGGGAGAATCGCAAAGTACTTCGCGACGTCGTTGGCGATCGAGAAGGTCGTCAGCGCGCCCCGCGTCATCAGCAGCTGCTTGCCGATCTCGACGATCTCGATGAGCTTAGTCGGGTCCGAGTCGAGATCGACCATGTTCGCGGCCTCTTTGGCCGCCTGCGTTCCCGAGTTCATCGCGACGCCGACGTCGGATTGCGCAAGCGCCGGCGCGTCGTTCGTGCCGTCGCCCGTCATCGCGACGAGCCGCCCCGACTGCTGCTCGCGTTTGATGAGGTCCATCTTCGTCTCGGGCGTCGCCTCGGCGAGAAAATCGTCGACGCCGGCCTCCTTGGCGATCGTCGCAGCGGTCAGCGGGTTGTCGCCCGTAATCATGACCGTGCGGATTCCCATCGCGCGCAAGCGGCTGAAGCGCTCCGTCATGTTCGGTTTGAGGATATCTTTGAGGTAGATGACGCCGATAATCAGCGCGTTACGCGCCAGCAGCAGCGGCGTGCCGCCGCTGCGCGCGATCTGCTCGATCTGCGGCAGCAACTCGGTCGTCGACGAACCGCCCGACTCGCCGATCCACGCCAGCACCGAATCGGGGGCGCCCTTGCGGATCTTCACGCCGTCGGAAAGGTCGAGCCCGCTCATCCGCGTGTAGGCGCTGAACGGAACGAACGTCGAGCCTGCCGGCGGTTCGCCGTTCGAGGAGCCGGCCTGCTGCGCGAGCGCGACGATCGAGCGCCCCTCCGGCGTCTCGTCGGCGAGCGACGAAAGATAGGCGATCCTCGCGGCGTCCTTCGGATCGATGCCCGGCGCCGGAATGATCTGCACGGCCTGGCGGTTCCCCAGCGTGATCGTCCCCGTCTTGTCGAGCAGCAGCGTGTCGACGTCGCCGGCCGCCTCCACCGCGCGGCCGCTCATCGCGAGAACGTTGCGCTGCATCACGCGGTCCATTCCGGCAATGCCGATTGCCGAGAGCAGGCCGCCGATCGTCGTCGGAATCAGGCATACGAGCAGCGCGATCAGCACCGTGACGCTCTGGTGCAAGCCCGTGTAGACCGAGAACGGCGCCAGCGTCGCGACGGCAATCAGAAAGATGATCGTCAGCCCGGCGAGCAAGATCGAGAGTGCGATTTCGTTGGGCGTCTTCTGCCGCTGCGCCCCTTCGACCAGGCCGATCATGCGATCGAGGAAGCTTTCGCCGGGATTTGCGGTCACCCGAACGACGATACGGTCGGAGAGCACGCGCGTTCCACCGGTGACCGCGCTGCGGTCGCCGCCGGACTCGCGAATGACCGGCGCCGATTCGCCGGTAATGGCGGACTCGTCGATCGTCGCCGCGCCCTCGAGCACGTCGCCGTCGGCGGGAACGACGTCACCGGCTTCGACGGTGTAGCGGTCCCCCTTGCGCAGTTCGGTGCTCGCGACCCGCTCCTCGGTCCCGTCGTCCCTCAAGCGGCGCGCGTAGCTGTCGGATTTGGTGCGGCGCAGCGCCTCGGCCTGGGCCTTGCCGCGCCCCTCGGCAACGGCTTCTGCGAAGTTTGCAAAGAGCGCCGTGAACCAAAGCCACGCCGCAATCGCGAAATCGAACCCCACGGTCGAGGCGTGTGCGGCCAAGTCGCGCACGCAGAAGATGGTTGTCGCCGCCGCCCCAACCTCGACGACGAACATCACCGGATTGCGCGCCTGCCAACGCGGATCGAGCTTCCTGAACGAGTCGGCGAGCGCTCGTGTCATGATTGTGCGATCGAAGAGCGAGAGCGCTTTCGGACGCCGTTCCAAGCGGCGCTGGCTTAGCATTAGTAGGTCTTCCCTTGTTGTACGAGGAGGTGCTCGACGACCGGCCCGAGCGAGTCGGCCGGAAGAAAGGTTAGCGCGCCGACGATCACGATCACGCCGATGAGCAGAGCAACGAAGATGCCCGAGTGCGTCGTGAACGTGCCGGGGCCTTCGGGTATCGCCTTTTTCCCCGCGAGCGCGCCGGCGAGCGCCAGCGCCGGAATCGCCACGGCAAAGCGGCCGAACATCATGTTGACGCCGGTCATGAGATTGTAGAACAGATTCGGCCCAAGCCCGGCAAAAGCCGATCCGTTATTCGCGTTCGTCGAGGTGAAGGCGTAAAGGATCTCCGAAAATCCGTGCGGCCCTGCATTGTTCAGCGTCGCCAGGCCGGCCGGCAGCACGGCCGCGATGGCGGTCGGCACGAGGCAGAGCACCGGCGTTACCAAAGCGGCGAGTATGGCGAACTGCACCTCGCGCCGCTCGATCTTCTTCCCGAGATACTCGGGCGTACGCCCAACCATCAGTCCCGCGATGAATACCGTCAGCACGACGAAGACGATCATTCCGTAGAGGCCAGAGCCGACGCCGCCGAAGACGATCTCGCCGAGCTGCATGTCGACCAGCGGAACGAGGGCGCCGAGCGGCATGAAGGAGTCGTGCATCGCGTTGACCGCACCGCACGACGTGTCGGTGGTTACCGTCGCGAAGAGCGCCGAGGCCGCCGTTCCGAAGCGGCACTCCTTGCCTTCCATATTGCCGCCGGCGATGCCGAGCTGATGGACGATCGGGTTACCTACAGACTCCGCCCAATACGCCACCGTGAAGCCGACAAAGAAGAGAATCGCCATTGCGGTGAAGATCGCCCAGCCCTGGCGCGTGTCCTTGACCATCCTGCCGTACATGTACGTTAGGCCGGCGCCGAGGGCGAAGATCAGCAGCATCTCGACGAGATTGGTAAGCGGCGAAGGGTTTTCGTTGGGCGACGCGGAGTTCGCGTTGACGAAGCCGCCGCCGTTGGTGCCGGCCTCCTTGATGACCTCCTGCGAGGCCATCGGGCCGCCGGTGATCGACTGCGTGAAGCCCTCGATCGAATGCACGGTTGCGTTGGCGTGAAAGTTCTGCGGTATCCCCTCTGAGACGAAAAAGAGGCCGAAAATGACCGCAATCGGCAGCAGGACGTAGAGCGAGCAGCGCGTGAGGTCGACCCAGAAGTTTCCGAGCGTCTTCACCGACGTCCGTACGAGCCCGCGCACGACGGCCACCGCGACCGCGATGCCGACCGCCGCGGAGACAAAGTTGTGCCACGCCAAGCCGGCCATCTGCGACAGATAGCTCATTGCCTGTTCGCCCGAGTAGAACTGCCAATTCGTATTGGTCAGGAAGCTGACGGCGGTGTTCCAGGCGAGGTCGGGCGCCATGTTGTCGACGTGCTGCGGATTGAACGGCAGCCACTTTTGCGTGCGGAGCAGCACGTAGAGATAGATGAAGCCGATGACCGAGAATGCCAGCATCGAGAGCGCGTAGACGTACCACGTCATCTCCGCGTCCTCGCGAACCCCGCAGGCGCGATAGATCATCCGCTCCACCGGAGCGAAAAAGGACGAAAGCCACGTACGCTCGCCACTGAAGACGCGCGCCATGTACGAGCCCAGCGGTTTGGTAACCGCTAGCACGATGAGAAAGAAGACGATGGCCTGAAGCCAGCCGATGCCGCTCAAAACTTCTCCGGCCGCAGCATCGCGAAGATCAGGTAGGCGAGGGCGGCGATCGTCAGCACCAGGCCCAGCACGTCGTCGAACAGCATGGCGAGTCTAAACTTTCTCGCATCCGACGATGTAGAGATCGAGAGCGACGAAGCACACGATCGAGAGAACGACGATTCCCAGCTCGAGCAGCATGCCTCTACGATATCCGGCGAACGCGGCCCGCGCCATCCGCCGAACGGATGATCCGAACGGACGGTTTGCTGCGCTGCCGCGCACCTTGTATACTTGCCGCTATGCTCTCTGCACGACTCGTTGCCGCCGCGATCTTTATCGGCTCGGTTACCGCGACGGCCGGAACCGCGCTCGCACAGGCGGCGCCGTCGAACTCGCCCTCACCCGTGCCCTCAGCGACGCCGAGCGCGCCCAGCGACCCCTGCGGCTCGCTGCTCTCGATCGTCAATCGTCCGACGGTGACGACCGGCGTCTGCACGGTTCGCACCGGGCACTTCGACGTAGAAAATGGCTACACGAACACGACGACCGCCGGCCTCGGCGGCGGCAGCTCCACAAACTACCCGCAGTCGCTCATTCGCATCGGAACCGCGGATCCGCACTTCGACCTCGAGCTCGGCCCGCCGAGCGCCGAAACTTCGACGGTTGGAACGCCCCGAATCGACGGCTCGAGCGACGTCAACCTCGGCGCAAAATACGAGTTGGGTTACAACTCAAAGGCCGACTGGGGGGTCAATGGCCTCGTGACCTTCTCGACCGGAAGCCACGCCTTTTCCGGCGGGAACGCGCAGTTCACCGGCAACGTCAACGGTGCGTATACGCTCAACTCGGAGTTCGCGCTCGCCGGGACCCTCAGCTTTAACGCCTTTAGCGCGCTCAATGCGGGCGGCGTCGCGCAGTCCTATTTCTGCTTCCTGCCAAGCCTCGAGCTCAGCGCCGCCCTCCCCGGCGGCCCGTCGCAAATTTCCGCCGAATACGCCTATTTTTCGTCCGCCGGCCCGAACCTGGGCGGGAAGAGTCTCATCGACTTCGTCTACCAGCGCGACTTCGGAAGCCACGTCCAGTTCGATGTCGAGTACGGTTTTTCTCCAACCGTCATCAACGGCCAGACGTCGCACTACGTAGGAGCGGGACTCTCTTTCATGAACTAAAACGGGGTCTGGAGGAATGTGAATGAACGCCGCAGTCCCGCAGGTCAATATCGGAAACACAGGTTTTATGCTCCTCTGCGCGAGCCTCGTCATGCTGATGACGCCGGGGCTCGCGTTTTTCTATGGTGGCCTCGTTCAGCGCAAGAACGTCCTGACGATCATGATGCAGAGCTTCATGTCGCTGGGCTGGACGACCGTTATCTGGTTTGCCTTCGGATACTCCGAAAGCTTCGGGCCCGATTGGCACGGCATTATCGGCAATCCAGCGACGTACGCAATGCTTCGAGGGGTCACGCTGCATACGATGTTCACCGGCAACGACGCCGGCATACCCCTGGTGGTCCACATCGCGTATCAGATGATGTTCGCGATCATAACGCCCGCGCTGATTACGGGCGCCTTTGCGAACCGCGTGACCTTCAAGGCGTACTTCTTGTTCCTGACGGCGTGGCTGATCTTCGTCTACTTCCCGTTCGTACACATGCTCTGGAGCCCCGACGGCATCTTGGCGAAGTGGGGCTGCCTCGATTTTGCGGGGGGCATCGTCGTCCACGCCTCCGCCGGCTTTGCGGCCCTCGCGTCGGTGCTCTACGTCGGCCGCCGCAGCGTCATCGATAATCGCCCGCACAACGTTCCGCTGATCGCGCTGGGGACGGGCCTGCTCTGGTTCGGCTGGTACGGTTTCAACGCCGGCTCCGAGCTGCGGGTCGACGCGGTCACTGCAAGCGCGTTCCTCAACACCGATATCGCTGCGTCGTTCGCGGCCATTGCGTGGCTGCTGGTCGAATGGGCTCGCGGACGCCAGCCGAAATTCATCGGGCTGCTCACCGGTGCCGTCGCCGGCCTGGCGACGATCACTCCCGCCGCCGGCTACGTCTCCCCGTCAACCGCCGTCATCATCGGCATTGCGGCGGGAGTCGTCTGCTACTTTGCAGTTACTTTGAAGAATCAACTCGGTTGGGACGACGCGTTGGACGTCTGGGGCGTCCATGGGGTCGGCGGCTTCCTCGGAATCTGCCTGCTGGGCGTCTTTGCTTCGACGCTTTGGAATCCCAGCGGTGCCGATGGTTTGCTTCGCGGAAATCCGTCGTTCTTCTACAAGCAAGTCGTCGCCGCCGCAGTCTGCAGCGCGTGGGCCTTCTGCTTTACCTACGCGATGCTCTGGTTGATCAATCTCGTAACCCGGGTGAAGGTAGATGAAAACGCCGAGGCGCGCGGGCTCGACGTCGAGCTTCACGGCGAGGAGGCCTATCCGCTCGGCATCTAACGCAAGGCCGCACGGCGGACGACCGAATCGAGCGCGAGACTGCTGACGACCAGCGTCGCCAGCACCACGGCGAACGTCGCGTCGACGATCGCCTCGCGATAGGGAATTGCCGCGGGCAGCGCGAGCGCGAGCGCCAAAGAGAGCGCGCCGCGCATGCCCGCGACGCGAACCACGCTAATCCATGCCCGCCGCTTGGAACCGGGGCAGAGAAGGCTCGCGACCACGAAGCGTGCGATTGCGACGCCTGCCAACGCGGCGACGGTAAAGATCGGCGCTGCCGTAAGCCGGCTGATCTCCAAGGCGGCGCCGGCCAAAAAGAAGACGACCACGTTGGCGAAAAGCGCGGCGAGGTCCCAGAAGCGCTCGACGTCTTGTGCGATCGTCAACGTGATCGATGCGCGCTCGAAATATCGAAAAGCGATCCCGAAAGCGATGGTCGCAAAGATCCCCGAGAGGTGAAGATGGTCGCCCGCAAAGTACGCGCCGTAGGCGCAGGAGAGCGTCGCGACGACTTGCGCCGGCGCGCCGCCGGCGCGGTGCAAGGCTCTGGCAACCACGAACGCAAGCGCGATCCCGAGCGCGACGCCGCCCAAAGCGCCGGCAATCGTCTGCAGCGTCACGAGTGCGATCGCGCCGGCGCTCGCGGATCCCAGCGCGATCCCGGCTAACACGGCGCGGAAAAGCACGACCGCAACCGCATCATTGAAGAGCGATTCGCATTCGACGATCGTCGCCAACGTCCGCGGCACCGGAAGGCGGCGGAAGACGGCGACGACCGCGATCGGATCGGTTGCGCTTAGAATCGCACCCGTCAGCAGCGCCGGCCCGAGCGGCACGCGCACGATCGAAAGGGCCCCGGCGACGATCGCCGCCGTCAGGAGCACTCCGGGCCCGGCCAGCGTCGCGATCGCGATCCACTGCCGGCGCATCGCTCGGAAATTTAGATTCCACGCAGCCTCGAAGAGCAGCGCGGGCAAGAAGACATAGAGCGTCGCTTGGCCGAAGGCGTACGCCAGGCGTCCAGGTTGAAGCAAACCGTACATCGCACCCAGGGCGACGAGCGCCAGAATCTGCCAGAGTTTCAGAAAGCGCCGGTTTCGGCTACCTCCACGGTCGGCAAGAGAGTTCTACGCTAGAGCCGCGAAAAGTTCTCGGTGTGAAGGCAAAATTCTCTTGGCAGGCGGCGTTTTGCGCGTTCGGAGCGGCCTTGGTCACAGGCGATCTTGTCGTCCTCCCGCAAGGAGCAAAATCTCGTGCAAGTCTCCTTTGGGGGCTCTACGTCGGGCATCCGCGAATCCTTGCCAGAGCGTGGCTCGCACTCTCCGTCGTTGCGATGTTGATAACGGCCGTTCTGGTGCCACGCCAATCATCGCCTTGCCAACCGGTCTGATCCTAATGCGTGTGGGTAAAGTTTCCGACGCGAGTGAGCGAGCGAATCCGTTCGATCGCGTGCCGCATCCCTAACGGCGTTTTTGGGCGGCCCACGGCTTCGAAGTAGAGCGCGGGATCGATGTTGAGGGTGCGTGTCTGCACCATCGATACCGGTACCTCGCGCAGGAACGATTCCATCGCCGCGATCTCTTCCGCGTCGTCGGTGACGCCGGGGTGCGTCAGCAGGTTGAGACTCACGCGCAGCTTTCGCTCGATGGCCAAACGGATCGAGGCAAAGACGTCGTCGAGGGTATAGCCCAATGGACGGTAGTACGCCGAGTAGACGCTCGGGCGGAACGAATTGAGGCTGATGCGCACCGCCTGTAAGCCGGCGTCGACGCAGCGCGCCAATGCGTCCGGCTGGCTGCCGTTGGTGTTGAGGTTGATCGTGCCATTCGGGCGCTCTTTTCGGATGTGCTCGATCGCCCGCGCGATCGTGATCGAGCGCAGCAGCGGCTCGCCTTCGCATCCTTGTCCGAACGAAACGATCCCGTCGTCGACCCGTTCCAAATGATGGATGGCGACGTCGGCGAGCTCGCCGGCCGCGACTTCGTCGGCAATGCGGGCCTGCGGCGAGGGTACGCCCGCGTCGTCGTCCTGCTCCGAGATGCAGCCGATGCACCGCGCGTTGCACTTCGGCGATACCGGCAGCGCCGCTTCGCCCCGCTCGAGAAAGACGTTCTGCGCAGTGAAGCACGCGTAGTCCCGCGAGCAGAGTGCGACCTGCGCCAGCACGCGGTTCTCCGGCTGCGCGCGAAGCCGCCGCTCGATCAGCGCTTCGAGCTCGCCGCGTTTGAAGCGGCGCGGCTGCCAGTCGTCGCTCTCGTCGGTCTTCATCGCCGCCACGTAGGTTCGGTCGTCGATCGCGCAGGCGAACGTATAGCCGAAGAGCGGCAGCGCCGGCGCGCCGCGCCGCGTCGCATACGCGGGAACGAGCAGACGCGTATAACCGGCCGGCAGCGCGATGGCGAACGCCGTACGCCCGGAGATCGGGCCGATCGTCGTCAGGGGCGCGCGTTCGGGAAGAAAGAACCGCTGCGCGCTAGGCGGCTCGGGAATTAGTTCGCTTGGATGCGCCTCGCGTACGACGCCGCCGTCGGCGAGCGGCGCGTATCCGTATTCGAACGAGATCTTACCTTTTGGATCGCACGAGACGAGGCCCGTCTCCGCGCCCTCATGGTGAAATCTCATGCCCGAGGTCGACCTCCGTGTCGAAGACGCGAACGGCCGGACCGGTGAGGTACGCGATACCGCCGCCGTTCCATTCGACGACGAGACGCCCGCCGGGAACCAGCAACTCGACCGGCGAGGCCGCCATGCCGTTTCTGATCGCAACGGTCGCGCATGCGACGGCACCCGTTCCGCAGGCCATCGTCAGGCCGACGCCGCGCTCCCAGTGACGGACGTTGAGCACGCCGTCCCCGCCGGGCGCGGCGACGTGAACGTTGGTCCCGTTCGGAAAGGCTGGATCTCGCTGCAGTTGCTGCCCGGCGATCTCGAGGTCAAGCTCGCCGATGCCATGCCGAAAGAAGACGACGTGGGGATTGCCCAGCTCGACGAACGACGCGCTTCCCAAGCTTGAAAGGAATATCTCATCGATTTGGGGGCGCCCCATCGACACGCGCACCGCATACTCGCGGCCGCGTGAGACGATCTGCGTCGCGATCAGTCCGGCGTCGGTCTCGAACGTAAGGCCCTCGCGCGCCTCGGCCTCGTCGAGCCAGCGTGCCGCGCAGCGGATGCCGTTGCCGCACATCTCGGCCTCGCTTCCGTCCGCGTTGAAGATACGCATCCGCGCATCGGCCAGGCCGGAGGATTCGATCGCGATCACGCCGTCCGCACCGATACCGGCGTGGCGGTCGCAAGCCCAACGCGCAAACGCCGGCAGATTGCCGTTTCTCTTCCTTCGGCGATCGATAACGACGAAATCGTTCCGTGCGCCGTGCATCTTCGTTACCGCGATGCGCATCGCGCCTCAATTTGCACGCCATTGAAGTTTTTCCCGTACGACGCCGGCAAGTGCCTGGGCGGTGCACCAGATCGTCGCAGGCTCGCGACGAAACCACGTACGCTGGCGGCGCGCGTACTGCCGCGTTGCACGTTCGAGCGAGGCGTGCAGCTCGTCGAGCGTGCTCCAGCCGCGCAGGTAGGCTAACGCCGCCGGGTAGCCGACCGCGCTCGCGGCGACTGCCCCCTCGCCGATGCGCTCGGCCTCGCCGACAAAACCGGCTGCCAACATTCGCGAGGTACGCTCGGCGATCCGCCGGTCGAGCTCGTCGAGCGGCACGTCGAGGAAGGCCATCGTCCACGCAATCCCAACGGCGGCCAACGTTTGCAGGTCGCTCGTCCGTGCCGCGGCCGATGGTCCCGCCAGCGCAACTTCGAGCGCCCGAAGCACGCGATAGGTATCGCCCGGATGGATCGCGCCGGCGCGGTTAGGATCGCGCCGTGCCAGCCATTCGTAGAGGAAATCTGGCGGATGCAAGAGTGCTTCGCGCGCAAGGCGCGCGCGCAGTGTGTCGTCGTACTGCGGCGCTAGCGCGACGCCGCCGCAGAGCGCACGCAGATAGAACCCGGTGCCCCCGGTAACGATCGCCCGTTTTCCGCGCCGCGTGATATCGCGAATCGCACTGACCGCATCCTGCGTAAAACGCGCCGCCGAGTAGCGTTCGTGCGGATCGAGAAAGCCGACGAGATGGTGCGGGACTTCTGCCATCTGCGCCGCCGAAGGCGCCGCCGTGCCGATCGGCATTCCTCGGTAGATCTGGCGCGAATCGGCGCCGACGATCTCCGCGTCGAACTCGCGGGCGAGAGCCACGGCGACGTTGGTCTTTCCGCTTCCCGTCGCACCGGTGAGAATCAGAACGCCGTCAGGCACGCTTGAACATGCGAGCGAGCTCGTCGGGTCCCAGACTCACCATCGTCGGACGTCCGTGCGGACAGTGCATCGGATTCGCGCACTCCTGCAGGCGTTCGACGAGCACCTTCATCTCGGCCGGTTCGAGCCGTTCTCCCGCGACCGTCACACTGTGGCACGCAAGTGATGCCCAGACGCGTTCGCGCACGTCGCGCTGCTTCGGCTCCTCACCCAGATCGTCGAGGAATCCGGCAAGATCGAACGCGCGCGACGAATACCCGCCCGGCGTCGCCACGATGCGGTACGTGCGCTCGCCGAAAGACTCGATTTCGAGACCGCCTTCGTGCAGCGTTTCGAGCACGCGATCGAGCGCGGAGCTCTGCGCCGGATCCAGCTCGACGATCTGCGGCACCAGCAGCGGTGCATTGGCGCCACATTTCGTGGCCGCGTCGACGATGGATTCGTAGGCGATACGCTCGTGCGCGGCGTGCTGGTCGACGAGCAGCAGAGCCTCGCCGTCGCTGCACAGGATGAACGTGCGGTGGAGCTGCGCGAGCACCGCGAGCCGGCTGCCAGAGGCTCCGGCTTCGTCGAACGAGCCGGCGAACAACGAGATCCCCGTTCCCGAGATCCCGGCGTTCGCGAAGCCGCCGCCGCTTGGAGCGCTCGCGGTCTGCTGCGCGAATCGCTGCCGTGCGTGCTCGCGCAGGGTCGCGTCGATCGCGCGCCGCGCGGCGTCGAAGACTTGCGACGCATAACGCAGCCGCACGTCGGCTTTGGCCGGGTGCACGTTCGGGTCGACGTGATCGGGCGGCAGGTCGAGGAAGAGCACACCGTACGGATGCCGTCCGATCATCGTGAAGGTGCTGTAGCCGCTGGTCCACGCCCCGGCAACCGGCGCGCTGCGCACCAGCCGTCCGTTGACGAAGAGCAGTTGCATCTTTCGGTCGGGGCGATCGTGTCCCGGAGCGCTAACGAAGCCGCGCAACTCGCCGTCGAGCATCCGCGCCGAATCGGTGCGCAGCGGTAACAGCGTCTTTGCCGCTTGAGCGCCGAAGACCATCGCGAGCCGCTCGCGCGGCTCCGCGCTGGCCGGCATAACCCAGACGTCTTTCCCGTCGTGTCGCAGCGTGAAGGCCGTCCGCGGGTAGGCCAGCGCAAAGCTCGAGAGCCACGATGAGATGCGATTGAACTCGCTGCTCGGACTGCGGAGATACTCGCGCCGGACCGGAACGCGATCAAACAGGGCCCGCACGCGCACCCGAGTCCCGGCCGGCGCAGCCGCCGGCTCGACCGGTCCGATTCGCTCGGCCGCCGCCTCGACCCGGGCGCCGATCGGCGCATCGCTTTCGCGCGAGAGCAGCTCGAGTTCCGAGACCGCGGCGATCGAGGCTAAGCCCTCGCCGCGAAATCCGAGCGTTCCGATCGATTCGAGCTCCGTTGCGGCGCGGAGCTTGCTCGTCGCGTGGCGCGCGATCGCGAGCGGCAACTGATCGGCGGCAATTCCCAAGCCGTCGTCGACGACTTCGATGAGATCCAGTCCGCCGCGCTCGATGTTGACCAGGATGCGCGAAGCCTCCGCATCGACCGCGTTCTCGACGAGCTCCTTGACGACCGACGCCGGGCGCTCGACGATCTCGCCCGCCGCGATTTGACCGATCGTCAGCGAATCGAGCTCGCGTATCGTTGCCACGCCCGGAGTTTCGATTCGACGGCTCCGCACTCATGGGTTGACAAAGGGCAGGTGGTGAGTATCCTGGTTAAGGATTCCTCGTTAGGTGAGGCGTCTGCACGAAGAGACGCCGCTGCCCGGAAAGGTCGAGAGACCCCAACGGGTAACCAGATCCCGCCGAATCAAGGCGGAATCTAATGCGGCCGATCCCGTCGCCCTTCGACACCCTTCGACACCCTTCGACAAGCTCAGGGTGACTTGGTCAGGGTGACACGGTCAGGGTGACACGGTGGATCTAGGTTGTGCAGTGCTAAAGCTCGACACTGAGGGAGATTGCGCGGCCCGCCGCGCGAGGTTTCTCGAACTGTCGGCCTGCGAGGAGCAGCGACAGTTTTTTTATTTTGGAAAGGGGGTGAAGCCTCGCCATGGACGACGGACCTAGTATTCGACCTCGGCGGCTGCTCCGCAGGAGCCGTCTAGTTAACGCTGCGTCCGCTTGTCCGGCGCAGCTCGCATGAGCTAATAGGAGGAAAGTGTCATGAAAAAACTGCCGACGATTCTGCGCTATTGGCGTTCGCAGGTCGAATGAATCCGTCGCCCGCTCGCCGCCCGAGCCTATGGCGGACGTTGCTCATGTTCCTCTCCGTCGTCGGGCCCGGTTTGATCACCGCGAATGCGGACAACGACGTCGGCGGGATCTTCACGTACTCGTCGGCGGGAGCACAGTTCGGCTATTCCTTGCTCTGGCTGCTCGTTCCAGTGACGATTGCGCTTGTCGTCGTCCAGGAGATGTGTGCTCGGATGGGCGCCGTCACCGGCAAGGGCCTCGCCGATCTGATCCGCGAGAACTTCGGCGTCAAGGTGACCTTCTGGTGCCTGCTGCTCTTCGTGCTGGGCGACATCGGCAACACGGCCGCGGAATTCGCCGGCGTTGCCTCCTCCGCGCCGATTTTCGGAAGTTACCTCCACATCGTCAACGTCGACGCCTTTAAAATCGCATTGGTCGCCGGCGCCGCGATCTTCGTTTTTCTCACCGTAACCCGCGGGTCGGCCAAGGTAATCGAGCGCGTCTTCTTCGCCTTCTGCTTCGTCTATATTGCGTATATTATCAGCGCGTTCGCCGTGCATCCGAACTGGGGCGACGTCCTCCATCAGAGCATCTTTCCGCACTTCCAACCCTCGAAAGCCTATCTACTGATGATCATCGCGATCATCGGCACCACGATCTCACCTTGGATGCAGTTCTACATCCAGGCCGCCGTCGTCGATAAGGGCGTGCGCGAGGATGACTACGCGTACTCGCGCCTCGACGTCGTCGTCGGCGGAGTCTGGACCGACGTCATCGCCTACTTCATCATCGTCTCGTGCGCGGCGACGATCTTCGTCCACAACCTCCACGCGGCGCATCCGCTCGCAATCAACGACGTGGGCGACGTCGCCGTCGCCCTCACCCCGCTCGCCGGTAAATTCGCCGCGTTACTCTTCGCGCTCGGTTTGCTCAACGCCGCCGTCTTCACCGCCTCGATCCTTCCGCTATCGACCGCGTACTACGTCTGCGAGGCCTTCGGCTTCGAGCGCGGACTCGACCACCGGTTCTCTGAAGCGCCGGTTTTTTACGGCTTCTACCTCGTCCTGATCCTCATCGGCGCGATCACCGTAATCGTCCCGGGCGCACCGCTCGTCCCGATCATCTTCTACTCGCAGGTCCTCAACGGCATGCTGCTGCCGATCGTCCTCGTCTTGATGCTCTTACTGATCAACAATAAGAAGCTCATGGGCAAATGGACGAACAGCCCGCTCTTTAACGTGATTGCATGGACCACCGCCGTCATCGTCGGAATCCTAACCGTGATCTCTACGGCCCAGTTAATTTTCCCATCGCTAGGGAGCTGAGCCCGAGGAGGCGGTGCCCAAGAGTACAATCCCTTCAGCGCGAGCGCGCCGGTTGCTCGCTCCGCTGGGATAGCGCCACGGTGCGGCGAACGTAGTTTAGCTATTCAGCCGTTCACGGCCCAGGAGCACGCGATGAGAATTGCAGGTCTTTCCCCCTGTGCGTTTAGCGGCTGCGCTGCCGTTGCATTGCTCGCAGCGTGCGGCGGGTCGCAGGCGCCGATCGGAGCGCCGGGCGCCATGCCGCAAAGCTACTCCAGGCACACCGATCGTGGCAAGTCATGGATGGCTCCCGATGCCAAGGCGATCAAGGAGCTGCTCTATATCTCTGACGGCGCCACCGATGACGTCTTCGTGTACGACTACGAGACTCGCGCTTTGGTAGGGAAACTGACGGGCTTCGACCAGCCGTCGAGCCAATGCGTCGACGCGAAGGGCGACGTTTGGGTCTTGAGCTACGGCAACTCCTCGATTACGGAATATGCCCACGGTGGGACAAAGCTGCTCCGCACGCTGAGGATCGGTGGGGAATGGCCAACCGGGTGCTCTATCGATCCGACGACGGGCGATCTCGCTGCCGCAGCGCTTAGCGGCACGCTTGACATCTGGAGAGACGCGAAGGGCACGCCAGTCGAATTTCAAGAGCCTCAACGATGCAAGTCCCTGTGGGGCCCCGGCTACGATAGCAAAGGCAATCTGTACATGGAGGCTTCGACGAATGGGAAGATGGTCGTGTGCGAACTGGCCGCAGTTCGGGCCAGCGGCAGCTCCTTAGTCGCCGTCCCGTTCAACCAGACAATCGCCTACGGCGCCGACGTGATGTGGGACGGCAGGTACATCACGTTTGCCGATCAGTTGAGCGGCTCAACCACTGCGGTATATCAAGCGGAACCTACGGCTCCGGGTAGCCTCAAGCTCGTCGGAACAACATACTTGAATGACGAGTGTGGCGGCCCAGGCCTAGAACAGCCTTTTATCGTTGGCGATAGGAATACGCCGGTCAATGAGCGGCAAGGGAGAGTCGTTATCGGCCCTAACCTGACGTGCCACGGCCGATTCGATTTCTGGTCATATCCCCGCGGCGGAGAGCCTACCTCGACGCTAAACGCAGCCCCCTACGAACCGTCAGGCGAGTCCGTCAGCTTTAGCCCTTAGGGGTATCTTTCCGAGCGTAGCTGCGTTATGGGTTCAACGCGAAGACCGTTCCGTCGCCGCCGGCGCGGGTGAGCTCGGCGGTAAATTGGGAATCGTCTGACCATTGTGCGCCCCCCACTGGGTGTGGTCGAAGACCCAATCGGGCTCGGCGTCAGGAAACGATACGTCGGATATACGCCAGGCTGAAAGACCGTATTTGTTTTTCCCGGTCGCGTCGACGTTCACCAGATGGCCGGCGATCTCGATGGCGTTTACGGTGAGAAGATAGGTGTAGTAGTCAGCCGGCGTAGCGACGGACCGCATCGCGACATAACGAACCGGTAAAAAAGTCGCCTTATCGATCCACATCTGCCGCAACACGTTTTGGGTCGCATTGTCGATCGGGTCGAGGCCTAAGTGGTAGAAAGAACGCCCGTCGATACTCACGTCGCCGAGATCGACGATGCGATATGGCGGCGGTTTGAACGCGACCACGGTGGCGATGACTTGAAGCGGGGAAGCCTTCGGCGACGGACCAGCAGGTTCGAAGAAGCTAGGCCGCGACGGTGTGGCATAGCGCAACCCAAAGTCCGCGAGGGGAAAATCGGCAAGCCGAACGACGTTCGAAACATCAAAATAATCATTTGGATCTGCGACCACGGTCGCTCGCGGCCGAGAGATATCTTCGCCAATCTCGTTCTTCAAGACGACGACGACCGCAACACCGCTCGAGACGCGCAAAAGCACGCGAATTAACTCGCGACGCAGCGCCGTTGCCTGATGATGATTCATGAACGTGAAGCCCTGATTTTCAAACGTGAAGGCGATGTACGCCGGTTCAGCCAGGCGGTTGACGGCCGCTTGCGCTCTCCAATAGATTTGATCAGGACTGAGCGCATTGGGGGAGATTGTCGGTGGCGTCTCGGCCAGCGCCGCGGCTATCATTAAAACGAGCACTGCCCAGCGCGATGCGCCGGGCGTCGACGTCGTCCGCAACTACGGCGTCTCCGGCGCGAGGTCTGCGCCAATGATCAGCGCAGTCTTCCGACCCGGCGCAACCGCGGTTGCGAACGCGCGCCCGAGGCTCAACGCTGCCGGCGAAGCGCCGAGCACGATGCTCCTTCGCCTTACGCGCGCGTCGACGAACGTCGGCACGTTCCATCCGGCGCCGCGCAGCGCGCCGACGACCGTCTTGTCGAAGGTCGCGTTGCCGGTTGCGTTTACCACCAAGACCTCGTCTTGCGGCGGATCGTGCTTGGCGAAGAGCAGCGCGCCGATCAGCTTCGTCCAGCGCGGATCGGCGAACACGACCGATGCGTCGCCGACCCAACCGGGCTTCGCCGGCAGCGTGAACGAGCGAACGTTCTCGTCGGGAACGTTGCGATAGATCGTCAACAGCGAGAGGAGCTGCCGGTCGGAGAGCGTCGTGTTGATACTCTTTCGCGCGAGTTTGAGGATCGCCGGCAGCTTCGCCCAATCCTTGGGCCGGCTCAGCTGATCGATCATCACTTTGAGTACCTGCTGCTGCCGCTTGACGCGGCCGAAATCCGAAGCGGCGTCGTGCCGAAATCGCACGTAGCCTGCGACCTGGTCGCCGTTGAGGTGCTGCTTTCCTTGGCGCAGGTGAATGTGTAAATCGCCGTTTTGGTCGTCGTAGTCCATGTTCTCGTCGACGTCGACGTCCAAGCCGCCCATCGCGTCGACGATCGCCGAGGCCCCTTCCGGTTGGAGCGCGACGATCGCGTCGATCGGCACGCCTCCCAGCAGCTTGCTGACGACGCGCACCGTTGCGTGCGCGCCCCCATACGCGTAGGCCGCATTGATCTTCGTGAAGCCGGCCTTCGGCACGGAGGTCCACGTGTCGCGCGGGATCGAGACGAGGGTTGCCGTGCGCCGGTCGACGTCGAGATGGGCCGCGATGAGCGTGTCGGTCGTCATCTCGTCGGATTGGAAACCGAGAAGTAGCAGGTTGAGCTTCAGCTGGCCGAACGAACGTTTTGCGGTCTGCGTCACGATTTGCTGACGGATCGTTCCGCGAAAGATCAGAAAGCCGGCCGCGATCGCGACGAGGGCGACGGCAGCGACGGCGGCGATTCGAAACCACGCCTGATTGAACATTGCATTTCCCCCAGAAAAGAGTGTTGTTTAGTTTTGCAGCGCAGGGGGCGCACGTTCGCCGATCCGGCAGAGGGTCGGTGCAAGAATCGTAAAGCGTCGCTGCGGGCTCGGGCGTCGCATCGTGGCGCTCGGCGCGTCGACGGCGAGTCGCGCAATCGCCTCGAAGATGCGCAAAACGCGCAGCGTCGTCTCCGCCAGACGCCGCGTGGAACGCGCCATGCAAAGCGACACCGCAAGACACACGGCCGCATGAATGGCGAGGCTGAAAGGCGCCGGACCGCCGAGCCAAACCTGTGCCCCCAGGAGGTGGCCGTGCAGAACCAACTGCTCCGTCGACTCCATCCCGAAGAGCGTCAACAGTTGCAGGGCGAGGACCACGGGTACGAAGGCCATCACGGGGCCGGGCAACGATCCCCGCGCGGCGAGCCTTCGTGCCCGGCACGCGAAGTAGAGCAGCAAGCTCGCAATGCCAAGCGCGAAGACCGGTCCGACGTCGAGGTTGCTGCGGTCCGTAAAGTTTCCCGGTCCGAACCAGCCCGCGTTCGAGACAGCCTCCACGATCGGATCGGCGATCGCCGCGGCCAACACCGCGGCACAAAGCCGCAACGGGCGCGTCATAGGAACGTCAGCTGCCGTTCCGGCGGAGGTCGTTTGGGCATGGGCTTGCCCAACGGCACGCGCGTCTCGATATCGGGGTCGCCGGAGAGGGCGTCGGCGATCTCCGCAGCGCGCTCGATCACGGCATCCGGCAGCCCGGCCATTCGCGCGACCTCGATGCCGAAGGAGCGCGAGGAGCTTCCGGTCTGGACGCGATGCGAAAAGACCGGCGCTCCGTCGCGCGCGGTGTTTTCCACCGCCGTGATGTGATAGTTCGCGACGACCCGCCAATGATCGGCAAGCGAGCACAACTCGTGGAAGTGCGTCGCAAAGAGCACGAGCGGCGCCTGATTCTCCAAGCCCAGCAAGAATTCGCAGATCGCTTGGGCGATCGCAAGCCCGTCGAGCGTTCCCGTGCCGCGCCCGACCTCGTCGATCAACAGCAGCGAACGCGACGTGCTGCGCCGCAGGATATTCGCCGCTTCGGCCATCTCCATGTAGAAGGTTGACTGCCCGGAGGCGAGGTCGTCGCCCGCACCGATGCGCGTGAAGATCCGGTCGACGGCACCGAGCCTCATCCTCTTGGCGGGAACGAACGAGCCGATCTGCGCCATGATCGTCAGCAGGCCGGCTTGGCGCAAGTACGTCGACTTTCCGCCCATATTCGGCCCGGTCAGCAAGATGAAACGATGGTCGCCGACGCGCAGCTGCAAATCGTTGGGTACGAAGCTCGCCGAAAGCAGCATCTCCATCACCGGATGGCGCCCTTCCTCGATCGCGACGACGCTCTCGCCGGCGAACGTAGGCCGCACGTATCCGCGCTCTGCGGCGCACTGCGCCAGCGCGCCGAGCGCGTCGACCTGCGCGATCGCGCAAGCGGCGCGCGAAAGTGCGTCGGCTGCCGCAGCGACCCGCTCGACGAGCGCGTCGAAGAGCTGTCGTTCGAGCCGTTCTTGACGTGCCTGCGCGGTTGAGATTGCAAGCTCCAACTCCTTGAGCTCCGGCGTGACGTAGCGCTCGCCGGTCGTCAGCGTCTGTTTGCGTACGTAGTCGGCCGGAACCGCGTCGGCGTGGCTCTTCGCGACCTCGATCGCGTAGCCGAACGTGCTGGCGTACTTGACCTTGAGGCCTTTGATGCCGGTGCGTTCCCGCTCCCGCTGTTCGAGTGCGGAGAGCCGCGAGCGCGCATCCGAGCGCAGCGCGACGCACTCCGCAAGCTCGGGATCGGCCTCCGGCCGCACGACGCCGCCGTCGCCGATCTGCGCTGGCGGTTCGTCGACGAGCGTGCGTTCGAGATCGCGCCGCAACTCGGCAAAGTCCTCGACGCAGTCGAGCAATGGTTCGATCGGGGCGACCGCCGCACCGCGCAACGGTCCGATCATCTCGAGCGTTCGCCGCAGTGAGGCGAGATCGCGCGGATTCGCACGCCGGTAACGAACTTTTTGCGCGATGCGTTCGAGGTCGAAGACGCCGCGCAGGATCTCGCGCAGCGATTCACGGCGCGCGTGCTGCTCGACGAGCGCAGCGACCGCCTCTTGACGCTGCGCGATCGGTGCGGCCTCGATCAGCGGGGCGAGAATCCAGCGGGTTAGCATCCGCGATCCCATCGAGGTCGCGCAGAGATCGAGCGTCGCCAACAGCGTCGCGCGCGGATTGGCACCCTGCGCGCGCGTCAGTTCGAGATGCTTGCGCGTGGCGGGATCGAGGACGAGAAACTCCTGCCGCCGGTAGAGCTCCGGCTCGCCGAGGCTGCGTTCGCCGTTGCTGACGCCCGTGCGCTTGACGAAACCGCGAAGCGCGTCGAGCGCGCGATGGATTGCGAGCGACTCTTCCAGCGAAAAGCCCGCGAGACCCGACCGCTCGCGCGCCTCGACGAGGCCGATCCCGGTTGCCGCCAACCGCGCACCGGCGCTCTCCACCGCAGCCGCGATCGCCGGGCGCATCTCGCCGGGAACGTCGGCGAGGATCTCCGCCGGAGCGATGCGCGCCAACTCGGCGAGCAGTTCGTCGTACGCGTTCTCGCCCGCGATTGCGGTCGCTGCCGAATAGGCCGTCGAAACGTCGGCGTATGCGATCGCAAAGGTCTCGCCCGCCAGCGCGACCGCCGCGAGATAGTTGTTCTGTTTGCCGTCGAGCAGTTGCTCTTCGATCAGCGTTCCTGGCGTCACCAGGCGGACGACGTCGCGCCGTACCAACCGGTTCGGCTGCGGCACCTCGAGCTGCTCGGCGAGCGCGACGATGAAGCGCTGCTGCACGAGCTTTGCCAGGTAGCCGCTCAAGGCGTGATGCGGTACGCCTGCCATCGCCACACGCTGGCCGCCGCCGGCCTCTTTGCTGGTGAGCGCGATCTGCAGCGCGCGCGCGATCGTCTCTGCATCTTCGCCGTAGGCTTCGTAGAAGTCGCCGACGCGCGAGAGCAGGATCGCTTCCGGATGCCTCGCTTTCATCCCGAAGTACTGCTCGAGCATCGGCGAATACTTGATCAGCGCAGGTGCCTCTTCGCTACGCCGTCGCCACCAGATCGAGCAACGGAGGCATCGCGGGCAGCGCGGGATCGTTCCAGCGCGCCGCGCGTCCGACGATTCTCCCCGCGCATCCCCAGACGTGCGCGCTTTCGACCGCGACGTCGAGCCACGGCGTTCCGTCGTACGGATAGTCCGCCGGCTTTGGGGCGACGATCGTAACGTTGTCGAGCGCTTTGGCCGTCACCCTATCCGCGTTCTTCTTCGAATCGCCGACGATCAGCGCGCGCACCGTTGCGCCGCTGTAGCGTTCGTGATAGGTGCGGGTGACGTCGTTCTGGGCTTGCAGCAACCTCTGGAAGCGCTCGAGCGCAATCTCTCGCGGCACCTGCGGCCAATGCGCGGCCGGCGTTCCGCGCCGAATCGAGTAGATGAAGGTAAAGGCGTTGGCAAAGACGCCGCGTTTTACATAGGCGAGCGTCGAGGCGAAATCGTCCTCGCTCTCGCCGGGAAAGCCCACGATGAGATCGGTCGTAATCGCAGACTCCGGCACGCGCCTGCGGATGCCCGCAACGATCTCGTCGAATCGCTCGAGCGTGTACTTGCGGTTCATGCGCCGCAGCATCGCGTCGCTGCCCGACTGCAGCGGCAGGTGAATCCGCGGATTGAGCTGCGGAATCGCGGCCAAATCGTCGAGAATCTTCTCGGTGAAATCTTTGGGATGCGGCGAGATGAAGCTCAGCCGCTCGATGCCGGTCAGTTCGACGAGCCGACCGCAGAGATCGCCGAAGTCCTCACCCGTCGCGGGATCCTTCCAAGCGTTGACGGTTTGACCCACGAGCACGATCTCACGCGCGCCCTGCGCGACGCGACCGCGGCTCTCCTCGATGATATCGGCCGCAGGCCGGTGGTCGAAGCGGCCACGCACGTGCGGAACGATGCAGAACGTACAGTAATACGAGCAGCCGCGCTGCACCGTCACCTGCGCGCGCAGATGCGTGTACGCGCCGGTGATGCCGTCGGCGGTACCGCCGAGCGGCGCGAGTAAGACTCGGTCGTCGCTGAAATCGACGTCGTCAAAACTCGGCTGCCAGGCAGCAAGCTGATCGCCGAGCTCGGTGAGCTCTCGCGTGCCGAAGATCGCGTCGACGTGCGGCGCGAGCCGCTTCATTCGGTCGCGGTCTTGTTCGGCCAGACATCCGGTGACGACTAATCGCAGACTCGGGTCGACTCGCTTGAGCGCGCTGAGATGATTCATGCGCCCGTACGCCCGGCGTTCGGCGTTGTCGCGAACCGTGCAGGTATTGAGAACGACGACGTTGGCCTCCTCGGGCGCGGTCGCAACCTCGTAGCCGGCAGCGATCGCGCGTTCTGCGATGTGGCGAGAGTCGGCCTCATTCATCTGGCAGCCGAAGGTCTCGATATAGATCCGGGGCACGTGGGTCCCGTTCGCCTTCGGTCAGAAAGGAAACTGCCGTGCTTGCCCCAGCTACCGTTGCAATCGTCGGCCGGCCGAACGTCGGAAAGAGCGCGCTCTTCAACCGGCTCATCGGCCGCCGCTTGGCCATCGTCGAGGACACGCCCGGCGTCACGCGCGACCGTCTGTACGCCCTCTGCGATTGGCGGGGACGCGTTTTCAGCTTGGTCGATACCGCCGGCATCGATCCCGGTGCCGACGTCGCGCATGGCGCCGAGCTCGCCGACGCGACGCGCCGCCAAGCCGAAGCGGCGGCCGAGGAGGCCGACGTCGTCCTGATGGTCGTCGACGCGCAGACCGGGCTTCATCCGCTCGACGAGGACGTCGCCGCAATCCTGCGCCGAAAGCGCCGGCCGCTCGTTCTCGTCGCCAATAAGGCCGAGTCCGACAGCGCGTCGGCATCGGTTCACGCGGAGTTCTCGGGGCTGGGCTTCGGGGAACCGGTCGCCGTCTCGGCGATTCACGGAGAGGGCACGGGCGACTTGCTCGACCGTATCGTCGACCTCTTACCCGAACAGGCCGCCTCGCCGGCTCCCGAAGGAGAGCTTGCGCTGGCGGTCATCGGCCGGCCGAACGTCGGGAAGAGCTCGCTGGTCAACGCGCTGCTGGGCGAGGAGCGCACGCTGGTCTCGCAGACTCCCGGCACGACGCGCGACGCGATCGATACGCAGTTCTTTTGGCACGATCGCCCGTTTCGGCTCGTCGATACCGCCGGCGTTCACCGTAAGCCGAAGGCCCATGGCGCGATCGAATACTACGCGGCGTTGCGTTCGCTCAACGCGATCGCGCGCTGCGACATCGCGCTGCTCGTCTTCGACGCGATGGTCGGCATCCAAGCGCAGGAGCGACGCTTGGCCGGCATCGCCATCGAGGAGCGCAAAGGGCTCATCATCGTCGGTAACAAGTGGGATCTCGTGCGCGAGCAGAGCGGCGACTACAGCCGCAGCGATCTGACCGGCGCCGTTCACGAGGCGCTCCCGTTCGCGGCCTTCGCGCCGGTAACGTTTCTCTCGGCGAAGACCCACCGGCGCTTAGGATCCCTGATGCTGCTCGTCGACAAGCTCGCCCAGAATCTCGAGCGCCGCGTACCGACGCCGCAGCTCAACGCGTTGATCCGCGACGCCGTGCTCGCGCATCCCCCCGCAATCTCCTCGGGAAAGCCGCTGCGCATCTACTACGCCTCGCAGCCCGCGACGCATCCGCCGCTCTTCCTCTTCCACTGCAACGATCCCGATCTCGTGCAGACGCACTACAAGCGCTTTCTCGAAAACACTCTGCGCTCGCATTTCGATTTCGAAGGCATTCCGCTCAAGCTCGAGTTCCGCGCGCGGCGCGAGCGCGCAGAAATCCCTGCATGAGCGACATCGGCCTCTCGAATTCGGTCGCCTACGGTCTGCTTGCGATCCTGATCGTGGTGCCGATTGCTCTGTTTATCCTCGCCTTCCTGATCGGCTCGATTCCGTTCGGGTACCTCATCGGCAAGGCGTTCTTCCGGACCGACATCCGTGCGCAAGGCTCCGGCAACATCGGCGCGATGAATGCCCTGCGCACTCTCGGGAAGGGCGGCGCTGCCGCCGTACTGCTCCTCGACGCGCTCAAGGGGTTCGTCCCGACGCTGTTTATACTCTGGTTGTTTCGCGGCCGCTTAGATTTCGAGCAGCTCCGCCCGGGACAAGAGATCCTTGCCTCGGTGGTCGCCGCCGGGGCCGTCTTGGGGCACTGCTACTCGCCCTGGCTGCGCTTCCGCGGCGGCAAGGGCGTGGCGACGTCCTTCGGCGCGATCTTCGCATTCTCGTGGCCGGCCGGGCTCGTCGCGGTCGGGGGCTGGCTCGCCGGCGCGGCGACCACGCGCTACTCGTCGGTCGGTTCGATGCTGGGCAGCGTCCTGGCCCCTTTTGCGCTGTGGTTCTTCACTCGCTCCCTTCCGGAGACGGCCTACGGCGTCTTCGCCGCGCTGCTGATCCTCTGGAAGCATCGGGAAAACATCGAACGCTTGCGTACCGGAAAGGAAGGCGCGATTCGGCTTTCCAAGCCCTAGGCAATGATTTCGTCAAACGATCTTCGTAACGGCGTCACGATCAGCGTGGACGGCCAGCTCTGGACCGTCATCGAGTTCCTGCACGTCAAGCCCGGCAAAGGCTCCGCGTTCGTTCGGACCCGCTTGAAGAACGTCAAAACCGGCACGACGCTAGAACGCACCTTTCGCGCGGGCGAAAAGCTCGAACGCGCCGTCGTCGACAACCGGCAGATGCAGATGCTCTACAACGATGCCGACGGCTATCACTTCATGGACCAAGAGAGTTTCGAGAACGTCACGCTGCAGCGCGATTTGATCGGCGATCCGGCGGACTTCTTGAAAGACGGCATGGTCGTCGACATGCAGTTTCACGAGTCGACGCCGATCGGCGTCGACCTTCCGGCCCACGTCGAGCTGAAGATCGTCGAGACCGATCCCGGTTTCAAGGGCGATACCGCGCAGAACGCGACCAAGCCCGCCAAATTGGAGACCGGCGCGACCGTCAACGTCCCGCTCTTCGTCGAGGCCGGTGACGTCATTCGCATCGACACGCGCGACCGCCGCTACATCGGCCGCGCGAGCTAGCGGCCCAACGACCTGCGCTTTGCCCTAGAATTGTTTGGTGCGGCCTTCGTCGCCAGCACCTTCGGCTCGATGGTTGGTCTGGGCGGAGGGTTCGTGCTCGTTCCAATCCTCCGTCTCTTTTTGGGATTCGCACCGGCCGACGCCGCAGGAACCTCGCTCGTACTCATCGTCGCCAATAGCGCCAGCGGCGCGTTTACCTACCTGCTGCAGCGGAGGGTCCACCTCAAGATCGGCTGGCTGATAGCCGCCGGCGGTCTACCAGGCAGCATTCTCGGCGCGATTGCCTCGGTTCATATCTCGCCCCGTCTCTTCGATACGATCCTTGCGATCTTGCTGGTCGGGGTCGCGATCGACATGTTCTGGAACGCTGAGCGCAGGATGGCCGGGCGCCCCGAGCACCACCGCGTCTCGGCAATCAAGGGCATGTCGTACCGCGCGGCCCTCGGTCTGGGATTCGTCGTGGGCATCTTTTCGAGCCTATTCGGGCTCGGAGGCGGCATCGTCTTGGTGCCGGCCTTTCTCTACTTCTCCGAACTGCCGGCGCACGCGATCAGCGCCACCTCGCACTTTGCGATCTTGCTCACTTCGCCCGTCGGTCTGATCGTCCACATCGCGCAGCACGACATCATCGGGCGCGACGTCATTCCGCTCGTCGCCGGCGGGCTGCTTGGGGGACCGGTCGGAGCGCGCCTCTCGCTGCGGCTGAAATCCCCGCAGCTGCTGATCATCGTCGCCATCGCGCTGGTTACCGCCGCCTTAACGCTGATCTGGCGTCAGCTCTAGCCCGCTAGCGCGGCGAGGTCATCTCCTTAGGAACGACGATCCGATCGTACTCTTCCTCGGTAACGTGCCCCAGTGAGAGCGCGGCCTTCTTCAGCGTCGTCTTTTCGTGGTGCGCTTTCTTCGCGATCTCCGCGGCTTTGTCGTAACCGATCTGCGGCGAGAGCGCGGTGACGACCATCAGCGACTCGTCGAGATACTTCTTGATCTGCGCTTCGTTCGCTTGGAGACCCTCGACCGCGTGTTCGCGGAACATCCTGCACGCGTCGCGCAGCAGCGTCGTCGAGTGCAGGAAATTGTAGATCATCACCGGGTTGAAGACGTTGAGTTCGAAGTTTCCCTGCGAGGCGCCGAAGCTCACGGCGAGATCGTTGCCGTAGATCTGCACGCAGACCATCGTCATCGCTTCGGACTGCGTGGGGTTCACTTTGCCGGGCATGATCGAGCTGCCGGGCTCGTTCTCCGGCAGGATCAGCTCGCCGATTCCCGCGCGTGGCCCGGAGGAGAGCCAGCGAATGTCGTTGGCGATCTTCATCAGCGCGGCGGCCAGCATCTTCAATGCGCCCGAGGCGAAGACGAAGTCGTCGTGCGAGGCGAGCGCCGTGAACTTATTGGGGTGCGAGCGGAACGGCAGCCCGGTCAGCTCGGCGATCTTCGCCGCGACGCGCTCGCCGAACTCGGGATGCGCGTTGAGCCCCGTGCCGACGGCCGTGCCGCCGATCGCGAGATCGTAGAGCGGATCGAGCGCCTCTTTGCAGGCGCGGATCGCTCGATCGAGCTGGGTGACGTAGCCGGAGAACTCTTGGCCGAGCGTGACCGGCGTCGCATCTTGCAGGTGCGTGCGTCCGACTTTGACGATATGCGACCACTCGTGCGCCTTGGCGTCCAGCGCGTCTCGCAGCTTCTCCACCGCGGGCAACATCTGCGACATCCCCTGTGCGCCGGCAACGTGCATTGCGGTGGGAAAGGTGTCGTTCGACGACTGCGACATGTTGACGTGATCGTTGGGGTGCACGGGTTGCTTCGATCCCATCTCGCCGCCGGCGAGTTCGATCGCGCGATTCGAGATCACCTCGTTCACGTTCATGTTCGTCTGCGTTCCGGAGCCCGTCTGCCAGACGCGCAGCGGAAAGTGCGCGTCGAGTTTTCCGGCGATCACCTCGTCGGCCGCCGCGACGATCAACCGCGCCCGTTCGTCGTCGAGTTTGCCGAGATCGTGATTCACGCGCGCCGCCGCCTTCTTCAGCAGCGCCATCGCCCGAACGACCTCCCGCGGCATGACGTCGCGCGGCCACGAGGCCTCGCCGATGTCGAAATGCACGAGCGAGCGTGCGGATTGCGCGCCGTAATACTTGTCGGCGGCAACGGCGATCTTCCCCATGGAGTCGCTTTCGATGCGGGTGGCCTGTCCGTTTGCGATTTTTGTCGTCATAGCAACGGAAACTTTCGGCGTCAGTCTCGCCCTTTCCGCGCGGCCTTGCGCAGTTCGAGCGTCGTTCCGTCCTCCTTCATCTCGACGATTTCGTAAATCGTCAGCGGATAGCGCGGATCGAAGCGACGTTTGTTGCACCTGCCGCAGCTCGACGGCTTGCTCGGGCGGCTCCGGCGCAAGGCTTCGAAGCCGCAGACCCCGCAGCGGAGGATATAACGCTTGCCGGACTCACGCAGCGGGCGAACGTTGCCCAGGTCGTGGTAGATCGAGGACAGACCGCATTCGCGCAGCTTGCGCTTGAAGCGCGCGCCGTGTCCCGTCTCCCTGAACCTCGCAAAACACCAGGCGTGCACCATCTCGTGCAGCAGCGTCTCTTCCAGCGCTTCGGGGTTCGTGCGGAAGTGTTTGGGCGAAAGCTCGATCAGCAGCGGCGGCGCCGTGTAGCTGATGCGCCCGGCCGAGTTTGAAAAACGTTCGTTGTAGCGGATCCGGCAATCCGGGATTTCGCCGTTGAAGTACTGATAGTTCAGGCGCGCAAACGTGAGCTGCAGGTCGGCTTCGGATGGGATCACGCAAGAGTTTTTCGCGATGCGTCCAACCGACTCTTCGTGCAGCCCAGCCCCTCGAGTGGACTTCCCCCTCGGATTTACGTGCCGATCGTCATCGGGATCGCTGCCGCTTTTCTCTGCCTGATGGCCTATCTCGTCGCCGATGGATTCGGCGTCTCCGGGTCGGTCTTCGGCAAGGACGTCAACTCGCAGAGCGCGGGACAGATGCGGCCGCAAGGTTCGCAGAACGCCGTCGAAGGAGGGCCGCCGGCACCGGTCGTCGCACAGTTGCGGACCCTGCGCGCCCGCATCGCCGCTCATCCTAACGACGACGTCGCGCTCACCCAACTCGGCGACATGTACCTTGCGTCGAACCATTTCGAGCAGGCGATTCCGCTCTACGAACGCGCGCTGCGTGCCAATCCGCACAACGTCGCGGCACAGACGGGCCTCGAGCAGGCGCGCGACGCGCTGCGCCAATGACGATCTATATCTCCTGCGATATGGAGGGCACCGCGGGTATCAGTTCGTGGCAGCAATGCGATCCTAGCGACGCCCGCGAGTATCCGATCTTTCGCCGCTACATGACGCGCGAAGTGCGCGCCGCGATCGAGGGCGCGCGTGAAGGCGGCGCGCGCAACATTCTCGTCAACGACTCGCATTGGTCGATGCGCAACCTGCTGCTCGAAGAGCTTCCCGGCGACGAGGACCTGCGGATCGTCTCCGGCGCGCCCAAGCCGTGGAGTATGATGGAAGGCATCGAGCGCGGCGCTACCGCGGTCTTCTTCACCGGCTATCACGCCAAGGCCGGCGACGCCGCCACGCTCGCGCACACGACCTCGACCAACGTCTACTCCGTAAGCGTTAATGGAACGCGCTGCAGCGAGGCGCTGATGAACGCGGCGCTGGCGGGCAGCTACGGCGTTCCCGTCGTCCTGATCACGGGCGATCGCACGATCGTCGAGGAGACCCTCGCGATGATGCCGTGGGCGGTCGGCGTCGTCGTCAAAGATGCCATCGGCTACTCGGCCGTCAACACGCTAACGCCGCAATCGGCGCAGGCAGCGATTCGCGCCGGCGCCCGCGAAGCGATCGGCCGCATCGAACGAGCCAAACCGTTTGGGTTCATGGCGCCCTTCGAGCTTACGATCGAGACGGGCGAGGTCGAACAGGCCGACTTCATCGAACTGCTTCCCGGCTTCGATCGCATCGGCGGCCGCGCGGTTCGCTTTTCGAGCAACGACTATCCGACGATCCAGCGCGCCTTTCTCGCCGCAACCCGCATCGCGGCGGCCGCGGACGCCCCGTCGTGAACCCTTCGACTAACTCGGGATGACAAGGTGAAGCTCTATATATCCAGCGATATGGAGGGCGTCGCCGGCGTCTGCGCTTGGCAGCAGGTCGACGCGCGCACACCCCACCCCGAATACGAGATCTACCGCCGCCTCTACACGGCCGAAGTGCGCGCCGCGATCGAGGGCGCTCGGGCCGCCGGGGCGGGGGAAGTGCTCGTCAACGACTCGCACGGGCCGATGCGCAACCTGGTGCTCGACGAGCTCCCCGCCGACGTGCGAGTGATCTTCGGCAATCGCAAGCCCTTTTCGATGGTGCAGGATGCCGATGGCGGCTTCGACGGTGCGTTCTTCATCGGTTACCACGGCGCGGCGGGCGATGCCGACGCGGTTCTTTGCCACACCTACACGCCGTCGGTGATCTACGACGTGCAGCTCAACGGCATGCGCTGCAGCGAGGCGACGATCAATGCCGGGCTTCTCGGCTACTACGGCGTGCCGGTCTTGCTGGTAAGCGGGGATCGCACGACGGTCGAAGGCGTTTGCGCGCAGATGCCGTGGGTGCGCGGCGTGGCGATAAAGGAGTCGATCGGAAACTTTGCCACCGACTCGATGACGCCGGCCGCGGCCGTCCGCGCGATCGCCGGTGCCGCAGAATCGGTCGTGCGCGAAAGCACCGGCGCGCAACCCTTCCGTTTCGAGGCGCCGATCGTTCTCGACGTCGCCTTCGTGACCGCGGCGCAGGCGCATCTGGTCGCCACGATCCCAGGGTTCGAACGCACCGGCTCGCGCAGCGTCCGCTTCACCCACGACTCGTTTCCCGTGGTCTTTAAAGCATTCGTTGCGACCTGGCGCCTCGGCGCACAAGCGTAACGGCGCTGCCAGGCGTACGGCCCCGCTCCCCGAAAAGGAGCACGCATGAAGTTTTACAAGCTGACCACCGCGGCTTTGGTCGCGGCCGTCGCACTCTGGGCAGCGCCGCAGATCTGCATCGCTTCCGATTCGGCCGATGCGATGGCAACCGTCACGAAAGCGATCATGGCGTTCAACCACGGCGATCTCAAAGGTTTCGCGGCGCTCTGCACCTCGCCGGCCTCCATCATCGATGACTTCCCGCCGCACAGCTGGACGGGAGCGAGTGCCTGCAACGATTGGGCCGCCGCGTACGCGGCTGCAAACAAGGCGAGCGACATCAGCAACGCAACGGTGGTTCTCGGAACGCCGTGGCACGTGAACGTCACCGGCAATCGCGCCTACGCCGTCGTTCCCGCATCGTTGCGCTACAACATGAAAGGCAAGCCGGTCAAGGAATCGGGCTCGGTCTTTACGGTCGTGCTCACGAAAACGGGGAAAGGCTGGCTCATGTCCGCCTGGTCCTGGGCGCAGCATTAGCCGGTCGGCCCAGCCCTTCAGCAGAATCGACCACGTCCAGCTCGCCATGCCGCCGGGCGCAGAACGACAGGCACGCGCGTTCTATGTAGAGGCGCTCGGTATGGAGGAGCTCCCCAAGCCGTTCGAACTTTTATCGCGCGGCGGCATTTGGCTGAAAAGCGGTTCGGTACTCTTGCACCTCGGCGTCGACCGTGATTTCCACCCGGCGACGAAGGCGCATCCGGCCCTGCGATGCCTCGACTACGACGCCCTCGTAAAGCGGTTGGAAGAACTGAAAGTCCCCGTCGCGCCGGACGCTCATCTCGTCGAAGGCCGCGAGCACTGTTACATCGTCGATCCGTTCGGAAACCGTATCGAGCTGATCAGGGCTTAGGGCCCTCCTGGTAGCCGTTCCGGCAAACGTTCGCCGCCGGTTACCAGCCCCAGATCAGCGTGGTGCGCGGGCGGCAGTCGTACGACGTGCGCGCCGCGGGCGTCTCGGAGCGTTGCCCCTGGAGCACGACCTCCGATTCGCTCGCCTCTTTCGCGTGGTGAGCGCACCTCGCAAGGCTCGCGAAGGGCGGATTCACGTCTCGCACTGCCGTCGGCGCGTTCACGCCCGGCGAATTCGTCGTCGTTCGTTCCTGCCAGACGGTTGCGAGGTGCGGCCGCGCCGCGATGAGCGCGAGCAACCCGATCGCTAGAACAAATCTCGTCACTTACGCATGCGCACGTTCTTCGCGACCGTCGTCCGCCGGTAGTCGTACTGGGAATGCATTGTATCGGCGGCGCGCCAATCGTTACGCACTCGCATGTGAATCGACCACGAGACCGCGAGCGTAGCGAAAACGAAGGCCAGCACCCACGCGGGAGCGGGCATCCGAACGAAAAGCCTCAAAAGCAGCGTCAGCGGCACGAGCACGATCAATGCCGCGACCATTGCCTTCCAGTACGCCGGCTTGGGCGCCGGGCGATCGAACATCAGGCGTTAGCGTCCTTCGACAGGCTCAGGATGACACGGGAAGACATCCTTCGACAGGCTCAGGATGACACGGGAGGGCTCACGAAGCCTTTGCGGGGGTGCCGAGCGCGATCGCGATGTCGACGACGTCGTCTTCGCTGAGCGAGAGGCGGCGCATCGCAATCTCGTAGAGCTCGATCGTCTCCTCGCTCTTGCTCGATGCGGCTCGTTCTTCGCGCAAGCGTTTGACCTCGTCGGTAACGCGATGCGCGAGTTCCGAGCTCGATTCGACGCCGGCACGATGGAGGCGGTCCGCGTTGCGGCGAAGGGTATCTTCGACGAGCGAGGCGCCGGTGTGCTTGCCGAAGACCCAATCGATGCTTCCGCCGACTAACTCTTTCGGGACGGCCTCGTACATGCGGTGATCGATGAGCATCGCCTGCGTGTGGATTCCCGACTCGTGCGCGAAGACTTTCGCGCCGACGATCGGTTCGTGCTGCTGCAGCGGGATGCCGCTCATGCGCTCCATGAAGCGCGCCAGCTCGCGCAGCTTGTTGTATTTAAACCCCGGCAGCTCGATGCCGTAGAGCACCCGCAGCGCCACGACGAACTCGTGCAGCTTGACGTTGCCGGCGCGTTCGCCGTAACCGTTCGCGGTGACCGAGACGACCTTAAAACCGCTCGAGACCGCCGTGATGGCGTTAATCGTGCCGAGGCCGTAGTCGTTGTGGAGGTGTGCGACGAGCGGCAGGCCTGCGGGCAATCCCGCCACGATGCGCGAGCAATACCAGCGCGTCGCTTCGGGCGTCAGCGTACCGACGGTATCCGGCCATGCCGGGCGCGTTCCGCCAGCCGCGAGGCCGGCCTTAAAGTATTCGATGAAGTAGTCGACGTCGCCGCGGCTGCCGTCCTCGGCCCCGAACTCGATGCGCTCGACGCCGCACTCACGGGCGTGCCGGATCGCGTCGCACTGCAGATGGATGTTCGCTTCGCGGAAAAACGAGAGGGGCAGCTCCTCCCAGTTCGCTTCGTCGCGTCCTTCGTAACGAAGCAGCGTCTTGCCGATCTTGTACTTGAGGTGGAGATCGCTACCGCTGGTAAAGACGAAGAACGTCACTTCTCGCGGTTCGATGCCTACGTCGCGCAGCGTCTTTACGGTAACGTCGATATCGCTGCGGTTGCTGCGGCACATGACGACGATCTCGACGTCGCCCAGCTCGCCGCGCCGCTTCGACTCCATTACGAGTTGCAGGGTCCGCCGATCGCCTGCCGATGCTGCCGGGAAGCCGACGCTCATGATGTGCACGCCGATGCCGGCGAGCTCTTTGGCGATCTCCAGTTTCTGCGGCGGCGTATAGCAGACGCCCGGCATCTGTTCCCCGTCGCGCAGCGTCTCGTCGTAGATGCGAATCTCGCTTGCCGGCGGGAATGCGACCTCGCGCGTAAACTCCTTAGGATCCCGGATCAGGCGCTCGATCGGCTCGTGCAGCATATTTTGGGCGTTCTACGAGCGATGGAGTATCTCTTCGCGCCTCGTCCGCTCCCGCTCGCCGAAGCGCAGCTCGGCCGTATCGCGGGGAAAGATTAATTCGAGCGTCCAGTCGAAGGCGACGCGCAGCTTCCGGTCGAGCCCCGGCAAGCGAAGCAAGTAGTACGTTCGCCAAAAAAACCACGCCAGGAAACCGGTGATCACCAAGTTGCCGGGAAGCTGCGCGACCGCTTTCCGTCCGCCGAGTGCCGCCATCATGCCGAGCGACCGATAGTTGAACGGCTTCGGTGCCTTCCCGCGCAGCGCCGCGACGATGTTGTCGGCAAGCCAGGGACCCTCCCGGATCGCGTGCTGCGCCGTCATCGGAAAGAGGCCGCCGCGGCCGTCGGGAATCGCCGCGCAATCGCCGAGCGCCCAGATCGAGCTCTCCGTGACGACGCGCATGTCTCTGCCGGTCTCGACGGCGCCCCGTTTCGTAGCGGGCAGCGAGGTCTTCTCGATCGAGGGCGACGGTTTGACGCCGGCGCTCCACACGATCGTCTCGCTCTGGATCTGCCGCCCGCTTTGCAGCGTCAGCCCGTGCTCTTCTGCCCGCGCGACGCCGTCGCCGAGGATCACTTCGACGCCCCGCCGCTGCAGAATGCGCTGCGAATATTCGCCCATCTTCGGGGGTAGACCGGCCAATAGCGTCGGCCCGGCCTCGACGAGGACCATCTTCACCTCATCGAAGCTTAGCCGTTTGTAAAGGTGCAGCACGCTGCGAAAGAATTCGTTGACCTCCCCCGCCGTCTCGACTCCGGTAAAGCCGCCGCCGACCACGACCATCGTTAATAAGTGCTCGCGCTGAGCGCGATCGTCGATCGTATCCGCTAACTCGAGCAGCATCACGAGATGATTGCGCAGCGCGTCGGCGTCGTCGAGCGTCTTGAGCGTCCAAGTGTTTTCGGCGATGCCGGGCAGCCCGAACGTCGACGTCGACGAACCGAGCGCGAGCACAAGCTCGTCGTAGTGCTGTACGTGCGCTTCGCCGGTTAGCACGTCGTGATAGGTCACGGTGCGCCGTTCGACGTCGAATTCATCGACGTCCGCGAGCACGAACTGCGTGCGATTGAGCTGCGTCCGGATCGGGGTGACCACGTGGCGAACCTCGAGCTCTCCTGAGGTGACCTCGGGCAGCATCGGCGTGAAGAGCGAGTAGTTCTCCCGGCTGATGAGCACGATCTCAGCCTCGCCGGGACGCAAACGACGCTCGAGGCGGCGCGCGACGGCGACTCCTGCGAAACCTCCGCCGACGATCACGATGGTCGCCACGAGTCGCGGTTGAAGAACGCTGCGTGGAATACCTGCCCCCGCCTTCGTCCTCAGGCGAGCCCGAAGAAGCGCCCAAGCCGGCTCGCAAGCGCGCCCAAGGCGGCATCGGCGCCCTGGCTGCAGCGCTGCTCGCCTTCGTGCTGAAATTTAAATTTCTACTGTTTTTTGGCGCGAAGTTCTTTGCGATCAGCTGGACGTTCTTGCTCTCGCTGTGGATCTACGTCGTCATCTTCGGCTGGAAGTTCGCGATCGTCATCATGCTGCTGCTGCTCGCGCACGAGCTCGGCCACTACTTCGCCTTTCGCGCGTACGGGCTGCCGGCGCGTCTGCCCGCCTTCGTCCCGCTGCTCGGCGCTTTCACCGCGGGCGCTCCGCCCGAAGATCTCGAGCACGACGCGTACATTGCGTTGGCAGGCCCGCTCACCGGGCTCGGACTCGCGGCGGTTTGCTATGCGATCGGCGCTGCGACGCACGATCGTTTTTGGTACGCCTGCGCCGATCTCTCCGCGTTCTTGAATCTCTTCAACATGATTCCGACGCCGCCGTTCGACGGCGGACGCGTGATCGGCGCGCTCTGGCCTCCGCTCTGGATCGTTGGCTTTGCAATTTTCATCGCACTGGCGGTCCTGTGGCACATCCCGCTGCTCTTCATCCTAATCATCGGCGCGCTTGGGCTGCCCGCGATGATTGCAGCGTGGCGCGGGCACGTCGATCCGCGCGCCGCGCGGATGACCTTCGCCGCGCGCGGGCGCGTGAGCATTTGGTATCTCGCGACGCTGCTCGGGCTGCTCGTCGTGATGGCGCAAGCGCACGCGATCGCGACGCCGGGCTCTGCGGGGCCGATTTGGTAGCCCTTCGCTTTCTCGCACTCGCGTACGCGGCAATCGCTATCGCGCTCGTCGCGGCGCGCCCTGCCGCAACCGCCGGTCCGCTTGCGCGCGATTTCGAGGCGTATTGGTCCGCGGGCGTCACCGCCAATACGCGAGACGATCCCTATTCACGCCGCATCTGGAAGGCCGAAAGCAGCGTGCCGGGCGTCGATCGCCGGCGAGACGAGCTCCTTCCCTTCATCGGTCCGCCGGCGACGCTGCTCGTTTGGCGGCCGCTCGCGCGGATGCCGTACGCGGCCGCCGTCGCGCTCTGGCTTACGCTGCTTGCGATCGCTGCGCTCGCGCTGCTCCTGTGCGCGCTTTACGGAAGCCGCGAGCGCATCACCGCGGAGTCGTTTCTCGCCGCGGCTGCGCTTGCGATCGCCTTCGGGCCGATGACCAGCGACTTCGCACTGGGCCAAATCGCGCTGCTCGCCTTCGCGGCCGCGACGCTCCTCGTCACCGTCGTCGACCGTTCGGTGCTTGCCGCAACGGCGGCCGCCGTGGTTGCCTTCGCGCAACCCAACGTCGCGCTCGGGCTCGCCTCGCAGCTCGGACGAATTCGTGCGCTCGCGGCGATCGGCCTCGGCGCGCTCGTCACCTACGGATCGGGTACGCTCGCCTTAGGGCCGGCGTGGCCGGCGCGCTATGCGGTCGCGGCGCTCGCGCACGGCGCGGCCGAACGCTTCGTTGAAATTCAAATTACACCGGCAGCCGTAGCGTACGGCTTCGGTCTTCAGCAGAAAACCGCGTGGATGCTCGGCCTCGGGCTCGCGCTTCTCGCGCTGGCAGCCGGCATCGCGCTCGTCTCTCGCGTGCGCGACCCCTTCGCGCGATTTGCCGGCTGCTCGGCGCTCGTACCGTTCGTCGCGGCGTTCGTGCACGAGCACGATCTCGTCGTCGCCTACGTCGCCGCGCTCTGGTGTGCGCTGCGAACGCGCGGCGCGACGCGCGTCCTCGCCTTCACCGGAACGCTGCTGGTCTGCATCGACTGGCTCGGCCTCGCGCAACGCCCGACGGGCATCGCGCAGAGCGCCCTGCTCGCATT
>JBAQAW010000096.1:0-2792 GCA_049285915.1 Candidatus Cybelea sp. | reverse complement strand
ATCGAACTCGAGATGGGCTTCGTTACGGGTCCGGGCAATCGCTTGGGCGTTCCGATTCCCGCCGGCGATGCCCGCGAGCATATTTTTGGCCTCGTGCTCGTCAATGACTGGAGCGCGCGCGATATTCAGGCTTGGGAGTATCAGCCGCTGGGGCCGTTCCTCGGCAAGTCCTTCGCGACGACGATCTCGCCATGGATCGTTACGCTCGACGCGTTGGAGCCGTTTCGCACCGCCGGGCCGGTGCAAGATCCCCCGCCGCTGCCGTACCTTCGGACGGACGCGCCGTGGGCGTACGATATCTCGCTCGCGGTCGATCTGCAGAGCGAACTGATGCGCGAGCGAGAAAGCGCCGCGCAGACGATTTCACGAACGACGTTCCGCGACATGTACTGGAACGTCGCGCAGCAGCTCGCGCACGCGACCGCCAACGGCGCGGTCACGCGGCCGGGAGATTTGTTTGCCTCCGGGACGATCAGCGGCGCGCAGCCCGCGAGTCAGGGAAGCTTTATCGAGCTCTCCTGGAACGGTGAACGCCCGATCTCGCTCGACGACGGCGAGAGCCGCGCCTTTCTGCAAGATGGTGACGAGATCACGCTGCGCGGCTGGTGCGAGCGTCCTGGAACGCGCCGCATCGGGTTCGGTTGCGCTCGCGGACGGGTGAGGCCCGGCTAGACCACAGCGGCCTGCGCTAGACGACGCTCGACGTCTCGATCCAGGAACGGAAGTACGCCGGGTCTTCGCAGCGCAGCGCGGCTTGCGCGAGCTGCAGCGGCCGGAACGTATCGACCATGACCGCGATCTCGTCGGTCGACGTCTTTCCGAGGCTCGACTCTACGGCGCCCGGCTGAGGGCCGTGCGGCGCGCCCGCCGCGTGCAACGTGATCGAGCCCTCCTCGACGCCGCGACGGCTCATGAAGTTTCCGCTCACGTAGTAGAGGACTTCGTCGCAGTCGACGCTCGAGTGATTGTACGGCACCGGAATGGCAAGCGGATGATAGTCGAAGAGCCGCGGCACGAACGCGCAGAACGCAGCCCCCGGGGCGTCGAAGGTCGCGTGCGCGGGCGGCGGCTGATGGAGCTTGCCCGTGATCGGCATGAACTCTTCGAGGTTGAAGGCGTAGGGGTAACAGTAGCCATCCCACCCGACGGCGTCGCAGGGATGATTCTGCACGATATAGATCGCATTGCGTCCGCCATTGGTAACGCGGATCTCGTACTCGCCTTGCGGCTCGACCGGCGCCTGCAGCAGCGGCCCTCGGAAGTCGCGTTCGTAGTAGGGCGCCTGCTCCTCGAGTTGTCCGAACTCGTTGCGGTAGCGCCGCGGGATCGTCACGTTTCCGCGCGACTCGTGAACGAGCATTCTCGTCGGTGAGGCGGGGATCACGCGAAACGTCGTTCCCGTTGGGATCACGAGATAGTCGTGCGGGCGATAGGCGAGCTCTCCGAACTGGCTTTCGATGACGCCCGAGCCGGTATGAATGAAGAGCAGCTCGTCGCCCCCGGTGTTGCGATAAAAGTATTCCATCGGACGCTCGGCGCTGGCAATCGAGAGCACGATGTCCTCGTTGCCGAGCACCGGCGTGCGCGATTCGATCGCATCGAGGCCGGACTGCGCGAGTTGCGGCGTCTTGAAGTGGCGGTTGCGCAGCGGCTCGTTCGCCGAGAACGAAACGGCCGGCCGCTCCCAGGAGCGCACGTCCAGCGTCGCGGTCGGCGGCCGGAGATGATAGAGCAGCGAGTAGACGCTCTCGAATCCCTTGGTCGAGAAAAGCTCCTCGGCGTAGAGGCCGCCGTCGGGGCGTCGAAACTGAATGTGCCGTTTATGCGGGAGCCGGCCTTCCCGAAGATACGAGGGCATTAGGCCGTGCTCGGCTCGAGGGCGGCGCGTTCGCCGGCCGAAAAGCCGTTCGTTCGGTGCGATCCGTCGCAAAAAGGCTTGGTTTGCGAGCCGCCACAGCGGCAGAGGGCAACGTTTTCGCCGGCGACGGTGTAGGGATTTCCGTCGGCGTCGGTGAGCGTGATCTTACCTCTAATGAGATACGGGCCGCTTTCGCGAACTTTGATCGTAACTTCGTCCATCGCCGTCTGCTTCGACGGCTTTCGACGGCGCTCCGTCCTAGGGACTCGATGCGGTGTTTTGAAGAACGCCTCGAGCGATAACGTGTCCTTCCATCTGCCGTTCGAGCGCAGCGCCGGTTAAGGGCGTGACCGCTGCAAAATGCGAAAGGTCGAGCGCGTAGAGGGTGATCGTATAGTGGTGCGCAGGCCCGGGAGGCGGGCACGGACCGAAATATTGCGCGCGCCCCGTCGAGCTTTCACCCAGCGCGTCGGGGGCGAGTTTCGCGTTCGTCTCGAGATGCCGGGTTTGGGGAGGCAGATTGTATACGATCCAGTGGTAGAATCCGCCGGGAATCGGCGCATCGGCGTCGTGCACGATCAATGCGAAGGATTTCGTGCCTTGCGGCACCTCGCTCCACGTCAGCGAGGGCGAGCTGTTGGCGCCGCCGCAGTCGCGCGCCATGAACGCTTTTGGAAAGGCGCGCCCGGCAGCCAGGTCGCCGCTGCGCAGCTGGATCGGCGCCGTGGAGGCGGCGAGCGTTGCGGCCGCGACGAGCAGCAGGCGAAGCATGGAAAGATCGTTGGCCGCCTGTGCTATCATGGCCTGGCCATGATGGGAGTTGGGCTTCGCGCGGCGTAAACTCGTGAACCCCGCCAGAACCGGAAGGTAGCAACGGTAAGCGAGCACTTACGGGTGCCGTGAACCACCTGACTCTCGTCGTGGTTACAGCAGT
>JBAQAW010000095.1:0-3034 GCA_049285915.1 Candidatus Cybelea sp. | reverse complement strand
TCATCGCCCGCGTCTCGCGCCGCTCGTCGGCGGCGGTCGTCGCCGCGCTGCAAGAGGCGTGTGACGCCGGCATCTTGGGCGAGGATGCTGCATTGCCGGGCACGTTCTTCTTTCGCGAGGCGGTCGTGCGCAAAGCGACATATTGCTCCATGATCTCGCCGAAGCGCCGCCTGCTGCACGAACACATCGTGCGCCGGCTGACCGCGGGCGACGGGAAGGCCGCGGACGCGGCGTTTCTGGGTTACCAATGGGATGCGCTGCAGGATCACCCGCGCGCCGCCGCGGCCCTCATCGAGGCGGCCGAAGATTTCGCGGCAAACCGGAGCTTTGCCCAGGCCGCAGACGCATACGAACGGGCTGCGCGGCATCTCGACGCGGGTGGGCCGCAATGGCTGGCCATTGGGCACGCGCTCGTTGAGTGCTGGGAGAAGACGGGCAAGTATGCCTCGATCATCCCGCTCGCCGAGGCGATGCGATGGGCGGGCGGCTTTAGCGCACACCCGAAGGCGGCGCGAACGCTCGATTACTTATTCTTTGCGTATCTCAACGAGTGCGATTGGAGCAGCGCGCGCGGCGTTACCGAGCAGATGGCGACGATGGCTTCAGACGCATCGAGCGCCTTCGTACGCGCGCAGCTCGTCTTGGCATACGCGTGCGGCCGCACGGGGCATCAAACGGAGGGCACGCGCTTGATGCGCGGCATCAAACCGAAAGCGCTCGTCGACGATGAGTCGAGATGGCGGTATTCACTGGCCGCACTGGCTCTTGACGCAGGCCGAAAACCGCTCCATACTCTGCTCGCGCGGGCCGATCGAGCGGCCGAACTCGGCCGCAAAGTGGGTGTCGCCGCGGTGGCGTACGCCTATACCGAGGGAGTGGAGCTGGCGCTTCGCCATGGCGATCTGGGGCTGGCACAAAAGTACAACGTTCGGGCCGCCGGCGTTGCTCACCGCAGCAGTACCCGAGGGGTCGCGAAGCTGCGTCAGGAGCTCGCGAAGAACGCCGCGCGCCTCTACGTTTGCGCCGGAAGGCTCGCCGATGCCCGCGCCGTCGTGATCTCCAACCTCGGCTGGCGCGATTCGGGGAAATATAACGAGGCGTTTCACGCCGGCCTCGGCGTCTTCATCGGCATGCGCACCGGCGATCTTCCAATGGTTGACGCGTTCTTCGATCCGGCACTGCTCGCCGGCGTGGTTTCGCTCGGCGACGCGGAGCTGTGCGGCCTCCTGCTGCCGGGATTCGCGGAGGTCATGCAGGTCCGCGGGATGACCGGCGCGCTAAAGGACGCTCTGCGAGCCTGTGCGGAGCGCGGACTCGTCGATCCGCAACTTTCAATCCAGCTCTGCGCGGCCCGCCATGCTCCAGCCGAGGATCTCGATCTGCTCGAGCGCCACGTCGACGCATGGATATGTGCGACGGTGGCACCAATCGCCACGGCCCACGCCTCGCTCGTTAAGGCGACGCTGTCGCGGCGCCGCGGCAGACTCGTCGCGGCGGAGTCGTTTGCACGAGACGCGGCCGCTCGGTACGGCGCTGCGGGCTGGCGTCTCTACGAAGCGATGTCGCTCGAGATAGCCGGCGACGTCCGCAACGCGGCGAGCGTCTACGAAGCCTGCGGCGCGACCGCCGATGCCGCGCGTGCGCAAGACTCTCAACGGAGAAAGCTCAAGCGTGCGCCGTTTGGTGCGCGACTCACTGCACGCGAGCGCGAGGTTGCGGGACTGGTTGCGCGCGGGCGCTCCGACCGCGAGATTGCGCGCGCACTCTCGATCAGCGTGCGGACGGTGCATCACCACGTCGAAGCCGCGTTCAGCAAACTCGGCGTTGCGCGCCGGACCCGACTGACGGAATCGTTGCTCGAGGGGATTTCCGAGCCGGCGTAATTGCGCGAGGTCGTGGAACCAAGCGGGCGGCGTAGTCGGAGAGCGAAGGAGGGGTCACCTAATTCAACAGCTATCGGAGGGAACCGTGGACGAAGTACGAGTCGAGCAGTCGAATTACCAGATGCCGCCGCAGGAGGGTTTTACCATCGCGCACTTCCTCACGGTGGCCGACATCGAGCGATCCGTCGAATTCTACGAAAAAGTATTTGGGGGAGAAGTCGTGAGCAGAGGCGACGGTAAAGGTTCGCCTCCGTACATCAAAATCGCAAACACGTGGCTCATCGTCAACGTTGGGGGTGGTCCAACACCCGACAAACCGACCGTAACGCTCCGGCCTCCGCCCAACCCCGATGAGATCAGCAGCTTTATGAATATCCGCGTGGCCGATATTCAAGCCTGCTACGAGCTCTGGCGAAGCCGGGGAGCGACCTTTCTCACCGAACCCATCGACAAGTACGGTGAAATTCGGTGCTACATCCGCGATCCCGATGGTTACATCATCGAAGTCGGGCAGAGCAAGTCCGGTGTCAAATACGGCTAAATCAGGGAGCGTCAGTTCGATCGCGCGCCTATGATCGTTTTGCTGGGGGTGGCAGTCGTTGTCGTGGGCTTCGCGCTGCGGTTCAACCCGCTTCTCGTTGTGACCGTCGCCGGGATCGTCTCCGCCCTGCTCGGCGGCCTCAGCCCACTGCACGTACTCGAGGCCTTCGGCACCGGCTTTGCTTCGAGCCGGTCGATCAGTATCGCGTTCATCGTGCTGCCGGTCATCGGGCTCTTAGAGCGGTACGGTCTGCAGCAGCGCGCGAAGACGCTGATCGCGCGCGCGGCGGCGCTTACTGCGGGTCGTCTTCTGCTTGCGTACCTCTTCATCCGGCAACTCACCGCCGCCGTTGGGCTCACGAGCATCGGAGGAACGGCGCAGATGGTACGTCCAGTGATCTACCCGATGGCAGAGGGCGCAGCGATGCGCTCGTACGGCCGAACTTCACAGCGACTAACGGAGGCGATTAAAGCGCACGCGGCGGCCGCCGATACGATCGGCGCCTTTTTTGGTGAAGATTGTTTCGTGGCGATCGGTTCGGTTTTGCTGATCGCGGCCTACGTTGATACGAGTTACCGGCTGAAGCTCGATCCGCTCCAGATCGCGATTT
>JBAQAW010000094.1:0-3379 GCA_049285915.1 Candidatus Cybelea sp. | reverse complement strand
GGGCCGAAGAGTGAGAAGGCCGCGAACCGTCCGATCGCGGTGCGGCCCACGGCGCCACCGGGTCCGCGGCCGACGGCCGCTCCTAAGAGACAGCAAAACGCGCCAAACATCAACGCAAAGCTGCGTTCGCTGCTTCCGAACAATCCGGTGCATCCGAGCGTTGGAACCTACACGCCGAGCTACTCGCTGCGCGGACGCCTCGAGCCGACGCCGCCGCCGGACGTCCTCGCGAAGACGCAATACATGTACGAGGTGAAAGGCATCGGAAGCGAACAGCTCGTCAAGATGTGGGTCGTGGCGACGCGCAAAGCGGGCCCGACGACGATCTGCACCGGTTGGCTCGTAAGATATCCACAGGCAGTACGCGGCGGATACGCCGAACAAGCGACCTCCGGCAACGTGCAAAGCAACGTCCATGCTGGGGCGGCGAACGGAACGCAGGTCTCGATCGGCGGGGGCGGAGCGAGCCAGCAGCCCCTCTCGCCCTTCGCAGCCGGGGTCGCCCCGATCGTGGACGGGATGGTTTCGCAACCGTGCGACGGGCGTCGTCTGGTACGGTACGCACCGTCGCCCGCTCCGTCGCCGTAGCGAACCGCGTTTCCCTCTTGAATCGCGACATTAGTCGCATTACACTTAGGGAGTGCCGGAACAGGCCGGCACGAGTCGGTACGAAGGAGGGCGGTTGGAACCGCAAAATCCGCCGGGCTACCGAGCCCGCGAAACACGCGCCGACTAAAGGAGCGCCGAAAGCGCGCTCACGACGGCCGGACGATCTCCGGCGGCGCGCAGTCGCAAATAGAAAACAGAGCGAGGGACCGCGCCCACGTGGGGTTGCGGTCCGTCGTTGTTTTCGGTATTGTTAAGGGCAGAGTTAAGAGGAGCGTGGGTTCGTCCCGCGCTTCGCTGCTTCAAGAGAGCAAGTTGACGGCGACAATGAGAGCGGAAATTGCAGCGGCTTTCGAGCGCGAGCTGGATGCGGTCGCACACGACAAGAGCTTCGGCTCGCTCGAAATCGTTGCGCATCACGCGCGTTCGGTACGCGGAGTCTCCGAACTTAGCGTAACCATCGACGCCCCGGGCGGTGCGGACCTCGCGCTGTGCGAGCGCCTCGCCGCGCGGATCAATGCGATTCTCGGCGGTATCGATGCGGGCTACAGCCTCGTCGTCGAGTCGGCCGGTCTCGATCGTCCGCTGGTTCGTCCGGGCGACTACGAACGCTTTGCGGGCGAACGCGCCCGCATCGTGACGTCGCTCGCCGTCAACGGCAGCAAGACTCATCGCGGACTCCTGCGCGGGCTGCGCGGAGAGAGCGCGGTGCTCCAAACCGACGGCGGCGAATTGCTGCTGCCGTTGGCGGCCGTAAAGTCGGCGAACCTCGAATACGACGCACGCCTCGATCTACAACGCGATAAACGACAACGGAAACAACGACATGGCTACGATAGACCACACCGGAACTGAAGATAAACTCATCGACGTCCTGCAGTTCATCGCGCGGGAGCGCAACATCTCGTTCGAGATGCTGCTCGAAGCTCTCGAGGCTGCGCTGCTGACGGCGTACAAACGGCACTTCGGAAGTGAATCGAACGCGATCGTGCTCGTCGACCGGCAGAGCGGCGCGTATCGCGTCTTTCACCGCCGCAACGTCGTCGAGGAAGTCGAGGATGCCAAGCTCGAGATCTCGGTGAAGCGGGCCGGGAGCCCGTATCAGGTCGGCGACTTCTACGACGAAGAGGTGACTCCAAAAGATTTCGGCCGGATCGCCGCGCAGACGGCGAAGCAAGTGATCGTGCAGCGCATCCGTGAAGCGGAACGCGACACGGTCTATAACAAATACGTCCGCAAGCTCAACGATCTCGTGACCGGAACCGTGCAGCGCTACGAACAGCGCAACATGTACGTCACGCTCGAGGGACGCGACGAAGCGGTTATGTATCTCGACGAGCAAGTTCCCGGCGAAGCCTATCGCATCAACGATTTCATCCGAGCGTACGTGCTCGACGTCAAGAAGTCGCCGAAGGGGCCGCAAGTGATCCTTTCGCGCGCGGCCGAGGGGCTCGTGCAGCGGCTGCTCGAGCTGGAAGTTCCGGAGATTGCCGACGGGACCGTGGAGATCATGGCCATCGCGCGCGACCCAGGCGGCCGCTCGAAGGTCGCGGTGAAGAGCAATCGGCCCGAAGTCGATCCCATCGGCGCGTGCCTCGGTCCGAAGTCGAGCCGGATTGCCAACGTCACCGACAATCTGCGGGGAGAGAAGGTCGATATCATCCGCTACGATCCTACGCCGGCGACCTTTATTATGAACGCACTAGCGCCGGCAAAGGTGATCGGCGTAGAGCTGTTCGACGACGACGGCGTCGCGCTCGTCATCGTTCCCGATTATCAACTCTCGCTGGCCATCGGGCGAGATGGGCAGAACGTGCGCCTCGCGGCGCGCCTGACCGGCTGGCGCCTGGACATCGCAAGCGAAAGCGAGTCGGCGCAGGTTCGCGAGCGGTACCTCGTAGAGCGAGCCGAGCGCGTCGCATCGGGCAGCGCCCCCGATGCCGTTGAGGCCGGCGCCGCTCCGGCGGACGGCGAGGAGATCGACGCCGAGCTCATTCGCAAACTCGAGGAGTTCCGCCGCGAGCGGCTCGGGGACGGCGAAGCGTAAGCCGCTCCGCACCTGCGTGGGGTGCCGGCAGCGATTCGCTCAAGCGGAGATCGAACGCTTCGTGCGGACGGCTTCGGGCTGGCGTCCCGATCGGGGCGGCCCGCGCCAGGCAGGCCGCGGCGCCTACCTGTGCTCGCAGCTCTGCGCCGAACGCGCCGCAAAAAACAAGCGCTATCCGGGTCTTGGCGCGGCGGCGGTCGAATGTGCTTTAATAGAAAACTCGTGCCAAAGATAATTCGATGATGTTTTGTGACGACCGTACCCTCCGATGAGGGCAAACCTTTGATTACTTAGCGGAGCCAAGCCGTCGGTTGGGGCTCCGCGCACTCCAACTGATGGGACTCGAGTGCCTCGCACTCGAGAGGGAACTTGGCCGGAAAAGTACGGATTTTCGAGCTCGCCAAAGAGGTCGGGCTCACCTCGAAGGAACTGACGACGCTTTTTAACGAGCGCTTGGGCGGGATATTCGAGGCCAAAAACCAGCTCAGCGTCGTCCCCGACCAGATCGCCGATCTGGTCCGCAGCGTGCTGCTCAAAGCCAAGCCGCAGGCGCCGCCGAAGGCGAGCCCTCCGGCTGTAGCGGCCGTCTCCGCGGCACCTCCGAAGGCGGCTCCCGTCGCTGCTCCCCCAAAGGAGGAGGTTCCCGCAGCCTCCCCGGCTCCGCCGATAGCGCGGTTGCGCCCCGTCGCGCCGGGTACGCGGACGGTCGCCCGCCCACCCGCGGTG
>JBAQAW010000093.1:0-19918 GCA_049285915.1 Candidatus Cybelea sp. | reverse complement strand
GCTCGAGTTTCGACGCGACGCACGATCCCGTTACGGCCGCCTTCTTCGATCGCATCGGCGCAGACGTCGGCAAACTCGTCGACGATGCGAAGCTCTACTACGGGCGGCCTCGGCCCACCGGCGCCGCGAAGCGCCGCGGCTCGTATCCGAGCGGGCACGCCGCGTTCGCCGCTGCGGCCGCCGTCGTCTTGTCGCAGGCCGTACCGTGCAAACGCTCGGAGATCTTCAAACAGGCGCGCGCCTTCGGCCAGAACCGAATCATCTTGGGCCTTCATTATCCCAGCGACATCGTCGCCGGGTGGACCTCCGGCACCCTGGCCGCCTATGCGATGATGCAGGAGCCCCAGTTCCAACGCGACCTCGCCGCTGCAAAGGCGGAGCTGCGCGGAGCCTGCCCGGCCTGACGACGCTTCGCCTGACGGTCGAGTACGACGGGAGCGCCTTTGCGGGTTTTCAGTGGCAGCCCGCGGTGCGCACCGTAGCGGGAGTTTTGGAGGAGGCGCTCTCCCGGCTCTTCGGCGAGCCGATCAAAGTGACGGGCGCCGGGCGAACCGACAGCGGCGTGCACGCCACCGGACAGGTCGTGTCGCTGGCAACCACGGCCTCGTTTCCCTTCGAGCGACTGACGTTCGTCCTCAATGCGCTGCTGCCCGACGACTGCTCCGTTCGCGAGGCCCGCGTCGTCGAGGCCGGCTTTTCGGCCCGGTTCGCGGCCCGGGAGCGAACCTACGTCTACGCGATTTTGAACCGTCCGGAGCCGAGCGCTCTTTTATGCCGCTACGCGTGGCACGTGCGGCAGGGGCTCGACCTGCCCGCGATGGGTGCGGCGGCCGAGCAGGTGCTGGGAGAACACGACTTCCGCGCCTTTTGCGGTGCGCTGCCGGCCGGCCCGGCGGGCGAGCCCGCCTCGACGGTGCGGACGCTCTCCCGCTTCGAGATCGAGCCGCGCGGAGCGCTCCTGCGGTTGGAGCTCGTCGCGAGCGGCTTCTTGCACCGAATGGTCCGAACGCTCGTCGGCACCGTGGCCGAGGTCGGGCGCGGACGGCGCCAGCCCGGGGAACTCTCCGACATCCTCGCGCGAGGAGAACGTGGCGCCGCCGGACCGGTCGCGCCGGCCGCCGGCCTCTACCTCGCCGGGGTGCGCTACGCCGACGGGTACGACTCTTTCGCCGAGCCGCCGGTCCTGGCGCCAACGACTCTTGAGGACTGAGGGGAGTGCCTCTTATTGAATAAGTGTTCCGCCCATGCGATCTGGTCAGCTACCAATCTTGATCGGTCAGGTTAAAGTATTGGATGGAGCGAGGCGTCATTGAGGCCTTTGCATTGAATTATGGATGGCGGTTGCCAAAACTTTCTGTTTAATGTAGAATGATGGCAATCATATGCCAAAAGTTTACCCCGACCGCCTGGACACCCTCGTCGCCGTCAGTGAAGGACGAGACGGTTACTTTACTACCGAGCAAGCCCGCGATGCCGGCTTAACGTTGGGCGCCCTGGCTAGTCTTCAGCAAGCTGGCCACCTCGAACGAGAGCAATACGGGGTTTATCATTTGGCGCGATGGCCATCGAGCAAACGACCAGGCCTCTGGCGGACTTTCCTCTGGGCGACGCGCATAGACCCGCGCGCAGCTTTCTCGCACCGCACAGCGCTTGAGCTGCACGACGTCTCAGATCTCAACCCAGCGAAGATCGACGTTACATTCCCTCTCGAAGCCCGTGTCCGCTCCACGAAACCGCCAGCGGTCGTTACGCATCGGCGCGATCTTGCGGAAGGAGACGTCGAGGATCGGGAGGGCTTTCGCCTCACCACGCTCTATCGCACGCTCCTAGATCTCGCCGCCGACAACCTTGCGCGCGGCGCCGTCGCAGATGTGCTTGATCGCGGCTCTTCTGTAGGCCTTTCTCTGGGACAACTTCAGCAGGTTCGGGCAATCTACGATCTCTCTGATGAAACGCGGCAGTATCTTGCGAGCACACTCTCGCGAGCGCGCCATATGGAACGGGGACGATGATGGCCGATAAACCGAAAATCATCAGTCAAGGCAAGCTGCAAAGACTTGTAACGACGGATGCTAACGAGCGCGCAGTCGCGCCGTCTCGGGCAATGCGCTGGGTTTCAGCTGCCGCCTTCTTTGAAGTCCTAAATTGCGGCAGAGGCAGAAGGTCGTCTCGGCGCATACGCAATAAAGGGCGGCTTCGCCGTGGAACTGCGGCATAATGCTGCCGCACGCACTAGCGAAGACATCGATCTCATTCTTGCCGGCGAGCACCAAGCGATCGCAATATTGCGCAAGATCTTGCCGGCAAAATGGGACGCATTCGACTTTCGTATTAAGAGCGAGGAACAACGCGAGCATGTCGCGCGCGTCAATGTCCAAGTGCGGTTCAACCGGGTCGATTGGGGCACGCTCAAGATCGATGTGGTCGACGCCAAAATCGTTGACGTCGAGCGAGTGGCAAACGTGGCAATAGAACGTTTCGGTCTTCCGCAGGCTAGCCCTGTCGCATGTCTTTCACAGCCGCATCAGATCGCGGAATGGATTCACTGTACCACGCGTCCGGAAATCGACGGAAATCGCAAGAATCGCGCTCACAATGTCGTTGACATCTATCTATTTGATACGCTTGCTACAACGGACGACGAAGCTGTCCGTGCCGCTTGCGTAACCACGTTCGAACGCGAAGGTACGCACGCGTGGCCTCCGAATCCCGCCTTCCCCGGCGCGTGGGCGGCAACTATAGCGGAGGTCATTGAAAGAAATTGGACTGGAGTATTCGCCAGAAGACGTTATTGCGTACGTAACGGCGTATATTGAACGACTCACTCAGTAGCAGTGATCTGTCGTAAATACGCTTGCATTCAAACGGGCGCATCGCCGATGTGGGCCCCAGTTCCTGGCGATCGGTGTACTTGGACCAGCCGTCAGGAATCGCGCTTGGCAGGGACCTGCGTCGACAAGTGCAGCGCGTTGAGTGCGAATGCGCCGCTCGGGAGGACGGGCACGCCGGTGGCGCGCGCAATCGCGGCGACGACATCTGGGCCCATCCCGGCTCGCTCACTTCCTCGCTCGGCACGAATCGGAATCTGGTGTTTGAGCAGTGCCCCAGAGCGCGTGTGCCCATAGAGCCGGCGGCGAACCTCGCCGCGCTTTGCACGCAAGATCCGATCGATAGTGCGCGCGCTCATGCGTAGCAGGGCCGCCTCGGTTAGAAGTGCGGGAGCGTCGCCTTTAGGCGCGCGGACCACGGGTAGTCGCCGGCCTTCCAGACCAAGGCAAGGGCGGCCAGCACTTGGGGGCCGTAGACCGACCGGCGGCGCCGCTTGCGCGGCAGCCGCGGCTGACCCCTCAGGAGTGCAATGCAACCACCTGGATCGAGCAGTCCAGATCGCTGGGCTGCGGAGACGGCTGCATATCGGCGCCGCAGATCCTGGATATATCGGGCTCTCGGGCTCATGGGCGACCGTTCGCCTGCCAGGACGGGTAAGATTTTCAGGTGGCGCGACGACGCTACCCCGGGTAAGATCAAGGCCGGCTCCTCCGACCGCGCAGCTTGACTGGGGCCAGGCTTTCCCGTAAGATTCGTTAGTTGTGCGCACCTACCAGCAGAAAACTGCCGATACGGAGCACGGTTGGTATGTCGTCGACGCTGCCGGTCAGCGTCTCGGCTCCCTCGCCGTTCGGATTGCGCGCGCGCTCTCGGGTAAGCACAAGCCGACCTGGACGCCGCACATCGACGACGGAGACCACGTGATCGTTCTCAACGCCGATAAGGTCGAACTCGGCGGAAACAAGTGGAAGCAGAAGCTTTACTATCGCCACAGTAATTTTCCCGGCGGCCTCAAGGTGCAGACCGCGCAAGAGATGCACGACAAGCATCCCGAGCGCTTGATCGAGAAGGCCGTGCGCGGAATGCTCGCCACCAATCGCATGCGCGACGTGCAGCTTCGCCGCCTCAATGTCTACGTGGCGGGCGAACATCACCACGACGCTCAAAAGCCCCAGCCGCTGCCGTAGGAGTTTTTCTTGGACGAGAGTCTCGACGTTATTCAATCGACCGGGCGCCGCAAGCGCGCGGTCGCGCGCGTGAAGCTGATGCTCGGTCAGGGCGTCATCACCGTGAACGGTAAGGCCGTCGAGGACTACTTTGCGCGTCCGCAGCTGTTGCAGATCGTCCGCCAGCCGCTCGAGGCCACGCAGAGCCTCTCGCGCTTCGACGTGCGCGTCAAGGCCGAAGGCGGCGGGGTAACCGGGCAGGCCGGCGCCGTACGCCACGGCATCGCGCGAGCGCTGGTCGAGATGGACCTGTCGTTCAAGGAGACGATGCGCAAGAACGGCTTCCTGACGCGCGACCCGCGCGAAAAAGAATCGAAGAAGTACGGGCGCAAGCGCGCGCGCAAGCGTTTCCAATACAGCAAGCGCTAAAGAGCAGCCTCAAAATTCTCGCGATCGCGCTGGGCGCGATCGCACTTGCCGTTCAACCCTCCGCAGCCTGGATCGAAAGCGCCTACTCCAACGGCGCTTATCCCATTTGGGAGCGTATCGCCAACGCAATCACCTCCCCGTTACCGTGGTCGCTCGGCGATCTGGCGGCGCTTGCCGGCATCGCGGCAATCGTCTGGCAGATCGTGGTCTTCGCGCGCTTGCGCCGCAGGCGCTGGGCCGATGCCGGGGCGCTCGCTCTCGGCTGCGCTGCGGTGCTCGGGCTCTACGCCGTGTGGTTCGAACTGAGCTGGGGCTGGAACTATGCGCGCGCGCCGCTCGAATCGCGCGTGCGGTTCGACCCGTCGCGGATCACGCCGGCCGGAGCAGCGACGTTGCGCCAACGCGCGATGGCGGAGATGAATGCGCTTGCGCCGGCAGCGCACGGGCGCGCGCAGCTTCCGCTCGACCGTGAGGCGTTGCGGGCGGCGTGGCTGCCGGCGGTGCAGCGTTCGGGCGACACCTGGGCGCCGCAGGTCGGTCCGGCGAAACCGACGATCTTCAATCCGTTCATGCTGGCGACGGGTACGAGCGGCTTCATCAATCCGCTGACGCTCAACGTCGCCCTGGCCTCGGACCTGCTGTGGTTCGAGATCCCCTTCGACTACGCGCACGAGTGGAGCCACGACGCCGCCTTCGCCCGCGAAGACGAGGCGAACTATCTCGCGATCGTCACCTGCTTGCGCTCCCACGATCCGGCGATGCAGTACGCCGGCTGGTTCGAGCTCTTTCTCTACCTCCCGCAGAAACGGCATTATGCCAAGCACGAGTTCGTGCCGCTCGTCTGGCAAGATTTTGCGGCGCTGCGCAGACGCGACGCGCGCCACATCAACGTCATCCTCGCGCACTGGACCTGGCGCACCTATAATGCGTATTTGAAGACGAACCGCATCGCCTCGGGCATCGCCAACTACGACGAGGTGACGCGCCTGATGCTCGGCGTTCCGCTCGATCCCGACGGCCTGCCAGCTTCGAAATAAGCCGGTAAAAAGAGAAGGCCCCTCGTTTTCGAGGGGCCATTTTTGCCTTCTAGCGGAGTCTAGTTCTTCGGCGGCTTGCCGCCGTTGTCGTGGTTATTGTTGTTTCCGCCGCTGGGCGGGTGTCCTTGCATGTTGCCGCCCTGGGGGTGGCCTTGCCCTTGCATGTTGTTGCCCTGCGGATGGTGCTGGGGCTGCGCCACTGCGCCGCTTTGCGGGTGATGCGCCGCCTGCATCGTGTTGGATGACTGATGGTGCGGCGGCTGGCTCGGCTTTGTGTTCTGATTCTGATGCGTCGTCGGAGCTTTGTTCTGCTGCGGCTTGCTCTGCATCTGCGAGTTGGGTTTGCTCTGCGTCTGCGGCTTGCTCTGCATCTGCTGCTGCTTGGGCTTGCTCTGCATCTGCGACTGCGGCTTGCTCTGCATCGAGTTCTTATTCTGCGATGCCTTATTCTGCGTCGTGGGTGCCTTGTTCGAAGCGCCGTTCTGGTTTGTCTTATTGTTCTTCTGCGCGTTCTGTTTGTCGGCGGTCGTCACCGGCGCGAAGTTCTTCGGCTTGTTCGAATCGTTGAAGGGCTTGTCGGACGCGGCCAGCGACGGCTTGCCCTTATTGACCGAGGCGAGCTGATTGCGATCTTCGCTCGCAAAGCGGGCCTGGTTCTTCTGATCAGTCGTCGGGGCGCGGCCGCTCTTGCGGGCCGTCAGCTGGCCCTGCGTCGGTTTGGCGGTCGTGCCGCCCTTACCGCCGTTGTAGCTGACGTTCGAGTGATTGTACTGGTTACCGTTGACGACCGTCTTATTCACATAGGTGTTGTGGATGTTCGTCTTGTTGACGTTCGTATATGCGGTGTTATAGCGGTACTGATTGCCGGCCCACGATCCGCCGACGAAGCCCGTTCCGATGTAACCGCCGCCATAGTTCACGCCGCCGTAGAAGCCGACGCTTGCACCCCAATAGCCGGCGTTCCAGCCGTAGGCGCCGCCGCTAGCACCCCAGTAGCCCGGAGTCCAGTAGAGTCCGACCGTCGGCGGGGCGACCCAGACGCCTGGGACCCAATAGTAGCCGGCTGAGCCGTAGCCCCAGTAGCCCGGCGTCCACTGATAGTTCGGATAGGGTGCCGCGGGTTGAGGATAGTACGGGATCGGCGGCGGGGCCGAGCCGATCGTAAAGCCGACGCCGACGCTGAACTGTGCCGGCGAGGGCAGCGGGAGGGCGGCGATGAGTAGTGCCGCCATGAGTGCGGGAAGCGATCTTGCGATTCGCATTGGTCCTCCTTGAAAGCTATTTATCAAATAAACCCAATTATAGCCCAGGGACGGCCTCCCCCAACGGGTGCGCCCGCACGGCTAGCGCGGTTTCACCCGATTCTTACCCCGTAGAGAGCAACTTCCAACCTAGCCTTCACCCGTCTCTCAGGTCACGGCGCATCCATCTGCCGTTAGCCTGACGGCCACCCAAGGCTCGTAAAATCTGCAGCATGTTCAGTCTCGCCGATTCCTTACGCGACGCAATGGCCGCTGGGCGTCGTCAACTGCTCGACGCACAACGGGCCCTTGCGCAGGCAAACTCCGGGCGAGTTCCGGGGCGCGGCGCCGACGCGGCAATGGCGCAGACGGCTCGAGCGGCGATCTTCTCGGAGGCGCTGCTGGCGGCCGCGCACGCGCGCTTTGAAGAGATCAAGGTGGTGACGAAGTGACCGTCGATCTTCTCGACGCCGCCGCGAGCGGCATGGACGCGCAGCGTGCCGCGCTCGACGTTGCCGCTCGAAACGTCGCAGCCGCTGAGGCGGCCGGACCGAACGGGGCGTACCCGCGGATGATTCCCGAATTTAGCGTCGTCGATTCCGACGCCGGCGATCCGCGCGTCGAGTTCGCCGGGACGAGGCTCGAGCGCGGGACGAACGTCGACATTCTCTCTGAGATGATCGCCGTGATGAACGCGTCGCGCGCGTACGAATCCGACGCCTCGATCTTCGACGTTGGTAAGACGCTCGCCGAAAAGACGATCGAGCTGGGGCGCTTATGAGGGTCGAACCATTGGTGACCGATGAAGCGCCGCTGGGATTCGCGGCTCCGGCAGATGGCGTCGGGTTCGCAGCGGCGATCGACGCACTCGAGCAGACGCTGGCCGGAGCGCAACGCGCCGAGGATGGGTTCGCCTACGGTTCGGGCTCGTTGCAGGACGCGATCTACGAGCGTACGCGGGCCGACGTCGCACTTTCAGCGGCGACAGCTTCGGCGCAGCGTCTCGCGCAATCGCTCTCCTCCATCCTCAACATGCAAATTTAAGTTTTTCTGTGATGCACGCGCTGACGCTGTTGGGCAGCCGCTGGAACGCCCTCTCTCGCGCGGCACGCGCGTGCGTGGGCGGCGCCGGCCTGGCAATCCTGACGCTCTCGCTCACACTTGCGATTCTGGCACACGCGCCGCGAGTCGCACTTTTCGCCGCACCTTTGCATCCCGAACAGCTCGGTGAAGTGGAAGCGCGGCTAGCCGCCTGGAGCATTGGGTTCACCGCAACGAACGACAACGTGATCGTCGATGCTGGACGCCGCAACGATCTGCTGCTGCGACTCTCTCTCGCCGGCGTTCCGCATCCACACCTATCGAGCACCGGAGAGGCGTTGGGCACGATCGGCGTCTTGACGCCGCAAGCCGTCGTCGACGCGCAGACTCGCGCCGGCCTGGCAGGCGACATCGAAGCTGGATTACGCGGAATCGACGGCGTCGACGACGCGCGGGTGATCGTCGCGCCGGCGAAGTCGCCGGAGTTTGCCGACGAAACGGCGCACGACGCAAGCGCGAGTGTGCGGCTGCGGTTGCGGCCCGGATCGCAGTTGCCGCAGGAGACGATCGACGGCATTCGCGCGTTCGTCGCCGCGAGCGTTGCGGAGCTCTCGCCAAAGCGCGTGACGATTCTCGACGATCGCGGCTTCGCGCTCGGAGAGAGAACCGAGCGTAACGGCGATGCCGCACAGGTTCAGGCGTCGCTTCAAACGGCGCTCGACGCCGCCTTTGGCGACGGAACGACGATCGTTCGCGTGCGCGCTGAGTATGCGAACGAGCAAGTCTCGGAACGCGACATTCGCCGGGTTCCCGTCGGACCGCAAGCGATTGCAGGTACCAGGCGTACCGAAAGCTATGACGGCGGCGGCAAGCGCTACCGCCGCGCCGAGGAGGGTGCGGATCGCGGAAGCGACACGCGGGAAATAACCTCGCAGGCGTCGCCGGGAGGGCTGCGGAGGCTTTCGACGGCGGTCTTTGTCGACCGCGGGCGAGCGACCGACCTTGCGAAGATTCGCGAACTTGCTGAAGCGACGGTCGGTTTCGACGCGCGCCGCGGCGATCTGTTGGCCGTCGAAGCCGTCAGCTTCCATCAGGCGCCCGAAATGCGCAGGGATGCTTGGTCGCTGGTGTACGACGCATTCGTTCCGCTCGCGCCGGCGCTCGTCGTCGCCATTGCTTCGATCGTTTGCGTTCGGCTCGCGATTCCACCGTGCGGCGCGCTGGTGCGATCGTTAATGGAACGCACGGCGCTCGACCGCAGATCGAAGGCCGCCGCAGGCTTCGCACCGGCACGCGTTCGCAGCATGCTCGAACAAGAGCCGCCACACGCTGCGGCGGCGATCATCAGCGCGCTTCCGGCTGCAACGGCAACCGCGGTGCTCGAGCTCTATCCGCCGCACGAGCGTGAGGCAATCGTGCGGCGAATGCAGCGCAGCCACGCGCCTTTGCTCGACGAAGCGCAGGAGATGCTTCGCCGCCATGCCTGAGTTCGTTAAGTTGACGGCGATCTTGCGTCCGGTGCAACCTCCCGAGGAGGCGGCGGCACCGGAGGACGAGAGTCGCGACGATCTCGATCGGACGACGGAGTTCGGTGCGTACCCGGCCAATGAGTATGTGATGACCTTCGGCGCGATTCGCCGTTTTCGAGCGGCGCTCGCCGACGCGCTCGATGCCGCGGTTACGCGTTTGCTCCTGGAGATCGCGCAGAACGTGCTGGCGCGGGAACTCGCGCTCAACGCCGCGGACGTCGCCTCGATCGTCGCGAAGACGCGCGACCGACTTCTCGACGAGAGGATCGTCGCGGTGCGCGTTCACCCGTGCGATCGCGAGGCGCTTGCGGAGCTGCAGATCGAAAAAATATCCGACACGACGCTCGTTCCCGGCGATATTGTCGTCGAGCTGCGATCCGGCACGATCGACTTACGGTTATCGGCGCGGCTTGCCGCGGCAATCGCAGCCGCGCACGAATGAACGTACCGCGGCGCCTGGCCTTGGGGACGTGCGCCCTCGGTCACGCGATCGATTTCGCCGGTCGTTCGCTCGACGATGGTCCGCCGCCGTGCGGCCGTCCAGTATCCGTCGAGCTTCGACCGCCGCGTCCCGCCCAGCGGGCGCCCGTCGTCGCGCCGCTGTGGACGGGTGTGCGCGTCGTAGACGGATTGCTGACGATCGGATGCGGCGCGAGGATCGGCATCTTCGGTTCGCCGGGTGCAGGAAAGACGACGCTGCTCGAAGCGTTCGCCGACGGATGCGCCGCCGATGCAGTCGTGGTCGCGCTGGTCGGCGAGCGAGGACGCGAAGCGCAGCAATGGATCGCGCGCCTCAACGAGCGAACGACGATCGTCTGTGCGACCAGCGATCGTCCCGCTTCCGAGCGTTTCGAGGCGGCCGTCGTCGCAATCGCACAGGCGCGAGCGCTTCGCGAGCGGGGGCTCTCGGTTTTGCTCGTGCTCGATAGCCTGGCTCGCGTTGCCGCGGCGTTGCGCGAGATTGCCGTCGCGTCGGGAGAGAGCACGGGGCGCGGCGGCTATCCGCCCAGCGTCTTCGCCGAGGTGGCACGGCTCGTTGAGGTGGCCGGCGTGCTTGCGAGAGGCTCCGTAACGCTGATTGCCACGGTGCTCAACGACGGCGACGATCGCGATCCGGTGAGCGAAGGCGCGCGTTCGCTGCTCGACGGCCACATCGCGCTCTCAATTGCGCTCGCGCAGGCCGGCCGGTTCCCGGCCGTCGATGTTCTCGCCAGTACGAGCCGCACGATGGAGATGGTCACCGACGGCGCGCATCTTCATGCGGCACGAGCGGTGCGCCGCGCGATCGCCGCGCTCGAGCGCGTCAAGGACGCGCGTAGCTTAGGCATCGCATCCGAGGAGCCGGCGGTGCGTGCTGCCGTTGCCGCTGAAAATCGCTTGGAAGACTTTCTTCGCCAGGGAACGCGAGGCTGCGAGCCGGCGACGACGTTGTCGCGTCTGGCTGGCCTCGCCGAGCTCGTAGAGGCGCAAGGTGCAGATCGCTGACGAACTCGCCACGATAAAGCGACGCATCGCCGAAATCGTATCCGGCGCCGCAGGCGCCGCGGAATTCGACGAGATCGTCGCGACGAAACGATACGGCGAAACGCCCGTGGATGCGCCTTTGCAAGTGCCGGCGGGCGCGCACGCATCGCGTGGCGAGATCGGACGAATCGTTGCGGCCGCAGCGGCTCGGCGCAACGTCGATCCGGCGCTGATCGAAGCCGTCATCGAGAACGAATCCGGCTTTGACGAGCGGGCACTCTCCAGCGCGGGGGCGCGGGGTTTGATGCAACTGATGCCGGCGACGGCCGCGGGACTCGGCGTGCGCGATGCGTACGATGCACGGCAGAATGTCGACGGTGGAGCGCGATATCTGCGCAGCCTGCTCGACCGCTTCGGCAGCGTGAAGCTTGCGCTTGCAGCGTACAACGCCGGTCCACACGCGGTGGAGCGTTTCGGCGGCGTGCCGCCGTATGCGCAGACGCACGAGTACGTGGAGCGCGTTCTTTCGTCGTACCGGCGACGTTCTCAACTCGGAAACCGGGCGACGACCGAGGGTTCACGTCCGCCTGAGAGCATGTTGCCATGATGACAGAACGGATCGAGGTCAGCATTCTTGCGGCTCCGCTTGCGGCGATCGACCGGCGAGCGCTCTCGCAAGCCTGGTATTCGGCGCTCTATTTCGATCGGAGGCAGACGAGGCCCTCGGAGAAAACCGTGCAGCGATCGCACGCCGGGACGGTCGCTTCACAGGTGCGGCAACGCGCGAAGCATCCATCGCTGGAACGAAACGTCGAATCGCGCCAAACGAAACGCTCGTCTCCTCGCGCCGCGCAAGCGCACCACGTGCCGAGCGTTGTGCGAACCGCGACGCCTCGGACGATATTCCCTTTGAGCTGTCGAATCGAGCGCACGTTCTTCCGGGCGAAGGCACCGGTGCGGCGCGCGACCTTCTCGCTAGGACGCGGAGGCGCTCGCGTGCACGTAATCCTGCAAAGCAACGCGGGCGCGGTTACGCTCGTCGCGCTCTGCCGCCCGGAGATGCGCGAGCTCGTCGCGCGGGCGCTGGCGCAGGCGCGCTTGACACTGGCTACGCGCGGATTTGAGATCGCGGAGCTGTCTGAGGGAGAACCTTTATGTTCCTAAACCCGGTTTTGAGCGCGGCGCTCGACCGCATCACCGAGCGCGCCGCCGACGTGCGTCGCGCGTTCGTACCCGGCAGCGTCCCGCAGCACGACGATGTGGCGACGCCGGCGGCGGTCTCGGATTTCACGCTCGATCCGCTCTCGGTCTCGGCCTCCGGCGGCCTCTACTTCGTTGCCCGCGATTCGCGCGGCGAGGCCGGTTTCACCAACGATGGATCGTTCGCGCTTCGCAACGGGCGCCTCGAAGACCGCGACGGACGCGCGATCTGCGGGATCGATCCGTCGGGGCAGCTCGCAGAGTTGCGGATCGATTCGGTCGATGACGTCCTCGGACGTGCCGCGAATGCGCGGATCGAGGCCGACGGGAGCCTTGTCTACGATAGAACGAGCATCGACCCGCGCAGCGGAAAGCGCGAAGGGCAGCGCGTCGTTGCCGGCCGCCTCGCCCTCGCGCGCTTTCCGGCGGCCACGCGCCTTTCCGAGCGTGACGGACTACGGATCGCGCCGCCGGGCGTCGACGCGCAGTTTGGCGAGGCAGGACGCGACGGCTTTGCCATGCTCGAACCGCTGCATCGCTCGCGCAGCCGCGTCGACGTAGACGAGAGCCTCGCGCGGCTCAAAGAGGCGTATATCGCGTTCGACGCCCTGCAAGCAGCAGAGTCCGCCAAGGGCCACCTAGGCAAAACGGCGATGGATCTGTTGAAATGAGCCGGCACGTGCGCAGATGGATCGCAACGAGGCGCTCTTCCCTGCCGCCGAGTGCCGCCTGCGTCGTCGGCAACGGTGTCCGCGAGGCGCTGGCTGCCCTCTTTGCTGCTCCGGTGGAGCTCCGCGTCATCGAACCCTCGATTCCGCGTGCCAGCGCATGGCCCACGGTCCTGCGCGATGCACTTCTCTACCGCGTCCGCGGCAGCGTCGCCGATGCAGTGATCGTCGTTCGCTCGGAGGACGCGGCGACGCTCGCGGCTGCGCTCTTCGGCGAGCGTCCCTCGCGCGCGAACCACCCGCTCTCGCCATTTGAGCGCGACGTCTTGGATCGCACGATCGGATCGCTTGCAGCGCATCTCGGTTCGGTCTGCGGGACGCGCGAGAGCCTCGGCGCCGAGCGCATCGACCGGATCGAGCGGCTCGTGACGTACTTCGAGCTTTCGCTGCTCGAACCGGTCGTTGCTCGGATCGGGATTGCGCTGACGCAAGATCCGTCCTCGCAACCGCAAGCGCGCATCGAAGCCGCGCATCTGGCTCAGATCCCAATCACGACGCTGGTGAGATTCGACCTCGGCCCAGTTTCGAGCCGGACGGTAGCGGCGCTCGTAACCGGAGCGGTGCTGCCGGTGCGTCCCGACGAACTGGACCGCTGTAGGTTCGTTGCTTTTGGGCGCACTCTGGCGCGCGGAAGCTGTGGGCTCGCCGACGGCCGCCGTGCGCTGCGGATCGACGTAGCCGGCGAAATTTGATGGCCGACGACGGCAATCGTCCGCTCGAAGCCGATAATCTCGGCCTGCTGATGCACGTTCCGCTCCAGCTGACGGTCGAGCTGGGCGCGTGCAAAATGCCGGTAGCTGAGATCCTCAAGCTGGGAACCGGATCGATCGTCGAGCTCGATCGTCCGGCAAACGCACCGGTCGAGCTACTCGTCAACGATCGCGTGATCGCGCGCGGCGAAATCGTCGCCGTAGACGAGAGCTTCGGCCTGCGTATCACCGAACTGCTGCTGAACGGGCGATCACCGTGAATCTCGATGGGCTGTTCGCGGCCTCGGGGCACCATGGAAGCGAACCGCTCGACCTCCTCGTAAGCCTGACGCTCCTGTCGCTCGTGCCTTTGCTGCTCGTGATGTGCACGTCGTTCGTGCGTATCGTCGTCGTCCTTTCGCTCGTACGCTCGGCGATTGGTGCCTCGGCGCTGCCGCCCAACGCGGTGCTCACGGGTCTCGCGCTCGTGTTGACGATGGTGGTGATGACGCCTACCGCAGAGCGGATCGGCCACGATGCAGTCGAGCCGTACACTCGCGGCCGCTTGACGCCGTCGCAGGCGTTCGGCCGTGCGACCGGTCCGCTGCGTTCGTTCATGCTGCGGCAGACGCGTGGCGCCGATATCGCGCTGTTCGAACGGATCGCGCGAGAGGCCTCGCCGCCCGGCCGTCCCGTCGCCATGACCGTCTTGATTCCGGCTTTCGTCGTGGGCGAGCTTCGCACGGCGTTCGCCATCGGTTTTGCGCTCTATCTGCCCTTCGTAGCGATCGACTTGGCCGTCGCCGCGATGCTGATGGGGCTGGGCATGATGATGTTGAGCCCGCCGGTCGTTTCGTTGCCGGTGAAGCTGCTACTCTTCGTCATGGTCGATGGCTGGGCGCTGCTCTGCGGAGGCGTTGCGGGCAGCTTTCGTTAAGAGACGAGCCGAATATGCGCATCAGCGACGCGCTCGCGACCCAGCGGCCGTTTTTCTCCTTCGAGTTCTTTCCACCCAGAGACGATGCGGGCTCGCGGCAGCTTTTCGCGACGATCGAGGCGCTGGCGCCTCTGCGCCCGGCCTTCGTTTCGATTACCTACGGTGCCGGCGGTTCGACCCGCGCACGAACCGTCGCGCTGGCAAAACAGATTCAGCAGCAGATCGGAGTGACGGTCGTCGCGCACGTCACCTGCGTCGGCGCTTCGCGCGCCGACTTGCGCGCGCTGTTTGACGACTTGGCGCGCGCGCATATCGAGAACGTACTGGCCTTGCGCGGCGACCCGCCCGCGGGTACCACCTTTGAAGCGACCGCCGGAGGATTCGCTCATGCGGACGAGCTCATTGCGATGCTGCGGCGCAATTACGATTTTTGCGTCGGCGCGGCGTGCTACCCGGAAAAGCACCCGGAAGCGCCGACGATCGACGCGGACCTCCAAGCCCTCAAGCGCAAAGCGGACGCGGGCGCCGACTTTTTCGTCTCGCAGCTCTTTTTTGATAATGCGCTCTTCCTCGGGTTCGAGCGCCGGGCGCGCGGCGCCGGCATCGCGGTCCCGATGCTGCCGGGCTTGATGCCGATTACGAACTTCTCGCAGATCGAACGCTTCGTCGCGATGTGCGGCGCGAGCATCCCACCGAAGCTGCGTGTCGAGATGGAGATGCGCAAGGGCGACGTCAAGGCCGTTGAGGATCTGGGCGTGGCGTATGCCTCGATGCAGGCCTCGGAACTCTTGCAATCCGGAGTGCCCGGGTTGCACTTCTACACGCTTAATCGTTCGCCGGCCACGCGCGCGATCGTCTCTGCGCTTTTGGCCGCGAGTGCGTGGCGCCCGGCCCCGCGCAACCCGACCGCTATAACAACCGCGTAACGCCCTCGTAACGCCTCTCTCCTACCGTTAGGGCGTGGAGGCGCTCGACGGACTCTTGCGCGACGCGCTCGTCACGACGGCGCTGATCGCTTTGCCGATGCTTGCCGGGGCTGCGCTCGTTGGCACGGCGGTAGCCGTCGTCCAAGCCGCGACGCAGGTGCAGGAACAGACGCTGACGCTGCTTCCGAAGGTCGTTACCGTCGGGCTCGTCGTCGCCGCGTTCGGGGCGACCGCGATGCATCTGCTGGTCTCGCTCTTCGACCGCGCGATCGCCGCGATCCCGGCGCTGGGCTCTGGATGGTAAGCGGTCTGCTTGTGCTGGCGCGCTGCGCAGGCTTCGTCTTTCGCGCCCCAGGGTTCTCGCATCCCAGCGTACCCGTCGCGCTACGCGGCGGATTTGCTCTTTCCCTGGCAATGCTCGTCGCGCCGCTTGAAGTGCGCGTACGCGGAGAGGAGGTTTACGGATTCTTCGCCGCGCTGCTCTTCGAATTTTTGCTTGGCAGCGCGATCGGCATGACCGCATCGCTGATCTACGACGGCGCCTACGCAGGAGGGCGCGTGGTCGACGATTACATCGGCGTTAAGGCCATCGCCCCAAGCGTCGTGCTGGTGGCGCCGTCGGGCTACGGACGCGTCTGGTCGCTCACGTTTACCGGCTCCTTCTTTCTGAGCGGAGCTTATCGTCCGATGCTGCTCGCATTCGCCGAGAGCTTTAACCGCATTCCGCCGGCAAGCGCGGTCGACGTCGCGCGATGGACGAGCTTCGTTGCGGGTTTCGCGCAAACGTTCGTCGTGGTCGCGCTGCAGGTCGCCGCGCCGGCGGTCGCGGCGGCGTTCGTCGTACAGATCGCGCTCGGCGCACTCTCGCGCGTCGTTCCGCGCTTCGGGAGCTTTACGCTCGCTTTTCCGCTCGCCTTTGGCGCCGCGCTCCTCGCGAGCGCCGTCGTCGTCCCGCTCGCAGCGCGGCACGCCCCTCTTCCAATCGTCTTAGTTCCCGGACCAACGCGGTGAGCGATAACACCGAGAAGCCATTCGAAGCAACGCCGCGGCGAATCGCCAAGGCGCGGCGCGAGGGGGACGTTGCGCGCTGCGGCGAGCTTGCGGCGAACTGCTCGTTCGCAGCGGCAGGGTTCGGCGTCGCGAGCATCGCGGCGAGCATCGCAAATCTTAGCGCGGATGCACTCGTGCGGGCTGCGTCGCTGCGTCCCGATCCGTCGCGTGCCTGGTTTGTCACAGCCATTGCGCTCCTGCCGATCCTCTGCGCATCGCTCGCCGGTACGGCTGCGGCGTTGTTGCAAAATGGCGGCCTGACGTTCGTGCCGGTCGTGATGAAAATCGAGCGCCTCAATCCGGCCCAGGGAATCCGCCGCGTTCTGTCGCGCGAGACGGTCGGGCATTCGTTGCGAGCGATTCTCGCATTTTTGTGTGCCACAGGCGCGATGGTCCCGGCCTTTGCAACGAGCGTACCCGCGTTGCTCGCTTCGACCTCGCTCGACCGCTTCGCGGCGGCAGCGTGGTCTTGCGTAATTCACGTCGTGGCAATTGCGGGCGGGGTAGGCCTGCTCTTTTCGGTCGTCGAGTTCGGTGCCTCGCGCAACTCGTGGCTGCGCCGGCTACGGATGAGCCTCGAAGAGCGCAAACGCGAGCAGAAGGAGGAGGAGGGCGATGCGACGGCTCGCGGCCGGCGGCGTTCGCTTCATCGGTCCTTTCTGCGCGGCGGGATCGCGAAGGTGAAAGAGGCTGCCTTCGTGGTCGTCAATCCAACGCACGTCGCTGTCGCGCTCGCATACGCACCGCCGCACATTGCGGTGCCGAGAGTGCTCGTGCGCGCGCTCGACGACCTCGCGCTTCAGGTTCGCGCCCTCGCCGCCCGTCACAGCGTCCCGGTCGTCGAGAGTCCGGTACTGGCGCGAGCCCTCTATCGCGATGCACGCTCGGGCGAGCCGATTCCGCGCGAGCACTATCTCGCGGTGGCCGAGGTCGTCATCGCGCTCACGCGAGCAGGCGAGGCCGCATGAATTCCTCGCGACGCGCGGTATACGCGTTCGCCGCCGTACTCTTGGCGATCGTCGCGATCCTGATCGTGCCGCTGCCGCCGTGGCTGCTCGATATACTGCTGGGAATCAACGTCTTCGGGTCCGCGCTCGTGCTCTTGTTGTCGGTGACCGTCGAGGATCCGCTCGAGTTCTCGGCCTTCGCGCCCGCGCTCTTGATCGCCACGCTCTTTCGCCTCTCGCTCGACGTTTCGGCGACGCGGCTGATATTGACGGCTGGGGCGGCCCCGGGCGCGGTCGGCGCGATCATTCCTGCTTTCGGCGAGTTCGTTGTGCGCGGAAATCTGGTCATCGGCCTAATCGTCTTTTCGATCCTCGTAACGATTCAGTTCGTCGTTATCGCCAGCGGCTCGCAGCGCGTAGCGGAAGTGGCGGCTCGCTTCACGCTCGACGCCATGCCTGGCAAGCAAATGGCAATCGATGCCGATGTTCACGCCGGATCTCTCGATGCCGACGGAGCGCGGCGCAAACGAGAGATCGTGCAGCGCGAGGCCGATTTCTACGGCGCGATGGACGGTGCCGGAAAGTTCGTCAAAGGCGACGCGATCGCGGCGCTCGTAATCGTCGCGCTCAACTTGGCGGGCGGCATACTCGTCGGCATCCTCTATCATGGGCTCTCGCCCGTCGATGCGATCTCGACGTTCGCGCTTCTCTCGATCGGAAACGCGCTGGTCACGACGCTGCCCGCTTTTCTGATCTCGACCGCAATGGGCATGATGGTCACGCGTGTGGCCTCGGACGGCGCGCTGGGCGCCGATCTCGCAACCCAGCTTTTTGCGCGTCCCGACGTCTTGCGCTGCGCCGGTGGGTTGCTGCTGGCGCTTGCGCTGGTGCCGGCGTTGCCTCGCCCGCTCTTCATCTTCTTGGGCGTGACGGCGTTTTCGCTGGCGGCCATGGCGCAGCGCAATCGCCGGCGCAGCGACAGCGAAGCGATTGAAGCGCGCGAGCGTCTCAAGCGCAACGCGATGCGGCGTCCGGAGCTTGCGCTTGGACTAGTCGGCGTCGACGCAGTCGCGCTTGAGATCGGCGCCGATCTCGCGCAACTCTTGGCATCGCCGCTCGCCGACGCGCTGCTCGACCGGATCGGTGAGGTTCGACGGGCCCTGGCGGCCGACATCGGCGTTGTCCTTCCCGGCGTGCGCCTGCGCGACGATCTCGCGCGCGATCCTCGCACATACGGTATTCGCGTGCGCGATCGTTTGGCGGGTACCGGCAGGCTCGAGCTCGAGCGCCTGCTCGCGGTTGCCGACGAGGCAGTCTTGGCGCGCTTCTCGGTGCAGATCGAGCGAGAACCTGTCTACGCGCTGCCGGCGGCCTGGATTCCGCCCGACGTGCGAGAGGGTGCGGTCAATGCGGGCGCGCTGGTTTTCGATCCGATCTCGGTGCTAGGTTCACACCTCGCGGAGATCGCGCGCACCCATGCGGCCGAGCTCGTCGGGCGTCAAGAGCTGTACACGCTGCTCGAACATCTCCGCTCGACGGTGCCGGCGCTGGTGAAGGAGATCGGCGGCGAGGCACTCCCGTTCGGCGCCGTACACCGGGCGATCGGGCTCCTGTTGCGCGAAGGCGCATGGCCCCGCGATCCGGTCGCCGTCTTCGAAGCGATGCTCGAAGCCGGAACGCGCGATCCGCGAGAACTCGCCGAGTGCGCCCGGCGGGCGATCGTTCCCGATCTCTTGCGTCGTCGCGGCATCGTCGCACTGCAGCCGGCCATCTTCGCGCCGGAGTTCGAGCAACGGCTGATTGCCGCGTGGTGCCGCTACGGCGCCGAAGCCGCGGAGCCTGTGACGGCGCTTGCGGTTCGCGCCAGGATCGAGCGGTACGCCGCGCGCACGCCCCGCGAGCGTGCCGCCGTCGTCTGTACGTCGGCGTTGCGGCCCGTGCTCGCCGACTTCTTGCTGCGCTCCGGAATCTACACCGCGGTTTACGCGTACGGCGAGCTCCCCAACGAGATGGCGCTCGTTCCGGCCGAGGTCATCGCGCAAGAGGAGACGAACGCGCTCGCTTCATGCACCTGACGACGCTCGACTGGATCATCGTCGTCGCATCCTTGGGCGTGAGCTTTCTGCCCGCCATCGTGCTGGCGCGCCGCGCCGGCCGCAATATTACCGAGTTTTTTGCCGCCGGACGCCAGGCGCCGTGGTGGCTGATCGGCATCTCGCTCGTCGCCACCACGTTCTCCACCGACACGCCGAATCTCGTCACGAACCTCGTGCGCGACGGCGGGGTCGCCGAAAACTGGCTGTGGTGGTCGTTTCTGCTCACCGGAATGGCGACCGTCTTCTTTTATGCGCGGCTCTGGCGGCGCTCCGGGGTGCTGACCGATCTCGAGTTCTACGAGCTGCGCTACGCCGGGCGAGCGGCCTCCTTCGTGCGCGGCTTTCGAGCGATCTATCTTGGACTGTTCTTCAACTGCTGGATCATCGCGACGGTCAACCTCGCGCTGGTGAAGATCGCGGGCGTGCTGTTTGGCTGGCCGCGCTGGGAGACGCTCGCGATCTGCGTCGTGATTCCGATCATATTCGCGGCGACCGCGGGCCTCTGGGGCGTGATGGTGACCGACATGATTCAGTTCTTCATCACGATGAGCTCGGCGTTCGCCGCGGCGTACTTTGCCATCCACGCGCCGGGCGTCGGCGGTTTGCACG
>JBAQAW010000092.1:0-33345 GCA_049285915.1 Candidatus Cybelea sp. | reverse complement strand
TTCGATAACCTCTTTGCGACGTTTCCCGGAGCCGACGGCGCAACGAGCGGACTGATGGCCAACGGCCAAACCGTTCTTCTGGCAAAAAGCAGCCTCTACACTCGAAAGCTCTATCAGAACAGCCGGGCAGCCTTCCTCGTCGACTACGACGGCGGCCAGATGGACGGGTGGAGCAAGGTCTGGGTCAGCCGTCAAGCGTGCCCCAAGTGCGCGTATGAGTACGTCGATCCGGCCCAAATTCGACCGTACTGGGCGATGGCCAAGCAATACGTGCTGGCCGACCATATGTTCCCGACTGAGAATAGCGGAGACTTCAGCGCCCACCAGGACCTCATTCGCGGCAGCTCTGCTGTCAACGCCAGCGAGAGCATGGTCGACTTCCCCGCTCACGGGCCGTGGGGCTGCGACGCGCAACACGGCACGACCGTCCCGGTCGTCACGAGCTCGGGCCAATACATCAAAAAGGGGCCGGCTCCGTGCATGACTTACAGCACGCTTGCGGACCTGCTCGATGCGAAGTCGCTCTCTTGGAAGTACTACGCACCCCAGCTCTTTGGCGGCGGCCTTGCAGGGTCGTACTGGAATGCCTTCGACGCCGTTAGTTCGGTCCGCTATGGCCCGGACTGGACGAACGACGTCTCGATGCCTGAGACGAACTTTTTCACCGACCTCGCCGGCGGATCGCTCGCGAACGTCACGTGGATATCCCCCAGCGGCCAGAACTCCGATCACGCCGGCTTCGGCGCCTCCGATAAGGGCCCGGCGTGGGTTGCGAAGATCGTCAATGCGGTCGGTAAGAGCAAGTACTGGAACTCGACGGCCGTCATCGTCGTCTGGGAAGACTGGGGTGGATGGTACGATCACGTCGCACCCCCGCAGCTCGACTATGCCGGGCTCGGATTCCGCGTACCGATGATCGTCATCTCGCCGTATGCCAAATCCGCATACGTCTCGCATACCCAGTACGAATTCGGCAGCATCATCCGCTTCGTCGAAGACAACTGGAATCTGGGACGGCTCGGCACGACCGATACCCGCGCGGCGAGCATCGGCGACGTCTTCGACTTCACGCAAAAGCCACGGAAGTTCACTCAAATCCCGTCGAAATAAGCGGCTCGCGGCTCCTCGCCAACGGGGAGCCGCCGGCTTGATTGCGGCGGTTCCGAGAAGGTGGGCTCCGCAATGCGAACCAATCAACAGCCGGTGTACCGTCCGTTCGTTGGGCTCGTCGCCGTGGCCGGTTTGGTGGCCTGCACCCACTCCGACTACATGCCTAACGTCGTTCAGTTGAACCCGCACGGCACGGCGAGCAATCCCGCGCCCGAGTCGATCAAATCGTCATTCACGCTAACGGCGGTCGAAGACGGTTACACCGGACAGTTCACCGCCGACACGATCCGCGGAGAGTGTTGGGTCGTTCAGACTCGGGTGACGACGAGCGGCGCGTGGACGGTCGTCCCTCAAGGCCTCACGTGCTCCAAGCTCGATACCGAGCAGATCCAGGTTAAGGACACCAACGGTAACTCGGCCATCACCTACATTCGCTCGACCAAGTAACGCTTTTCAGCCTTTCTTTATAGATCGGCTCATACTTTTTTTACTCCGATCGTTTATCGTGCGTTCCGAACAAGCATCCGAAACAACTGTACTAGGAGAAAGCACGATCGATGTTCAGAGAATCTCTACGAGTCACGTCCACCCTTACCGCAGCCGAGCCCTCCGCAAAATGCCAGCCTGCCGCTGCAGCAAAGCGTCGCCGGCAAGCCCGCGTTCGTCAGTGCCGCAAATCATCGCACGCTCTATTTCCTCGACGTCGACACGCGGACCGGCGGTACGTGCACCGGCGGCTGCCTTACGATCTGGCTCGCAAATATGCCCAACGCCGGCGCACAGTCGCAGGGCAGCTTCACGATCGTGACGCGCTCGGACGGCACCGGGAAGCAATGGGACTATAAGAATCACCCGCTCTACGCATACGCGGGAGACTCCGGCCCCGATCAAGCCAACGGCGAAGGCATTCCGTTTGCCGGCGGCCACTGGCACGTAGCGCGGCCGACGTAAGCGCGCGCGAGTGGACTCCTCCGGCGGAACGCCGGAACGCGCAGCGAAGCCTACTGCAGGAGGATAACAGATGATCGTAGTTGTGGGCGTCGCCGCACTCTTCCTCGCGGTTACGCCTCCGAACCAAACGGCCACCGCCATTCCGCTCGACGCGCCGTGGAAGGTGACGATCTACGATCTCGCGCGCTCGAAGTTCCACCATCCGGCCTGGGGTTGGCAGCACTCGGAGCGCAACTATCGCGTCGCGCTGGAATTGGCGCAAGGCGACGGTCTGAAGGTCGATACCGACGTGCTCTTTGCCGCCGCGTTCCTGCACGACATGGCGGCCTTCATGCCGTGCGCCGATAAGAAGCTCGAGCACGGCGAATGCGCCGCGCAGCAGAGCGGCGCGATCCTGCGTGCTGCAGGTTTTCCTATGGAAAAGTTTGCCGCCGTACAAGCTGCCGAGCGGGGGCACATGTATTATAGCGATCCAGGGAAGCAACCGGAAGCGATCGTTCTCCACGACGCCGACTCACTCGATTTTTTGGGCGAGATCGGCGCCGCGCGGATGATCTCGCTGACCGGCGAGAGCGCCGAAAGCTTCGCGCCCGCAGTCAAGGCGCTGCGCACCTTCCTCAAAGAGATTCCACCGCGTCTCATCACCAAGACGGCACAGCGCATCGGCGCGCAGAGGGCCGCAGAGCTCGCACGGTTCCTCGACGGCCTCGAGGCCGAAACCTTCGACGGAAAGGCGATGTAAGGTCTAAGCGGCTAACCCGCTCTGGTAAAGCGCGCGATCGCGTTTGGCTCCCACGTCTTACCCTCGTCGGCCGAAAACGATTGCACGAAACGGGACGATCGCGCGGTGATCTCATCGAAGACGTAGCGGACGAGGATCGGCCGCCCTTCGAACGTCTCGCGATCGTAGAGCTCGCCGCGGCCGTTCGAGAAGCGCCCCGTTACCGGAGGAAGGGCGACGGAGCCATCGCTCACGTTGCCGGCGTAGTCGCTCCATCGAGCCGTGTGAGGATCGTACGTGCGCAGTAAGATAGATTGGAAACGTGTCGTGCCGTCACGGACGTCGAGCACGCCGACGTTCGCGCGGCCGCTCCAGAGGCGATGGACGACGAGGGTTCCGTCGTAGTTGCGCCACGCCCGCGCGCCGCGTAGACGCGTGGTCAGCCGTTCGAGATGCGCGCACCAGCGGCCAACTTGGAAATCGAACGCCGTGGTCGAGTCTTGGTTGGCGGCGGTTTCGTCAAGCGATTCCTGGGCTGCGCTTCCGATCTTCGTATAGTCAGCAATCCAGATCGCGTGCCAAACGTCGCCGCCTCGGCTCGTCGAGTACGCGATGACGTCGCGGTACGCCGTCGCGCTAAAGCGCGTCGTCGTGCTTCGGACGCGCGCGTCAAATCCACCGATTAGTTGGTTGGAAAAGAACGTTCCGCGGCCGTCTTCGAATCGGCCGGAGGACGGCGGCTGCACGATCCCATCGCTGCCGCTCGCAAAAGAGAGCCTCCACTGCCCGTTCGCCGGGTCGTAGAGGCGCAGCTGCAGCCCCTCGAGTCTTCCGCTCGGCCCGTTGACTTCGAGCACGCCGACATTTGCGTGCCCTTCCAAGAGCCGCGTCACCGCGTGCGTTCCGTCGTAGTGCGTCCAGTGCGGCGACGCGCTCGCCGGATCCAACAAGCGTGCAACGTGCACGCGCCACACCCCAAACTGATAGTCGAAGTCGCGCGATGCATCGCTTCGCGGCTGTCCGATGGCACCGGCCGAGGCGGGCCCGAGCATCAGCGTCATCGCAAGGAGGAGCACGTACCATCGTTTCATGGGACGATTGTACGGGAGGAGTGGCCCTACGTAACGGGCCACTTCTCAGCAAAATGAAGGAGCCGCTCTTCCTCGAACCTCTCTTCCCCGACCGGTCCTCCGGCGAGAATCTCGCCGTCCAGCTGGCGCGCCGGCTGCGCGACGCGATCGAACGCCGCGAGCTCGCGCCGGGGATGAGGCTGCTCGGTACGCGGCAACTCGCGAGCCGCCTCGGGCTAGGCCGCAACACGGTCGCGCTTGCCTTTGAAGAGCTGACGGCGCAAGGCTACCTCGAAGCGCGCGCCGGCGCGGGCACGTTCGTTGCCTCGATCGGCCTCAAGCAGCGCGCGCGACGACCCCGCCAAACGTGGCCGCAACCGGCGCGCGCTCGTCGAGCCGCTTCGCTGCGTTCGTACTTCGGCGTCGCCAGAGGTTCGGGACCGCTGCGCCCCGGCGTCCCCGATCTTGCCGGTTTTCCGCACGCAACTTGGATGCGCTGCGCGCGAGAAGCGCTCGGTATCCTTCGGCAAGAGGTCGATTACGGCGCATCGGCCGGGCTTCGCATTCTGCAAGAAGCCATCGCCATGCACGTCCGCCAGTTCCGCGGGGTTACGACGCAGCCCGAGCACGTAATCGTCCTCGAGGGCGCGCAAGCGGCGATGCACCTAGCTGCGTTCGTGCTGGCCGAGCCGGGAGATCGCATCGCCGTCGAGGACCCATGCTACGCGCTGGCGCGCGCCGCCTTCGAAGCATATGGCTTGCGGGTAGCGGCGGTACGCGTCGATGCGCGGGGTATGGACGTCGAACGCCTTCCCCACGACGCAAAGCTCGCCTTCGTCACGCCGACGCACCAGTTTCCCCTAGGCGGCCTGCTGCCGGTCGCGCGACGAAACGCACTGCTCGCGTGGGCGAAGCGCTGGAACGCCTACATCTTGGAGGACGATTACGACAGCGAGTTTACGTCGAAAACGCGGCCGTTACCGGCACTGCAAAGCCTCGATCGCGACGAGCGCGTCCTCTATATCGGGAGCTTCAGCAAGACGCTCGCACCGGCCGTCCGGCTGGGCTATTTGATCGTCCCACCTCATCTCGCCGGCGCCTTCCGCGTTGCGCGCGCGAGCACGAGCCTCGGGGTCTCGCCACAACTGCAATCCACCGCCGCCTTCTTCATCACGCACGGCCACTTCGCGCGCCACATTCGGCGAATGAACGTGCTCTACGAGCGGCGGCGCGCCATCCTTACGGGGACGTTGCGCGCACGTCTTCATCGTGCTTTCTGCATTGGCCCAACCTCGACCGGCCTTCACGTCGCCGTCACCGGTGCCCGTGGATTTGCGGACACGCGGTTGACCTCCGCAAGCGATCCCGATCGCTACGTCGCCCTCTCGGAGCTGTGCATCGAGCGGCGCGATTGTTCGGGTATCCTGCTGGGCTTCGCCAATGGCGACGATTCGGCGATCGAGCGAGCCGCCATACGCGTCGCCGGGCTCCTGAATTCTCGAGTGTGAGCGGCTACTGCACCATTCCCAAGACGTTCCCGTCCGCGTCTTTTACGGTAGCGGTCAAAGCACCGCCGCCGACGTCCTTGACCTCTTGCCCGGCCGCGGCGCCGGCATCGAGCAGCCGTTGCAGGCGTTCGCCGATGTCGTTGACGGCAAAGAAGGCCGTCGGGCCCGACGTTTTTTCGCCCCGCTGCGGAGCCAGCCCAACCTCAATAGGCCCGAGGCGAAATCCGACGTAATACGTCGTGTCGGCGTACGGTTCGATGCCGAGAAGCACGACGAAAAGCGCTTTCGCGCGGGCGAGATCGGCAACGGGGTAGACGAGCACGAGCCGCCGAGCGTCTTGTTCCACGAATGTTCCTCCTCTTACGATGACGGTATTGTGCCCCGCACGCCGGGGCCGTCCCCTCCGTCGAAACAGATGACGGAGCTTGCCGATGGAATGTGACGGGTCTGCGAAGTAGCACGCTTTCGCGAAACTCAAAGGAGCTCGCCGGGCGTTTTAGGCGATATGACTTCGGCGCTCTTTCGCTCGACGCTCGAGACTGCGGTCGGGCGCCTGCAACTGGCGGTAAACGACGAAGGAGACCTCGTCGAGATACTCCTTCCGAACCGCAAGGCCGCGGCGCCGGCGACCGCTCCATCGGCCGCCGCCGAAGAGGGCATGCAACTGGCGCGCGCCCAGCTTCTGGAGTACTTTCGCGGGACGCGCCGAGCGTTCGAGCTGGCGCTCAAACCGGCGGGCTCCCCGTTCGAACGGGAAGTCTGGGCAAGACTCTTGGACGTACCGTACGGCGTGACGACGTCGTACGGCGCGATCGCTGCCGGCCTCGGGCTCCTCAATGGGGCACGGGCGGTCGGTCGCGCGAATGGCTCGAATCCGATTCCGATCGTCATCCCCTGCCACCGCGTCATCGGATCCGACGGCAGTCTGACCGGATACGGTGGCGGACTCCCGCTCAAGCGCACGCTCCTCGAACTCGAAGGCGCGATCGCGCCGCCCGAACCGCTTCTTTTTTAGACTCTTTAAGAGAGGCGCGCGCGGTCGTCGCGCACGGCCGCTGCAATGCGCTCCCACGGGAGACCCAGCTCGCCGAGCACGGTCTCCGCGAATCGATATGCGCCCTCGGCCTCCGGCACGAGAACGTCATGTGCTCCTGCATCCCGTAGCGAACGGACGTCCCGCACGCGCTGCGCGCGGGCGATGATCCGCGCGCTCGTTTGATGCGAGAGCCGCCGCGCCAACGCGAGGTTTGCGGCGCTATCCGGAATCGTTGAAAGGACCGCCCGTATCGACGGAACCATGGCGCGCTCGACGACCCGCGGATCGCCGCCGTCGCCGTACTGCGCGTGGGCGCCGTCACGCGACGCCAGATGCACCAGATCGATGTCGGTCTCGATCACGGCAAACGAGATGCCGGCACGCTTGCAGATCGAACCGACCGTTCGCCCAACGCGTCCGTATCCGAGGATGAGAACGTCCGGCGCCCCTTCAAAGGCTCCGACCTCCGCAAGCGTGCTCGTGTCGAGCCCGCGCAGGCGGCCGGCGAAGACGCGCGTCAAGACCGCGGCAAGAAGAATCGAGAGCAGCGTAACGCCGATGGCGGTCGCGTACTCCGGCGGATCTAACCGCTTCGCAGCGAGGCTGGCTTTGGCAAGGACGACGTTGAACTCACCGAGCGGCAGCAACGAGATGCCGAGCGCAATCGAGGTGCCCAACGGTTGGCGGACGATGCGGCTCAAGAGGGTCCAACCGGCGACGCGAACCAACGCGAACGCGGCACCGACGACGAGAATCGCCGGCCAGTGAAGTGCGACGGCCCGAACGTCGACGAAGGTTCCGATCGAGACGAAAAAGACCAAGATGAAAAACTCGCGGAAGGGCGCGACGATCGACTCGACCATTCGGCTTCCCGCGGCCTCCGAGATCACCGCTCCGGCGATAAACGCTCCAAACTCGAAGGAGAGTCCGGCGATGTGACCGAGCCAGGCGGCGGCGAGCGCAACGGCCGTGCAAAAGGCAATCATCGCGCCGGCCGGCGCGCGGCGTAAGAATGCAATCACGACGCGCCGCAAAAGCGTTCCGCCGGCGACGAGCGCGACGACGACGAAGAGCGTGGCTTTCGCCAATGGGAGCACGATGCCGGCGGGCGTGAGCTCTGCGGCCGGACTGATCGTTACGACGAGGATCAAGACGGCGATCAGATCCTGCGCCACGAGCAGCGCGACCGCGGCGTGTCCTGGCCGCTTGTCGAGCAGCCCGAATATCTTGAGCAGCGCGACGGCGATCGCCGTGCTCGAAAGCGCGAAGGTCAAGCCGAACGTGATCGGATGAACGAAACCGAAGAGCCTTCCGAGTCCCGAGGCCGCCACGCTGAAAAGAACCATGAGGACGACGTTTCCGATCATCGGGATCGGGCCGACTGCGCTGAGGCCGGCGATCGAGAAATCTAGGCCCAGGCTGAAGAGCAGCAGGATCAATCCCAGCTCGCTCAAGCCGCCCAAGGATCCCGCGCTCGCCGGATTGCCGAGAGTAAATGGACCGATCGCGATCCCGGCGATGACGTATCCGAGAATCGGCGTGATGCCGAGCCGGCGCGCCAGACCGCCGAGAATGCTCGCCGCCACGAGCGCCGCCGTCAGGTCCGTAAGGAATCGGGTCGTCGCGTCCTCCGGCACCCCGGCCGGATTCGACGAAATATCGGCGGGTTTCTCTCGGTGCTGCGATGGAGTTCTAAGAAACCGCCACGCCGGGCGGTGCAGCGTCGCCGTGTTCGACGGCAATCGGTCGAGCGAGATCGACGAGTTTGCGAAGATACTCTCCCGGCTGCTCGAGCATGCTCATGTGCGCCGACTCCTCGAAAGTTACGAATCCCTTGCGCGGTGCGCGGAGGCGGGCGAACCACTGATTCACGACCGACCACGACGTCTCGTAATCGTGCTTTCCTTGAAAAATGAAGATCGGGCACCGCAGTTCCCGGACGGATTCGAAGTTCGTGCGCTCGACGACCCCGAGCAAATGGTTCAGAGAGAAGAGGCTGCCTTTATCGGTAAGCCGGAGATCGCGATCCGTATACTGCGGGGAGAACTTCCACGCGTCCGAGTCGTAATCGAAGCTTCGCCGTCGGTAGGTAAGGCCGCCGTAGTAGATGACCCACGTACGCTGCACGCCGATGCGGTCGACCGTGAGCGTTCCGATCGGCCCGGGATACGGCGCAAGCGCCTTCAGTTCGCGCAGTGCCTTCGCGTTCTTATCGATTCGTGCTTGTTGGAGTGCAAACTCGTAGGCTTCCGCCTCGGAACGCTGCGTATCGATCATCTGTCCGGTTCCGATATAGGCGTGCAGCCACTCGGGATGCCGGCGCGCCAGCTCCATACCGGGAAACGATCCCCACGAGTGGCCCAGCGCAAAGAGTCTCTGTTTATTGAGGTGCTTGAGAAGATAAGCAACGACGTGCTCCGTGTCCGCGATCATCTGCTCGGCGGTCATCGTTGGTGCGATCGCCTGCGGGTCGTTTGAGGCGTAGGTCTTTCCCGCGCCTCGTTGATCCCACTGAACGACGGTGAAATAGTCCTCCCACGGCCGCTGAAACGTCCATGCTTCCGGCATCGTGGGAGAACCCGGGCCACCGTGAAGGTAGAGCAGCACCGGATTGCGGCGGTCGCGTCCGCGAATCGAGAGCCACTCCGTGCAGCCGTTAACGTCGAGGCTCTGCAACTCTTCAACGCCGTGCGGTGCAACGATCTTCTGATTATCGGCGATAACTCGCCGGACGTAGTCTCTCGAGAACTCGCGAGCCGGGGCTCCGGCCGCAGGTTGGCCCGCTGCCCGTACGACCGCAGGTGCGAGCAACGGTGATAGGGCGGCGCTTATGAAGCTGTTGCGTTTCATCGGCATACCGTCCCGATTCGTTCGAGCGGTTCACCGGCCCGCCGCGGAAGTCGCAACTCGGTCGAGAGAAGGGTGCTGCCCTCTCGCGACCAAAGCGAAGTGTGACATGAAGACGCTCGTACTGCTTTCAATTCTCGCCGGCGCCCCGCTGGCTGCAGGAGCCCAGCCGGCGCCTTCGGGTGCGCCTCGCCCGGCACCGGTCATCCACCACGCCGTCTCTACCAACGCCGCGGCACAGGCCGCGTTCGATCGCGGGCTGCTCGATTACTATGCCTATAATCCGGAGGCTGCCGAGCACGAGTTCTATACCGCAGCCGATCTGGATCCCGCGATGGCGATGGCCTATTGGGGCATCGCGCTTAGCAATGCGCCCAACTTAAACGTCCCTGCGACCGACGATCGCCAGGAACAAGCGCAGAAGGCGATCGAGCATGCGCGGGACCTGGAGGCGAACGCGTCTACGGAAGACCGGCTCTTCATCGACGCTGCGGCCGCACGCTTTGACGACAAGACGAAGGCTGCGCCGGATGCGTTGTTCTCAAACTATCGAGACTCGCTGCGACGCATCGCCGATGCTTACCCGAACGATCCCGACGCCACGGCGCTCTACGCCGAAGCGGCGCTCTACGCTGCCGTTGGCGACGTCACGCTCAATAGGCAAGGGTGGAACGCGGCTCAGCGGTCGGCGTACGTCAGAGGAGTCGCCGTGCTCCTTCCCTACTTCCAGGCAAGCCTCGTCAAGTATCCCAAGCACGTCGGGCTGCTGCACTTTTACATTCATGCGGCGCAGTTCGCAAACCAATCGCCGGCGGCGGTTGCCGCCGCAACCCAGCTCGCCGCGTTCGACTTTCCGTCGGAAGACTCGCATCTGACGCACATGCCGGGGCATACGTTCTTCGACGTCGGCATGTATAACGAGGCACTCGACGTCGGTCAACGTTCGGTCGCGATGGACGACGCCGCAATCGATTGTTGCCATCCCGGTTACTATAGCGCACCGCGCTACTATCACATGCACAACGTCACGTTCTTGCTCTATGCGCTGACGCAGACCGGCCACCCGTCCGAAGCCGTGGCCGTCGCGCAACGCGCCGGCAATCCGTCGATGTTGGCTCGATCGCTCGTCGCGGCGAAAGACTGGCAAGGCGTTCTCGACGTCTCGTTTCCGAAGGATGGGCCGCAATTGATACCGTCATTCACGCGCGCCCTTGCCTACGCAAAGCTCGGCGAGGTCGCCAAGGCGCGATCGACCCTCGCGCAGATGCCCGCGGCACCGAAGGCGTTCCCTTCACGCGTTGCGATCGAAAACGCGATGCGCGGCTTGGTCGAGGCGCAGATCGCGCTCGATGGGAACGGCCAATCCGCCGCACTCGCGCTGCTCGTGCAGGCGTCGGCCGAGGCGACCCGCGGCGATTGGCTCGCCGGCGGAGTCGAAATGCCGACGCTTTATTACTATTCGCCGCATATGGTGCTCGCAGAACTGGCGCTGAAGATGGGAAACACGGCGGTGGCGCGTTCGGCGCTCGAGGCCGAGCTGTCGGCAAGTCCACGCTCGAGTGCGGCGACGCAAGCGCTGACGCGGCTCGGCGGATCGCGGTAAAACACCATGACCGCCCAGCCGCCCTTCGGAGCGCTCGTTCCCATCGAGCAAACGGAGCGCCCCGTATGGCCGGGAGCGAGCCCGGTCGCCGAAGCGATGTCCGGCGACGTCTGGTTGACGGCCTGGCTGCGCACGCGCCCCGGATGCGAGCTCGACGTCGCGAAGGCAACGGCATTGGGCGAGACTCTGCCTTCGAAGCGCACGTACCAGGACCGGGCTTCACTAACGCAGGCTACGGACGCCGATCCGGGCGACGTCGATCTCCTGCGCCGTTATTGCGCGGGGCACGGCATCGAAATTATTGCCGAGCACTGGCGCAGCGTCGTGATGAGCGGCCCGATCGGCAAGTTCATCGAGGCCTTCGGCGCCACCGCCGGGATCTATCAGCTCGGCGATAAGCGCCGCTTCCGCCATCGCTCCGGCAGCTTGCACGCGCCGCCGGAGATCGCCGCCGTTTTGCGGGCGCCCTTCGGCATCCATCAGTGGCCGCGATCGCACGCGGTCGGCTCGCTGCACAGCGACATCGCGCCATTGAGCGCATCCGATATTGCGGCGCGTTACAATTTTCCGGATGCAGACGGCTCCGGCGTAACCATCGGCGTGCTGCAAATGCGCGGGGTGTTCTCTTCCGACGACTTTAGCAAGTGCATGCAGGCGCAGGGCGTCACCGCGAAGGATCCAATCGTCAAACGCGTCGACAATGCCGAACTGACGCACCGGATCAGAACGGCGAAAGACGTGGAGTCGGCGATCGACACGCAGATTATCGGCGCACTGGCGCCTGGGGCGCAGATCGTCGTCTACGCTACGCCCGATGACGAACGCGGCGTGCTCGACGGAATCCGAGCCGCGATCTTCGACGACGAGCACCGGCCGTCGGTGCTCTCGATCAGCTTCGGATTTCCGGAGCGGTTGTGGACCCCGATCGCGCTGACGATCCTCGACGAACTCTTCACGGCAGCCGCCTTACTCGGCGTAACCATTCTCTGCGCCTCGGGCGATCGCGGCGCGGAAGTCGACGATGAAGGGAAGGCCCACGTGCTCGCGCCCGCCTCGAGTCCGTTCGCACACGCGTGCGGCGGTACGACGGTTCCGGCCGGTGGCGCTGCCGGCGCGGAGGGTGGATGGAACCAAAGCGGCGGCGGATTCAGCGAGTTCTTTAGGGTGCCGCCGTGGCAAGGCCCCGTCGCGGCCACGGCGTCGGCGTACGACGTTTCTCCGGGCCGCGGAGTTCCCGACCTTGCCGCGCAGGTGTGGCCCGGATACGCCGTCTTCTTCGAAGGCACGCAGGTCGCGATGGGAGGCACGAGTGCCTCTGCCCCGATGTGGGCTGCGCTGACGGCACGCCTGAATCAACGGTTGAGTAAACCGCTCGGGTTCTTTGCTCCGCTGCTCTACGAAAGGTCGGGCGGCGCGCTACTGTACGACGTGCTCTCGGGCGGAAACGATCGCTACCGTTGCGCGGCCGGGTGGAATCCGTGCACGGGGCTCGGCGTTCCGAACGGAACGGCGATCGCAGCCGCGGTTAGTGGGTGACGCAGCCGAGCGCATCATCCTGAAAGACTTGATGCGCGGCTTTGTATTTCCCGACGGCTTGAGCTAGGCGATCCCGATCGCATCCCGGTAAGGATGCAAGCTTCTTGTGGAGGACGTCGATAGCGCCGGCGTGCGCGTCGAGCGCGGCGCCCGCTTCGGTTGTATTATCGGCCATGCGGCTCATATATCGCCGCAGCGCAGGCGAGCGCCTCCTTTTCGCTAAGACGCGCCCCCGATTCCATTCGGCTCGCGAGCGCATCGCTAGAGTAGGCCTCGGCCAGGAGTTTCAAGAGTCGCTCGTATCCCCGCTCCTCGGTCTGCTGCCGGACCTCGCCGCGCGCGCGATAGAGCGAGTCGGAAAAGCCGGCGAGCAATGCGCCGCGCTCGCAATCGCCCGAGAGCGCCGCGAGCAGCGCGTTCGCTTCGATCACGGATGCGAGCCAACCGCGACCGGACTTTGGCTGCAGTTCCAGCGCCTCGTGCAAGTGTGCTCGCGCGTCGTCGAGATTACCGGCCGCCATAGCGTATGCCGCGAGATTCGCAAGCACCAGAACCGTGTAGACCGAGCCGATCAGCGTGTAGCTCGTCTTTGCTTGCAAAGCCGCGGCTCGCGCAGCTTCGAGATTACCCGCCGCGTACTCGAGCTCACCCAGATTGAGCAGCGCGCTCGCATGCGCCTCACTCCCCGGCCGCTCGCAGCCTGCAACGTCCGAGAATCGTTTTCTCGCCACGTCGACGTCGCCACGCTGAAGGCAGGCGACGGCCCACATCCGCAGGACCGCGTTGGAGGCCAGGCGCGACAACTTCGCTGGAGCTTCGTAAGCCAGCTCGAAGGTTCGCTCGGCGTCGTCAAAACGAGCCTCATGAGCGTACGTCGCCCCGAGATAACCGAGAGCGAAAGCAACTTCGTCTGGATCTCCGGCGGAGCGCGCCGCTTCGAGCGCGCGCAGCGCGAGTTGCTCGCGGTGCGCGGTCGGTTTGCCCGTCAGCCACTCCAAGATGACGCAGTGTCGCAACAAGCGCGCGCGGGCGAGATCGCTCGGCACCCGATCCTCCAGCCGCAGCGCCGCCTCGAACCAGCGCAGCGCTTCATGCGGCGTAACGATCGACTCCGGCCACTCGAGCTCCGAAAGCATCTCCGCCCCGAGCCGCGGATCCTGTTCGGAAAAGATCGTCCAGTCCACGGCGGCGCGCAGGTTGTCCAGTTCTTCGGCAAGCCCGTGCTGCCACTGCCGATCTTCGAGTTCGCTCGCGAGCGGTTGGAGGCGATGTACCAGCGCGGCGCAGAATTGCGCGTGTTTCGCGGCGGCTGCTTGGGCTTCGCCCGCTTCGACGAGGCGTTCTTTCGCGTACTCACGGATCGAGGCGAGCATGTCGTAGCGCCGATCCTCTCCCTGCGCCTCGACGGAGACGAGCGATTTATCCACGAGCGACGAAAGCGCCTCGAGCACGTCCCATTCGTCGCCCTCCGCACAGACCGCCGTCGCGGCGTCGAGCGTCCAACCGCCGACAAAGATCGAGAGCTTACGAAAGAGCGCTCGAGAAGACTCGTCGAGGAGATCGAAGCTCCAATCGATCGTGGCGCGGAGGGTTTGATGGCGAGGCATCGCGTCCTTACTGCCGCCGCTCAACACGCGAAACCGCTCGTTCAACTTTTCCGTGAGCTGTTTGGGAGAGAGCAGCTTCACGCGGGCCGCGGCCAGCTCGACGGCCAGCGGAATTCCGTCGACCCGCCGGCAGATCTCAGCGACGAAGGGCGCATTGCCGTCGGTAAGAGCAAAGCGGCGGTCGACCGCGCAAGCACGGTCGACGAAGAGTTCGATCGCCTCGGCCTCCTGCAGTGACGGCATCCGCAAGACTCGTTCGCCCGCGATGCCGAGCTGCTCGCGGCTCGTAGCCAGGATCGCAACGCCCGCGCAACTGCCGATGATTGCCGAGGCGACGCGCCCTGCCTCGTCGACGAGATGCTCGCAGTTATCGAGAACGAAGAGCAGCCGTCGCTGCTCGAGATCGGCAAGCAGCGTCGTCAAAAGCTCCTCGTTGCGGACTTCGCGCACGCCGAGCACCTGCGCGATCGTCGTCGTGACCAGCGTCCGGTCCGAGAGCGGCGTGAGCTCGATCATCCACACTCCGTCGGCATAGCGGTCGAGCAGCTCCGCGCCCGTCTGAATCGCGCAGCGAGTCTTGCCCGCGCCGCCCGTTCCGACCAGCGTCGCGAGCCGATGCTCGTGCAGCATGGCTTTGACCTCTTCAACGATCCCGGCGCGCCCTACGAAGGAGGTGGGCTGCTGCGGCAGATTATTGGGAAGATAGTCGAGCGAACGCAGCGGCGGAAACGTATCGAGCAGATCGGGCATGCAGAGCTGATAGACGCGCTCCGGCCGCGTGAGATCTTTCAATCGGTGCGCGCCAAGGTCGCGCAGCTCGCCTTCCGGGGGCACCGCGTCTCGCAGCAGCTCTGCGGTCGTACCCGAGATCAGCGTCTGGCCGCCATGGCCGATGGAGACCAATCGGGCAACGCGGTTGAGCGGCGGCCCGAAGTAATCGCCATCGCGCTCCTGCGCGTAGCCGGAATGAAGGGCGATTCGAACTCGAATTCCGTCTACTGCCGAGAAATCTTCCTCGCGCAGTGCGCGCTGCGCACCCAGTGCCGCTGCGATCGCTTCGGGTGCGCCGGCAAAAGCGGCACAGAACGCATCGCCGACGGTTTTAAAGACATACCCTCCGTGTGCTTCGATCGCTGCGCGAAAAAGCTCGTTGTGACGCGCGAGCGCCGCCGCCATCGCGTCGGGATATCGCTGCCAACGAAGCGTGCTGCCTTCGATATCGGAGAAAAAGAAGGTAACCGTTCCGCTCGGCCGCGATTCCGAGTCGATCATTGGCGGTAAGCGCTAAGCGCCGGGTGGGCGATACTTTGCGTGGTGCTCGATGGCCCGGTCGGCCTCTTCGACGGTCATCAGCGGCGTCGTCGAGCTATGCACCAGCCCCGATGCGCGGACGGCAAACGCGACGCTTAACGCGACTTCGTTGCTCGGCAGGTCGACGATAATGACGGCATCCGCGGCGCCGAAAGAAAAATGGAAGCTCTCGAGCTTTCCGCCCATCGAGGCCATCAGCTCCTCGACCGCCTTCCGGCGTTGGGAAGCGCTGCTTTTTAAGAGCCCTTCCGTACCCCCGGCCGTGTACTTCGCCTCAACGAGAAATTTAGGCATTATCCAAGCCCTCCTGGCGACAGGTTCACTACGGGGATTCGATTTGCCCGCTCAGCTGCAAATCGTGTACTCTCCGCCGGCGTACCAATACCGAAGCTTTCCCTCGACGATGCCGAAGTGGATCGTCTTCGCCTGGCTCGCCACATGCGGCGTGAGCACGACCCAGGTCCATACGCCTTTCTCGGGCCCGAGCGCCATCGCCGTGGCGATTGCGCCGTCGCTCGTGAGCTGAGTCCGAGCGTACTGGCGCTTTGCTTCATCGTACGCGATCGCAATGATCTCCGAGAATCCCTTTGCATAGTTGCGTTGTGTTATAAGGCTACCGTCCGGCGTCGCGGCGGTATCGGAGAAGAACGACTGATCGGTCTGATTGTGCGCGTGAAAAACGCAGGTCATGTGCGGCTTGTAGAGGGCGAGGAGGGCGGCTAGCGCGGGTGCCATCGCCTTTCCTTGTTTCGACCGCTCCAATGGACCTTCGGAGTGCGCGCGGTTACAGGACCGCCGGCGGCGCCGTGAAGAACGCCCTCCTGAAACTGGCGCTGCCTGGAGGATCCGTGAACGTACGAACGATCGCCGCTTTTCTTTTACTCGCGTTCGCGCCGGCGCTCGCCGTCGCCGCACCGAAACCGCCGCCGGAGCCCATTTTGAAACTCGTAAATACGGTTATTGCCGCCACCAATACCGACGACGCTGCAGCACTTGCCGGACTCTTTACCGACGACGCGGTCGTCGTCGATGAGAACGCACCTTTCGCCTGGCGCGGAGCCGGTGCCGGAGTCGCCTGGTGGCACGTCGTCGACGCCGTCACGCAGAAGGCGAAGCTGCAGCACGTCAAGGCGGTCGACGTACGCCTCGGCGAGTTCCGGCAATCGGCCACCGACGCGTACTTGGTGCAGGCGCTGACGGTTACCGGAACCGCCGGCACGAAGCCCTTCGCCGAAGCGGGAACCATGACGTACACGTTTCATAACGCCGGAGGAAGGTGGCTGATCTCCACCATGATCTGGACGACGAAACCGCAGCTCTAGTCGTTTGCCCGTGAGGGCTCTGCCAGCCACGCCTCCATCCCGCCGCGCAGATTCATGGCGCGATCGTAGCCGAGCGCGTTTAGCCGCTTCGTGATGTAGCCGCTGCGGGCGCCGACGTGGCAGATCACCACGATGTCTCGATCGGCGGGTATTTCGCGAAGCCTCTGCTCGACTTCTCCCATCGGAATGTTGACCGAACCGGCGATCGTGCCGTCCGCCATCTCCTCGAGCTCGCGGACGTCGAGCAAGAATGGCGCACCACTCTTGAGGCGCTCTTCGAGCTCGTCTACCGATATCGACTTCATTTCGGGACATGTCCCCCGGGGCGACTGGAAAGCGCGCGGATCCATCTCTTTAGCTCGGCAGCCTCATCCACGACGAGGCTCGGATCGCGAAAGCTATGGGCGAGAAGCGAGACGCATTGCAGCGCCGAGAGCAGATGGAGCGCGTGCCGGCGCGCCTCCCTGCTGCCGGCGATCGAGCCGAATTGAGCCTCCATCCAGCGCAGTTGCTCCTCGAATAGGAGCGTGGCCTGCTCCGCGAGCGCGCCGCCATCCTTATGAAGTTCCGCGCACAGGCTGCCGACCCGGCAAGCGCTTTTCGATAAGCCGGTCTTGTTTGCAACGGCGGCAGCCTAACCAAACGACAGCCCGGCGATTTGCTTCGAATTGTCGTACGCCGCCCCAAACTTCAAGTAGACGCCGGGACCGAAATGGATCACGTAGTCGAACCAGTGCTCGCCGGACTCCGTGCGCTCGCCCCGAAAAACGACCGCCGTTGGGTTTCCGTAGGCTGCGAACTCCGACGAAAGCACCGACGCCATTCGCTTCTTGAATTTATCGGCTAGGTGCGGCGCGAGCAAGGCATAGTCTATCCGGCCGGACTGCATCTGTTCGAAGAAAACCGTGACGCGCGCCGTCACGCTCGGATCCTCGCCGGGGCTCGGCCGCAGCGCAGCGGCGGCGATCTCGGGAAAGAGCGCTTCGAACGCGACGTTCGTCAGGATCTCGCCGGCCTCGGGATGGCCGTTATCGTTTCCATCGTTCGTCAGCGCGATGATGCGCACGCCTTGCGTTGGAAAATACTCGTCGGCGGTGGTAAAGCCGTAGTCTCCGCCCGTATGACCGATTCTGGGCTGCCCATCGTATGAATCGATGAACAACCCGAAGCCGTAGCCGGCATTCTCCCCCTTCGTCGTGATCTGCGGCGTCGTCATCAAACCGTAACCCGCGACCGAAACCACCCGGCCCGCCCGCAGCGCAGCGTCCCACTTTTCCAGATCCTCGATCGTCGAAACCAGATCTCCGGCGGACGAGGCAAACGATTGGCCGATCGTGCCGAGGGCGGGTTGAAAGGTGCCATTCACCCGGCGATACCCCACGGCCATCGCAGGAACGTGCGCCTCGTCGGCTATCGTGAACGTTGCGGACATTCCAAGCGGGGCGAGGATCTGCTTCGCAACGTACTCCTCATAGCTCTCGCCCGAAACGACCTCGACGATCTTACCGAGAATGAGATAGTTCGTGTTGCTGTACTGCCATTGGCTTCCTGGAGCAAAGGCGAGCGGCTTGCCGGCAATTCGCGAGATGACTTGGTCGAAGGTTGCGGGCTTTTTCGCGGCTTCGTCGATATCCGGACCGTCGAGATAATCGGGCAGCCCACTCGTCTGCGTTAACAGTTGACGCAGCGTTATCGCGCAGGCATAAGGAACGCCGGAGACGTACGTCGCCAGCTTAGCGTCGAGATCGAGTTTGCCGGCTTGGCTGAGCTACACGATCGCAGCCGCGGTAAACTGTTTGGTGATCGAGCCGATCTCATAATGCGTGCCGGTGCTTGCGCGATCGTGTTTTGCTAAATTGCTAAAGCCGAACGCGCGTGCGTAGATGACCTTCCCGCCGTCGAGGACGGCGACCGTCGCGCCGGGTATATCGTAGTAACGGAGCGCGGTCGCGACGGCGGCGTCTACACGCGAAGTTGGAGCGTCACCGAGCGAAGCCGCCCGCGCTTGCACGCAGAAGATCAGGAGACTGACCGAGGCGGCCAGACCGACTGAAACGGACCGGTACATTACGAGGCTCTCCCTATAAGAGACCGTTCGTAAGGCCGCACGCGCCCTCGAGCGTAAGCTGCTGCGCCGAGCCCGGCGTCATCCAAACGAACCAGCTATCGTCGCCGACGATGCCGTCAACCGTTACGCCGCCCCAGGTCTGCAGCGCACGAACGGAAGCGTCGGTGGCCGGCCCAAAAATGCCGTCGATGGCGCCGGCGTAGGGCGTGAATTGTACGGCGACGTTTGCACCCGAAAGCGTCTTCTGGAGCCACGCAACACCCGGACCGTGGGATCCTTGCGCCAGCCGCGGCGACGCTTCGCGATAGCTTGGCAGGGCCGCCCAGGTTTGCGGCCCGACGATGCCGTCGACGGTCAACCCGTTGGCCTGTTGAAAGCTTTTCACCGCAGTCTCCAGGCTCGAATCAAACGTACCGGTAATGGGTCCGAAGGGACTCCACAACAGGTGGCGCGCGAGAACGCGTTGCAGGCGCTTGACGTCGTCGCCCGTGGAGCCAAGACTAATCGTAGCGGGCATGATTCATCCTCCGAGCTTAGTTACCCAATTAAAATTCGCCGCCCAGATCGACCGACACGGTCATTGCGGCAACGCGGTCGTGAACGATTACGAACGTCATTGATTCCGGATTGTCTACTCTCTTATTTGGGTGCGCCACGCTGGTGCCGGGAACGGTCGCTGCGTACATAATGGACGAAGCGCCCGGTTCGGTTCGTTGGCTTGCCGCCATCCGTGGCCAATAGTTCTTCATAGGTGCTGCCGATCCGCACGCCGCGTCCGGTGCTCAGCTGCGATAGATCGGTATCGGGCACGGTCAAGCCGGGTGGTGACGCTTTAAAGACCGAGACGCTGCACCGATCGGTGCTGGCGACGGCGAGTCCGATGCCGTGCTTACGATCGTACTTCACGAGCTGCCAGATGCCGCCCCCGATCGCGACGCCGGCATCACCGCAGTGCATGGAGTGCATCGCCTTCCCAGGCAGAAAATCCGGCTTAATCGTGGCAGCGGCAGTTCCGGACTGGTGTGCCGCCGTCGCGGTGTAGAACCAATCGCTGAGGTCGTGACCGGTCGCACCGTTCGCCCCGATCGTCGCAGTCAGAGAGGCGACGACGAGTAAACGGGTCCATGAAAAACGCAATGCTATCCCCCTCATTGGCCTTAAACGAGACCGTTTGCGACGCGGCCGAATCGTTTCCGTCGACCGGAAGGCCCTTTCCTGTTCGGGTTCCGTGCTTCCGCGTTCCGCTCTCCCCGCGATTCCGGTACGCCTGAAAAGGCCGGCTTGGCGCCGTTGACGGGCAGGGGGAAGCCTGCCTTGGCGAAAAGTGCCTGCTGTTGGGGCTGCGCTGCTGCAGCTCAGAGGCTGCGCTGCTGCAGCTTCAAAAAAGGAAAGAGAGCATGAGAATTAATCGACTTGCACTTTGGGCCCTCGCTGCGGCCCTCCCGTTTTTGGCAACCCCCGCAGTCTGCTCGGCAACACCCTCGAGCGATGCGATTAACACCGTCAAGCTTGCCATCGACGCAATGAACAAAGGCAACATGAGCGCATTTACGGCGTTGTGCGCTTCGCCGGCCGTCGTCATCGATACGTTCGATCCGTACCTTAGTTCGGGTTGTGGCGATTGGTGGAACTCGCGAGATGCCTACGACAAGACGGCTCAAATCACCGATGCAAATGGCGGCATCGGCATGCCGTGGCATGTGTTCGTGACCGGAAATAACGCATACATTAGTGCTCCCTTCGACTACCACTACAATCAAAAGGGCGCGACGGTAAGGGAGACCGGTTCATCCCTTACGGTGACGCTCAAGAAGACGGCGAGTGGCTGGCGCATAACGTCCTGGGCGCACACAAAGCACCTCGGAGGTTAGACCACACGTAGCGCTGCAGGCGTAAGCTCGGCTCGGCTCTCGAGCTTGCGCCTGCATAGCGCTTCCCCGCGCTATTCATAGGCTTGTAGTTCCAGCAGATTGCCGTCCGGGTCGAAAACGTGGAACGAATGCGCGGTGTCGCCTTGCGCTCCAAAGTTGCCGCGCATCTCGCGTACCATCGGTATGCCGTGCTGCTTGAGAAACTCGGCGATCTCCGCCGGATCGTTTCTTAGCGCGAGCGCGATGTGATTGAGGTTTCGATTTGGCGGCGTAGCCTCGCGGTGAGCGGGGTCTAAGAAATCTACGATCGTGCCCGCGTCGATCCTGATCGACGGAAAGGGTACGCGTCCGGACCGGAACTCGGCGGCTCGTTCGGGGCGAAGGCCGAGAACGCCGGCATAAAACGCCAGGCTTCGCTCGGCATCGGCGACGTTGAGAACGACGTGGTCCAGAGAGTTTACCTTTAGCTTAATCATCTTAACGTTAAGATACCAGACAGGATGACGGCCGTCAAGTGTCTTAACATTGAGATATGCAGGACCGGATCGACCGAATACTGGCACAGTGGAAGCGCGAGCGCCCCGATCTCGATACCAAAGCCATGGGGTTGGTCGGCCGAATCCAGCGGGCTGCAACGGCGTTACGGCCCCGTCTCGACGAGACGCACGCCCTCTCTGGGCTTGCGGGCGAGTCGTTTGACGTCTTGGCCTCGCTTCGGCGCTCGGGCGCACCGTACCAACTCTCCCCCACGCAGCTTTTTCGGGAGATGATGCTCACCTCGGGAGCGATGACCAATCGCATCGATCGCTTGGAAGAGGCCGGCCTCGTCTCTCGGCGCCCCGATTTGGAGGATCGTCGCGGGACTCTCGTTCGGCTCACTCAAAAAGGGAAAGCGCTCATCGATACCGCCGCGGCCAACCACGTCGCCAACGAGGAACGGCTGCTCTCCGGTTTGAGCCCGCGCGAGCAGATGCAACTCACCGAACTATTGCGAAAGCTCTTGCTCTCCTTGGACGACGCCGGCGATTGACCGCCGCTCCGTCAGAGAAATCTACCTAGCGCTTTGAACGCAGACCTCGTAGATAGCGCCGATGACGGCGCTTGGAGCGTCGAACTCGACGTACTCGGAACTATGTGGAGGATAGGGTAAGCCACTTCGCCTGTGCGAGCGCAATCTGATGCTCGTATTCGATGTGCTGGGGGTCTTGCGCGTTTCGCGCCGGCAGATGCCCGACGCCATGATTACCGGTCGTGATGATGCGAACGGGGCGCGAACCCAGGTAGCGCACGTGTGCCTGGAGCCAGGCTTCATCCCACGCCATTTGCTCCATTTCCGATATGTATGCGTCGTACATCGCGACCTTCGTTCGCGCGATCTGCAATAGCTTCGCATTCAGAGCCGGCGACCACTCGGCTTCGGGCAGACCACGAAAGAACTGCTGCTCGCAGGTGCGATGGGGCTGTCCTGTGCGTGCGGGAAGCGGCGGCAGCGGCTTCCCCGCAGCGACGGCTTCGCGACAGGCTCGCAGGCCCTTTGATACCGGCTCTGTGGAGCGCGCTATGCAGTTCGCCGGCGATGCGCACGCTCGTACGCGGCATCGGCCCCGCGCTGCTGAAACCTGCACCCGCGCGGTCGTAGCTGCAAGCGCGAGCCCACTTCGCGATCTGCGGTTGCACGACGGCCCAGGCCGGCGCCCAATCCTCCGACCCCGAATCGAAGACGACCGTGGCGGAGCCGCTTCCCATGCAGTAAAGGTTCAGGCGCGCTCCGTCGCCGGCGGGCACGATATGCCCAGGGCGTGTGTAGAGATCGTCGCCGGGTGCCCCCCCGTGCCGTGCCTTGCATCCCCAGAAGCGAACTCACGACGCACGCGCACAAAAGAAGCTTCATCGGGGCCGCACCGGCGATCATTTTTGACCGATCGGACCGAGGGCTTTTTCAAGAAGGCCGCAAGCGTCCCCGCCGACTTCCTTCGCGATCAAATCGTTGAGCAGCGCGTTCATCCGCAAGATCGTCTCTCGGTTCTTTTCCGGCTCCAAGACCAGGTTTCGAATTTCGGTTGGATCGTCTTGCAGATCGAAGAGCTGCACGTCGTTATTCTTCAAAATCTCCTCGAGCGTACGCGGCGTGTTACAGGCCGTCGGCGCGTAATAGCGACCGAACTTGTAGCGTCCGTCAAACGCCAGAGCGAGAAGACCACGGTTGCTCAGATTCGCCTCAGACAACGGCGGCGAGGCTTCGTTCCTGAATTGGGTATCCATGGTTTTGTTGAGGAAGGCTCCGTCAACCGTCGATGGTCCGACGTAGTTGAAGAGAATGGCCGGGCGTATTGCAGTCAGGCTTGCCTTTTCGGGATCGGCCAGCAACGAGGAGAAGTCTTTCCCGGGCAACGCCGTTACGGCAGCTGGCCGCTTCGTCTCGGGCAGACCGGTTAGGCCGGCGAAGGTGGGGACCAGATCGAGATGACTCGTGAGCGCCGGGCACGTGGTGCCCGTCTTAGCGGTCGGGTGCGCGATGATCAGCGGCACGTGGATATTTTCCTCGTAGACGAAGGGGCCCTTGCCCTTCAGGCCGCCGTGCGCGCCGCCCATCTCACCGTGATCGGCCGTAAAGACGACCGCGGTGTCGCGCCAGAGGTCCATTTCGTTCATCACGTCGACGATCTGCTGTATGCCGCGGTCGACGTCCGCAATCGCGTTGAGATAGTAATCGTAGAAAATCGTCCACATATCTTTGCGATCCGTCGGGATCGTCCCAGACCAGCCGTCCCAGCCCGTTTTGTACTCCGCAAGAGCGTTGGGCATCCCGGCGGCAGCCAGAGATTCGCCAAGGCTCGCCGGCAGCGTGAACGACCACTTCCGTTCGTAAATCGAGTTCGACGGCGGGGGTGGTATTGCAGACGGCACGACCGGCTTCTGCACCTGCGGCTGGCCGGGAACGTTACCGTCTCCGTACATGATGTCGTGCGGATTGACGAAGCTCGCTACCATGAAGAAGGGCTGGCCGGATTCCCTTGCTTGCGCGCCGGTTTCGCGTAGAAAACGAACGCTTTCACCCGCGATGAAGGGATCGTTGTCGTAGCCGCTATCGGGTGTGCTGCCGATATCTCCGGCCGCGCTGAATATGTCGAAGCCGTAGGATTGAGCCGCGTCGCTGTAGTTGACGGCGGGTTTGGGATCGAGGATATCCTTATCCATCTCGAATTTTCCGAAATAGGCGGTCTTGTAGCCCATGGCTTTCAAAACGGAGCCCATGTTCGGCATCTTGGGATCGAGACTGCGCACGAACGAGAACTGCATCTGATCGATGACGCCCGTGACTTGAGGAGGCTGGCCCGTAAGGAACGACGCGCGAGACGGCGAGCACTGCGCCGCGGAGATGTAATGCTTTGAAAACGTCACGCCATGGCTCGCAAGCGCGTTCATGGCGGGCAAAGAATAATCGGCGCCCGCAAGCAGCTTCTCGACCCTCTGGTCGACGATAATGAAGACGATATTATAGGGCGCTTTGCCGGGCTCGGCGTGCACCGGAGCGCTTTGCGCGAGCGCGCGTCCCGGAATCCGGATCAATCCTAAGGCTGCGAGCAACTGCGCGCATCGTGTGAGAAACTTTCCCCTCGTTTTTTCTGCGCTGTTCGCCGCCGAAACTGGCGGCGGCGGCTCAATCTCCATCTAACTCTACCCCCCTTTCAAGCAACGGCTTCGCGGTTCGCGATGGGATATTTCGTCACCTGGACGACGAGATGGGAACGCCCGTATCTCCCGGCCGTAGCTTGCTCGCAAGGTCCTGAGCCAATGCCCATAAATTATAAGAAATATTATGAAGCGTTTTACTTACCTGGCTGCGATCGCCGGACTCTTCATCCTCGCTGGGTGCGCCTCAAACTCAGAAGGGATCCCTGCGGCATCACCCGCCATGCGCTCATTGCCTCCGCGCGCCACACTGCCGCACTCGAGCACCTCGTTGACACAGGTGGTCAACCTCGACTACTCCACCGGCACAATATCGGTTTTCTCGATCAGTAAGGACCGAGCGCGACTGACCAAATCGTTCACGCCGGGACACGGCGTCGCCCAGGGCCTGGCCATGGACGCTCAAGACCGTATCTACACGACGATCACGGCCGCGAACTCCAACCCGTGCGCCGCATGCGTGGAGATTTTCACGGCCGGCGGCAAGCTCGTAGAACGTCTTCCGGCGCCGATTTTGTCGGGCGCCTCCGGACAACCGTCGCTGACCGACGTTGCCGTCGACGCACATCGTAATGTTTACGTCAGCGACTACGGCCAACAGGCGGTCTACTTCTTTCCACACGCCGCCGAGAGGCACACACCGCGTATCGTCGTGCAGAACTCCCAAAACGCGGCCTCGGTTCTCGCAACGCCCGACGGGGACACCGTCGTGGTCTCCGGGGGCTGCGGATTTGCCAGCGTGCGCCCGTACACCCGCGTTGGCCGAGGGGAATACAGCGCCGGCTCGTGCTTCGGCATCGGCACGATCGCGCTCATCGGCGGCGCCGTCGACGAGCAGATCGACGTGATGACGCCGGTCGACGGCGTGCCCGCTCTCGTATCGGTGTCGTCACCCAGCGGGGGAAACGACTTTCGCACCCCGGGGCGCCTCGCATCGATCAGCGGCGTCGCCTTCAATAGCGACGCATCGACGGCGTACGTTGCGAACGCTCGCAAAGAGTGCGTCTACGCCTTCGCGCGTCCGGCAAAGGGCTGGCTAGCGGGTACGCAGCCGAAGCTGCTCGCGACCTACACGGGCTTCAAGAACCTCGATATCATTGCCGTAGCACCGTAGCGTACGCTAGCGCGGCGGGCGCGCCTCGCGTAATTCGACATACTCTATCCACTCGCCGGACTTAGCTGCATTTTCGCCTGCAACGGGATCGTCGAGTCGCCGCGAGCGCAGATCGAGCATGCTTCCCGAGCGTAGCCATAGGTGCCCGGACCGTTTCCAGCCATCGGCGATCAGCCGAGCGCGGATATCGCGACCAGAGGCGACCAATGCCGCGCGGTTCATTTTTTCCGACGAGATGCCCACGTTGACCGTAGCGATGCGCGCCGGATCGCGGGCATACGTCGTGATGTAGTAGTAGCGGCAGCGAACAAAGGTCGTTGCGCTTCCCGCGATACGGTAATCGAAGATCGCGGCGCCGCCATATTGCGCGCCGCTGAACAGCTCCGACTTGGAACCGTGCTGGACTTTAAGCGACGAGGCCGAGATCATGCGAGCGACGGGGATCCCGGGCGCTGCCACCAGCGTACCTTGCACCGGCATGCGCGCGATGGCTTCGGCGGCGGTGCGCTCGGACTGGGCCGCCGGCGTTGCGTCGTCGTAGGCAAAGAAGCCCGCGCGAATGGCGGCCGGAAGCGCTACCGCCAAACCGAGGGCCATGAGCGCCCAAATCGGCCAAACGATCCATCCGGGGCGCGAAATCAGCGGCTGGAACGGCTGCACCTTCAACCCCTTCCCGATAAGATCGAGACCGCCGAGAACGACCGCGACCATCAGGGGTATCAAGGAGAAGCCGAACGCAACGAATAGCGTGAAGAAGACGATCTTCGCCGGCGTTTCTAGGGTCGTTGGGTTCCTTACGGCGCCGGACGCTTGGATAGCGTCGCCGACGATTACGGCCAAAAGGATGGTACCGAAGAGGCCGCCGGAGATGACAACGAGCGTGGATATCTTGGAAGTCATAGGTCAACTGTACCGCACCGGGCGTCCGCGAGCGTCCAGGGTTTGCGGGAGAGAGACGGTAACGTCTGAGCAGTAGGAGGCTCGCGCAGTATGGCTCAGAATTCGGCGCCCCCTCGCCATCGTATGAAAGCGGCGCTCGGGGCCTTCGCTCTCGCCGCGCCGTGTATTGGCGTGACGAATATATCTCCCGCTCTGGCCCAGGCTGAACAGTTCGTCCCGGGGGTGTGGCATTACCGGTCGGTAGAGTGCGTCGACACGACGGTCGTGTCGGTGGAACCGCGCCTCGTAGCCGAGGGACAAAAGAAATTCAGCGCGCAAGACTTTGAAAGCGGCGTTGACGTTGTGTTCAATACGCACCTGGGCAGCGATCCGGCGCATCCTCACTTGTTCGCTTCGGTGACCCACTACGGCGGATTGCCGGGCAACGAGATCATGGTCCGCGAGCGGCCCCGAGACAAGGTGCAGGTCTGTTTTCTCTCGCGCCCCGCGCCGACTCTCGCCTGCAACCCCGACCAAGACGAAAGAGGCCGTACCTACCGGGTGTACGATTACCGTCAGCGCGCGCAATACTCCGGGATGAATACCGAACACGATTGCGGAGGAGCCTGAATTACAGGATCTCTTCGCCGATCGCGCCGCGTAAGAAAGCGCGGCAGCGCTCGAGAAATGCGCTGCCTTCATTTTCGGGAAGGGCGCGCGCGATAAGCATACCGCCGACCATGCACGCGAATGCTCCGGCGACGTCGGTTTCGTTGTCCCGCCGTTTTCCCAAGCGCTCTGCGATTCGGGCGAGGCGTGCGCGGATCTCGCCGGCGACGCTACGCCGCATCTTCGCCCCGCTTCGCGCCAGCTCGGTGCCGACCGTCGGCAACGGGCAGCCGCGCTCCGGGTGGCGCATGTGGAGCTCGGCGAGGTAGTCGCTCGCCCCGACCGTATCGGCGATCTCGCGTGACATCTGCTCGAAGGCTGACTTCACCAAGTCGTCCTTCGACTTGAAGTGGGCGTAGAAGCCGCCGTGGGTCAAGCCCGCTTGCTTCATGACGTCGGCAACGCCGACACCGTCGATGCCGCGTTCCCGAAACGCGTCGGCGGCCGCTCGCACGATTCGCTCGCGGGTCTCCTTTTTATGTTCTTTTGACCACGGCATGACGCTCATCATATCAAAAAATGAGCCTCTTGACACTATATGACGAACATAATATAGTTAGGAGACCATGCTAGAACTCATTGACGCCATCGTCCTGGGAGCCTCGCTCGCGATCATCGTCACGGCTCTCACCACTCAAGCCGATCTCTCGTGGAACGCTCGCCGCTGGACCATCGCCGGCGTCCTCGTCTGGACGGCGTTGGTCGTTGCCGGCGCGGCAACGGGGCACTTCACGCCCGGCACGCCGGGAGTCGTAATTCAGCCGCCGGCGATCTTCGCCGCCGCCGCCGCAGCGCTCTCGATCGCGTGGGTTTTCTCTCCGCAGTTTCGCCGCGCGATGCTCTCGATTCCACTGCAAACGCTCGTCGGGCTCAACGTACTGCGCGTCCTCGGGGTGTTCTTCGTGCTGAAGTATTTCGCGCACGAACTAGCGGCGCCGTTCGGCCCGGTCGCCGGTCTCGGTGACACGATAACCGGTCTGCTCGCGATTCCGCTCGCCATTTCGATCGCGCGTGGTTCGTTGCGCAAATCATCCCTCGCCTGGTGGAATGCGTTCGGCGCGCTCGACCTCTTCACGGCGCTCGCGCTCGGCGCGCTCTCGCAAGACGGCGTGCCGTTCCGCCTCTTCTTCGGCGAGCCGGGCCTCGCCGCGATGACGCAGTTGCCGTCGGTTATCGTCCCGACGATCCTGGTTCCGATCTACCTCCTGGTTCACCTTACCGTCGCCTATCGGCTCGCTCAAGCGCCCGTGCCCCTAACGGCCCACGCTGTGATTTAAGATCGCCATCATGCAAGACGAAGCCCAAACGCCGTTTACGAATTCGTGGTTCGCTTCCGGTCAACGCCTCGGCTACAACCTGGATACCCGAACGATCGATCCCGCATCACCCGTGAGAGTATGGGTCCGCGTCGATGGCGCCCCAACGCATGCCGTTACGTTCTTGCCCGGCTATCCCGATGGATCCATCGGTTGGGGCAGAGTGCTGCCGCATCTACCCGATGCGGCAGCGATGCCGAAACTCTTCGTCGAGTACCTCGGGATGGGCGACTCCGACAAGCCGCGCGACTATCCGTATTCAACCGCGGAACGGACGGATCTCGTGGAAGCCGTTTGGCGCTACTTCGGCGTGTCGTCTACGATCGCAGTGGCGTTCGATTTTTCGTCACTCGTCGTCCTCGAACGCCTAGCCCGACTTCTCGAAGGCCAGAGCACCGCACCCAAGATTGACGGCGCATTCATTTTCAACGGCGGCCTTTTCGTTGACGGGCACACCCACCCGTGGTTCACCACGCCCGTACTCAAGCGCCTCGACGGCATCACGTTCCTCTCCAAAGGTCCGTTCGCCACCTTCAAGCCAATCGCCGGCGTCATGTGGTCGAAGGACTACCGTTCGCAATACCCCGAAGCGTGGACCGAAGCGGCGCGCGACCTCTACGCCGCGCTCAGGCGGAACGACGGACTCTTTTACCTGTATCGCGCCGCACGCTTCGTTGACGAGCATCGCGCGCAAGGAAACCGCCTCGATTTCGGGCGCATCTTCGACGCCTATAGCGGCCGGATTCCGTTCGTCATCGGCGGCAGCGACGAAGATCCGTTCGAACATCGCCAAATTACGCTGGCGGAACAACGCCTGAGCAAACGAGGACTCGCGATCGTACGCCTGCCGGGCGGTCACCTGACGACGAACGAGCGTCCGCAGGCGCTCGCCCACCTCATCGCCGATTTTACCGAGCTTAAAGTAACGGCATTCCGTTAGACGGCCGCTAAGGCCAGGTTCGCCGGAAGCGGGGGTGAAAGAGGATTTTCATGCGTGACTATGCGTCGTTCGTGCTACGCGTCGCACTTGCATTGACGTTCCTCTATTCAGTGGCGGATCGTTTCGGCTGGATTGGGCCGCCCGGTGCGGCGAACGTGTCGTGGGGTAACCTTTCGCACTTCACGGCGTATGTCGGGCTGTTGAATCCGTTTTTGCCGCATTCGGTGATTGCGGTGCTCGCTTGGATCGATACTTCATTAGAAGCATCTCTCGCTCTAATGCTCCTTGCCGGTCTATGGCTTCGTGCGGTTTCCTTCGTCAGCGGACTGCTGCTTCTCACGTTCGCAACTGCCATGAGCGTCGCGAGCGGCATAGGAGCGCCGTTTCAATACTCCGTTTTCACGGCAGCCGCTGCTGCATTCTTACTTGCTACCCAGCCATCGTATCGGTGGTGCGTCGATCGGCGCACAACCGGGCCGTTGCAATAACGATCGGCATGTGCTCCGGGCGGATCGAGAAGTTCGAATGAAACTTTTCCCGCTCCGCTTGACGACGCTGGTGCTGGGGTCGCTGTTTCTGCTGAACGGCAGCGTCACGCCGTCGAGCGTTTCTCCTTCAGGGAACTCGCGCGGCCCACGGGTGCCGCAGTCGTTCACCCGGATGTTCGATGGGCAATGTTTCTCCGCAAAGATCTTTATTTTGGCGCCGCCCTTTTCCCCTTCGCCGGCGCCGGTCGCTGCGATCGCGCAGTCGTGCGGCAACGCGATCGCGTTCGATCCTGCGGATGGCGCGTTCGTCGTCACGTCAGGGGCCGTTTTTGGCAAGCTCTCGGTCAACGTTTACAGGCCTCCGTACTCTTCTGTTTCCGTTCCGGCCGTGAGCTTCTCGCCGAGTGCCCTTTCGCACCCGCGACAAGTTGCGTGGGATGGCTCGGGTAACGTTTGGCTCTCCGACGATGCCGCCAACAGGGTCTACGAGTTTCGGGCGCCATTTTCTCCGTCGAGCGTGCCCGCCGCCGAGAATGCGTTAGCGACGCAGCCCGTCGGGCTAGCGATCGATCCCGAAGCCGGCCTCATGTTCATCGGCGACGTTGGCGGCTCGTCGGCTTGCGCGAAAACTTCCTGCCGCATTGACGTAGTCCGGGCTCCGTACACCGGCGCCCCAGTCGTAACGCTCGCGCTCGGAGACAGCACGCCGGCGGCCCTAGCGGTCGACGAGATGGGGCGGCTCTTCGTCGGCTTCGAGAGCGGCTCGTCAAAGCGCCTTATCAAAGTTTATGTGCCGCCCTTTGCGACCGGCGAATCCGCCGCTTACACGCTCGATGCGGGCGGTCCAATCAACAGTTTGGCGTTCGATCCAAACCAGAATCTCTACGCGCAGTTACACGATACGGGCGGCGTCGTCGTCTTCGATGGACCGATATCGGGATCGGCGTCGACGCCGTCGGCCTCGTTAGGCTGCCCGCACGGCGTCGCGAATTGCGAGCTAAAGAACTGGGCCGGCCTCGCGTTCGGTCCGTAAGGAACGGAACGATTCAGTCGTTCGACGGTATCGCATCTTCCGTGGTAGAATCTACGGATGCCGGCGCTACTCCGGCATCGATCGGAGACGAGACATGACGAGTTGGAGATGTTTTCCGTTCTTCGTTGTCTGTGCGCTGCTCGCGTTTGCAGGCTGTTCCGGCGGGGCGTCGTCGGCGCCGGCGCTTCATTCGGCCGGTCCGCAAGGCGACCACGTCGTTGCCTTGTCTTCCCGAGAGACCCTCGATGCGCCCCGGACGGTCGTCAAGGTACAGTCGTGCATTAGCGGCCAATCGGGAGTCGCGACCTTTAGCGCCAAGGGAAACGCTAAAGGACGATTTCCCGGAAAGTTTACCGCGTCCGGCACGTGGAGTTTTAACGTCATCAGCAGGCACACGCTGTGGACGTTTGGGGAGACCTTCAAGATCACGGGAGGGCATGCCGCAGACGGCACGATCACGGGGAGCGGTACGAGCGGCATTGCGAAATGCAAGACGTTCGGTCCGGGTCAGAAGGGCTTGCAATACCATCTTGACACCCTGTCAGGAGCTGCGACGACGAATCTCTTGAAGAACGGGGGCAAGTTCCTCGAGGAACTGCACTAGCAGCGGCGTCCGCAATCCATCGAGGCGCGCCGGACGCTTGCGGACGGGGGCGCGGCTACGATGCCTTCATGTCATCTCAAAAGGAGAACGTGATGGGCAGATTTCCTTCAGCTTTAGGCTGCCTTGCGGCACTTTTCATCGTAACCGGGTGCGCCGCAAGCCAGGGCGCCGGTCTCGTCCCGGCGTCTGCATCATCCGACCTGCAACGAGGCGGACCGGATACGGGTTCGAGCGTCGTCGAGTTCAAGTTTCAATCGAGCGGCATCGAGTACCTCGCTTCGGACGTGGCCGGAAACGAGTGGTTCGGCACGGCCGATCCGCTCGCGATAGTATCTATCGACGAGCATACCGGCGCGTTTACGCAGTATAATCTGCCGAAATCATATTCGGGACCCTTCGGCCTTACGATGAACCCGCAGCACGACGTCCTGTGGTTCACCGAGCCCGGCTCGAACTCGATTGGATACATAAACCTTCTGAACGACACGTTTGGGCAGTTCACTATTCCAACTAAGAATTCGAACCCGGAAGACATCAGCCCGGGCCCTGGTAACGCGATGTGGTTCACCGAAACCGGGAGCGGAAAGATCGGCCGGATCGACACGATCACGCACGCGATTAGCAAATACAAAGTCCCCGCGCCGAGCGAGCCTTTTCAGATCGCGCTCGGCCCCGACGGCGCGTTGTGGTTTACAAACTTACGATCCATCGGCCGCATCACCACCCATGGTCACGTCAAACTCTATTCGATCGGCCAGAACAACCCGACCGGAATAACGACGGGCCCGGACGGCGCCGTCTGGTTTACCGGCGAGTCGGATCGCGGCGGCGGCATGGTGGGGCGAATCGCCCCTGCAACGCACGTGCGAAAAATAGCCAAGTACGGCGCCGGACACGGCGGAAACGAAGGCATTACCGCGCGCGATGGAGACCTCTGGATGACCGAGTTCCAGGGTAATCGAATCGATCGCTACGATCCTCCGACGCACATCGTCCTCTCGCGTCCGCTGCCGCAAGGCTACTCACGGCCATACGGCATCGCGCTCGGTGCGGACGACCAGCTTTGGTTTGCCAACGCGGGGCCGATGACTACGGCCATCGGCAAGCTCTGCCCCGACCTTCAGGCCGGCCAGTGCAAAAGTGCGATGGATGCAGTGTCGCACGGCGGTATCGGGCCGAGCTTCGGCGAAGAGCACTGACGAATGCGTGCGCTCGCACTTCTCATCGCGGCGGGAATGATACTCGGCATACCCGGCGTCGCGCGCGCCGGCGACGAAGCGTCTCCCGCAAAGACGGTCGCTGCCTTATTCGATTGGTACCTGGCACAGCATGGTCAGGCGGGCAAACACGTGGCCCAAGGCCGCCGCTTCTTCGATGGCGATCTCTACGATGGACTCGAGGACGCGTACTTCAAGGGCGATGAGTATACCGGCGAAATTTTGGCGTCGCTCTGCAAGCACGGCAACACGCCTCCCAACTGCAAGCACGTTCACTACGACCCCTTTACCAACGATTCATCGCCGGCAGCATCGTACGCCATCGGAGCGACTGGCATGCAAGGCGACGAAGCCACGGTGGCGGTCACCCTCCGGCTTTCCCGGGACAGCCGCGTCGAGACTCATGTCTCCGCCATTCTCGTCGGCCGGCAGGGCCGATTCGTCATCTCCAATTTGCTGTTCGAGCCCCGCGGCTACTATTACGCCGGACCCATCGTGAACCTCGTGAAGTTTTTGAGCGCCTACAATTGCTGAAGCCGGGAAACCCATGAGCCGCTGGGTATGGTTTGCGGCAACGCTCGTTGCCGTAGTGGTCGCGCTCGTGCATTTCGTTAGTGCGGGCCGGTATGGCTTCTTTGCCAACGAGCTTTACTTTATCGTCTGCGGGCGGCATCCGGCGTTCGGCTACGTCGACCAACCGCCCCTGATACCGCTGCTTGCCGCGGCGACGCAGTTCGGCGGCAACAACACGTGGCTGCTGCGCCTGCCTGCCGTGCTCGCGGCCGTGGCGCTCGTGCCGCTGGTCGTCGCGTTCACGCAGCTCCTCGGCGC
>JBAQAW010000091.1:0-37331 GCA_049285915.1 Candidatus Cybelea sp. | reverse complement strand
GTGTGGCGGCGCACGCTCGCCTCTCCGCGCCGCCGGCGTTGGGCGATGTCGCCGCGCGCCCCCGCAAAATCGGCGGTGAGCGAGCGCGCGGATTCGGAGAGCGCGGCTTCGGTCTGCGGCCTCAGCACCCTCGGGCGGGCGGTCTGGGCGCGCGGGGTCTCAAATGCCAGATCCGCCCTGGCGGCCAGCGCCGCAAGCCGCTCGTCGAATCCGGCGACGCCGCGCAGAGCGATCCCCGCCTCGTCGAGCAGACCGCGAAGACGCGTGAGCTCTTCGTCCGACGGGCAGTCCGAACCAAAATTGACGACTGCGGCGGCGCCGCGATAGAAGCCGGGCTGCTCGCTCAGCCGAGCGTGCAATGCTGCGAACCCCTGGGCGAGGTCGCCGGGTGACAAGGTCACTTCGAGGCCGCCCCGCCTCCCTCGCAAGAGTGCCACGCTACGCTCTCCGAGAAGAACCAGGGGCAACCCCTTGTTCATCCACAAACGATTCGCAAGTTCTTGGCGTTGTCCACATATAATACACAGTGAACCGGCGTAACCTAATCATCGTCCGCCGGTAGAGGATTAAAGACCCGTATGCTGCGTCGTGCTATTCCCGCCCTCGTCATCGTTTCGCTGCTCTGTGCCGGCGCCCCGGCGCAGACCGGCGCCATGTCGACGCAGGCCGAAATCGCCCTGGGACAATCCGAGGATCAGCAGATCGTCTCCGGCAGCGTAATCGAGACCGATCCGCTGCTCAACGCCTACGTCTCCGGCGTCGCCGGTAATCTCTGGAATCAGGTCGCGCGTAAGGACGTTCCCTACTCGATCAAGATCATCCACGACAGCCAGATCAACTCCTTTGCGACGATGGGCGGATTCGTCTACGTCTACGAGGGTCTGGTCGACTTCGTGCAGTCCGACGACGAGTTGGCGAGCGTCCTCGGCCACGAGACCGGCCACATCGAGCGGCGCCACGTGCTTACGAGCAACTCGAAAGCGGAGATTCTCAATCTTCTTTTTGGGATCGCGTCGATGTTCTCGCCGATTCTCTACGAGTTCGGCGGCCTCGCCGAGGCGGGGTTGATGGCCAAGGTCTCCCGCGAAGACGAGATCCAGGCCGATCGCTACGGGCTGCAGCTAATGTCGCGCGCGGGCTACGACCCCGAATCGATGGTGACGATGATGGCGCACCTCGGCGTGCTTCAGGACGAGCACAGCGACGCGGTCAGCAAGTATCTCCAAGACCACCCCGATCCGTCGGCACGCGTCTCTCACCTGATGGGCTACCCGGAGCTCGATCCGAAGACGATCACGCCCACGCAAGAGCTCGTGCAGGCCTCGGGCGACGAGGAGCACGCGCGCTACTCCTTCTCGCAGCTGCGCCTCAATCAAGTCTTGCATACCGATCCGCAAAACTCCGAAGCGCTGCTGGAGCTCGGGCAATCCGAACTCGCGCTCGGCCTTCCGAGTAAGAGCGAGCAGACGCTCGCGCAAGCGGCACAGCTGGGAACCTCTCAGACGCGGGCCGCCGCGAATCAGCGCATCACCGCGCTGCGGCAGATGGAAGTGCAGCGCGTCACGCTGACCAAGCCGAACCTGCCGAAACTCAAAGAGACCGTGCTCGCCGGACAGGCCGCGCAGTACTCGGCCGCTACCGAGATTCAAACCCGCGCAACCGAGGGCAAGGATCAGCTCAAATCGGTCCAGAGCCGCCTGGAGACGATCCAGTACGAGGTACCCGATCTCAGCCGCATCAACATTCGTCGCGGCAGCCGCATCGAAGCCATCGTCAAGAACCTCACCTCGATGGCGCGCTCGGTCGACAGCACTCTCGGCGATGCCGGCGGCGACTCGAGCCCGATCGGCGGCGTCGGTTCGCTCGAAAAGAATAAAGAGAGCGGGCTCCTCAAGGAGAGCGCCGATATCTACGACGAGATGCTTGCGCCGTTCTCGATGAATCCGGTGCCCGCCGAATCCCTCGAGATTCTGCCCTCGTATCCGAAGATGATGAGCGAGCTCACGCTGGGCGACGCCGAGATGCTGCGCTCCGTCGACGCGGCGCGCGCCTCGCTGACGATGCTCGACCAGTCGCTGGGCGATCTCGACGAGTTTTTCAAACAGCTCGACCACGCGCAGATGAGCTTCGGCGGCGACATCAGCCAAGCCGATTACCTCTCCGTCGCACCGATGATGAAGAAGACCGTCGAAGAGCTCAACTCGGCTGCCACGGCAGCCTCGCAAGGCGCCCAGCTCTTCAACCTCGCCCGCTCGCGCCAGATCGCAGTCCGCATCACCCTGCTTGGGCTGGGAACCACGCCGCAGATGTACTCGACGCTCCAATACGCGCTGCAGAAGCGCTTCGGCTCGCCGGGCGTCTCCTACCGCACGATGCTGCACGACGATCTCACGCCGGGTGACGTTGTGGCGGCGACGATCGTCGCCGCCGATATCAAGAGCACGCCCGAGAGCATCATCGCCGAGGCAAAGAGTACGAATCAAACGATCGTGGACGTCGCCAACTCGCATAAGATGCACGCGTGGCCGCTCGAGATCTTCCTCGGTCTGGTCTACCTCGACTACACCGACGATCCCGCCAAGGAGCTGCGCAAAGCCGACGGCACGATGGCGGTCGACCTCAACAAACTCGGCTTGTAGGACTGCAACGATGGCAATCGCCGGCGACGCCCGCAATCTTTTCACGATCGTACGCAAAGGAATCGACGTTCGCGCGGTGCACGCGCACGTTCGCAAACCGTTTCGTTTTCTGCTTTGCGGCGATCCGTCGCTCGTGGCGGGGCTGCGCGCCCTGCTGCTGCAGGGACACGATGAAAAGATCGTCCCCCCCGAAGCCGCCGCCTGTCTCGAAACGATCCACGCGGGCAGCCCGCTGCTCACGGATCCAAAAGAAGTCCGCGCCGTAATCTTTCTCGGACACCGTAACGACTGCACCGGCGTCGACTTTGCGGCGCTCTCGGTGCTTGCGGTTCCGATTCTTGCCATTACCGTCGACGCGCTCGGCACGCCGTCGGGCCCCGCGAGCCTTCCGGCGCGCGGCATGTGGGGCGAATACGTCGTGCCGTCCCTCGACGCAGCGGCGCTGCGAGCACGGGTCTTCCCGCATCTCGTCGAGTCGGCGAGCGGGGTCGAAATCGCGGTCGGCCGGAATCTCCCGGTGCTGCGTGAGAGCGTCGCCGCCAAGTTGACGCGCGACGCCGCGCAGCGCGCCCTAAAAGTTGCGCTGGCAAGCGCGCTCGTCGATCATATCCCGGTCGTCGGGTTGGTACTGGGTGCCTTCGCATCGGCCGGAGATATGGTGGCGATCACCGGCATTCAAGTCATGCTCATGCTGCACGTCGAAGCCGCCTACGGCCGCGATCCGGACGTCGGGCGCACCTGGCAGCTGCTGCCGATCATCGGCGGCGGTTTCGGCTGGCGCACGCTGGCGCGCGAGCTCGCCGGCTTCGTTCCCATTGCCGGAATTGCGATCAAAGGAGCGATCGCCTATGCCGGAACGATCGTCGTCGGCGAAAGCGTCACGTTCTACTACGAACACGGACGCTACATGAGCAAGGGTCAGGCGGCTTCGCTCTACACTCGCACGAAAACGGACGCGCTGGCACTCGCACGAGAGCTGCTGCGAAAACTGCGCAATCGCCCCTGAAACTTTCGACGTAGGTTTGCAGGCCGGCCTCGTGCTCGGTTCGTTGGAAGCGCTGCGCCGATATCCGGTCAAGAGCCTGCGCGGCGAGCCGCTCGAACGCGCCGAAATCGGGCCGACGGGAATTCCGGGCGATCGCGCCGCTGCGTTCTTCGCTCGCGACGGCGCGCGCGAAGGCAAAACGTACCGCGGCAAAGAGAACGACCGGCTCCATCTCCTCGAAGATGCGCAGACGGCAAAAGAGCTTGCGCGAGAGCGCGGCGTCGCCGTCGAGATCCGCCGCGACGAGCATTTTTTCGACGATGCGCCGATCTCTCTGATCGTCGACGCGTGGCTCGCGGACGTGAGCGCCGAGGTCGGTTATCCGGTTGCGTGGGAGCGCTTCAGGCCGAACCTCTTCGTTCGCAGCCTCGGGCGCGCGGTGCCGCTCGAACGCGATCTCATCGAGCGCGAGCTGCTGCTGGGTGCGGTGCGCTTGCGAGTTCGCGCTCCGATCGGGCGCTGCGTCACGGTGACGTACCACCCAAGCGGCGAAGCGAGCGACCCGCGGATCCTTCGCTATTTGGCGCAGCAGCGAGATAACGCGATGGGAATTTACTGCGACGTCGTTACCCCGGGCGTCGTCCTCCGCGGCGACGAGCTGTTGCTGCTCTGATTCGGCTCTTGAAAGCACGAGGCGCCGATGTTGTACTCTCGGCGCCTCGCGTCCCACACCCACACCCGGTGTGCGAATAGAATAACCTCGCAAGCGCAAAGCCGCCCTACCTAAAGCTGACTAGACCGCACGGCACTTCCAATCGGTATATCCAACCGGAAAAGACGATGCCCGATTTAGGACCTACAGCGCTCTGCGTCCCTCGATTGCTTTGGCGATCGTCAACTCGTCGGCATAATCGAGTTCGCCGCCGATGGGCAGCCCGTAGGCAAGACGCGTCACCGAGACGCCGAGCGGTTGGATTAGGCGGGCGAGATAGAGCGCAGTCGCTTCGCCTTCGGCATTCGGATTGGTCGCCAAAATGATCTCTTGCGGATCTTCGCGTCCGATTCGTTCGACGAGCTCTTTGACGTGAAGCTGTGCCGGGCCGATGCCGTCCATCGGAGAGATCAGCCCGCCCAGCACGTGATAGCGGCCTTTGAACGCGCCGGTACGCTCGATCGCATACACGTCCTTGGCTTCGGCGACGACACAGATTGCTCGAGCATCGCGCCGGTCGTCGGTACAGAACTCGCACGTGTCGAGCTCCGAGAGCGAGTAGCAGATCGAGCAGAAGCCCACCTTGTCTTTGACGGCGAGGATCGCTTCGGCTAAGCTCTGCGCTTCGTGCCGCGGGCGGTTCAATAAGTGAAAGACCAGGCGCGCCGCGGTCTTCGGGCCGATCGTCGGCAGCTTGCTGAGCTCGTTGATGAGCGCGGCGACGGGGGTTGCGACCGTGGTCACATCAATCCGGGAACGCGGACGCCGCCGGTGACCGACGCCATCCGTTTCTGCGATGTCTCGTTCGCCTTGCGCAGCGCGTCGTTGACGGCGACCATTACGAGATCCTCGAGCGTCTCGACGTCCTCCGGGTCGACGGCTTCCTTGGCGATCTTCACGCGCTTGAGCGTTTGATCGCAGGTGACGTCGACGGTCACCGATCCCCCCGCCGCGCTTCCGGTCACGACGGTCGCCGCGAGCTCGTCTTGGGCCTTGGCCATCTCGGCCTGCATTTTTTTGACCTGGGCCATTAACTGCGCTTGATTCATCTGCAACCTTACTTTCGGGCGTTCTGAACTAACGTATGCGCTCGTTGGCATAATCGAAGAGCGCGTCGGGATCGTCGGGTTGTGGGCTCGGTTCGGATGAGCCGGCCGCGGTCGTCGAACCCTGCGCTTTAGGCCGTCCGGCGGTCGAATCCACCCGCAGCGTAACGCGTAGCGGAACCCCCAACACGTCGGCGATCGCGCCTTCGATGATCTTGACGTGCTCGCGCAGCGCGTCGGCGCTCCAGCTATTCGGAAAGCTCAGGACGATGGCGTTGCTTTCGAGCGAGTCGATCGCCGCCCGCGACAACGGCGCCCGCAAGGATTGCCGCTCGCTCTCGATCTTGCCGCGTATGCTCTGCCAGGCGGCTCGGACCTTTTGCAACGAGAGCGCGCCCGCGATTTGCACCTTCGGCGTATCCTGGGCTTTGGATGTTTCGGAGAGCTTGGGCGGATCGGCAACCCTCGGTGCTTGTGGTGGTTGTGCCGTTGCGCCGCTCAGCCGCTCTTCGACCGCCGTCAGGCGCGCGGAGACGCCGTCGAGCGTCGGATCCTCGCCCACCAAAATGAAGCGCAGCAGAGCCGTTTCGAGTTCCAACCGCGCATTGCCGCCGGAGCGCGCCAGCGATTGCGCCTCTCCGAAGACCCGAAGCGCGCGCGTTAAGCTCGCCTGCGAGAGTTCCACGGCCTGTCGAGCGACACGCTGCGCGTCCTCCGGCGCCAGCTCGCGGGCGATGAGCTCGGGGTCGATGCGAGCCACGAGCAGATGGCGAAAGCTCGCGATAAGCGCGCGGGTCAACACCGTAAAATCCGTCCCCGCTTCGCTGGCCGTCTCGATCTCCCGCAGCGCCGTCGCGGCATCGCCCGCGAGTATGGCGTCGACGAGCTTGCGCGCGTGCTGCCGCCCCGTCGAGCCCAAGGCAAGCTCTAATATATGAGCCGTCGCGGTCTCGCCGCTCGAGAATGCCGCGAGCTGCTCGAGCATCGTCAGCGCGTCGCGGAGACCGCCTTCTGCCCGATAGGCGATCGCCGCCAAGGCCTCGTCGTCGATCGGGATGTTTTCGGCCGTCGCGATCGCCCGCATCCGTTCGATCATCACCGGAACCGAGATGCGCCTGAACGCGTAGCGCTGGCAACGCGAGAGAATCGTGACCGGCAGCCGCTCCGGCTCGGTCGTGGCGAGGATGAAGACGGCGTGCGGCGGCGGCTCTTCGAGGGTCCGAAGGAACGCGTTGGCTCCTTCCTTGGTCAGCATGTGAGCCTCGTCTACGATGTAGACCTTCATCCGCATCGTCGCCGGCGCGAACTTGACCGCTTCCCGCAGGGTTCGGATCTCGTCGATGCCGCGGTTGCTGGCAGCGTCGATCTCGAGCACGTCGAGGGCATTTCCGGCCAGGATGGCCAGACAGTTGTCGCAGGTGTTGTCGGGGTTCGGGGTCGGGCCCGCCACGCAGTTGATGCAGCGAGCTAAAATTTTGGCGGCAGAGGTCTTTCCGGAGCCCCGGGGTCCCGAGAATAGGTAGGCATGGGCGAGCTTTCCGCTCTCGATCGCCGAGGTAAGGGTACGGACCACGGAGTCTTGCCCGACGAGGTCGGCAAACGTGCGGGGACGCCAGGTGCGGTACAGGGACACGGCGCTCAACTTAGCCGACCGTTTGGTGGCGCCTGCCGGAGGGTATGGGTGCAACGAGTCGCCGAGGGATACGGTTATGGAATTTGCTTCCCAGGAGGCCGTGATTCGTTTTCGCTGGGTCCAACTTTAAGAAAGATGCCCGTGAATCTGCGCGCAGCACTTCAAGAGAACTTCGGATTTGATGATTTTCATCCGGGGCAGGAAGACGTCGTTTCTCGCGTCTTAGATGGCGAGGATACGCTGGCTATTCTTGCCACGGGTGCGGGCAAGAGCCTGACGTATCAGCTCCCCGCACTTTTGCTCGAGGGTACCACGGTCGTCGTCAGCCCGCTCATCGCCTTGATGAAGGATCAACTCGACATGCTGCGCGAGCGCGGCATCACCGACGTCGTCGCACTCAACTCGACCCTCTCCGAAGATCAAGAACTCCGCGCTCGCGAGCGCATCGCCTCGGGAACCCTCCGCATCGTTTATACGACGCCCGAAAAGCTCGAGGACGAGGCCTTCCTTCGGCTGCTCAAGTCGATTAAGGTGCCGCTCTTCGTCGTCGACGAAGCGCACTGCATAAGTCAGTGGGGACACGATTTCCGGCCGGCCTACCTCGCGCTGGGCGGAGTCATCGCCGCGCTCGGCCACCCGACGGTGCTCGCGCTAACCGCTACCGCAACGCCGTCGGTTCGCGAAGATATCCTGTATCAGCTCGGTCTCGAGCAGGTCAAGCCGATCGTGCGCGGATTCGATCGCCCGAATCTGATCTACGAAGCGCGTAAGGCCGACAAAGAAGCCGATAAGCTGCGCATTCTCTCGACGCTTTTTACCGGAGATGACGCGCTCGAAGGAACGGGCATCATCTACACGGCGACGATCAAGAACGCGCTGGACGTCCAGCGCTACCTGCGAACCGAGCTCGGCATTCCCGCCGCCGTCTATCACTCCAAGCTGCACAAAGAGGACCGAACGTCGGTTCACAATCTGTTCATGGACGAAGCGATCCGTGCGGTCGTGGCAACCAACGCCTTCGGCCTGGGCATCGACAAGCCGAACATCCGGTTCGTCCTGCATTACGATCTGCCGGGCTCGCTGGAAGCCTATACGCAAGAGGCGGGGCGCGCGGGCCGCGACGGCCTCGACTCGCGCTGCATCCTGATCTACCGCATGAGCGACACGCGGGTGCAGAACTACTTCCTCACCGGAAAGTACCCCGACGTCGAGGAGGTGCAGCGCGTCTTCGGCACGATCGAGGTCTTTGGCAATCAGTCCGGGGGCGTCTCGATGGTCGATCTTCGCAAAATTCTTCAGCTCCCGCTCACCAAGCTCAAAGTAATCCTGGCGCTGCTCAAGAAGTCCGGGTATATCGAGCACGCAGGCAAGTCCGCCTACGGCTTGACGGAGGCCGTGCGTAAGCACCGCGATTTGATCTTGAACTTGGCCAACTACGACACCAAGAAGTCCTACGACCAGAGTAAGCTCGCGATGATGCTGCAATACGCGGAGACCGTCTCTTGCCGCCGCCGCTTCATCTTGAACTACTTCGGCGAGGACTTCGACCGGACCAACTGCGGCGCGTGCGACAACTGCATCGCCGCGCTGGCTCGCGGTACGGACGAACGCGCGGCGACCGGCGGATTCCGGATTGCCGACGTGGTCTCCCATTCGAAATTCGGCATGGGCACGGTCGAGCGGGCCGAGCGGGATTTGGTGACCGTCCTCTTCCCGAGCGTCGGTTATAAAACGCTATTGGCATCGGCGGTGCGCCATGCCGAAGCGCAAATTGCGTAGGCTGGCGCTTCTCGCCGCCCTGACCGCGCTTTGCGCCACGGCGCAAGCTCAAACACCCTCTCCCTCGCCGCCGGCTTCGCCGGGACCGGCACCGGCGGCTAGCGCGGCGCCGGGAGTACCTGGACAGGGCCCGACGCCACCCCCGATCACGGTCGAGCCCGCCGCGGCCTCCGTTCCGGTCGGCTCCGCGGTGAACGTCATCGTTGGTTCGGCGATCGCGCCGATCACCGTCACCGTCGCCGATCCCAGCATCGCTACGGCCGCGATCGATCCCGCCTCGCAGCGGCTGGTGATCGTCGGGAAAGCGGCCGGCGCGACGGTCGTGACGCTGACCGACGCGCGCGGCGTTCGTCGCGACGTGCCGGTACGCGTCGCGTTCTTTGCCGGAACGATTCCAACTAGCGTCGCGGTTGATATTACGGGGGATCCCGCGGGGGCCGCATTCGTCCGCGAGCAGGTTGCGCGTGAGATCAAGAACGAGACGAAGATCCGCGCAGGAGCGCAAGTGCTCGTCAGCTCCGACGACGTTCCGTTCCATGGGACGCTCAACCAAGACGACGTTGCCGCCTTCGACGTTCATATGTTGATTCAAGCGCGGGATGCCTTAGAGGTCGATGGCTCGACGCACGTCGAGGTCCGAAACATCGCCGTGCCGCGCATCTCCCCGGATTCCCTGATGGTCAGCGACTATCCGGAGCGCCTAACGGAGAACGGGACGCTCTTTACCGCCGATCTGCGCTCCGCCGTACCGTCGCGTTTTCTCTACTTCCATTACAATCCGCCGGGACAGCCCGATCGCCGAATCGTTCTTCGGGCACAGAATCTCTCGCGCGAACCCTCGATCGTTCAAATGATCAGCGGAAGAGGCGGCCCGTCGCCCAACGAGATGGAGGTCGGCCACGTCGCGACAAAACGCTTCCTGATCGATCTCGTGCAGAATCAAGGACGCCTGATCACGATTGACGGATCGACCTCGGCGAACATCGTCGTCCAGGACCTTCCGGCGGCCAGCATCGTCTGCAACCTCCTACAGTTGCGCGTGCTCTCGGGCGGAAACGTGCACCTCACCCTAGTCGCGCAGGATGCCACGGCCGATCCCAACGATCCGATTGCCGCCGCGGCGCTGCTCGAGACGACGCGCCAACACGCGCGCGGCATCTACCCGATCGCCGAGTTTCATTTCGCGACGCAGTGGCGAGTCGACTCCGATTACCTCGAGCTTCCGATCGGGCATCTTCCGCTGCCCAACGATCTTCACGGCCAGGCGCTGGCCGGCGACTACGGCGTTCTGCAATCCTTTGTCGTAAACGTGCAGAACCCGCTCTCCTCTCCGCAAACGTTCGCGATCTACGAGAATCCCCGCGGCGGCCGGGCGACCGGAACCTACATCATCGACGGCGTCCTCGTGCAGTCGCACCAGGTGCCGCCGTACTCACGCTACAAAGTGCGGCAATACGTCGCCCCCGCGCACGGCTTCGTCCGCGTGACGATCGTCACGATGCCCGAAGCGGGTTCGAGCCTGCCGTTGCGTTTGGTCTTCGCGCCCGATGACGGAAGCGTCGCGCCGGGCGCGCCCGGCTCGCCCATCTATTAGTACCTAGCTCGCCTAGAGTCTAGCTCGCCGCGACGCTTTCGTAGACGCGCTGCATCTCCGCAGCGCTCGCCTCCCACGAGAACCTTGCAATAGCCTTGGCGCGAACGCTCGCCGCGCGTGCCTCGGCCTGCCCGCTCAACGCCGCCGCGAGCGCCGCAATCCATGCGGGCTCGTCGTCGACGCCGGCAACCGTCGCGTCCTCTCCGGCGATCTCCGGCAGCGAGGCGCAATCCGAAACGACGCACGGAACGCCGGCGCAGAGCGCCTGTGCCGCCGGATAACCGAATCCTTCGTAGCGCGACGGAAGCGCGACGACCGCGGCGTCGCGATAGAGCGTCAGCAGCTCTTCGCGCGAAACGTACCCGCGTAGTTCCACACGCGGCGTGACGTCGAGCCGCGCGGCGAGCGCAGCGCACTCGGCCGCGTACTCCGTCAGCGGCCCCACCGCGACCAAACGGGCGCCGTCGAGCTCCGGCAGCAAGCGAATCAGCAGTTCGAGATTCTTGCGTCGCTCGATGGTTCCCACGGCGAGAATCGTGCGTCTATCCGCGGCGCGCGCGATCTCGCAAAACTCGGCAGAGACGCCCGGATAGACGACCTGCACGCTGCGCGCGGGGATTCCGTCGAGCACCTGCAACAAAGCTCCTCGCGAAAACGACGAGTCGACGACGATCGCCGCGGCCGCACGGTACTGCGCGAGCGAAAATTTTCCGAAATAATATCGCGCGTAGGCGCGCGCGTGCCCTTGCACGTGCAGCCATGCGACGTCGTGAACCGTAACGACGACCGGCATCGGACGCAGCAGCGGCATCGTCCCCGACGCGCAGTGCAGTACGTCCGCTCCGCTCGAGCGCGCACGCAGCGGAAGAACGGTTTGGTCCCAGCGCACGCGCCGGTCGAAACGCCATGGGTCGAGCCGCGGCTCGCGCAGTTCCACGAGGTCGACGCCGCGGTGGCGAAGCGCCGCCGCCAAGCCCGTCACGTACTCGCCGATTCCCGTCGCGGTGCCGACGCCAAGCTGCGCGTCGAGCGCAACCCTCACCGCAGATCGCGCTCCAATGCGCGAACCATCAACGAATGCGAATCGAGCGCGCGAGCGCGCACCAAATAGACGCTCGCGGCGGCGCGGTCGCCGCTTTCAAAGGCGATTACGCCGAGGCCCGCGACGGCATCGGCGCTGGTCGGGTCGATCGCGCCAGCCTGCCGGAAGAGGCGCGCCGCGCTCGCGCGGTCGCCGAGCAGATCGGCTTGATTGGCGTCGGCAATAACGTAGCGTTCCGAGAGCGGCGCCAGCCGCGCGGCCGCCTCGAAATCGGCGAGCGCTCTGCCCAGCCAGGCTCGCTGCTGCGCGCTCCCCGGTACCTTTCTCCAAGCCGTTTCGTTGGCGAAGAGACCCATTTGCCAATAGGCTTGCGCGAGGGCGTCGGGATGCGTCGTGCGCGCGCTCAAACGCCGCGCCAAGAGACCCTCCAGTTCGTAGGCGGCGTGCGGATCGTCAACGGCACGCCGTCGTGCCTCCGCCGCAACGGCGTCCGCGTCGAAGGCCGCGAGCGCGTATTCGAATGCGAGTTGCCGCGAGCCCCTCGCACCGGCGACACGCGAAAGAAGCTCGTCCCGATTCGACGAAGCCGGCAGCCGCAGCGCGTAGTGCTGCGCGGCCGCGGCGTCACCTCGTTCGAGCGCGAGTTGCGCGAGCGACGACTCGACGTAGGGTGCCGGCGCAATTCGTTCGAGGACGCGATAGACGCGCTCGCCGAAGGCCGGCGGAATCTGCCGCGGAATCGTGTGAGGTGCCGCCGCTCGTGCGCACAGCGCCTCGGAGGCGAACTGCACCAAGCCCAACCCGACGGCCAGCGACGTTAAAGCGGCAGCGACGATCGCTCGAAAGAACGTGAGCCGGCGCGATTGCAGTGGCTGCGAAATACCTAGAACTTGACGGTAAAGTTGACGTCTTCGCCGGTTTGCGTGTACCCGTTGAGGGGGAGCACGCTCTGCCCGTACCGGTTTTGGTACGCGGAGACCGAGAGGGTGCTCGATGAGTACGGAATCGTGTAGGTGAGCCCTCCGATATACGAGTTGTTCGCCGCGTCGAGATTCTCGAGGCCGGGCAAGATGTAGCCGCCGGAGGAGCGCTGTGCGTCGTAGTTCAGATTCAGCGTCAATCCGTGCGAGACCGGAACCGCGAGGCCCGCGCGCAGCGAGACTTTATTCGAGCCGGCATAGTTCGGAGCCGCCAATGCGGCGTCGGCATCCGGCAACTGCCACGTCGACGCGGGCGGCGCTGCGGCCGCAAGCCCGGCAATATCGCTTTGGGTCGAGCCTTCGTACTGACCCGAGACGCTGAGATTGAATCCTCTGGACTGTTTCAAGTCGGGATTGAACTCCAGCGGCAGATCTTTGTTGAACGAGGGCGCGGGCGGTGACGACGTGCTATCAAACGCGAGCGTGCCCGGACCGGGAGAGATGCTCGGCACCGGCGCGACCGGTTGGTACGCGACGGTTAGGAGCGAACTCTGCGTACCCGGAAGCTCCGCATTCGGCTGCGTCGCCGGCGGCGCGAAGCGGACCTGCGTCGAGAGCAGGCCTGCGTCCGCCGCGCGCGCGAGGTACGAGGCATCGGTGCCGCCCAAGCTGCTAAGCGCGAGTTGTTGCCGCAGTACGTCGGCCGAACGGCCTCCCGGGTTCTGCGGCGCGCTCGAATCGGTTCCCGGTACGCGCAGCGCGAGCTCGTGCAGCGGCGACTCGCTGACGCGGTCGCCGTTCTGCGCCGAGAAGGATGCCGTCGAGTCTGCGGTCTCGCCAAAGAGTCGCAGCATCAACTGCGACGCCAAATCGAATTGCGATTGCGGCATTGGGAGCAGGTCGGCCTGTGCGGCACGCGCCAACATCAGCGCGAGTGCTGCGCTCGTTAGGACGGCGACGATCCGGCGCACGAAACCTCCGTTCCTCTCCAGTCGATTCCCCGTGCGACGCTGCCGCCTCAGCGTGCTTTTGGTGGGGCTTCTAAGGTTGGAGGTTGAGCGGCCAGTCCCCTTGCGAGGAAGCGGCGGCCAATGACGATCGCGGCGTAGTCGTCCACCGGCCGTCCCGGAAGCTGGAGCCCGACCGGGATCAGCCGCCGCCAGCCTCTCGGCGGATGCTCCTGGAAATAGAGGGCCCGGGCCGCCCGGGTAGTCTCGAACTCATCCACCCAGAAAATCGGCACCCCGAAACGCTCGACGAGCCGGCGAACGGCGCGGCCGTTGGTTCCCCCGCCGATCGCGATGCTTTCGACGTCGCGCTCTCCGAGAAGCTCGGCGACGCGCTGCTCCAGCTCCTCGACCGGCTCGATGCCGGCTTCGAGGACGGCTCCCGCCTCCGAGAGCACCGCATAGCCGGCCTTGCGGCGCCCCGGGTCGATGGCCAGCACCGCCCCGCCCGAACTCAAGGCCGAGGCGTCAGCACGATCACGATGGGGATGCCGCCGACGTGCGGATAGAAATCCTCGGCGACGTACGCGGTGAGCAGAAAGGTGCCCGAGCGCGAGATTCGCTGCTGCATCTGTTGCGCGTCGGGAATCAGCTGAAGCGGCTGAATGTCGGTGAGGAAGGTCGGAAGCTGCAGCCGGCGGGCGGTGATCGAGACGTAGTTTTGCAACTGCGAGAGCGCGATGTTGATGCTCGCGCCGCTCTTGCCCGGAATCACGAGCTGGGCGATGATGTCGCCCTTGCGAAAGTAGCGGATGTCCGGCGTCACGTTAATCGCGAAATGGATCTGATCGTTTTCAAACAGATTCTGATCCGACGTCACGGTGAGCATGACGCTAGCTTGCGAGAGCTTTGCGGCGGTCGTCAGGTCGTTAGCGACGCCGCTGAGCTTCTTGTCTACGTCGGGGGGCAAGACGTACGGACGCAACCCTAGGCGCGGATAGGTCGCGTTGACGTACTTCACCGCAAAGAAGTAATAGTCGCGAATCGTCGACAGGCGCTGCGCCGATGAAGCCGATTGGCTGATGATTCGATAGAACGGCACCATCAGGGTGTCGACCGGGAAGACCAGCTTCCCGCTGTTGACTTTGGTTTCGAGATCTCGCTGGCGGGACTGGAGCTCGCCGATCTGCGCGTTGATCGAATTGAGCTTGAAGAAGGCCGTCTTCACCTGTTGCGAGGCAAAAATCGCGCCGAGCGTCACGACCAAGGCGATCACCATTCCGGTCGCGATGGCGACGATCGTCGACGTGTAACGCGGGCGAATTCCGAACAAGCTCAGGCGCCGGCGGCCGACCTGATGGCCGACGCGGTCGCCGACGTAGGCCACGCCGCCGGCGATGGCCATGACGAAGGCGACGTTGCCGATTCCGCGGATGATCTCTACGAAGCTCATACCATCGCGGCTCGTCGCAATCGGAACAACCCGATGGCGGTGAAGAGCAGATTCGGCATCCATGCCCAGAGCGCGGCGAACGCGAGCATCGCTTCGCCCGCGAACGAGCAGATCGTCATGACGACGTAGTACACGAAGACGATGGCCAACGAGAGCCCGAAGCCGAGGCTCGTGCTGCCGCTCGACCTGATCTGTCGCAAGCCAAACGGTATGGCGATGAGGATGAAGACGAAGCACGCAAAGGGGCGCGCCAGCTTCTCCTGATACGTCGTAACGTACTTGCGCCGCTCGGTCTCGGTCAGCTGGCCGGAGCGGACGACGTCGGCGATCTCCGACCGGCTCATATTCTCGGGATCGTCGTTACTCATGCGCTTGACCAAATCCGTTGGCTTCTCGCCGATTTGGACCTCCTGGAACGGGATGTGCGGCTCTGAGAGCGTCGTTCCGTCGGGACTGAAGCGATAGACGCTGGAGTTCTGCAGCGTCCACTTATCCGCGCCGAACTCGGCCCGATCGGCAAAGATGATCTGCCGGGGCTCGTTGTGGTTGTCGTATTGAATCAGCGTTACGTGGAGCAGCGCGCGCGAGTTCGGCTCGTACGCCGTCGCGATCGTCATCTGTCTTCCCCCGCCAGGCAGCGGGGCCGAAACGGTCAAGTCGCGGTTGAACGCGCTGATGTGATTGATCGCCCCGTTTTCGATCTCCGTGAGCTGATCGTTGGCATACGGCACGACGCTCTCTTGGAGATAATACGTTGCGACCGCCATCACGATGCCGACGGCCAACAGCGGGGCCACGATGCGGGTGAAGGTAATTCCTGCCGACTTCATTGCGTTGATCTCGCTCTCGCCCGAGAGCCGTTGCACCGCGAGCAGCGTGCCGAGCAGAAGCGCCATCGGAATCACGAGCACGACGTCCGCCGGCAGCGACCAAAGAAATACCGTCAGCGCGGCCCAAAGCGGCGCGTGATCGTTGCTCACCAGCTTGCCGATGTTCAAGATCTCGGTCGCCGCGAAGATGAGCATGAATGCCGACAGTCCGAAGACGAAGGGGGCGCCCAGCTCCGTCAGCATGTAGCGATCGAGAATCGTAAATCGCACTAGCGATCTCTCTCGCTTGCGTCGCACGTCGCCTCAGCGCAGGAGGCTATAGCCTGAATCCTTCACCGAGATAGAACTGGCGCGCGATCGGGGAGTCGAGGACTTCTTGCGCGGAGCCCGAGACTTCGATTCGCCCATTGTTGAGGATGTACGCGCGGTCCACGATCGCGAGCGTTTCGCGTACTTGGTGATCGGTAATCAGGATTCCGAGACCGCGGTCGCGCAGCTGACGGATCATCGCCTGGATATCGGCGACGGCGATCGGATCGATGCCGGTGAAGGGCTCGTCGAGTAAGAGGAACGAGGGCTCGATCGCCAGAGCTCGGGCGATCTCCACGCGCCGCCGCTCGCCGCCGGAAAGGCTGTCGCCGCGTGCGTCGATAAACGCGCGCAACCCGAATTCTTCGAGCAATGCCGGAAGCCGCCGCTCGCGCTCGTCGTGCGGGACGCCGTTCTGCTCCCAGATCAGCCGGATGTTATCGCCGACGGAGAGTTTGCGGAAGATCGAATTTTCTTGCGCGAGATAACCGATGCCGTTTCGCGCGCGCGCGTACATCGGCGCGCCGGTCAGATCGGTCTCCCGCTCGCCGTTGGTTAAGAGCACGCTTCCGCCGTCGGGCTTGACGAGCCCGACGACCATGTAAAACGTCGTCGTCTTGCCGGCTCCGTTGGGCCCAAGCAGGCCGACGACTTCACCGGTCTCGACGGCGGCGGTAACGCCGTTGACGACGGTTCGTTCACCGTAGCGCTTGACGAGTCCGCGCACCTTGATCGATGGGACGTGGCTCATTGCATCCGCATGTGCGTCAGCGAAATATCGGAATCGAAGCTGGACCCGGTTGCGCGAAAGCCTTTGGGGTCGGTAATCACTACGTTGCCGTCTCCGTGTAAGCTAGCTTTGTCCCGCCGATAAACGAGCTCGTCGCAGTGCAGCGTCATGCCGGCCCTGGTGTGAGCCGCCACACCGCCGGTCAAGGTCACGGTGTTCGCGGTCTGATCGACGACGGCTTCTGGCGCGCTGGCCGTAATCGTGGAGCCTTTGGGGTCCCGAAACGTAACCCGGGCATCGGAGAAGACCGAGCGCATGCTGTTCTGCGGGCCCCTGCTCTCGTACGAGCTCGCCAGCAGATCGTAGTTTATGCGGTTGTGGACTTGCTGAATGAAATGGACCGGGCGATTTGCCGTGCCTTTCCCGGTCACCACGAGGACGAGCGGATTGCCCTTGGCATGCGGCGTTGCCTGCGGCCGGGGCGAGGGCGAGCTTTTGGGGGCTTGCGGGTTGCACGCGGTGACCGTCGTCAGAACGAGCGCCGCAACGACCCGAGTGAGCCGCACTAGAGAACCTCGCGAGAAGGCGCCGCATCGATCGCCGCGTTCTCCGCGCCGCCGCGGGCCGCGGCGAGCGCAAGGGCCATCGTGGGCATCCATAGCCCAAAGATTACCACGCTCACGGTATCGATCAGTCCTTGCACACCCACCCCGACGAGGCCGGCAGCGATGCTGCACGAAAGCAGCGCCGCCCGCGGTGAGGCGACGGCGAGCCGCCGCTGCAGCTCGCTGGCGAATCGCCACATCGTCCACGCGACCGCGGCGACCCCGAGCAGTCCGAACTCGGCGAAGAACGTGAGATAGAGGCTGTGAGCGTGGAATGCGGTCGCGTCACCGTCGGGCGCGCGGACGAGCGAATAGAGATGCGAGAAATTGAACGGTCCGACGCCCAGCAGCGGAAAGCGGTTGATGATCTCGATCGCCGCCTGCCAAATCGAGAGGCGCGTGTAATCTTCGCTCGGATCGTGATGCGCGTTGAAGAGCAGTACGATCGCCAAAAGGCCGGCACCCGCAACTCCTGCGGCAATGGCGGGACGGCGGGTTCGCACGGCGACCAGGAATGCCGCCGCGGCGGCCGCGCCCATCCATCCGGCGCGCGAGAACGTCAGCCCCAGCGCGACGAGCCCGACGCCGAAGACGGCCCACGCGAGCCCTCGAATTGCCCGCAGACTCGCGACGCGCGCGACGGCAAATGCTACCGGCAGGAGCACGATCAAATACCCGGCGAGCTCACCGGGCAGGATGAACGTTCCGGTCGCGCGCCCGTGCTGCAGCGCATAGAGTGCCGGCGGCACGCGCAGCACCACCGTCGCAATTGCAACCGCCGCTGCGATTCCTCCGGAGAGCAGATACGCGCAGAAGAGCGTTGGCGCTGCGTGGCGATCGCCGTAGAAGCGCATGATCGAGCAGTGCCAGACGATGCCGAGGCCGCCGATGAACGTAAAGAGCAGACCGGAGCGCGGATCGAAGCCCAAGCATCCCGCGAGCAACCCGGCAGCGAAGATCGAGAGCAGCGGCAACAACAGCGGCTGAGAGCCCCGCAGGGGATAACGCGCGAGCATCACGATCGCGTAAACGGCAAGAACGCAACAGCCGCCGAGCACGGCGAGCGTCGCCGGCATCGGTAACAACGACACGCCCGGAAACGCCACGCCGGTCAGCGCGATGAAGCTCGGAAAGAGCGGAAGCGCCGAGTAGATCAGCGCGAGGCCGGGGGGAACGAAGCGCCGCATCAGTCCTCGCGCGCGATCGCCAGTACGCGAGCGGCAATGCGTCGCGCGCCGCCCGGGGCGCCCATGCGCGCCCGCCCGATCTCGGCCATCCGCCGGCGCCGGTCCGGATCGCTCAAGAGTTCGACGACGCCGCGAACCGCAGCCGGGAGATCGCCGGGAAGAACGGCCAGCGCACCGTCGAGCAGGCCTTGCTGCCGCCGCCGGTACCAGCGCGATCCGGTGTCGCGCTCTCGATCGAAGGCAACGACCGGCACGCCCGCGGACGCCGCGCCTTCGTTTGCCGTTCCAGCCTGTCCGAGGACGAGATCGGCGCGCGCGAGCACCACGCCGAGCGGCCCGTTCCACGCGCGGACGACGGCTCGTCCGCGCGCCGACAGTACGAATGGGATGCGCGCAGAGATTCCGTCGCTCAACTCCCAGCCCGCGCACCGCGCGTCGGCTGCGAAGCGCTGCGGATCGAGCCCGGGCGCGATTGAGAGCACGGCGCCGGCGCTTGGATGGGCGGCGGCGATCTCCCCAACGACCTGCAGTAAGAAGGCGGCATCGCCGTACGCGCTCGGGCGGCTGCCGGGGAAGAGTGCGAGGACGGGATCGAAACCGCCGCTCGCGCGGTCCGCGTCAGGATCCCCACCGCCGGCGAAGAGATCCACGATCACGTTTGCCGAAGGCTCGAGGCTCAGTCCCTCTTCGCGCAGCGAACGCACCGTCGCGTCGTCGCGCACGAAACACGCCTGCGCGCGTGAGAGAAGGCGCCTTTCAAATTTTCCGTATGGCGCCACGCTGACGCTTTTCGCCGTTCCCACGAAAATCGTCTTCGTCTGCGCGCGCCGCGCCATCGCCAAGCAGTAGACGTCGCCCACGGCAACCGCGGCGTCGTACGATCCGCGGACCGAGCGCAGAAAGCGCCGCTGCGCCGCCACCAACGATAAAAGCCCCGCGCGCAAATCGCCCAGCATGTTGCGCGCGTTGCCCATCGCGATCAAACCGCCGCTCGGCATCGCGCGGCGCGGGCCAACCTCTCGCATCGATTCCGACGCACTCTCGCCCACCAACGCAAGATGGTCGCGGATGGACCCCGGCTCCATCTCGCGCATTTCGAAGGCGATGCGATCGGCGATTGCCGCCTCACCGTGCCCGTTCGAAACGAAAAGCACGCGCGTCACGATGCTTCCAGCAGCGGAAGCAAGGCGAAGTCGCGCAGCACGAACCGGCGCCGGTCCGGCGCGTAGACGAGCTCGCTGCGCGAGACGAACTTTCCGTAAGGGCCGGCGTGAACGATCGGCACGTCGCCGGCGTATCGCGGCTGAGCGAGCGTGTCATGGCTGTGGCCGCCGAGGAGCAAATCGATCCGCGGCACGCGTTGCGCGAGCCTCTCGTCGAGCGAGAGACCGAGATGTGAAAGCACGACGAGGGGCTCGTGCGGCGGCAGCTCGGCGGCGTAGGGTTCGATCGCATCCCACGGATCCAAAAAGCGCCAGCCGAAGACGCGTTCCCAGAGGCTGCCGACGGGATACTGCATGATCAGCAGGCCCAAAACGTGCACGTCGTAGGATCCGCCCGCACCGTCGGGGACGGCGAGCCGCAGCGACTGCGCAAAAGGCAGCTCGCGACCCTTGACGTCACGCAGATTCGTGCAGACCAGCGGATAGCCCATCGCGCGCGCGCGGGCGCGCAGCAGCGTAAACAGATAGTGAAACTCGCGGTTGCCGATGCTTTGCGCGTCGTAGCCGGCTTGCGCGAGCTCGCCGACGATCGGCTCGTTGCGGCGATAGACCGTTTGGCTGCCGCGCAGCGAGTCGCCGCAATCGAACAAAAGCCCCGGACGCTCGTCGCGCAGCGCGCGCAGACGCGGTACGAATCCCCGATGGTCGTGCAGATCGGACGTATGGTAGATGCGAAGCACGTCCGCGCGCCTCTCAGCCGGCACGCGCGAGTACGACCGCGAACTTCGCGCAGCGTTCGAGCGCGTCGCTCGGACCGAGCGCTTCGCGCATCTCCGCGTAGTCTGCGTACTGACGGGCCGAGTCGGTCATGAGCCCCTCGAGCGTGTCCGCGAGACGCTCCGGGGTTGCGTCGTCCTGTAGAAGCTCCGGGATGACTTCCCGGCTCAACACGAGATTCGGCAGGGTTATGTAGCTGTGTCTGATCATGCGCTTGCCGTACCAAATGAGTGCCGGGGGAATCACGTACAGGGCGACGGCCGGAACGCCGAGCAGCGCGGTTTCGAGGACGGCCGTGCCCGAACAGACCCAAGCGCCGTCCGCGCCGGCCAACGCCTCCGCCACGCCGCGTATCACGCTCACCTCGTTGAGCCCTTCGCGCGCGATCGTCTCGGTGATGCGCTGCTCCGCGCGCACGTTTGCCGCACCGATTACGCCTTGCAGCTTCGGACGCCGAGCCTGGAGCCGGGCAAACGCCGCTGCCAGTACCGGCAGGTGACGGCGCAGCTCGCCGCTGCGGCTGCCGGGAAGTATCGCCACCCTTCCCCCGTCTGGCGGCGGGGGTTCCTTCCGCGCGCGCAGCGCGTAGCGTCCGGTAAGCGGATGGCCGAAGAATTCGATGCGGCATCCGAGGCCGCGATAGAAATCGTACTGATGTTTGAAGGCCGTAACCGGAATGCAAGCTGAGCTGACTCGGCGTGCCTTCTCCTCGTCGTCCAACCAGGTTCCCGGCGGAAAGAGATCGAGGATCGGACCCGCATACTTCATGCGCCGCAGCTGGCGCGCCAGGCGGAGATTGAAGACGCCGAAGTCGACGAGCACGACCAGATCGGGCTTCGACGCGACGATGTGTGCGGCCGTCTGCAGCATCACCAACAGAAGTTTGGGAATTCGCGGTATCGCCGCGGCCGGACCCATGCTGGCCCATCCGGTATGGTCGCGCCACAATGCAATGCCGGCCGCACGCATCCTCGCCGCACCGATTCCTTCGAACCGCGCGCCGGGATCGTATCGTCGAATTGCCTCGGCCAGCGTGACCCCGCTTGCCTCTCCGGACGGCTCGCCGGTCGAGATGAAGTACTTCAGCGGGAGCTCGATCTACTTGAGAACGCCGCGCTCCGAAGGCGCCTCTAAGAACGCGATGATCTCGCGCCCGGGATCGGTCGTGACCTGCGCCTTCATCGCTTCGGTCGCTTGTGAAACGTTGAGCTTCGGATCGTAGAGGAGCTTGTAGAAGCGCTTGATCTCTTGGCGATCCTCCACCGAGAACGCGGCTCGGCGAAGCCCGACGCTGTTAAGCCCGTACGGCTGACACGGGTTCCCCTCGACCAGGAAGAAGGGCGGCACGTCCTTGGTGAGCTTGCTCATCCCGCCGACCATCGCGTGGCGCCCGACGCGCGTAAACTGATGGATGCCGGTCTGTCCGCCGATCGTAACGTAATCGGCGACCTGCACGTGGCCGGCGAGCTGCGCGAGATTGCTCATCGTTACGCCGTTTCCCAAAATGCAGTTGTGCGCGATGTGAACGTAGGCCAGCAGAAGACAGTCGTCGCCGACCGCCGTTACCTGATCTTGCCCGGTCGCGCGCTGGATGCTGACGTACTCGCGCAGCGTGGTCCGGTTGCCGATCCGTGTGTAGGCACGCTCCCCAGCATACTTGCGATCCTGCGACGCGGCGCCGACGGTCGAGAACGGATAGAGCTGGCAATCGTCGCCGATCTTCGTCCAGCCGTTGACGACGACGTGCGCCTGCAAAACGGTCCCCGCTCCGATCGTGACGTGCTCGCCGACGATGCAGAAGGGTCCGATCTCGGCGCTCTTTCCAATATCGGCGCTCGGATGAACGATCGCGGTGGGATGCAGCATGGGAGGGTTAGACGTGCAGCACGGTAGAGTCGACCCCGAACATTCGCGGGTCGGAGACGATCGAAAACATGATCTCCGCCGAACAGGCAAACTGCCCGTCGACGGTCGCTTCCGCGTTGACCCAGCCGATGTTACGTTTGTGACGCAGCATCGTTACCTCCATGTCCAATCGGTCGCCGGGTACGACGGGGCGGCGAAACTTTGCTTTGTCGATGCCGGCGAGGTACGGGGTCTTGCGCGAGAATTCACCGGGTTCGAGAATCATCGCGCCGCCGAGCTGTGCGAGCGCTTCGATCATATAGACGCCCGGTAAGACCGGATTGCCCGGAAAGTGCCCGGCGAATATCTGTTCGTTGTAGGTAATGTTCTTATAGCCGCGCACGTGGACCATGTGCTCGAACTCGAGAATTCGGTCGATGAGCAGCATCGGGTACCGGTGGGGCAGAATTTCGAAGATCTGACGGATATCGAGTTCAGCCAATCGTGCTCTCCTAGGCGGATGGTACGCGCAATTGCGTACGCAGGACGTTCGTGATCGTGCAGTGCAGCTCGTGTCCGCTCTTGACCGCAACGATCTCGCATTGGGGCCACGCTCCCAGCAACGCGAGGTCGCCGATCAGATCGAGCACCTTATGCCGCACCGCCTCGTTGGGCCACCGCAGCGGCTGCATCGGACCGTCGGGCGCAAAGACCAGCGCGTTGTCGAGACTGCCGCCACGCGCCAACCCTCGGTCCAACAGCGCCTGGATCTCGTGCAGATATCCGAAGGTGCGAGCGCCCGCGATCTCATCCCGGTAGCTGCGCTCGTCGACCTCGCTGCTGAAGTATTGCGTGCCGATCGGCTCGGGGAAATCGGCCATGAAACGCACTCTCCAGGACGGCGACGGAAGCGCCGCGATCAGCTTGTCGCCGTCGCGCACGAAGAGCGGTTCGGAGAGTTCCAAACGCCTGCGTGCCGCAGCTTGCTGCTCCAATCCGCAGGCATCGATCGCCGCGACGAAGTGCGAGGCGCTGCCGTCGCAGACCGGTATTTCGGGTCCGTCTACGAGGATCTCACAGTTTGCAACCCCCAGCGCGAAGAGCGCGGAGAGCAGATGCTCGGTCGTCGAGATGCTGATGCCGTCGCGGCCGACGACGGTGGCGCGGGTCGTGTCGATCACGTATTCGACCGTCGCGGGAATTCGTATCCCACCGGCGACGAAGTAGAGGCCCGCGTCCGCTTCCGCCGGGCGCAGCTCCACCCGGCACGGCGCTCCCGTGTGAAGGCCGACGCCCTCAAAGAAGAGCCGCTCGCGAAGCGTCGCTTGCATCATCGGAATCGGTACGCGGGCCTCTTCAGAGGTGCCTTAAATTTTTCTTGAGGACGAGCGCTCCAGGGCGTCGACACGATCGAACAGCTTTGGCAGCTTGCGAATCATGACCTGTCGGCGCAGCTCGTCGCGGTGATTCTGCGCGGGCTGTCCGGAGATCGTCGCGCCGTCTTCGACGCTGTTCCAGACACCCGTGTGACCGGCGATCGTAACGCCGGAACCGACCGTTATATGCCCTCTGAATCCGACTTGTCCGCCAACCCGGACGTAGTCCCCGATCGAGGTCGAGCCCGCCAGCCCGGTCAACGACGCGATGACGCAGTGCTTTCCGATCCGGCAGTTGTGCCCGATCTGAACTAAATTGTCGATCTTCGTTCCGGCGCCGATGACCGTCGAACCCGTCTGTGCCCGATCGACGCAGGTATTGGCGCCGATCTCGACGTCGTCTTCCAGCACGACGTTACCTACTTGCGGAATTCGTTCGGCGCGACCGCCGGCGAAGGTCCAACCGAAGCCGTCGCTGCCGATCACGCAGCCGGAATGCAGGACGACGCGATCGCCCAGGACGCAGCCCGGCATCACGCTTGCGTTCGGTTTCACCCAGACCGACTCGCCCAGCGAGCTGCCTTCTCCGATATAAGCGCCAGCGCCGACGACGCTCCCGGCTCCAATCGAGACGCCGCTGCCGACGTAGGCGTGCGCTTCGACGTAGACGTCTTGCGCAAGCGAAGCGTCGGGCGAAATGGAGGCAGCCGGGTGCCGGAACGGCCCGCGCGGCCGCGGTGCGCGTAGGCTCTCGAGCAGCGCTGCCAACGCCTGACGCGCGTTCTCGACGACGAGCAGCGGCTTGGGCGCGGAGGCGTGCGCGAGCGACTCATCGATCAAAACCGCCGTCGCATCGCTGCGGCACGCCGCGGCGAGATACGCCGGCGAGGTCGCAAACGTCAATGCGCCCGGCCGGGCATCGTCGATGCTCGCGATCGTTTCGATCGGCACGCCGCCGTCGCCGACGACGCGTCCGCCGACGCGCCCCGCAAGTTCCTCCAGCGTGCCCAGCACCGGTCTAGACTCCCGGCGTGGGAGTAGCCTTTTCCGTAATGTTCAGCGACTTTTCGACGTCGCCGGTGATGTCGGTTCCCCCGTAGCCGACGCCCTCGCGCGTCAATACGAGCTTCATCTGATTCTTCGCGGCGATCTTGCCGGCGGCGTCGCGAATCTGCTGCGAGAGCTGGTCGGTGATCTTTGCATATTTACGTTCCAGCGCCACCGTATCGCGCGCTCGCCGCCCCACGCTCTCTCGCCGCGAGGCGATCGACCGCTCTTCGGAGACCAGTTGGTTTTGATAGCCCTGGTATTCGGGCCAGTTGCTCACGATTCGCTGCACGTCCACGAGCCCGATCTGGGCGTGCGTCGCGCAGCCGGCGAGTATCGCTGCAAGCGAGATGACGATGGCGTATCTGTTCTTTTTCACTCGTGTTGGCTTTCAACGTCGCTGATGACTTGGGATGTCATATCGTATCCGCCCGCGGCGGCCCAAACGTTAACAAAAACGATGCTGAGCCCGCGGTCCTTTGCGACGCGGGCTGCGTCGCGCTCGACCTGTCCGACGATCTGTCCGTAGAGCTCGCTGCGCCGTTTCTGCAGCGAATTAAGCTCCTTAGCGGCCGCCCCGGTCGCCCCGACGTCGGCCCCGTGAATGGCCGCGAACTGGCGGTCGAGATCGGCTTTCGTGGCATTGTACTCCGCGAGCGTCTTGCCCGCGTCGGCTTGGAACTGGGTCGAATACTGCCGCTGGATCTTGGCAATTTGCGCGCGGACGCCGGGCGAAAGGTTCGGAGAGGCGGTAGCCGGAGCGAGACTGCGCAGCTGCGATCCGACCTCGCTGCGGTGCGATTCGAGTTTCTCTTTCGTTTGTGCGGTAATCGTTCCGACCTGCGAACGGATTGCATCGGAGGTTTGGCGATCCAACTGCGCCTTGTATGCGCGCAAGGTCGCGGCGTCGGCGCTGCGTAAGGCGTTGACTTGCGCCGCCTCCTTTGCGTTGATGGCGCCGAGCTGCTGCTGAGCCTGCTTGCGAGCATCCGGGTCCATCGCCAGATTCGAGAGACGCATCTTGATCGCTAAGCGGGCGCCGGCATCCTGTTGCGTAAGGCGCAGCGACAGATCGGTCTCGTTCTGCTGCAGTTGTTCGGCCTTGGCGCGGTACTTCTGCGACGCTTGCGTCTCCAGCTGATTGGCGATCGAGTTGGTGGCTGCGTTGTCCTGCGAGATGACGTTCTGCTGATAGGCCTGCAGGTCGGCGCTGGCCGCCTGCGCGGCCTGCTGCGCCTGGACGGCGGATGCGCCGCTCATCTGCTGCGAGGCAAGCGCACCCGCGCCCGAAACTCCCGCAGCCGTGAGCGCGGAGGCCACGGCTTGCTGCTCGCGACGCGTGTAGTCGCGTTGCTTCTGGGCCAAAATTTTGTTGGCACGACCCTGCGCGGCCCGCAGCTCTCGATTGAGCTCCGCCGTTTGCGTCGTGATCTGGCGCGCCGTGAGCGGCACGTGCGGACCGGAAGAGCGAAGGTTGATCGCCGCAATCGCATCGTCGATCTGCGATAACTGCGGATAGAGCGGGTGGCGTTTGATGGCTTCGTCGAGGCGGACGTAGCCTGTACCGCGGATCGCGGCAGAGTGCACGTTGACGCCGCAACCCGACGGCAAGACCGCGGCGGCACCGAGCGTCGTTAGCATCCCAAGCAATGCCGCGGCACTATTTCGAGAGCTCATTCTGGACATCCGTGGTGATGTCCGTGCCTCCGTAAACGACATCGGCGCGATCGACGACGAGCAGCAGGCTCTTTTTGCGCGCGACGTCGGCGGTCGCCGATTTCGTCGCGTCGACCAGCGGCTTGAGCAGCTGATCCTGCTTATCGGATATCGATTTGTTATAGGCGGTGAGGACCTGCTGCTTGTCGCCGTTGCCCTTCGCCTCAGCCATCTTCGCGGCGTAGAGCTGACGCTGCGTGCTCTCGAACTGCGACATCTGCTGATTCGCGGTCTGCACCTTCGGAATGCCGTCGAGCGCGCTCTGGTCGACGAATCCGATCTCCGACGGCGGCGGGGAGGCCGCCGGCGGCGAGATCGCCTGCGGGCTCGAGAAAATCGTTTCGACGTCCTTGGTGATGTCTTGGCCGCCGTAAATCACAATTCGCTTGTCGACGACGATCGACGCGTTGTGCGCTGAGGCAACCGCTGCGATCGCAAGCTGCACCCGCTGGAAAAGCGGCCCGACGATCTCGCGCTGCTTGTCGTTGAGCTGCTGCTGGAACTGCATCGTGATCCGCTGCTTGTCGGCGTCGGATTTCGCGTGAGCGACCTGCGCGTTATATTGCGCGTCCATCTGCGCCTTGAAGCCGGCGAGCTGACGATTCGCGTTCAAGAAGACCGGCAGGTTCGCGACGTCGGCTTGATCGACGTAGGCGACGTCGGTGAGGTCGGCGGCTATGGCGCCCGGCATAAGCGAGGCCGCCAGCAGCAGTGCCGCGGCGCTGAGAATAATCGATCGAGTTTTCATCTTCCTTCTCTGGGTTCGCCTCGGGCGCCTAGAAACTTTGCCCGATTCCGAAGCTCGTGTGCGTACCGTAGAGTCCCTTGGCAAAATCGATGCGCACCGTGCGCAGGCCCAGCTGCGGCACGTCGAAGCGGATGCCGGCGCCGGCGTCGCCCAAGAGCGCCCAGTCCGACGGGTACCCGGTGATCCGGTTGGTGTAGGGATTAAGCAGCGGGTAGGCTCCCCGGATTCGATAGTCGAGTTCGTCGACGAAGAAAGCGAGGGTAATGCGACGGTCGAGCGCCAGCGGTTGCCGCAGCTCGATCTGCCCGAGGTACGCGTTGGTTGCGTAAAAGACTTGGTTGTAGCCGCGCATCTGCTGATCGGAGAACGTAAACAGCGAGCTCGGCGGAATGATGCCGGTCGAGAAGTACCCGACGCCGTGAAAGCCGATGGACGCATTGCGAAGAACGGGCAAGAACTTCGCAACGTCGAGCGTGCTCTGCGTAAAGGAGAAGTTCGAACCGATCGCCGGCGCCGATAACGTCGTGTTGAGCAGCGCCTTCACGCCGTCGCGCGGATTGAATGGATCGTCGAGCGTGATCGACTGCAGGCTCAATCCAGTCGTGATGAGGTTGTACGGCGATCCCGTGTTCACGTTGGCGATCGAGGACGCCGCAATACCGAAAGAGCCGCCGTACTGATTGGGCGTCGAACTGATCGGCGAAGGCGAGGGCCCGACGAAGATGTTCGGCTGGTTACCTTGGAAATAGTACGGCGAGGGAACGCTCGTGTCGTACCGGATCTTCTCCCCCGTGACCGCAAGCGAGAGAATCGTGTAGTCGCTCAGGCGGCGCCCGACGTTGCCGGTGACGCCGTTGGAGCTGGAGGTGCTCGTCGCAACGATGTTCCCGAGCTGCTGCGAGCTGGAACTGGGATAGAGCGTGACCGGAATCGGAACGTTCGGATTGCTCGCGATCGAGGTTCCGCTTCCGGTAATGCTGTAGACCGGATAGTAGTAGGTCGAATGGTTGAAAAAGATCGACCCGCCGGCGGTGTAGCGCTGACCCTTCGCCGTGTTGCCGAGGTACGGAATCGACAGGTTGAGCTGGGCGACGCCGGTCCGGGCGCCTTCCTCGAACTGGATGCCCGCCGAGTTGCCGGTGCCGTGCAGGTTGGTATCGGTCAGGCCCAGCGTGGCGTAGAGGCCCAGCCCGGTCAATCCGCCCGAATAGCCGAAGCCCACCGAGGCCGACGCGGTACGCTGCTCGGTGACGTGCCAGACGACCGTAACGTCCTGCGGCTTCTTCGGGTCCGGGCCGGGCTTGATGTCCGGCTCGACCTTCGAGAAAAAGTTCAGCGCGTTGAGGCGCTCGTAGTCGCGCTTGATCGCATCCGTATTGAGAACCATTCCCGGGCGCTCGCGCAGCTCGCGGCGGACGACGTTGTCCTTCGTTCGGGTGTTGCCCGTGATTTCTACGACCGAGATGCGCGCGACGTAGATGTTGTACTTCACGTCCGCCGTCCCGGCTTTGAGATCGATCGACGAGGGAACGATGCCGCCTTCGAAGTTTCCGAGCTCGAGGTGAAAGTGGTTCTCGTACAGCTTCTGCAAGGCTTTTGCGTCGGCGTCGCGGACGGCGTCGGAATAAACGCTGCCTTCTTTGAGCGTCAGCGCGGGCAGAATCAGCTGCGGCGGAAGAAGCGGGTCGCCGCCGATCTCGATGTTCTTGACGATCAAGCCCTCTTGGATCGTCAGCGTCAAGACGCCGCTCTTCGAATCGAGGTTAATGTCTTTGACGTGCGTCGGCACCTGGCCGCCGTATCCGATACGCTCGTAGTAGTTATTGATCTTCAGGACGTCTTGCCGGAAGGTGTTCGTGTTGAAGACCTGGCCGACGGAGAGATCCATCAGCGCCGAGAGCGTGTCGCTGGGCACTTTCGTATTTCCGGTGAAACCGATCTTCGTGATGACCGGATTCTCGACGACCCGATAGGTGATGGCCACGCCGTTGGGACGCGCGCGAACCAGCGGCGGCGCGATATCGGCAAAATAGCCCAGCGCGTTGATGCGCGCGAGGTCGTCTTGGACGGTCTTGGGATCGTACGGCTGCCCCGGCCGAGCCGCGATCACCGACATGATCGTCGACGTCGGAACGTGCAGATTGCCCGTGATGTCTACGGACACGATCTTCGGAGCCCCCGGCGCGGCCGCCGGTGCGGCAATCGCGGGCGCGAGGCTCAGCCGAAGCATCGCGAGCAGCGGAAGAATGATGCCCAAGCGCCATCTGCTTGCGCGGACGCGTCGGGGGTCAAAGGTCATTTGAAAAAATCGTTCTCAATCTGCTCTCAACGTGACTGGCATGTTTGGCACGGGCGCCTCGCTGCAAGCATATCGCAGCCGCGGCCCGGCACGGCCTGTTCCGCCCGCCTTTGCCGGTGTCCTTGCGCGGCTGCGGATGCTCCAACGCGCATTTAATCAAGGGAACGTCTGGATCGAATCGAGCCGCCGATCACCAGAAATAGTGCTGCAGGGTAAGGCTGAACCCGCTGTTGCCGAGCAAAGGCTGGCCGACGAGATACCCGGCGCTGTATCCGATGGGCGAGCCAGGCAGCTGTAAGAGTTTCGTCGGACCCGATTGGTAGAAAAAGTTCAGGTTTGCCGAGGTCGTCGGGCCCGGCTGGAGCACCAGCCCAAACGATTGTACCTGAGGAAGACCGAAGGTTACGGCGTAGACGGCGCTGACCGTTTTCCCGAGCAAGCGTGTGGCCGTCAACCCGACGTTTCCGTAATAGCCGAGCGTCAGATTGATGCTCGAGAGCCCGAGCCCTTGCCCGATCGTCGTCTCTACCGGCGCCAGCAGCCCGGCAGTGAACTGCGCGTTGAGAATGTTGAAGGCTTCCTGGCCGACGGTAATCGTGCTGTTCTGAGAGAGAGAAACGTTCGGAATCGGCGAGAGCGTTCCCAGCGGAGTTATCCCAGCCGGCTGCTGCCGGGCCAGCAGCTGCTGGCGGCTAAACGAGATGCCGCTGACGAAGCCGCCGAGCGGTGCGATGAGAGCCAGAATTTGATCCCGGGTGTACCCCGATGGATTCGAATCGAGGCCGACCTTCAGGCCGGCGATGGGGCCGTTCACCGTTATGGTCACCTCCGCGCTCCCATAGGGATTGCGCCCCCGGTCCGGATCGGGATTCACGACGGTCGTGTTGGCGACCGCATGGAGCGCCGGCAGCACGCCGTCGGCGGCGTTGAACTGGACGCTCGCCTGCTGGACCCGGAAGGCTCGGTCGAAGTAGGTCAGCGTCCCGCCGGTAGACTCGAAGGTGCCCTCCAGCGTCGGCGCGGCGAGCGTGCCCGCGAGGCGGGCCGATCCGCTCGCGCCGATGTCGAGCCCGGCGCCGTACCCGCTCCCCCGGATCCGCACGTTCTTGCCGGCCGTGGCCCGCACGTCGAAGGCGAGCGGCAAGGCGGTGGGCAGCCCCGATCCCGGCTGGGTCGCTGCCTTCAGGAACGAGGCAAAGGGCAGCGCCGCATTGCTGAGCGAGACGCTCCCGGAGAGCAAGGCGAGCCCGGCCGGCTGTTTGGCCACCGTCAGCGCAGCATCGAGCGTACCACTGCCGTATGCCGGAAGGTCGAGCTGCGCCCCGCGTGCGAGCCCGCGAAACGCGATCGAGAGCCCGTTAGACGAGAGACCCGAAGGGAAGGCGACCTTGCCGGATCCGGAGAGTGTGCCGCTACCGGCGCGCGCCGATACCCGCGCAATCGAGGCCGATGCGTGATCGAAGACGATATCCGCCACCATCTGCGTGATGGGAACGCGCTCCAGGTCGCTGACGTACGACCCGTTTGCCAGCGACATGCGGCCGACGACCGCCGGATGACGCAACGTCCCCGAGATGCCCAGGTGCCCGTCGATCGATCCCGTCATCTTCGTGTTGGCGCCGAGCGTTTCGGCGAAGATCCCGGGATCTAGGCCGACGACGTCGACGTCGAAGCTCAACGGCTGATCCGTCGTAATGCCGAGCGGCGCAAGTTGCAGGGGCACCGCGCCGGTCAGACTCGCTTCGCCCTTTTTGAACGTCACGCCCGCGTTCGAGAGCACGAGCGCGTTGCGGCGCAGGCGCAGCTCTCCGAAGAGCGTGGAGATCGGAATGCCGTACGCTTTCACGGCCGAGCCGTCGAAGCCGGCAACGAAGGTCGGCGCGCGATACGTCCCACCAATCGTCAACGTGGACTCGAACGCGCCGCTGACCGGAATGCGCACTTCCGCAGAATCGTAAACGAGCTCGGCAAGCCGATCCGTCGCCGCGTAGATCCGCAGATCGAGCGGTTGCGACGCGTCGAGTCCGAGCGTACCGGAGGCCGTTGCGGAGAGCGCCGGCGTCTGCAGCCGGGCTTGATCGACCACGACGCGCTCGCCGGACGCGTGCAGCGTCACCGTCGCCGTATCGAGCGTTAGCGGCCCGAGCGTGCCGCCGGTGAGGCTGGCACTGCCGCGCACGCCGATCTGTGGAAAGCGGCCGTGGACCGTCGCCTCTCCGCCCGCGCGTCCCGTAATCGGCAGCGATTGCATTCCCAGCGCCGGCAGCCAGAGCGAAAGATCGAGATTGCTGACGCCGGCGGCAAGATCGTAGCGCGAGCGTTCGAGCGTATCGAGCCACTGCGGACCGGGTACCAGTTCGATCGTGCCGTGGGCGTGCAGCACCCCTTCGCTGCCGCCGACCGCCAGCGTTCCGCTTACCGCGTTTCGCGCGCTCGACCAAACGGCGCGCGTATCGCCGATCGGCAGATTTCGATAACGAAAACCGCGGACGTCGATGTCGCCGCTCGTCGTGATGCGCGCCTGGCTCGAGGCGCCGGCGAGGCGCACGCTGCCGTCACCGTCGAGCGTATCGCCGGTATCGAAGAAATTGTTGAAATCGGAGAGATCGGCGTGCGGCGCGTCGACCTGCACGGCCTGGACGTGCGGCCGCGAGACGGCGTCGAAGCCCGCTCTGGTCGTACCGACGAGCACCGATCCCTCTCGCATGCTCACCCCCGTGCGATCCGCCGCGAGCGTAGCGCCGGCGTCGACGAACGGCAAGCCATTGACCTCGCCGGCCGGCACGCCGATCGCGCCGCTGATCGTCGGCGAAATGCTTCGCCCGCCGATGCGCAGACGGGCGTTGAACGTGCCGTCGGTCATGTAGTTTGGAAGCCCGAACGCGCGCAGCGTGCGCGCGATCTGCGACGCGGGCACGTCGGCAGAGAGCGAGTAGCTCGGCGATCCCGAGGTCAGCGAACCGATGCTTCCGTCGACCCGCGCATAGGTTCCGCCGAGCGCCCCGATCGTGCGCGTCAAGCCCACGGAATCGCCGTGAAGGTCGATCTCGGAGTCGCCCGCGAGCGTAAACTGCGCGACGCGCGAGTCGTTCACCGTCACACCGCCCCGGAAGCTCGGGATCGGCGAGCCCGCGCGTAAATTTCCGCTCGCCGAGATCGTTCCGCCCTCGAGCGGCAGGCCGATACCGTGAAGCTGTGAGGTTGCGAGCCGATTGGCAACGAGGGATAGCGCACCGGCATTCGCGCCCGGACCCAGGGCAAACGTGCCGGCGGCCACGACATCGCCGCCCGCGGCGTGAGCGTGCGCCGAGTATATCCGCAGGCGGTTTCCCTCGACCGCCAGCGTCATGCTTGCACGGTCGATCGGAATGCTCCGCAGCGTTGCACCGGGCATCGCAAGATCGGAACCGACGACGACGATCCGTGCGGCTTCGACCGCGATCGCAACCCTGCCGCTGACCGGCCCGCGACCGTCGATCGCGCTGCCGAGAAATGGAGCGAGGCCCTCAAAGGTACCGCGATACTTTCCGCTCGCGACGAATCGCTGCGTCGAAAAGGCCCCGCTCCCAGCGAAAGCACCCCACGGCCCCTCGGCTTGCAGCAGGTTGATCGGGGCGTTGGCCAGCGTGCCGGCCAGCGAGGCGCGCAACTTCGTGAAGTGAACTCCGGCGATGCTCGTGTTCGATCCGCGAACGACTCCGGCTAAGGCGATATCGTTTCCGGAGCCTCCGCCCGCGACCGACATACCGAAGAGTCCCCCGTCGATCTTCGGCATCTGCGGCAGCGCTAAGTTCGGAAATGCCTGGTAGCGCGGCGCGCGCATCGCCAGCCCGCCGGCGGTCATCCAAAACGCACTCGTATCGTGCGGACGATCGAGCAGGTACGCGCCGTCGAGATTGCCGCGCGGAGTATGCAGCCAGAACGGGTCGACGAGCGCGGTCCCGTCGCCGTTCATCTGCACGAGCGCGGCCACACGATCGACGCCGCGCGCGGACGCGGCGCTGCCGAGCACGTGAAAGCGCAGATCGTAGCCGCTGGCGGCCGCGTCGATGACGATCGGCTCGTCGCCGAGCATCTCGTCCAGGTAGGGGAGCCGGCTCGCCGGCCCAGCGACGTGCACGCCGAACTCCGATCTCAGGTGCGCGCCGATTTGCAGCCTGCCGCGAATTGCGATCGAAACGCCGCCATAGCGGGCGAGCAGCGGGAGAAGCGCGACGACGTTGGAGTGATAGACGACGCCGGCCGTTACGTCATCGAACGGCAGCGCGCGATAACTGGCCGACGGCGCGTTCGCACTGGCAACGATCAGCGGATCGCCGATCGGACCGCGCACCGAAACGCCGAGCGTCACCCTACCGCCGATCGGCTGGTCGCGCGTAAATGAAAACGCCTCGCGCAAAGTGGCGAGGCTGCCGGTTCCCCAAACGGCCAGACGCAACTGCGCCGCGCCCGTGAGCGCCCCGTTGAGATCGAAAATCCCCCCGCGAATCTGTAGCGGGATCTTTGCCAGCGTCGCGCGCGCGCCGGTTACGAAAAACGCGTTGTCGACGACGTTGAGCCGGGCATTGATGCCGTCGATCGGAAGTGCGAGCGCACTGAAGGCAAGCCGCGCATCCTGCACGTCGAGCCTCAAGCTCACGTGATACGACGGGGGGACGCCCGGCTCGACTCCGAGTGCGTAGGCGACCGCGTCGAAGTTGCTCGCGCCGCCGTGTAAGATTCGGACGTCGGGGCTCTGCGCGAAGAAATTCGAGAGGGCGCGCAGCGGGAAACGAGCCGCCTTTGCGTGATGCGTAGCGAAGCCGGCCGACACGTCGATTCGTCCCCGAACGGTGAACGGCTCGCGACGCCGCTCTTCGAAGGCGCCTGCAACGCGATAGCTCGTCACCGCTGCGGAGTCGACGCCGGCCTCGCCGTTGATGCCCTCGATACGTATCGTGCGCGCGCTCTCGTCGAACGCCGTCGGCTCGCGCAGCTCGATTTGTAGGTCGCGGACGCGCGCGTGGAAGCGCAGCGGTACGGCGTCGATCGGTTGCGGCCCGGGCGGCGGGGGTCCCACGCCGGGCAACGCGATATCGAAGCTTCCGTCGCGAAATCGAGTAAGCGTTAGCTTGATGCCGGCGGCGTCGACGTCGACGAGTCCGAAGCGATGCCGGCTACCCGGAAACAGATCGCGCAGCGAGTAGCGCAGCGCGATGCGATCTGCACGCAGCAGGGGCTGCGACGCGCGCGCTAGGGAGAGCCCGGAAATCACGGCCTCGCCCCGGTCGACGTGCAGGCCGCCGATGCGCAGCTGATATCCGGCAAGTCCCGCGCCCGCCACGAGGGCACCGCGCAGCAGCTCGTGGCGCTTTGCGACCGCGAGACCGACCACTATCGCCGCGGCCAGCAGGCCGATTGCAAAACGTTTTCGCACGTGGAGCTCTGAGGCTGTTATACCTCCTGTGCGCTGGTTCGCCCCGCTACGTTAAGCCAGTTCTAAAGCAACGAAGGCGCTGGCTTGGGGCCCTGGAGGTTGCGCGGCAGGTTACAGATCGAGATTCTTTACGCTCTTGGCGTACTCGAAGATATACTGCTTGCGGGGTTCCACCTTGTCGCCCATCAAGTCCGTGAAGATTTGCTCGGCCTCGAAGACGTCCTCGACCGTGATCTGTTTGAGGCGGCGGTGCCCGACTTCCATCGTCGTCTCAGCAAGCTGCTCCGCGTCCATTTCGCCGAGACCCTTGTACTGCTGAATCGTGTAGTCTTTGCCGTCCTCGCCGACGATCGATTTGAGCTCGGCTTCGCTGAAGGCCCACCATTGCTTCTTTCCTTTTCGGATGCCGTAGAGCGGAGGCTGAGCGATGAAGACGTGGCCTTCCTCGACGAGCGGCTTCATCTGGCGGTAAAAGAACGTGAGCAAGAGCGTGCGGATGTGCGATCCGTCCACGTCGGCGTCGGTCATGATGATGATCTTGTGGTAGCGCAGCTTCTGCACGTTGAACTCGTCTCCGAAACCGGTGCCCAGAGCCGTGATCATCGTGCGGATCTCCTCGTTGGCGAGCACCTTGTCAAGGCGCGCCTTTTCTACGTTGATGATCTTTCCGCGCAGCGGCAGAATGGCTTGGTTGTTCGGGTCCCGGCCGCCCTTTGCGGTGCCGCCCGCCGAATCGCCTTCGACGAGGAAGAGCTCGCACTCGGCCGCGTTTCCGTTCTTGCAGTCGACGAGTTTACCGGGCAGGCCGGAGCCTTCCAGCGCGTTTTTGCGCCGCGAGAGGTCGCGCGCTTTTTTCGCGGCGTCGCGGGCTCGCTGCGCCTGCATGGTCTTTTCCACGATCGCGCGCGCGTACTTCGGATTCTCCTCGAGAAAGAAGTCGAGGCGTTCCGAGACGAGGCCCGCCACGATGCTGCGAACCCTCGCGTTGCCGAGCTTCGTCTTCGTCTGGCCTTCGAACTGCGGATCTTGCAGTTTCACCGAGACGACGGCCGTCAAGCCTTCCATGATGTCGTCGGTCGAAAGCGAGTTATCGGACTCCTTGAGAAGGCCGCGCTTGCGCGCGTACGAGTTGACGGCGTTGGTAACGGCCTGACGGAAGCCCTGCAAGTGCATCCCGCCCTCGATCGTCCCGATATTATTGGCGTAGGAATAGATTTGATCGGCGTACGTGTCGGTGTACTGCATCGCCACCTCGACTTCGACGCCGTCGCGCTCGGCATGCGTCGAAATGATCGGCGCCAGCGATTCCTTCTTTTCGTCGAGCCATTCGACGAACGAAACGATCCCGCCGTCAAAGGTGTAGTTGCGCTCGCGCGGCGCTTCGCCGCGTTCGTCGCGCAGCGTAATCGACAAACCGCGGTTCAGAAAGGCCAGCTCGCGAAGCCGCTTCTGCAAAATGTCCCAGTGAAACTCGGTGACCTCGAACACCTCGGGATCCGGCTTGAACCACTGAATCGTACCCGTCCCCTCGGCTTTCCCGATCTTCTTGAGCTTTTGAACGGTAATCCCGCGGGCGAACTTCATCTCCCAGATGAAGCCGTCGCGCTTTACCTGCGTCACCATCCACTCGGAGAGCCCGTTGACGACGGAGATGCCGACGCCGTGAAGGCCGCCGGAAACCTTATAGCCCCCTTTGCCGAACTTTCCGCCGGCGTGGAGCATCGTCATCACGACCTCGACCGCCGGCATCTTCTCTTCGGCGTGAATGTCGGTAGGAATGCCGCGCCCGTCGTCTTCGACCGAGCACGAAGCGTCCGCATAGAGGACGACGCGCACGTTGTGCGCGTATCCCGCGAGCGCTTCGTCGACGGCATTGTCGACGGCCTCGTAGACGAGCTGGTGCAGACCGCGCTCGGCCGTATTGCCGACGTACATGCCCGGGCGCTTGCGCACCGCCTCCAGTCCTCGTAAAACCTCGATCTGCTCGCCTGTGTAATTCGTCGACATCAAACTCTTTGTTCGTCAGCGTAAAGTAAATCGTGCAACTCGTCGCCCAAGACGTTGCGCACGGTCGCCGGAGCAATCTCTTCCGGCCGAAGTTTGCTTCGCAGTACGACGTACGACGTCGCAACCAGCCGCTCGCGGCCATCGCGCGAGAGGCGTCCGGCGCGCCTCGTTTGTTCGAGCATTCCCCACCAGCGTGTGAGCATCTGGCTCCGAACGCTCTCGTACTCCGCCTTACATAACCCGTCGACGAACTCGGCCGTTCCAGCGAAGCCCAACCACGGGGCCTCGAAGAGCAACCTCGCCGTCGCGAGCGCGCGCCTTTGGAGACGCTCCGCGCCGCACGTGGTGCAATACCGCTCTCGCGAAGGCGCCACGAGCACGCCGCAGGCAACGCATTCCTTCCACCCGGCAGCCCGTTTGGCCCGCTTCGAGGCATCGACGTTGCGCGCAAAACGCTCGAGCGCCTGGCCCGCGCTCGCCGCCGGCGCCGCCTGCGCGGCTTGCCGAGGGCCGGACAGGCTTCTGC
>JBAQAW010000090.1:0-4295 GCA_049285915.1 Candidatus Cybelea sp. | reverse complement strand
CGACGGCCCAGGCGGCCGCATCGTCGGGCGGCGCGTAGAGCGCCGCGTCGCCGCCGACCTCCGGCAACGAGCTTGCGTGCGAGGCGACGACGGGCGTGCCGCAGGCCATCGCTTCGAGCATCGGCATGCCGAACGTCTCGTGGTAGGACGCCATTGCAAGCGCAACGGCGCCGCGATAGCAGGCACGCAGCGCTTCGCTGCGATCGGCAATCAGATCGTCGCCGAGGTTGCCGATATGCAGCACGCCGGGCAGCTGCGGCGCGCGCGGCCCGGCGACGGCGAGCAGCGGCGCGTCGCTGCCGCTCCAGGCTTGACGGTACGCCTCGTAGAGCAGCTCGAAGTTCTTGCGCGGTTCGCCGATGGGGTCGCCGATGAAGAGCAGGTAACGCCGGCCTTGCAGCGCGGCGGGCAGCGGCTGCGGATCGCCGGGTGAAAACGCCGCTTCGACTCCGTGCGCAATGATCTCGATGCGGTCCAGCGGCACGGCGAGCATCTCGTGCACTTCGTCGCGGCCGAAGCGCGAGACGGCGATCACGCGCGTTGCATGGCGCGCCGAGCGGAGAAAAGGCAGCTGCGCGTGCTCGCGGCGCTGCGGGTCGGCGGCGGGATAACGAAACGGCACCGCGTCGTGGATCGTGGCGACCGAGGGCTGCGAGGACGAGAAGAAGGTGCCGTTGGCCGGATGCCAGACGAGATGGGCATCGTCGGGCACGCGTCCGCGCACGCGGAAGTTCTCATTGCCCAGCGTCTGCGCGTACGCCGCGCGCCGGCGCGCCGCGAAGAACCCGTCGGCGAGCAGCGTCAGCTCCAAGTCGTCGCGGAGCACGAGGCGGCGCAGGACCGCGCGCGCGTAGCGCCCGATGCCGCGCGTATCCTCCGCGATGACGCGCGCGTCGACGGCCAGGCGCAGAGGCGGCATCACGCCCGCTTCGCGTACCCGGCGGAAACTCCGCCGCCGCGCGCGAAGCGCGCACCGATGGAATCGCCGGCCGGCGTTGCGGCGCACCTGATTCTCGGCCCGCGCGAGGAGCCGTTCTTGAGCGCGATGCTCACGTCGATCGCCGGCGCGGCGCAGCTGCTCATCGTCAACGATAACGCGCCCGAACCGTCGCCGCACGCGCAGACGCTGGCGGCGAGCGCCTTCGGACGAGAAGGCCGGATCGTCGTCGACCGCACACCGTTTACCACGTTCGCGCAGGCGCGCAATATCTGTCTGGGCCTGCACGAGCAGGAAAAGGCCGGCGACTGGGTCGCGTTCGTCGACGCCGACGAAGTGCACGGGCCGCAAGTCGGCAGCATCGCGCGACGCCTCGGCTCGGTGCCGGCGCAGTACGATTTCGTCGACGGCTACACGTGGCATTTCTTCGGGTCGTTCGATTACTACACGTCGATCGAGCGGCGGATGATGTTCTTTCGCTTCAAGGCGGGGCTGCGCTGGGAAGGCGCGGTGCACGAGCAGTTGATCGGCCTGACGGGCAGACGCGTCGCGCTGCCCTACGTCTACGCGCACTACGGGCATACGCTTGCGCCGCGGCGCCACGCGGAGAAGGGCCGCCTGTACTCCTCCCTAGGGGCACCGGGCGAAGTCCTCGGCGAGGCCGAACTCGATGGATTCGATGTGGTGCGATACTTCCGGCCGGTCTATCCGCGGCTGCTCCGCTTCGGGGCCGATCATCCGCCGGCGGCGCGTGCGGCCCTGGATCGCCTACGCCCCGAATTGCGCGAAAATCACGAACTTACCCGGCAGATCGTTCGCGGGCAGCCGCTCGTTACTAAAGCTCGGAACCTCCTACGCCGATGTAATTATGAGGTACGGTGGCGGGGCCGATTCTTCGAATCGCTTAGTAGACGCCTGGTGGCGTCGTAGGCGGCACTACGTAACGGCTGGTTGCAAGTATGAAGATTAGATTATATACTGAGCTTCCAGAGGAGGACCCTCTGGTTCAGTGAACGCAAAATTGCCCCGTTTGGGGCCATCAATCGTGCGGAGAGCACGACTCGAAGAGTGGCTCGGCCGCTTCACGAACGTGCCGGTGCGCTTCTTGGTCGCGCCCCCTGGATTCGGCAAGACGATGGCGCTGGTCGCCTACATGCGTTACCGCGCGACCAACGGTTACTACGGCGTCGTCGGCGCCAACTTCACCCCCGAAGCCGTTTGGGCTGCCGTTGCCGGCGCGCTCGAAGGCGGAATGATGCTCCAATCGCACGAGGCGATGATCGAAGCGATTGCCTCGCGGGTGCCGCTGGAAATCGCGCTCGATTGCACCGATATTCCGGCGCCCGAGGGTCTCGAAGCGATTAGCCGGCTCATCGAGGATCTGCCCGAGGGTGCCTCGCTGCTGATCGCCTGCCGGTCGCGCGGCGCATTCCAGGTTGGGCGTTTGGTCGCACAAGGAATCGCTTCGCTGTGCGATGCCGAACGGCTTGCCTTCGACGCCTCGGGTGTGCGCCATCTCGCCGAAACTTACGGCGTGCCATTCGCCCACTCCGACGTGCTGCGTCTGCTCGAGGTGACCGATGGCTGGCCGCACGTCGTCAGCAGCGCGCTGCGCAAAGCCGCCGAAGACAGCTGCAGCCTCGCGCAGGCCTTCGATAACTGGCGCTTGCGCCACGGCCATCTTTTTAACGAGTTCATTGCCGATGCGCTGAAGTTCGTCTCGGAGAAGGACGCCGATCTCGTCTTCAAGCTGATGAGCGGATCGTATCTCGAGGATCGTCAGCAACTGCAAGCGCTCGAAGAGCACGGGCTCTTCGTCGTGCACACGCCCGAGGGGTACCGGCCGCTGCGCGCGCTCTCGCGCAGCCGTCTCTACGATCGCTACGGGCGGCGCGTGCAGGCCGCAACGCCGATGCAGGTTCGCCTCTTCGGCTGGTTCCGCGCCGAGATCGACCGGCGCCCGATCGAATGGGTGCGCCGGCGCGACCGTCAGATCTTCAAGTATATCGCGCTGCAGCCCGGCGGGAGCGTCTCGCGCGCCGAGCTTGGAAAACTCTTTTGGCCCGATGCCGAAAAGCACTTGGTCGCACAGAGCCTGCGCACGGCGTGTTCCAACATTCGTAAGGCCATCGCGCAACTCGTCGGCTTCGATCGAGTCGAGGCGTACTTCCGCGCCGGCGACGATCTCGCGGTCGATCTCGACAACGTGATCATCGACGTCAACGGCTTCTTGGCGCACTCCAACGACGGCGACGAACAGTACGATCGCGGCGAGGTACGCGCGGCGTACGCGCACTACCGCAGCGCCGGACGGCTCTATCGCGGGAACCTGCTGCTCGGCGACGTGCACGAGTCGTGGGTCGGGCCGCTCGCGGCCAGCTTGGAGCAACGCCACGTGACCGTGCTCGAACGGCTCTCGGAGATTGCCTCCGAACTCGAATACCAGCCGACAACCGAAACAGAACTGCCGATCGCTTCGGGCTCCTAGCCCTTTGCGCAGGTCGTGGCTCGCCGCCGGCATCGTCGTCGCGACGCTGTTGGCATTGGCCGCCCAAACGAGCATCGTCACGCGTACCGGTTTCTTCGCGGGCGATTTCCGTGCGTTCTACTGTGCCGCGCGGGTCGCATCGCAGGGCGCCGATCCCTATCAAACGCAACCGCTGGGCGGCTGCGAGCGCAGCGTCGGCTCCGATGCGTTCTTTCGCAAGAACCCCGGCGTAACGATTCCCGCGCCGCTGCCGGGCTACGCGATCGCCGCACTGATTCCGCTCGCACAACTGCCGTATGCCATCGCGGTAGCGTGCTGGCTCGTGCTGCTGCTGCTCGCGTGGCTGGCGTGCGTGCTGACGCTCGCGCGATTCGCGCGCGTGCAGTGGGAGACGGCGCTGGGAGCCTTTGCACTCTCGCTGGGCACGCTCTCGCTGCCCTTCGGCGAGGTCGTTCCGCTGGCCGTCGCGTGCACGTGTCTGGCAGGCTATTGGGCCTGGCGGGGCCGCGCGCCGATCGCCGCGCTCTTTGCTGCCGGTGCGATGGTCGAGCCGCACCTCGGACTCCCGGTCTGCGTGGCGCTTGCGGTCTGGCTGCCGGCAACGCGCGTTGTCCTCGCAATCTGCGCCGTCGCGCTGGCCGCGCTTTCGCTTGGCGTCTTAGGCGCCGCCGCGAATATCGAATACTTCGCGAGCGTGCTGCCGGCTCACGCGCTCTCCGAGCTCACGCGTGACACGCAGTACAGTTTGAGCGCGGTGCTGGCGGCCCTCGGCGTCGCGCCGGGCGCGGCCGTGAAGGCCGGCAGCATCTGGTATTTCGCGATGCTGATCGCGGGGACGATCGTCGCCGGGCGGCTCGCGCGCCAGACCGG
>JBAQAW010000089.1:0-78495 GCA_049285915.1 Candidatus Cybelea sp. | reverse complement strand
CGCCTCGGCCGCCGCCGCGCCGTTATCTTCCGCGGCGCCGGCGCCCGCAACGGCGGTAACGTTTGCAACGCCGACGCCGTTGGCCACGCCCTCACCCGCCGCAACGTTCAATCCGGCCGTGGCGCGGGCGATCGCGCAGACGACTTCTACGACGGCACCGAGCGCCGCGCCGGCTTCGCAGCAAAGCGCGAGCACGCCGGCGGCTTCGGGCGGAGGCGGCTACGGCGGTCCCTCACTCTCGAGCGTGAATCCGTGGACTGCTACGGCGCGCGTCATCCGCATCGGCGACGTCGCTTCGGTTACCGACTCCTACGAGCCGCAACGGCAGTACAGCTACGTCGGGACGGTTCCCACGATCTCGCTCTCCGTGCAGAAATCGACGGGGGCGAGCGAAGTAACGGCCGCGCAAAACGTGATGAAGGCGTTGCCGGGAATCGAAGGCGCCTTCCCGGCGCTCGACTTTCGCGTCCTCAACGATCAAGCGTCCTATACGAAGCAACAGATTTGGGGCGTCTTTCATACGCTGATCGAGGCCATCGCGATCACGGCCATCGTCATGCTCTTCTTCCTGAGGTCGTGGCGCAACTCGATCGTCGTTCTCATCGCGATTCCCGCTTCGCTCTGCGTGACGTTGGCGGCGATGAAGGCCGTCAACTTCACGATCGATACGGTCTCGCTGCTTGCGATGACGCTGATCATCGGGATCTTGGTCGACGATTCGATCGTAGTGCTCGAGAACGTCGAGCGGCACTACGATAACGGCGAAGCGCCGCGCGAAGCGGCGATCAAAGGGCGGACGCAGATCGGTCCCGCCGCCGTCGTGATCACGCTCGTCGACGTCGTCGTCTTTCTTCCGATCGCATTTCTTCCGGGAACCGTCGGGCGGTTTCTCTCGGAGTTCGCGCTGGTCGTGGTCGTCGCGACGCTCACTTCGCTCTGCATCTCCTTTACGATAACGCCGGCCCTGGCCGGCAACTGGTCGCTCCAGTCGAACTGGAAGGCTCCCAAGCCCATCGAGCGCTTCGCCGAGGGTTTTGAAAATTTGCGCCAATGGTATTCGCAGCGTGCGCTGCCGTGGGCGCTGGAGCGTCCGGTGGGGATCGTCGTCGTCTCCGCGGTCGCGGTCGTACTTTCGATCTTGCTCGTTCCGCTGGGGGCGGTCGGCTTTGAGTTCATTCCCCCCGTCGACCGCGGTGAGATTTTCGTTGCGGCGACCTATCCGACCGGCACGCCGCTGGCGACCGTCAACGCCGCGATCGGGCAGATGGCCGCGCGTTTCGAGAGGCTGCCGGACGTCGCGTCGCAGACGGCGCTCGCCGGCGGGACGCAATCGAATTTCGGCGGCCTGCTCGTTCAAGGCTCGGTCGGCCAGATTCACGTCTTCTTGAAACCCAATCGCAAAAAGTCGACGAGTTATTGGGCGCCGGTGCTGGGGCGCATCGCGGGCGAAGTGGCGCCTGGGGCGCGCGTCGTCGCAATACCCGCCACCGGCACCGGCGGAGGCAACGCTCAGCCGATCGACTATTTGATTACGTCGACGCGCGACAGCCCCGAAGTCTACGGAGCGAAGGTCGCGCAAGCGCTGCGCGAGACCCCGGGAACGGCGAACGTCAACAGCTCCGCGCAGCAGCTGGCGCCGCAAGTCGACATCGAGTTCGATCGGGACCGGGCACGCGTCTTGGGCGTGAATATCGGCCAAGCGGCCGCGGCGATTCGCGCGGCGTTCGGCGGAACGCTCGCCACCCAGTTCAACACCTCGCGCGGAACGAAGTACGTGCAGGTCCTCTATCCGCGCGCCTTCCAGACGAGCCTGGAGACCGTGGCCGAGATTCCCATCAGGTCGCTGCGCGGATCGATCGTGCACGTCGGCGACGTGGCGCACTTCGTCGGAGATCCTTCCGAGCCGCTGCTGACGCGCGTCAATCGCGAGACGGTCGTGCACGTACAGTCGAATCTGGCTACGGGTGCGACGCAGTCGATCGTCCAGAAGGCGTTCCAGGCGCGCCTAGCGGCCCTGCACTTGCCGTCGTCGGTCTCGGTAAAGGCTAATGTGGGCGGCCAGCAGCAGAATCTCTCCGATACCGTGCGTGGAATGGGCTCGGCGCTCGTCCTCTCGCTGCTGCTGGTCTATCTGCTGATGGTCGCGCTGTACGATAGCTATCGTCTTCCCTTCATCATCATGTTCGCGGTCCCGGTTGCGGCGGTCGGCGCGCTGACTTCGCTTGCGCTCACGCATCAGGCGCTCAATCTCTTCTCGTTGATCGGAACGGTGCTGCTCGTCGGCCTCGCCTCGAAGAACGGCATCCTGCTGGTCGACTTTGCCAACCATATGGTCGAGCGAGGAATGAGCCGGCACGATGCGATGATCGAGGCCGCGCGCGAACGCTTTCGCCCGATCATCATGACGACGTGCGCGATGATCGCGGGTATGACGCCGATCGCGCTCGCCCTCGATGCGGGCGCCGCGCAGCGGCAAGCGTTGGGCATCGTCGTCATCGGCGGCCTGATCAGCTCGCTCTTGCTCACGCTCGTCCTCGTCCCGGTGATGTTCATGTGGCTCGGACCGCGCCCGCACCGCGAGCGCCGTGCGGCCGCGCCGTCCGCGCAGCCGATGCCCGCGGCGGTGGAGTAGCCTTATGTGGCTGACCCAGCTCTTCGTTCGCAGGCCGACGCTCGTCACGGTCTTTCTCTCGCTCGTGCTGCTTGCGGGCACGATCGCCGGCTTCAATTTGGTCAAGCAGCAGCTGCCGAATTACGACGTGCCCTCGATCCAAGTGCAGCTGACCTACTCGGGCGCCTCGACGACGGAGATGCGCGACGCGATCGTCCGCCCGCTCGAGGACCAGATCGCGGGCGCTCCCGACCTCAGTTACATCGAAACGTCGATTCAGCCAGGACAGGCCTCGATCGTCGCCGTCTTTTCCTTGACCTCGGATCAGAATACGGATCTCGTTCAGGTGCAGGGACGCGTGCAGAACTCGCTGCACCAGCTCCCCAACGACCTTCCGACGCCGCAGATCTCGATCTACAATCCGAGCGAGGCGGTCGTCGTCTCTCTGAGCGCCTCTTCGTCGACGCTCTCACTGGGCGACCTGTCGTCGATCGTGACCAATACGATCGTTCCGGCGATCGAACAAGTGCCCGGCGTCTCGTTCGTTCAAGAGAACGGCGCCGTCACGGCCTCGATTCAAGTCAACGTCAATCCGCGAACGCTGCAGTCCTCCGGGTTCACGCTGACCGACGTGATCAACGCGGTCGCGAATAATAACGTACGCGCCCCCGGCGGCATCGTCTATCAGCCGAATCGAGAGACGAACCTCGACATTCGCGGCGACATTAGCGACGTGCCCTCGGTCGCCGGGCTGCTGCTCGGGAACACGACGACCTCGCCGGCCGGATCGTCGGGAAGCTCGGTCTATCCGTGGACGGCGTCGCCGCGTCTCTACCGGATCGGTGACGTCGCGAGCGTGAAGGACGCCTACGAAACGCAGCGCGTCTACGCCTACACGAACGGAAAGCCGACCGTCGAGCTCGACGTTCAGAAGGCCGCGGGCGCGAGCGAGGTTGCAGCCTCCGACGCGGTGCTCGCCCAGCTGCCTTCGCTGCGAGCGCAGTATCCGGAGATCAACTTCGCGGTTTTAAGCGTTCAGTCGACCTACACGAAGGAGCTGCTCTCCGGCGTAACGCGGACGCTGATCGAAGGCATTCTCTTCACGGCGATCGTGATGCTATTCTTCCTGCGCTCGTGGCGCAATGCGATCGTCGTCATGATCTCGGTGCCCGCCTCGTTCCTCGTCACGCTGGCCGCGATGCGCATGGCGGGCTTTACGCTCGACACCGTCTCGCTGTTGGCGATGACGTTGATGATCGGCATCCTCGTCGACGACTCGATCGTGGTATTGGAGAATATCGAGCGCCATCGCGCCGAAGGGGAGGCTCCCAGAGTCGCCGCGGTCAACGGCCTGACGCAGATCGGCGTGGCGACGATCGTCATTACGCTCGTCATCGTCGTCGTCTTCGCGCCGATTTCGTTCCTGCCCGGCTCGGTCGGCCTCTTCTTGCGCGAGTTCGGCCTCGTCGTTACGGTCGCGACGCTGACCTCACTCTTCGTCTCCTTTGCAGTTACGCCATCGTTGGCCGGGCGCTGGGCGCTCTATTCGCGCTGGAAGCCGTGGAAGATCGTGGACCGCTTCGGCCGGGGATTCGAGAACGTTCGGCAATGGTACACGCAGCGCGCGCTTCCGTGGGGGCTCGAGCACCGTTCCGCGGTCGTGTGGATATCTTTCGTGAGCCTTGTACTTGCGCTGCTGTTGATACCGCTGGGTATCGTGGGCTTCGAATATATGCCGCCCGTCGACCGCGGCGAGATCTTCGTCACCGTCGAGTACCCGACCGGAACGCCGTTGACGCAGACCCAGCAGGCGGTGCTGCGCGCCGAGCACGTCGTCGACGGCATCGCGGATATACAGTCCGAAACCACGATGGCGGGAGCCTATCAGGGACAGATCAGCGGCTACATCAATAACGGCGCCATCGGACAGATCCATCTCTTCCTGCGCGATCGGCGCGGGCATTCTACCGAGTATTGGTCCGACTACCTGCGCTCGAAGCTGGGGCAGCTCTTACCGGGCACCAACGTCGTCGCGGTTCCGGCGACGGATTCGTCCGGCGGCATCGCCCAGCCGATCGCCTACGTCGTTTCGAGCCTTACCGCAGATCCTTCACAGGCGGCGGCGCGCGCCTACTCGGCGCTTGCGGCAACGCCGGGAGTCGTCGACGCGACGACGTCGCTTACGAACGAGGCGCCCCAAGTCGAGGTCGAGTTCGAGCGTAACAACGCACGCGCGCTCGATGCGAGCATCGGAACGGCGTCGACGGCGGTGCGCGCGGCCTTCGGCGGCGATACGGCAACGCAGTTTACGGGTCCGCAGGGCCTCAAAGACGTGCAAGTGATCTATCCGCAAGGCGATCTGCGCTCGCTGGGGGCGATCTCGGCGATTCCGATTCGCGCGAATAACGGGTCCATCGTTCGAGTCGGCGATATCATCCAGCTCGTCGGCGCCCCGGCGCCCCCGCTGATCATGCGCATCGACCGGCGCAACGTCGTATTGATCGGCGCGAACGTCGCGCCCGGAGCGACGCTATCGAACGTCGAGCGAGCCTTCGAGAGACGCCTGCGAAGCCTCGATCTGCCCAAGAGCATCGTCGTTACGCCGGTCGCCGGCGGCAATCAGGAGAGCGTGCACGATACCGCTACCGAGATGGCCGTCTCCCTGGCGCTCTCGATCTTACTCGTCTATCTGCTGATGGTCGCGCTGTACAACGGCTACGTGACGCCGTTCATCATCATGTTCACGGTTCCGGTCGCGGTCGTCGGCGCGCTCGGCGCGCTCGCGCTCACCCACCAGACGCTCAACCTCTTCTCGATGATCGGCGCGATCCTGCTCGTCGGCTTGGTGGCGAAGAACGGCATTCTGCTCGTCGATTTTGCCAATCAGCTGCGCGAGCGCGGGCTTACCAAGCTCGAAGCGATCAAGGAGAGCGCGCACGCACGGTTCCGGCCGATCGTCATGACGACGATCGCGATGATTGCCGGAATGCTGCCTCTGGCGCTCGCGCTCGATCCCGGATCGCAGGCCGAGCGGCCGCTGGGCATCGTCGTGATCGGCGGTCTCTCAAGCTCGCTGGTTCTGACGCTGCTGCTGATCCCGATTATGTATCTACGCTTTTCACCGCAGCGCTATCGCTCGTCGTCGCTCAACGGCGAAGCCGATCCGCATCAGATCGAGCTGCCGATGCCGCTTCCGGCGGCCGGCGAAACGGACTGACGCCGCAGCGCGCCGCGCGCTTTCGCCCTCGCGGCCTCCACGTCCCGGTCGCGCGGGGCGGCGTGCGTAACGAGCGAGTCGAGGAGCTCCGTCGCCGCCGTGGTGACGCGCTCGACGGCGCGCTCGAACGCGGCCTCGTTGGCTTTCGACGGGCGGGCGAACCCGCTTAGCTTGCGAACGAACTGCACCGCCGAAGCGCGGATCTCGTCGCCGGTCGCCGGCGGCTCGAAGTTATGCAGGGTCTTGATGTTACGGCACACGTGAGTCTCTCCCGGAATGTTCTCGAATTTATGGAGTGCTGCTCTGCCAATCCGAAGCCTCTACGCCGTTGCACGACAGCAACTGCGCGCAAAGAGTTTCGACGGCGCGGTCATCCGCTTTGCGCGAATAGATATCGGCGCGCAGTTTAATGAAACCGCCTTCGGCGTGCCGGCGCTCGAGCGATTGCAAGCTCATCGCCGAGCCGCTGACGGCCTCCACGATTGCGGCCCCGGCCGCGTTCTGGCTCTCCGGCCGGCAAAGCGCCGAAAGCCTGTAGACCGTTTCGGGCGCCTGCCGCCGATGCGCGCGCGCGTCGATCGCATCGGCGACCGGCTGAAATAGGGTGTTGAGCAAGAGGATCGCGGCAGCGCCGGCAAAGGCTTCGGCCCAAAGGCCGAAACCGGCGAGCGCTCCGACCGCGGCCGTGGCCCACATCGTCGCGGCGGTGTTGAGCCCGGTGACGTTTGCTCCGGTGCGCAGAATGACGCCGCCTGCGATAAAGCCGACGCCGGTAACGACGCCCGCGACGATCCGGGTCGTGTCGCCCGCGCCGATGACGATGTCGAGCAGCGTAAAGAGGGCGGCGCCGACCGAGACGAGACTGGTTGTATGCAGGCCGGCAGAACGCTGGCGCCACTGGCGCTCGAAGCCGATGAATGCGCCCAAGAGCGCGGCAACTCCGAGTCGGATGAAGAGTTCGAGCGCTGTAATCTGCGAGAGCGAGGCGCTCACTGGATCACCATCGGGGGTCCATTCGCTCAGACGAGCCCGAGATTCTCCCGGCAGGCGCGCCGCCAGGGTAAATCGTAAGGCGGCGCATGGAACGATGGCCAACGTTACGCTACGACGAGTGGAAGGAGAGCCTGGCGACGCTTCACCTGTGGACGCAGATCGCCGGCAAGATCCGGTTGCGCCTGACGCCGCTGATCAATCATTGGTGGAACGTCGTGCTCTACGTGACGCCGAGCGGGCTGACGACCTCGCCGATGCCCTACGGCGACGGACGTTCGTTTGCGATCACCTTCGATTTCTTGGAGCGCCGCCTCCATATTGACGGCTGTGACGGGGAGCGCGCGGGATTTGCGCTCGAGCCGATGAGCGTGGCCGAGTTCTACAAGCGGCTGATGGACGATCTGCGAAACCTCCACTTCCCCGTGCGGATCAATACGATGCCCAACGAAATCCGCGATGCGATTCCCTTCGATCGCGACACGGTTCACGCGTCCTACGACGGCCCGTACGTGGAGCGTTTCTTCCGGGCGCTCCTGCAGGCGGACCGTCTCTGCAAAATTTTCCGTGCCGGCTTTATCGGCAAAGCAAGTCCGGTGCATTTCTTCTGGGGAAGCTTCGATTTGGCGACGACCCGCTTCTCCGGGCGCCGCGCACCGCAGCACCCGGGCGGATTTCCCAACCTGCCCGATTCGGCAACACGGGAAGCGTATTCGCACGAAGAGCAGAGCGTTGGCTTTTGGCCCGGCGCACCGGGAATCGAGGCGTCGTTTTATGCGTACGCTTATCCCGAGCCCAACGGTTTCGCGGATGCCGCGGTTCCATCTCCCGGAGTCTGGAACGGCGCGATGCGGGAGTTTCTGCTGCCCTACGATAGCGTGCGAACGTCGAAGGATCCCGATCGAACGGTCCTCGATTTCTTCGAAGCGACCTACGAAGCGGCGGCAAATCTCGGCCGCTGGGATCGTGCAGCGCTCGAGCGCGCTGCAGACCCCAGCCCGAATCTCGGCTAAGGCTCTGGCGCCAGCAAGCTCGAGACCGCGAAACGTTTACCGTCGCTTACGACGCTGACGGCGCCGTCTTCGTCGGTGCGGTAAACGCGAACGCCGAACCGTCGTAACGTCTCCAGCGTCGACGGCGCCGGATGCCCGAAGAGATTGTGGCGCCCGACGGAGACGATCGCAACCCGAGGCGCCACCGCCGCGATGAACTCCGGAGACGAACCGTATGCCGAACCGTGATGTCCGACCTTGAGAACGCCGGCACGCAGATCGACTCCTTCACTTAGAAAGCGTCGCTCCGCTTCGGTGCCGGCGTCGCCGGTAAAGAGCATGTGGAATGCGTGGTAATCGAGGACGAACGCGACCGAGTTGCTGTTGATTGCATTGCCTCCGCCGATGAAGGGCAGCGAAGGCCCGATAAAACGCAGCACGACGCCGTCGTCGGTCTGCCAGCGTAATCCGGCGCGCGGATAGAGGATGGGCACGCCGGCGGCCTGGGCCGTCGCGACCGCATCGCGATAGGCGTGACCGCTGTAGCGCTGGCCGCCGTCGTCGAATTGGGCGACGCGTATCCTGCGAAGCACCGGTGCGACGCCTCCGGCGTGATCGCCGTGCGGATGGGAGAGAATCAGCGCGTCGAGTTCGTGGATGCCCTGCCGTAGGAGATAGGGCACGACGGTCCGTTCGCCGACGCGCTCGGCAACCGAATCGCCCCCGCGAGATCCCCGTTCGAGCTTTCCACCGGCGTCGACCAAGAGCGCGTGACCGCGCGGCGTTTGAATCACGATTCCGTCCGCTTGACCGACGTCGAGCATCGTTATGCGCAGACGTCCGTCGAACGTCTGCGGCGGCCAGAGCACGAAACTCGTTGCGAACAGAAGAGCCGCGGCCGCCGGCGTTCGCGCACCTTTGCTCCAAAGAGCCGGCGCTGCGAGCAGCGCAACGTCGTAGAACGCGATGCACCATGCGGGCGCCGGCGTCATCGGCAGCACCGAGTGCGGCAGCTCGGCGACGGTCTGTACGACGCCGAGCATCCACGCGAGCAGCCACGAATTGAGATTCGCGCACGCCGCCGCCAGCGGTTGGGACCAGCTCAGGGCGAGTTGCCCGGCGCCCAAAGCCATCGTCAGTGCGACGCACGGCACGACGGCAAGGTTTGCCGCGACCGCGTAGGGCGCGAACTGCAGGAAGACGGCCGCACCGAGCGGCCACGTTCCCAGCTGGGTCGCCAGCGTGAGCATCAGGCCTTCGCGCACGCGCTGGGGTAAAGCGACGTGCGCTTCGATCGCGCGCTCGATCGGCGTCGCGCAGGCGAAGATCGCGCCGACGCATGAAAAGGAGAGCGCAAACGACGCGCTCGCGACGCTTTGCGGACGCAGGAACGCAACGACGATCGCGGCGCCCGCGAGCGAGTTGAACGAAAACGTCGCGCGGCCGCACGCGCGTGCGATCAGTGCAAACGATGCCATCGTGGCGGCGCGTTCGGCGGGCAGCTGCGCCCCGCTCCACCAGACGAAGACCCATGCAAGCGCGATGGCGAGCGCGCAGGTCGACCAGCGGGGAAGCGCGGCCAGCGATAGCACGAAGAGGCAGAGTGCCGTCACGGCGCCGACGTGCAGACCGGCGGTGACCAATACGTGCACGGTACCGGTCTCTTGAAACTCGCTGCGCAAGAGCGGCGGCAGCGCCGAGCGCTCTCCCCACATTTCGCCCGCAAGCACCGAGGCCGCCGGTTCGTCGAGACGCTCGCGCAGCCGATCGTGTGCCCATTCGTGCAGTCGCGCCAGCGCGATCGCCGGACTCCAGTGCGAGCCGGTGACGGAGAGGATCTCGGCTCCGTCGAGCCGTCCGTCGATGCCCCGATCGTGCTCGATCGCGCGTTCGCTCGGCTCGCCGGGATTTCGCGCGTCGTCGAAGGGTGCCAACCTTCCCCGCACGCTCAGCTGCGTTCCGGGGACTCCTGCGCCGGTACGCGCACGGGCGAGAACGATCGTGCCGCCGTCGAGCGCGAGCGTCATCGCCGTCGATCCGTCGTCGGTGAGTTCACGCTCGAGCAGCGTCGCGGCGTACCGCGCCGTCCGAAGCTCTGCCGGAATCCGCTCGGCGCCGGGGCGGAAGTATGCGTTGCATGCGCCGGCGACCAGGGCGAGCAAAACGATGACGCGAAATCGCGGCGACTCGCGGCCAAAACAGAGATAGATGGCCAACGCCGTCAAACCGATGACCTCCACCGGGCGGAGATCGGCGGAGAGCGGCGTAACGGCTAGCGTTCCCAACACGGTCGCGACCGAACAGCAAAGGAGCCCCCACGATGGCATCGCCATCCCCCTGCGACGACCCGGCGTACCGGCTAGTCGGCACAGCGTAACGGAGCACGACGATGCGCATTGTAATTACCGGCGGGGCCGGTTTCATCGGGTCGCACGTTGCCGACGCGTATCTCGCGGCGGGTCACGACGTATTGATCGTCGATTCGCTCTGGAAAGACGGCGGGGGCCGGCGCGCCAACGTTCCCGAGGGCGTCTCGCTGGTTCACATGGATATTCGCGACGAGGCGATCGGCCGGATCTTCGCCGATTTCGCGCCGGAGGTCGTCAGCCATCACGCCGCGCAGCACTCGGTAGCGATCTCCGCACGCGATCCCATCTACGACGCGCAAGTCAACGTGGTCGGCTTGCTCAACGTGCTCGAGCACGCGCAGCGCTCCGGTGCGCGAAAGGTGATCTTTGCCTCGAGCGGTGCGACCTTCGGCACGCCGGAGCGTTTGCCGATTACCGACGATACACCGCAGCACCCAACCTCCCCGTACGGCATCACGAAGATGGTCGCGGAGCACTATCTGCGCTTCTTCGCGGCCTCGCGGAATCTCGATTTCACCGCCCTTCGATACGGCAACGTCTACGGTCCGCGCCAGGATCCCAATGGTGAGGCAGGCGTGATCTCGATCTTCATCGGTAAGTTCTTGGCGCGAAAGGGCGTACGCATCGATTGGGACGGCGAACAGACGCGCGACTACGTGTACGTCGACGACGTCGCGCGCGCGAACCTCGCGGCGCTCGAGCGCGGCTCGGGTGAATGCTACGTCATCGGAACCAACGTGCAGACCAGCGTGAACGAGATCTACCGCCAACTCGTGGCGATCAGCGGCTTTGAGGCACCGGTCGAGCGGGTCGCGGCGCGCGTCGGCGACGCGAGGGCCGCGCAGTTCGACGCCTCGCGAGCGGCTGCGGAGCTTGGGTGGACGCCCTCGACCGAACTGCCCGGCGGCATCGCGGCGACCTACGAATACTTCGAGCGATGGAGCGCTTCGCTCTAACCGCGGAGCGGATCGGGTCGACTCCAGCCAAGCTCGAAAAGGTCGCCGAACTCGCGCGGTACCTGCGCTCGCTCGACGATGCGGATCTCGTGGCGGCGACTCGCTTCTTTACCGGCACGCCGTTTGCGGCGCGCGATCGGCGAAAACTCTCGGTGGGAGGTCGAACGATCGTCGAGGCTGCACGCCGCGTCTGGAGTTTCAACGACGCTGCCTTGGACGCGGCGTACCGCGCGACCGGCGATCTCGGTGCTGCCCTCGGCCGTCTCGTTGCGCCGCCGCGCGACGCGATGCTGTTCGGGGACCGGCTGACGCCGGCGGTCCTCGACGTGCTCTTCGGCGAGATCGCGGAGGCCTCGGGAAAGCGCTCGGGGCGCCGGCGCGAAGCCGTGCTCGAACGGATCCTCCGTGCGTGCGAAGATCCGTTGATCGCAACGTACGTCGTGAAGATCGTTACGGGCGACCTGCGCGTCGGGCTGCGAGAGGGCTTGGTGCTCGAAGCGATCGGCGAGGCGTTCGGCGCGGCTCCCGCCGCCGTTCGCCGTGCCCTGATGGCGGCGGGCGACGCCGGCGCGGTCGCGCTTGCCGCCAAGCACGGAACGCTCGAAGAGGTGCGCGTCGAGTACGGCACGCCGATCGGTTTCATGCTCGCGACGCCGATTCCGTATGGCGATGCCTACGCCGAGCTCGGGGGCGACGCGTGGCTGGTCGAAGACAAATACGACGGGATACGCGCTCAAGCTCACGTTCGCGATCGGAGGGCCGCCCTGTACTCGCGCCGGCTCAACGACGTATCGGCCGCCTATCCGGAACTTATCGACGCACTCGCCGCGATCGAGCACGACGTCATACTCGACGGCGAGATCGTCGCCATGCGCGACGGCCGGGTGCTGCCGTTTCGCACGCTGCAGGCGCGGCTCCAGCGCAAAATCGTCGAGGAATCGCTGCGTGCCGAGGTTCCGATCTCATACGTCGTCTTCGACCTGCTCGCATACGACGGCGAGCTGCTGATCGACGAGCCGTTGAGCGCGCGCCGGGATCGCCTCGCAAGGCTCGATCTGCCGGAGAGGTTCGCGACGACTGCGGCTTACGCCGTCCTGCGCGAGCCGGGTGGCGCCGAGATCAACGCGCGCTTCGACGCTGCCCGCGCGCGCGGAAATGAAGGCCTTATGCTCAAGCGCGGCGGCGCTCCGTATCTCCCCGGGCGGCGCGGGAAGTGGTGGCTCAAGCTCAAGCGCGAGCTGTCGACGCTCGACGTCGTGGTCGTCGCCGTCGAATGGGGACACGGTAAACGCTCCGAAGTGCTCTCCGACTATACGTTTGCGGTGCGCGGCGACGATGGGCATCCGGCCGTCATCGGCAAAGCGTACTCGGGATTGACCGACGCCGAGATCGCGGCGCTGACGCCATGGTTCCTCGCTCATCGGCTCGCCCCCGAGCGGCGCCGAGAAAAGGCGCGGGCGTCGGAGATCCCGGTCGAGCCGGCGATCGTCCTCGAGGTCGCGTTCGACGTCATCGCGCAGAGCGATCTGCACGAGAGCGGTTTCAGCCTGCGCTTTCCGCGGATCGTTCGCCTTCGCGACGACAAACCGCCGCAGGAGATTGACACGCTCGAACGCGTGCGCGAGATCCACGCGGAGATGCTCGCGCGAGAGGCTCTCGCATGAGAAGGTTCGCCGCAGGAGCGAGCGAACGCAACGCTTACTCGACGTAGTCAAAAGATATGGAGGTCGACTTTGCCTCTCTCTAAACGACTCGCAGCAGAGCTCATCGGTACGTTTTGGCTCGTTTTAGGCGGATGCGGCAGCGCCGTCCTTGCGGCTGCCTATCCCAATCTCGGTATCGGTTTCGCGGGCGTCGCGCTCGCCTTCGGCCTCACGCTGCTCACGATGGCCTTCGCGATCGGCGGCATCTCCGGCTGTCACATCAATCCGGCCGTGACCGTCGGACTCTGGGCCGCGCGCCGCTTTCCTGGAAAAGACGTCATCTGGTATGTCATCGCGCAGGTGGTCGGCGGCATTATCGCCGGTGGCGTTTTGTATATCATCGCCAGCGGTCAGGCCGGGTTTACCACCGCCAACGGCTTTGCCTCAAACGGATACGGCGATCACTCGCCGGGCCACTACACCCTGTTAGCCTGTGCCGTCTGCGAAGTGGTGATGACGGCGGGCTTCATCTTCATCATCGCCGGCTCGACCGCCAAACGAGTCATCGCCGGATTTGCGCCGATTCCGATCGGACTCGCGCTCACGCTGATCCATCTGATCAGCATTCCGGTGACGAACACGTCGGTCAACCCGGCGCGCTCTACAGCGGTCGCCGTCTACGTGGGCGGCTGGGCGATCGCGCAGCTCTGGCTCTTCTGGGTAGCACCGATCGTCGGGGGGGCGATCGGTGGTAAACTCTACGACTCGCTCTTTGGGTCCGAAGCTTAAACGCTAAGGCCCAGTCGCGAACGCGTCCCGAGTGTGCACGTGCTCGGGACGCACGCCCACGCCGATCAGCCGCGCGGGAAGCCGGCGCAGCAGCGGAAACTCATCGAACATGCGCGCTGCGAGCGGGGGCCGTTTGAGTTGCGCGCCCTGCAAGAGCGGATCGATCGCCCGATCTTGAATGAAGACCTGAAACTCTTGGGTGACCTTCGTCGGGAACATGCGGCGATCTTGAACGCGCCCTAACTCTTCGTCACTCGGCGCTGCACCCGCGGCGAGCGTCTCCGCAAGCAGGTTGGCCGTCGCGACGGCGTCTTGAATCGCGAGGTTGATGCCGACGCCGCCGATCGGCGACATCGCGTGCGCGCAATCGCCGATGCACAGGAGTCCCGGTCTGTGCCAGCATTCCAGGCGGTCGACCCGGACCTCGAGCATGGAACATTTCGACCAATCGTCGATCTCGGCGATGCGGTCGGCAAAGAACGGCGCGACTTGGAGGAGCGATTGCTGCAGCGCTTCGATGCCCTTGCTTTTGAGCGCGTCGTAGGAGCCCTTGGCGATGATATACGCGCACTGCCAGTAGTCGCCCCGGTCGAGAGTGATGAGTAGATGCCCGGTCGTAACGATGCCAAGGGCCTCTCGCGGGTCGCTGCGATGTTTGGTAATGCGCATCCAGAGCACGTCCATCGGCGCGCCGATATTGTTTACGGTCAAGCCCGCGAGCGCGCGCACCGTCGAGTGGCGCCCGTCGGCACCGACGACGAGCTGAGCGTCGATCTCGACTTCACCGTCGGGCCCCACGGCCCTTACCCCGGTCGTGCGGCCGTCGCGTTCGATCAGGGCGGTTCCGGCGGCCTTCATCATCAGATGGAACGTCGGATAGCGCTTTCCGTGCGCCGCGAGGAAGTTGAGAAAGTCCCACTGCGGCATCATGCCGACAAACTTGCAGTGCGTGTGCAGATGCGAAAAGTCCGCAACCTGAAGATTGCGGCCGGCGATGTTTGCCCCGACCGTCGCGAACTCGTTGTGCGACAGCGCTAAGAATTCGTCGAGCCAGCCCAGCTCGAAGAGCAGATCGAGCGTCGATGGGTGGATCGTGTCGCCTCGGAAATCGCGAAAGAAGTCCGGATACTTTTCGAGCACCACGACGTCGACGCCGGCGCGCGCGAGCAGCACGCCGAGCATCACGCCGCAGGGGCCGCCGCCGACGATGCAGACGCTCGTTGATATTCGCTGCAATGCCTTCATGCGACGATGTTGACCAGCTTGCCGGGGACGTAGACCTGCTTGCGCACCGGCCTCCCATCGAGGTGCGCCCGGACGTTGGGATCGTCGAGCGCGAGCGCCAGTGCCCGCTCCCGGGCGATCGTTGCGGGCACTTGGATGCGGGCGCGAACCTTCCCATTCACTTGAACGACGAGCGTAATCTCGTCGAGCGCGAGCGCCTGTTCGTCGGGTTCGAGGTATGCCTCTTGGTGCACGGATCCCCGGTTGCCGAGGCGTTCCCAAAGCTCCTCGGCAATGTGCGGGGCGAACGGCGCGATGAGGATCGGCATCGACCGCACGGCGTACAGCAGCGCCGGCGAGTTCGGCCTCGCGCCCGCGGCTGCGGTCATCGCGTTTACGAGTTCGTCGAGCTTCGCGATCGTCGTGTTGTAATGAAAGCGGCGCGAGAGCGTCTCCTCGACGGCCGACTTTGCGACCACGTGGACGGCGCGAAGCAGCGCCTTTTCGTCGGCCGATTCGGCCGCGGGCATCCTGCGGTCGCTTTGCGCGCGCGCCGGCGCGGCGAATTCTAAAAATGGGCGGCAGGATCGCCAGATCCGGTGCAGCAGGCGGACGCGCCCGCTGATTCCCTCGTCGGTCCAGTCGCTCGTATCTTCGGGAGGCGTAACGTAGAGCAGGAAAAGCCGCATCGCGTCGACGCCGGTCTTCTCGGCCGTCTCGTCGATGCCGACGACGTTTCCGCGCGATTTCGACATCTTCTCGCCGTCGCGCAGCACCATGCCCTGGTGAAAGAGATGCGCGAAGGGTTCGTCTGAGCCCTCGACCCAGCCGCGATCGTGAAAAAACTTGTAAAAGAAGCGTGAGTAGAGCAAGTGGAGCACGGTGTGTTCCGCGCCGCCGATGTACTGGTCGACGTTCATCCACTGCGCGGCGCGGGCGGGAGACCACGGCAACCGGTCGTTGTGCGGATCGAGATAGCGCAGATAGTACCAGGACGATTCGAAGAAGGTGTCCATCGTGTCGCTCTCGCGCCGCGCCGGCTCGCCGCACGAAGGGCACTTCGTCTCCACGAACTCGGGGACCGACGCGAGCGGCGCTGCCTCACCGCTGAAACGGACGCCCGGCGGGAGCAATACCGGTAAATCTTCGTCGGGAACCGGTACCTCGCCGCAGCGCGGACAGTACACGATCGGAATCGGCGTTCCCCAATAGCGCTGGCGCGAGATCAACCAATCGCGCAGTTTGTAATTCACGCTGCGCTTCCCGACTCCCAACGCCCCCAGCCTCGCGGCAATCGCCTCGCGGGCGCGCTCGCTCGACATGCCGCTGAACTCGTCGCTGGCGACGAGCCGGCCGTCCTCGACGAAGGCTTCGCCCCGTACGGGATCCGCTTCACCCGGAGGAACGACGACGGTAACGGCCGGGAGCGCGTGCTTGCGCGCAAACTCGAAATCGCGCTCGTCGTGCGCCGGAACGCCCATCACCGCGCCGGTGCCATACTCGGCGAGGACATAACTCGTAACCCAGATCGGAACGCGTTCGCGGGAGAGCGGGTGAATGGCGTAGGCACCGGTGAAGATGCCGCGCTTTTCCATCAGACTCGTGCGCTCGAGCTCGGACCTTGACTTCAGGCTCTCGGCGAACGCGGCGATCTGCGCGCTCTGCTCGGGCGAAACGATTTCCTGAAGCGCAGCGACGATCGGATGCTCCGCGGCGACGGCCAAAAACGTGACGCCGTAGAGCGTGTCGAGGCGCGTCGTGAAGACTTCGATGCCGGCGTCGAGGCCGTCGACGGCAAAGGCAAACGTCGCGCCTTCGCTGCGCCCGATCCAGTTGCGCTGCATCGTTCGCGTGCGATCGGGCCATCCCGGCAGCTTGTCGAGATCTTCCAACAGCCGGTCGGCGTAGGTCGTGATCCGCAGGAACCACTGCGAAAGATTTCGCCGTTCGACGAGATGGCCGCAGCGCCAGCAGCGGCCGTCTTGGACTTGCTCGTTGGCAAGCACCGTTTGATCTTGCGGGCACCAGTTGACCGGGGCCTCGCGCTTGTACGCGAGCCCGCGCTCGTAAAGACGTAAGAAGAGCCACTGGTTCCAGCGGTAGAACTCCGGCTCGCAGGTCGCGATCTCGCGCGACCAGTCGTAGCTCGTCCCGATCAAGCGAATCTGGCGCCGCATGTTGAGGATGTTTTCGGTGGTCCAGGTTGCCGGATCGATGCCGCGCGCGATTGCGGCATTTTCCGCCGGCAGGCCGAAGGCATCCCAGCCCATCGGATGAAGCACGTTGTAGCCGAGCATCCGCATCATGCGCGCGACCGCGTCGCCGACCGAGTAGTTCTTTGCATGGCCGATGTGCAGATCGCCGGACGGATACGGCAGCATCTCCATCGCGTAGTATTTGGGCTTCTCGCTATCGTTGGGCGCGCGATAGGATGCATCGCGCTCCCAGCGCGACTGCCACTTGCGTTCGATCGAAGCGAAATCGTAGCTCTCGGCCATGAAGAGCATCGTACACGCTCCGGCGGCCGGACCGCTACCCTTTGCGCGGCAGGGCGTCGTCGTGATGGACGGCCATGATCGCACGAATTACGCTCGCCGCAGTCGTCGTTGCCGCCGTGGCCTTTGCACTCCACCATCGGGCGCCGCGCAGCGCGATCGAGACGGCCGCGCTGCCCGCTCCGCCTGCAAGCGCACTCCCTTTCGCCGATCCGCGTCCGGCGCACCGGTCGCGTCACCCCGGGCCGAGCGGCGATTTGGTCGTCTACGTTGCGGGCGCGGTACGACGGCCCGGCCTCTACCATCTGCAATTCGGCGACCGTTACGCGCGGGCGGTCGAACTCGCGGGAGGCTTGAGTCCGCAGGCCGACGCGGCCGGCGTCAACCTCGCTGCGCCGGCCGGCGACGGCGACGAGATCGACGTTCCCGCCGCCGGGCAGGGGGCACGCGTTCACCATCAGGCGCGCCACAGCCGGCACCACGCGCAGGTACCGGTCGAGGCGAGCGTCGACCTTAATGCGGCCGATGCGACCCAGCTCGGGGCCGTGCCGGGAATCGGGCGAGCAGTAGCTCAGCGCGTCGTCGAGCTTCGCCAACGCCAAGGTCCATTCGCTTCCCTAGACGAGCTGCTCGACGTTGCCGGAATGACGCAGAGCCGCTTGGAGCGCGCTCGGCCGTATCTTCGCCAACCCTGAGGGCCTCAAGGAGAGGCTCCTGCGAACCTCGGAGAGAGGTCATCCCGCGGCAGGCTGCGCATTGAGATTGCGGCATGCAGTCGGCGCTCCCGCCAAAGCAGACGCTCCCAAGCCTAATTCGCGAGTCCCTTGCGGAGCCGCGCGATGAGGTGCTGGTCGAACGCGTCGAAGGGCACTGGACGCCGACTTCGAGTGCTCGGCTGCTCGAGCGCGTCGCCGACCTCGCGTGCGCGATCCGCGATGCCGGGCTCGGCGCGGGCGACCGGCTCGCCCTCATCTCCCACAACTGCGTCGATTGGGTGGCCTGCGATTTTGCGGCGCTCTTTGCCGGCTGCGTCGTCGTTCCCATCTATCCGACCCAGGCGCTCGACCACACCGCCTACATCGTCGAGCACTCCGGCGCGCGCCTGATTTTTGTCGACGCTCCGCAGACGCTGGCGCGGCTGTGTGAATCGCAGGCGCCGCTGCCGCGCGTCGTCGTCTTCAACTCGCACGGGGAGGACGGCTTAGCCGCTTTCGAAGCACGCGGCGCAGAGGTCCGCTCCAAGCGGGCGGAGCTTCCGGCAACGTACGAAGCGGCGCTGCACCCCGACGACCTCGCAGTGCTGATCTATACGTCGGGGACGACGGGGCCGCCCAAAGGCGTGATGCTCTCCCACGACAACCTCGCCTTTGACGCACGGGTCTCGTTGGAATGCGGTTTCGAGGGCATCGAGGGCGGGCGCGACGTGCTCTCCGTGCTGCCCTACTCGCACATCTACGAGCACACGCTGATCTACATTTACCTCCTCGCGAAGGTGCGATATTTCATCTGTCACGATCCCGGCGAACTGCTCGCCGATCTTAAAGACGTGCGGCCGGTCGAGATGACGTCCGTCCCGCGGATCTTCGATCGCGTGCTTGCGGGCGTGAAGGGCCAGGCGCTCGCGGCCGGCGGCCTTCGTGCGCGATTGGTGCCCTGGGCGCTCGAGGCCGGAGGCTCCTACATGACTGCAAAGGTGCTGGGAGGTGGCGCATCTGCGTGGCAGTCGCTGAGGTTTGCGCTCGCCAAGCGGCTCGTGCTCGGTAAAATCCCCCCGGCGCTGGGGCTCGATCGCGTCGAGTTTCTCACCAGCGGCAGCGCACCGCTCCACAGCGATACGGCGATGACGTTTTTGGCGATGGGCATTCCGATCATGCAGGGCTACGGTCTGACGGAGACGTCGCCCGTCGTCTCCGTGAGCCGCTTGAGCGCCAACGAATACGGTGCCGTCGGGCGGCCGATCACGGGCGTCGACGTCAAGATCGCCGGCGACGGCGAGGTGCTCGTTCGCGGACGAAACGTGATGCACGGCTACTATCGCAATGAAGAAGCCACCGCCGCGGCGCTCGAGGACGGCTGGCTTCACACCGGCGACATCGGCGAGCTGACCGAGTCGGGGTTTCTGCGCATTACCGACCGGAAGGGCGAGATATTCAAAACCGATACCGGCAAGTGGATCGCCCCGGCACGCATCGAGGCGAACATCAAGCGATCGATCTACGTCGCGCAAGCCTTGGTCGTGGGGAATGGACATCCGTTTCCGATCGCGTTGATCTGCCCGAGCTGGAGCCTCGTGCGACTGGAGATGCCGCAGGTCCCTGCCGCGACCGGCCCCGAGGTGCTGGCGGCGCGTGACGACGTGCGCGCCTTTTTGACGCGGGAAGTCCACGCGCAGACGAGTGCGCTCGCCGGCTACGAGCAGGTGCGAAAGGTCGTGATCGTGCCGCACGAGTTCAGCGTCGAGCGCGGCGAGCTCTCTCCATCAATGAAAATCAAAAGACGCGTCGTCGAGCAGCGGTACGCCGCCGAGATCGAGCAGGCGTACGCGGGTGCAACCGCCGTGCGCGCACCGGCATGATCTCCACGTCGCAGCGCATCGACGAAGTCGTTCGCGGACCGATCAAGAGCAAAACGGTCTTTCCAGCCTTGATTCTCCACCTCATCGAGCGCCGGCCGGACCACGGTTACGGCCTGATGCAGCGGATCCACGAGGTCTGCGGCGACCTCGTCGCGGTCAATACCAACAAGATTTATCCGCTGCTGCGACGCCTCGAGGAGCGCGGATTCGTGACGGCTTCGTGGGAAAACCCGACCAAGCGCTCGCGGCGCGTCTACGCGATCACCGCGGCGGGCGAGGAACGTCTGCATCGGATCAAGAGTTCGATGCTGCCGTACCTGGACTCGATCGCCGGCGCGATCGAACGCTTACGCGCCGAGTTATACGAAACTAGCAGGACCCCGGAACCGTCCCGACGATAGTCGGCATCGCATTGGGAGGTCCTCGTATTGCTCGTTACATCGCTTCGCATTCTGCTTCTGGCGGTTGCAACGCTGGCGTCCAGCCTGCCGGCGAGCGCCGCGAAACCGCCGCCTATACCGCCGCTGACGGCCGACGCCGTCACGCACCATCGGATCGTCCTCGAGGGCAAGGCGCTGGCGTACACCGCTCGCGCGGGAACGATTACTCTGCGCAATGCCGACGATCAACCGACGGCGCGCGTCTTCTATACCGCATATACGCTCGACGGCGCGAATCCGTCGAAGCGCGCTCTGACGTTTTTATACAACGGCGGTCCGGGAAGCTCGACGATGTGGCTGCGCATGGGCTCCTTTGGGCCGGTGCGAGTGCAGACGCCGATCGGACAACTGGCGGGTCCGCCGCCCTATCGACTGGCCGACAATCCGAACTCGCTCTTGGACCGCACGGATCTCGTCTTCATCGACATGCCGGGAAGCGGTTTCGGCCGGATCATCGGAGCGGGAAAGCGTGACGACTTCTGGGGCGTCGACCAGGACGTCGCCGCCTTCGCGCAATTCATCCAGCGCTATATCACGAACTTCAATCGCTGGAACTCGCCGCGCTTTCTCTTTGGAGAGTCGTACGGAACGACGCGCTCTAGTGCGCTGGCGAACTATCTGCAGAACGCGGGCATCGGCCTCAACGGCGTCGTCTTGCTCTCGTCGTTTTTGAACTCCAACATCGACTACAACGACGGCGCACCGGTCGGCGGCGGCGACTGGGGATATCTCCTCTACCTCCCGACGGAGACGGCGACGGCATGGTATCATCACGCCCTGGGCGACAGGCGGCCGCTCTCGCAAATTCTCCCCGAGGTCGAGAGCTTCGCGTTAGGCGAGTATCTCGCCGCGCTCGGACAGGGGGCGCAGCTCGCTCCCGACCGTTTCAACGACGTCGTCGCGAAACTGCATCGCTACACCGGCCTCTCGGAGACCTACATCCGCAACTCGAATCTGCGGATTCCCTACGATCGATTCGAGAACGAGCTGCTGCGGCAACAGGGCCGGACGGTCGGGCGCATCGACTCGCGCTTCGAGACCTACGTGCTCGACCGGCCGGAGGTCTCACCCGACTGGGACGCGACCGACGCGGCGATCGACTCGGCGTTCACGTCGACCTCGAACTACTATCTGCGCCAGGTGCTGCGCTATAACACGCCGCTGCTCTACCGGGCGAACATCTATGGCCTCATCTACGGCGACGGGCAGAGCTGGGATTTCAAGCACGGCGACAACGTCCAGGTTCTCAACGTCACGCCCGATCTGGCCCAGGCGATGACCTACAATCCGAACCTCAAAGTCTTTTCCGCAAACGGCTACTTCGATTTCGCGACCCCGTTCTTCGCGACGGTCTACGCGCTCGATCATCTCTATCTAGCACCGGGGCTCCGGCGAAACATCACTTACGGCTTTTACGAATCGGGGCACATGGTCTATCTCCACCCGACGGCGCTGGCGCGCTTTCACGACGACCTAGAACGCTGGTACGCAGGAGCGCTGCAGAATGTTTAGCCTCGCCGTAATCCTTGCAGCGGCGGTCGCCGTGCCGCCCACTCCGGCGCCGAACGCGCCCGTGCCCGACGCGGTAACCAAGCACTCGATAACGCTCGGCGGAAAGCTCTATCCGTATACGGCGCGCGCCGGTACGATCGCGCTCGAGAACGACAAGAACGAGGCGACCGCTTCGATTTTCTACACCGCTTTTACGGTGGACGGCGCCGACCCGCACACGCGGCCGGTCACTTTCCTTTATAACGGCGGTCCCGGAAGTTCGACGATCTGGCTGCGAATGGGTTCGTTCGGACCGGTGCGGGTCTCGGTGGGCGACGGCGTTCCGACGCCGAGCGCTCCGTTCGGCTTGAATAGCAATCCCTACTCGCTGCTCGACCGCACCGATCTCGTCTTCATCGATGCTCCCGGCACCGGATTCAGCCGCATCGTCGGCACCGGGACGCCGAAGGAGTACTACGGGGTCGATCCGGACGTGCGCGCCTTCTCGCAATTCGTTTCGCGCTATCTCTCGACGTACGGCCGCTGGAACTCGCCGAAGTTTCTCTTTGGAGAGTCCTACGGCACGCCGCGCTCGGCGATGCTCGTCCAAGCGCTGCAGCGCCAGGGCGTCGGCATCAACGGCGTCGTGCTCCTATCGTCGGTTCTCGACTTCGGTCTCGCGTGGGACGTGAACTTCTCTGCGACCGCGATCGGCGGCGGTGACTGGGCATTTCCACTCTACCTGCCCACGGAGGCCGCGTCGGCGTGGTACCACCATGCGCTGCCCGGCCCGCAGACGACGCTGGCCGATCTGCTGCCGAAGGTCGAGGCGTTCGCGATGAACGAGTACCTCAACGCGCTCGCTGCGGGAGCGAATCTCTCCCCCGGGACGTACAACGACGTCGTCGCCAAGCTTCACGAGTATACCGGACTCTCCGAACGCTACATCCGCGATTCGAACTTGCGCGTTCCGTACTATCGCTTCGAGACGGAGCTCTTCCGCAATAACGGCGTGATGCTCGGACGCTACGACGCTCGTTACACGAGCTACATGCTCGACCGGCTGCAGGAGCGGCCGGACTTCGATGCCGTCGATTCGGCGATCGACGCGGCCTTCGTCGCGACGGGAAACACCTACGTGCGCGACGTCCTCGGCTACCACACGACGGCCGTCTATCTGCCGACGGTCAACGTCTTCCGCCAGTGGGATTGGAAGCACAACGGCGCCCTCCCAACCAATACGGCTCAGGATTTGGCGGCGGCGATGGTCTACAACCCGAATCTACGGATCTTTTCGGCAAACGGCTACTACGACTTTGCGACGCCGTTCTTCGCGACGGTTTACACGCTCAATCACCTTCAGCTCTCGCCGGAGCTGCAGTCTCATATCAGCTACGGATTTTACGAATCCGGCCACATGGTCTATCTGCACACGCCTGCGCTCGCACAATTCCATGACGACCTGGAGCGCTGGTATTCGCAGACGCTCCAGGCCGGGCGCTAACTACTTCGAGATCGCCTCGAACTTCGCGAGGGTTTGTTTGTAGATCGCCGCGAGCCGGTCGTAGCCGGTACGCATGTCGGGGGTCGGCGCGGCGTCCGCGCTTTCGACGGAGCTTTCGAGATAGTCGAGCTGATTCTCCAAGAAGAGAAAGCTCGTGACGTCGTGCGAGTAGGCGCCCATCGAATCGTCGGGATTTACTGGAGGCGCCTGCCCGGCGACCTCGCTGCGGATCGTGCGGGCGCGCTGCGGTGAGACTCGCTTGGCGAGTTCTTCGGCCTTCGCGCGCGATTGCGCGACCTCGGCCCTCAGGGCTTCGACGCGGCGCGCGAGCGCGTACTGCGCGGTGAGGTCCGCGTCGCTTGCGGCGATCCGCGGATCCCGCTCGACGCGTGCGTTGCGCGTGTAGACCGCTCCGTCGACACTGAGCTTGACCGTATAGCCCCCCGGCGGGAGCAGCGGGCCGTCGGAGGTGTCCTGATGGAAGTCCCAGACGAAGCGATGCGCTCCGGCATCCGTCTGGGGAACGGGATGGAGCTCGATCCAGTGCGTCGTGAAGGGAACGGATTGCGGATCGACCGCTTTGGGCGGCTCGGAACTCGACCAGCGGCGAACGACGCTCCCGTCGCCGGCGAGAATCTCGATGACGACGGGACCGTGCGCAACGTGGGGGAGATAGTAATCGATGTAGAGTCCGGTCGGGGCGTTGTCGGCTTGCGGCTCGTCGAGCGGCAGCGGGGTCCCCTCCTGATTGCCGGGACGGACGCGATAGGCCGTAACCGGCGCGAAGAGGTAGCTCTGGTCGCGCGGAGCCTGCGCGATCTGCCGAAGCGGTGCGATATCGTCCATCACCCAAAACGCGCGTCCGTGCGTCGCAAGCACCAGGTCGTTACCGTGCACCGCAATGTCGCGCACCGACGTTACCGGAAGGTTGAGCTGCAGCGGCTGCCAGTTCGCTCCGTCGTCAAAGGAGACGTACACGCCCCGCTCGGTGCCGGCGTACAGGAGTCCGCTGCGGACCGGATCCTCGCGAACCGCGTTGACGAAGGAGCCTGCAGGGATGCCGTTCGAGATCGGCTTCCAGGTCGCGCCGCCGTCGTTCGTGCGATAGATGTAGGGCTTGTAGTCGTCGAGACGATGCCGGTCGACCGCGGCATACGCCACCGCCGGATCGTGGTGCGAGGCCTCGACGATTCCAACCTTGCTCCACGCAGTCAGCTCCGGCGGCGTAACGTTCTTCCACGTACGCGCGCCGTCTCGCGTCACCCAGATGTAACCATCGTCGGTGCCGGCCCAGATGAGATCGGCGCGCAGCGGCGAGGGCGCGATCGAATACACGACGCCGTGACGGCGAATGTTGTTGTCGTCGGCGAGCGTCGGAGCATCCAGATTCGAGGGCGTTCCCTCGTCGGCGCGCGAGAGATCGGGGCTGACGATCTTCCACGTCTCACCGCGGTCGCGCGAACGAAAGATGTTTTGGTGAGCGAAGTAGAGCGATGTGGGGTCGGCCGGCGAGAACGCCAGCGGCAGCGTCCAGGTATTGCGCCAGGTCGTCTGAGGATGCGAGAGCACCGGATCGACGTTCTGCTCCCAGCCCGTTGCCGGTATCTCGCGGGTCACCGTCGGGCCGCCCTGTCCGCTCGAGTCACCGAAGACCATGTCGCGCCGGCGCGGATCGGGCGCGAGGTTTCCGTTCTCGCCGCCGGCGTCGAGCGGACGAAAGTCCTGCTGCGAGATCGTCCCGTACTTGCTCATCGTCGTCGCCATGGCAGCGCCGGAATCTTGCTGCGCGCCGTACGCCGAATACGGAAAGCCGTTGTCGGTAGCGACGTGATAGAACTGCGCGGTGGGCTGATTGTACCAAGAGCTCCACGACTTCGCGCCGTTCACGCTGACGACGACGCCTTGGTCGCTGCCCAGAATCATACGGCTCGAGTCGACGGGATCGATCCATAGCGTATGGTAATCGTCGCCCGTTGGATCTCCCAAAATCGCGGTGAAATTCTTCCCGCCGTTGCTCGAGCGATACGTCGCCGTGTTCATCACGTAAACGACGTCGGGGTTGTGCGGATCGGCCGTGATCCCGCCGAAGTACCAGCCGCGCTGCCAAATCCGTTGGTCGGCGCTCGTGCGCGTCCAACTCGTGCCTTCATCGTCGGAGCGAAAGACGCCGCCGGCATCGGGTGGGCTGTCGACGTTGGCGTAGACGCGGTGCGGTGCGGCCGCGGAGATCGAAAGGCCGACGTGCCCGACACGCTGCGGAAGGCCCTGGGTCAGCTGCGTCCACGTCGCGCCGCCGTCGCTGGTTTTATAGAGTCCGCTTCCGGGGCCGTTTGAGGGAGGATAGACGTTCCATGGCGGGCGTCGCGTCTGCCAAAGCGCGGCATAGAGGACGTTCGGATTCCCGGGCTCCATTGCCAGCGAGATCGCGCCGGTGTCGGCGTTCTTGAATAGCACCTTGTTCCAGGTGCGGCCTCCGTCGGTCGTTTTGAATACGCCGCGCTCCGCATTCGGCCCGTACGGATGGCCAAGCGCGGCAACGTACGCAACGTTGGCGTCGTGAGGATCGACGACGATCGCCCCGATCTGTTTGGTGTCGCTAAGGCCGAGATGCGCCCAGCTCTTGCCGCCGTCGGTAGACTTGTAGACGCCGTCGCCGTAGGCGATGTCGGAGCGCATGTCGGCCTCACCGGTGCCGACGTAGATCGTTTTGGGATCGCTCGGCGCCACCGCGATCGCGCCGATGGAGCCGATCTCTTCGCGGTCGAAGACCGGCACCCAGGTGCGCCCGGCGTCGTTGCTCTCCCATACGCCGCCGTCTACGGCGCCGAAGTAAAAGTGGTTCGGTTCAGTGGGAACGCCGGTCACCGCGAGCGCGCGGCCGCCGCGAAAGGGCCCGATCAGCCTCCAGTGGAGCGCGTCGAACGACGAGGGATTGACGGAGAGCGTTGCAAGTACGAGAGCGAGCAGGTGCATAGCTCGCTACCATCCTCCGCCGCTATCTCCACCTCCCCCGCCAAAGTCTCCGCCGCCGCCGGAGTCGCCAAATCCGCCGCCGCTCCAGTCGCCGCCGCTGGCGGCGCCCATGTCGGCCTGCCCGGCGTCGCTTTGCCAACCTGCGGAATCGTTGCCGCCAGAGCTGTCGCCGGCATCGGGGGTGCTTTGGCCGGAACCGCCGGGGAGAATCCCGCCCCCGCCGCCTCCGCGGAAGAGCTCGTTACCGAGCCAGGCGCCGCCGAGACCGCCGAGCAGGCCGCTCCAGAAGCTGCCCCCGCCGCCGCCATATCCGCCGTAACCATAACCGGGCGGCGGCCCGTAGCCGGGTCCCGGAGGCGTTCCGGGCGGAGCTGCGCCCGGAGCTCCCGGCGGCGCACCTCGGTAGTACCGTGCGCCCGAAGCCGCTCGAAGGACCGAGCGCAAGATCAGAAAGCCGACGATAGCGAGGATGACCCACCAAAACATCGATGTATGCCTCAATCGTGAAGTGCGTTGCGCAGCCGGGGCCGCAACGCCGGCCTCACCGGATTGCGTCCGGTTGAGGTTGCCGCGGTGCGCGCGGTAGATGTTGAGGATGGCGCTTACCGCGCCGGTGATTCCGGCGTCGTAGTCTTCACTGCGGAACTGCGCCTCCATCGAGGTGCGGATATCGCGCAGGACGTCGGGAGTGAACCATCCGGCTTGCGCACCCGAGCGATCGGGCACGATGATGTCGCGCCGGTCGTCGCGCGCGACGAAGATCAGGATGCCGTTCACGCTCTGCTGCGAGAACGCATTCTCGGCCGCGCTTTGCAGCGCAGCGCCCCCGAGCGACGGCACCGTCATCACGACGATCTCTTTGCCCGTTGCGGCGTTGAAACTGGAGATCTGCGCGTTGAGCTGGGCGACCGTGGAGACCGAAAACATTCCCGCTTGGTCCTGCACGAACTCTCTTGCCGAGGCCGCAGCTGCGGCGGCCAGCCAGATCGCCCCGCAAAAGGCGAGCGCCGTTGCGCCCCGGGCCGTGCGAAATTTCATGACCGCTCCTACCCAGGGGCGAACCGCGAAGTTTCGGGTTCCTGCGGGAACTCGGCATCCGGCCGGACGAGGTTGCTCGATGGAACCAAGGGCGTCGCTGAGAGCGGGTTCGCTTTCATTCATCGAGGTGCTCGCGACCTCGATCGCCCTGATCGGCCCGAGCATGACGCCGATTCTGATCGCGCCCTACATGTATGCGCTTGCCGGGAACGGCACGTGGCTTGCGTACGTCTTCGGCGGCACGATGCTGACCTTCGTCGCGCTCTGCATCAACCAATTCGCGCGGCGCTCGGCGTCGGCCGGCTCGATGTACCACTACGTCGCGGAGCACTTGGGGCGTGCGGCCGGCGCGATCGCAGGCTGGGCGGCAATCTGGGCCTACGGCTTCGTCGCCGCCGCGGTCCTCGGTGCGATGACGCTTTTCCTCGGCTTGCTTTTCGGCTCGACCTCGTGGTCGCCGTTTCTCGTCGTCACGGCCATCGCGCTGGTCGCGTGGCAAGCCGCGTATCGCGGGGTGCAAGTTTCGGCGCTGCTGATGCTCGTACTCGAAGTGATCTCGGTCACGGTCATCTGCATCGTGGTCGTTACCGTCCTGGTCGCCGGCGGCCCTTCGCTCGACCTTGCGCAAGTGCGGGTCGAGGGCGGCTTTCCGGGCGGCGTCGGACTCGCGATCGCATTGGCGGTCTTCAGCTTCGTCGGCTTCGAGAGCGCCACGGCGTTTGGCGCCGAGGCGCGCCGGCCGCTCGTGAGCATCCCGCGCGCGGTTATCGGAAGCGTCCTTTTCGTCGCGGCGTTTTTCGTGATTGCGACCTATGCCGAGATCGTCGGCTTCGCGCACGCCGGCAAACCGCTCGGCGCGCAGACGTTTCCGATTGGAACGCTCGCCCAGTTATACGGCGTCGGGTTCCTGCGCGTGCCGATCGCGGCCGGCGCGCTCTGCAGTGCGTTCTCCGTCTGTTTGGCATGCATCACGACGGCCGGACGAATCGGCTATGCGATGGCGTCGGCCGGTCTCTTCCCGGCCGCGCTGGGCCGCATCGAGCCGCGTCACGGAACGCCGAACGTCGCGGTCACCCTGGTAACCGCACTCACGCTCGGCGTCGCATTGGCCGCGCTGGCCTCGCGCGTAGCGCCGATCGACATCTTCGACAATTGCGGCACGCTCAGCTCGTTTGGATTCATTCTCATCTACATGCTGATCGCGGTCGCGGCGCTGGTCTATTGCCGCAAGCTGGGGTCGATGCGCCTCGTCGACTTCGTCATCTCGCTGGTAGCGCTCGGGCTGCTCGTGCTGACGACGATCTGGCTCTTCGACTCCGTTCCGGCGCCGCCGCAACGCTGGTTCGGGTACTACTTCGTCGCGTACTTGGCGGCGGGCGCTATCTGGTTTTGGCTTACCGGCTCACTGAGAGCGCAGCGACGAGCTAACGATGATCAAGCCGCCGGCGACGCTCAGCGCGAAGAAGAAGATAAAGATCCAAACGCCTAAACGCATCCAAAAATCGCGCCGGCTTCGCGAGGCTCGAGTCCGGTGTATCGGCCGCCGAGCCTTCATGAGGTCTGGGCGCGCCGCTCGGCCACATTCGACCAAAGCCGCTCCAAATTATAGAAGTCACGCTGTTCGGGCGTAAAGACGTGCACGATTACGTCTCCGAGGTCGATGAGGATCCAGGAACCATCGGCATAACCTTCGACGCGCGAGACGCGGTAACCGTGCCCCTTCGCGGATTCGACGATCGCGTCGGCGATCGCGCGCGTCTGAATCTTCGAGCGTCCGGTGACGATCGCGAACGTGTCGGCCAAAATCGTGCGGGCGCCGACGTCGAGCGTCGTAAAGGACTCGCCTTTTTTATCGAGCGCGCTCTCGCGTACGAGGTCGATTAACTCGCCGATGCGCGTAACTCCGCCGGCACGCCGCCGGCAACTCCGAGGCCGAAGCTCGCGGCTGCGGCAAGCGTCGCCGGGAGCGTGGCCTGCCCCTTGCGGCCGTTGTGCTCGATTGCCGATAGGAGCACCGCGCGCATCGCCGATTCGAGGTCGTTGCGCGCGAGCCGCCACAGAGCGGCACGGCGTTCGAACGATCGCCCGGGTTCCAGCGAGTCGGCGAGATAGACGATGCAATCCAAGAGCGACATCTTCGCCGCGCCGGTCGTGTGTTTTTCAATCGCCGAGAGCACTTCTGCGTCGTCCACCCCAAATTGTTCGCGCGCAATCTCGGCGCCGAGCCGAGCGTGAAGCAGCATCGGGTGCGCGCGCTCGGCGTCGCCGATCGAGAGCCCGCGCTGCGCGGACTCCGCCAGAAGGCGCTCCGGCGAGTACAGACGCGCGAGATCGTGGAGCAGCCCGGCCAGCCGCGCTTTTCCCGGATCGGCGCCGTGCCGCTGCGCGAGAAGATCGGCGCAGCGCGCGACGCGGATGCTGTGCGCGAAGCGGTGCTGCTGCCCCAGGTGGCGGCGCACGCGCCGCGAGAGTTCGGCAAACGAGGCGGTCATCGCGCGAGCTTCGCGCGCAAGGCGCGCAGACGATTTCGATAGAGTTCGCTCTTCAGGCTGCCCGCCCACATGATCAGCGCGCTCTCGTTGTCGTCGGTGTAGTAGCCGGTGCGCATCGTTACCGTGGTAAAGCCGTACTTTCGGTAGAGCAGCTGAGCGGGTGAGTTGCTCTCACGAACCTCGAGCGTCATCCACGCCGCGCCGCGCTCGATCGCTTCGTCGATCATCCGCAGAAGCAGGACTTCACCGAAGCCTCTCCTGCGATAGGCAGGGTCGACCGCCAGCGTCGTAATGTGCGAATCTTCGACGATTACCCAGATGCCGCCGTAGGCTACGACCCGGTCTTCGTAGCGCGCCACGAAATAGTGCGCCAGCTTATTGGTGTTCAGCTCGTTGTAGAACGCGTCGCTCGGCCAGACCGTCGAAAAGCACGCGCGCTCGATGCGCGATACAGATGAAATATCGTTCGGCTTCATCGGCTCGATCGAGAATCGGCCGGGCTGTTGTGAGGCCTGGTAGAGTTCGGCTTTCAAGGTTTTGGAATCTTCGCGGCGGGCAACTCGCCGTAGTCGGCGCGCACTTCGTGCAGGCTCGCCGGAGGCGTGCGCGACCCTGCTGCGAGCGCGGCGGCTGCGGCTGCGGGCGTTACGGGCGGGTCGAGAGGACGCACGTCTAGACCGCGTTCGGCGAGCGCGTGGAGAACGTCCTTCGGCGCGCCCACCACCTCCAGCGGCCCGTCCTGCCGCCCGGCGAGCAGTTCCTCGAGCACGTCGGCGGTTCGGCCGGAGGCCCGCCGCGTCTCCCCCCCAAAGCGGTAGCGCGCCGAGATGACGCCGGGACGCCCGACCACGACCGCCAGGACGCGGTCGAACGGCCGCCCGAACTCGACCAAATCGAATGAAGAGATGGGGACCAGGGGCAGCCGCCAAGCGGCGGCGAGCGATTTCGCATAGGCAATGGCGATGCGCAGGCCCGTGAAACTTCCGGGGCCGGTTCCGACCGCAAGACGATCGATGCTCGCGCTCTCTAAGCCCGCTTCGTCAAGAGCTTGGCGCACGAGATAGAGCCCGCGTTCGAGCGCAATATTTCCCGACTGTTGCGCGCAGCCGGCGATCCGCCCGTCGCGCGCCGCCGCGGCGGAGAAGAGCCCGAGCGCTCCGTCGAGTGCAAGAACGTTCATAGCAGGTCGCGAAGGATTATCCGGCGAGGGCCGCTGCCGGCGCCTTCCATCTCGATCTCATACCGGCGCCGCGGAATAAGGCCGGGCGCGTTGCGCCACCACTCTACGAGGACGATCGAGCCGCCGTCGAACGCTTCTTCGATCCCGAGCTCGACGGTTTCGCGCGGATCGTCGATGCGGAAGAGGTCGATGTGGTCGACGGGCGGATCTCCGCCGTAGCGGTGCCAAAAGGTAAACGTCGGGCTGAATGAGGGATCTGAGCCCACGAGCGCTCGTACGATCGCCCGTACAAGCGTCGTTTTGCCCGATCCGAGCGGGCCGGAAAGCGCGACGACGTCGCCGGCTCGAAGGCGCGGCGCGAGCGTCTGCGCAAATGCGCGAGTCTCCTCTTCGTCGTGAAGAGTCAAGTGCAACGGGGTGCCCCTACGTGGAGTCGAAGTACGCGATACATGAGTGCAGGTAAGTATTGAACAACGATATCATATCGCAGGTCAACGTCGAAGATGAGATGCGGGAGAGCTATCTCTCGTATGCAATGTCGGTCATCGCCTCACGGGCGTTGCCCGACGTTCGGGACGGTCTCAAGCCCGTTCAGCGCCGCATCCTCTACGCGATGCGCGAGATGGGCTTCGAACCCACCAAGCAGCACCGGAAAAGCGCCGGTATCATCGGCGAGGTGCTCAAGAGCTACCATCCTCACGGAGACAGCTCCGTCTACGATGCCCTCGTTCGCATGGCGCAGGATTTTACGCTGCGCTATCCGCTGGTCGACGGCCACGGTAACTTCGGCTCGATCGATCCCGACCCGCCGGCGGCGTACCGGTATACCGAGGCGCGTTTGGCGCGAACCGCGCTCGACGCTCTCGCCGACATCGATAAAGAGACCGTTCCCTTCGTTGCGAACTTCGATAACCAAGGCGTCGAGCCGAGCGTTCTGCCCGGACGCCTGCCGCAGCTGCTCATCAACGGCTCCAGCGGCATCGCGGTCGGGATGGCGACCAACGTTCCGCCGCACAATCTCAGCGAAATCGCCGACGCGATCGCCGCGGTGATCGACGACCCCGAGATCGCCATCGACGATCTCTGCGATATCGTTAGCGGGCCGGATTTCCCGACCGGCGGAACGATCCTCGGGCACGAGGCGATCCGGGAGGCCTACCGGACGGGGCGCGGCTCCATCACGATTCGCGGAAAAGCCGAGATCGTCGAAGAGCGCGGCAAGCACAAGATCGTCATTACCGAGATCCCCTATCAGGTGTATAAGAGCCGGATTCTGGAGGCCGTCTCGGAGGCATATTCGGAGAAGCGCATCGCCGGAATAGCGCGCATGGACGACGAGTCGAACCGCAAGGGCATGCGAGTCGTCATCGAGCTGCAACGCAACGCAACGCCGAAGATCGTCCTCAACCAGCTCTTCAAGCATACGCCCTTGCAGGCCAGTTTCGGCTTCAACATGCTCGCGCTCGTACCGGTCGGCAAGGCGCGGGCCGACGGCTCCGTACCGCTCGAGCCGCAGGTGCTCAACCTCAAGCAGCTGCTCGAGCACTTCATCGCGCACCGCAAAGACGTCATCGTCCGGCGGACGACGTACGATCTCCGCAAGGCCGAAGAGCGAGCGCACCTGCTGGAAGGCTACCGAATCGCGCTCGACAACATCGACGAAGTCATCGAGATCGTGCGTTCGAGCCAGACCACCGACGAGGCGAAGCAGCGTCTTTCGCAACGCTTTTCGCTCAGCGAAGTGCAGGCCCAGGCGATCGTCGACATGCGCCTGCGCACGCTGGTCGGACTCGAGCGCAAGAAGATCGAGGACGAGTACGCGGAGCTGATCAAGACGATCGCCGAGCTGCAGGATATTCTCGGCAGCCCGCGGCGGATCGCGCAAATCGTCAAGACCGAGACGCTCGAAGTCAAGAAGCGCTTCGGCGACGAGCGCCGGACCAGCATCGAACCCGCCGAAGACGAGATATCGATCGAACAGATCACGCCGAACATCGACGTCGTCGTCACCTATACCGTCGGCGGATACATCAAGCGCGTCTCGGTCGATACGTTTCGAACCCAGCTTCGCGGTGGCCGGGGCGTCATCGGCATCTCGAACCTCAAGCGCGAGGACGTCGTGCGGAACTTCTTCGTTACGATGACGCACGACCACGTGCTCTTCTTCACGAATAAGGGCCGCGTCTATCGCTTGCGGGGTTACGAGATCCCCGATACGACGCGGCAGGCGCGCGGCACGGCGCTCGTCAATTTGTTGACGCTGCCCCCCGGAGAAGAGGTGACCGCGGCCTTCCCGATCGACAAATTCGAGGGCGAGAAGTACCTCGTCATGGTCACCAGGCACGGCGTCATCAAGAAGTCCAAGCTTTCGGAGTTCTCGAACGTTCGCCGCAACGGGCTCATTGCGATCAACCTCGACTCGACCGACGAACTGCTGGCCGTCGACCTTTCCGATGGTTCGCGCGACATCATCCTCGCGTCGACGCACGGGATGGCCGTTCACTTCAACGAGAAGGACGTGCGGCCGATGGGGCGCCAGGCCCGAGGCGTGAAGGCGATGACGCTCGAGGGCGGCGATACGATCATCGCAATGGACGTCATCGAAGACGAGCGGCGCGAAGTGCTCCTCGTCACGTCGCTCGCCTTCGGCAAGCGCACGCCGATCGACGAGTACCGGCACACGTCGCGCGGGGGCAAAGGCGTCAAGGCGTTCGCCCGTCAGCGAGACGACATCGGCCAGGTCGTCGATCAGATTCTCGTCGCGGCCGACGATCAAATCCTGATGATCACCTCCGGGAACCAGGTCATCCGGTTGAAGGTGGGCGAGATCCGCAAGACCGGGCGCGACGCCAAGGGCGTCCGGCTGCAGCGGCTGGGCGAGGGGGATGAGGTCATCGCGATTACCAACCTTGGCAAACAAGCCAAACAGATCACGGAGATCACCGGGGAACCGCAACAAACCGAGCTGTAGGAGTGTCTAACGAAGAGATGAGTGCATTAGCAGAGGTCAGCCAGACCAACTTTGAGACCGAGGTGCTCAAGAGCAGCCAGCCCGTGCTGGTGGATTTCTGGGCTCCGTGGTGCGGACCGTGCCGCATGCTCGGTCCGATCGTCGAAAAAGTCGCTTCCGCGCACGCCGACAAGGCGAAGTTCGTCAAGCTGAACACCGACGACAATCCCAGCATTGCGGGCCAGTACCAGGTCTCGGGCATTCCCTGCCTGATTCTGTTTAAGGACGGTCAGCCCGTCGACCGCATCGTTGGGTACGTTCCGGAGAACGTCGTGACGTCGATGCTGGGCAAGCACGTCGCCTAGGCAATCCGCTGCCGGCCGTCCGCCGGCGATGCATCGCATTTTGGACGACCCGCGCGTTCGCGCGCTCGAAGCGGAGGTCGGCCGGGAACGAATCAAACGCGCGGCCCAGGAAGTCTTGGGCCGCGTTCGTCTTTCCCCGAACGCCGAGTTTGAGACGATCGTCGCCGCAGTGGTTAACGCCGCCGAAGACTTGCGTCGCACGAGCCTGCGCTCCGTCGTCAACGCCACGGGGATCGTCGTCCATACGAATCTCGGGCGTGCGCCGCTCGGGGCCGACGCGTTAGCCGCCGTCGACGAGTTTGGCCGCGGCTATTGCAACCTCGAGTTCGACCTCGCGACCGGCGAGCGCGGCTCGCGCTACACGGTCGTCGACGAGCTTCTGCGGGAGGTAACCGGCGCGGGCGGCCTCGCCGTAAATAATTGCGCGGCGGCAGTCTTGCTCGTCCTCGACACCTTCGCTCGCGGGCGTGAAGTCGTCGTCGCGCGCGGCGAACTCGTGGAGGTCGGCGGCGGATTTCGGGTTCCCGACGTGCTCGAGCGAAGCGGCGCGACGCTGGTCGAGGTCGGGACGACCAATCGCGTCTACATCGCGGATTACGAGCGCGCGCTCTCGCCGCGCACGGCGTTGATCCTGCGAACCCATCCCTCGAACTATCGCATCGAAGGCTTCGTTGCCGCGCCCGAGGCTGCGGCGCTCGTTGCGCTCGGCAGGCACGCGGGCGTGCCGGTCGTTGAAGATCTCGGCAGCGGGGCGCTCGTCGATCTTACCGAGTACTGCGCGCCGCACGAACGAACGGTCGGAGAGGCGCTGACCGATGGAATCGATCTGGTGACGTTCTCCGGCGATAAGCTGCTCGGCGGCCCGCAGGCCGGCATCGTCGCCGGCCGCTCGCATCTGCTCGCACGCCTGCGGAACAATCCGCTGCTGCGAGCGTTGCGCCTCGATAAGCTCTCGCTCGCGGCGCTCGCCGCCACGCTCGAATGCTACCGGAACGAATCGGTGCGCGAGCGAATTCCCATCTATCGCATGCTTTCGACGACGCCGGCGGAGTTGCGCGCGCGAGCGCAAGCCTACGCGGCTGCCGTTGCGGCTGCGACGATCGTCGATACCAGCGGCTACATCGGCGGCGGCGCCCTGCCGCAAGCGAGCATTGCCTCGGTCGGGGTGGCGATCGGGACGTCGGAGCCCGACGCGCTCTGCGCGCGCCTCCGTTTCGGCGACCCCGCGATCGTCGCGCGCATCGAAGACGATCGCGTCGTGCTGGATCTGCGGACGATCGCGCCCTCGGATGACGAGCGCGTCGTCGCTCGGCTCGCGCAGGAGATATCCGGCTCGCCTCACAAGCGTTGAAGCGTCTTTTTCCGTTGGAGGTTTTTGGAGATGCGTCAAGCAGCGACTATTGGTTTGCAGCGGAGCGCCGCACTCGTTATTGCGTTCAGCCTTTCCGCGTGCGCGGGCCACTCGGCGTTCGATGGAGCCGTTCCGGCGGGAGGGAGCGCGCAGCTGCTGCGCGGCCCGCTATCGCCGGCGCGAAGCACGCAGAACTTACGCGCGATGATGGTCAAGGGCGGAGTCGGGAACGACGCTTCGCACGGCGCCGGATATCCGGTTACCGCGGATCCGCCGGTCTCGCATCCGAACGAAGCTCCTTGCGTCGACAAGCTCTTCAACCCGCACACTCCGCCGCTGCAGTCCAGCGGGCTGCCGGTGGGCAAGTTTGCCGATTACAGCGATCACCCGTTCAACTACACGCCGCCGGCCAACTGTCCGGGGCCGTATGCAAAGATCGTCTTCAAGATGCATTTCCGCGTGACGGCAGGCGTGCAGTACGACCGCACGGGCGCCGTCTGGATTGGCGCCACCAACGTCTTCTTCGGGACGACGTCGGAGCCGGGCCAGAATGCAAGCCCGCAGTGGGACGTGCAGCGCGACGTCAGCGAGTACGCGCCGGTCTTCTCGCAACCGTCGGTCGGGCAAGCATCGGTCTACAACATCGTCAACTCGCAGTACACGGGCATCATTTACGGTACGGCCGAGCTCGACTTCTATCCGGCGACCAAACGGTTTCCGGCCGCGACGAGCGCGGACGGCGTCTATCCGCTCTCGGCCGGTCCGACGGGCGGATACGTCTTCCTCGATGCGCCGACCGATCAGATGACGGGGACGTTCACCTTCCCGACCAACGTGCAGGCGGCGTACCTGGACGTCTTCCTCGAGTCGCAGTCAAGCGACGAGTTCTGGTACACCTGCTTTCCGAACGACCTCGCCGCGAAGCTGCAGAACTGCGGCAACACCGCCTTCCGCGAGGGCGAGGTGACGGTCGACGGACAGCCCGCGGGAGTCGCGCCGATCTATCCCTGGATCTACACGGGCGGCATCGATCCGTACTTATGGATTCCGATTCCCGGCGTCGAGACGCTGAACTTCAGGCCCTACCGCATCGACCTCTCGCCGTTTGCAGCCCAGCTCGATGACGGCAACCCGCATACGATCGCGGTATCGGTCTTCAACGACGACAACTACTTTGCGGCCAACGCGACGCTGCTGGTCTACGAAGACCACGGCTCCACGCAAGTCACCGGCGGCCTGATCGAAAACGGCACGGCGTTCTCGCCCGCCCAGAAGGTGGCCGAACACGTTCGCTTCGACAAGTCCGGCAACGCCAGCGGGACGATCGACGTCTCGGCGACGCATCCGGTCAGCCTCAAAGGTTACGTCAATACGTCGAAGGGGCGAGTGACGACGACCGTAACGCAGAGCGTCGCCTTTTCCAACGACCAGCGGATCAACGACACGTCCAGTCAGTTCCTGCAGAACATCAAACAGAACACGACGATCACGTCGAATACGGTGACGTCGACTCGCGGCAAGAGCCTGCGCGCGCAGAGCCAGTGGACCTATCCGCTCAACCTTCGCTACAACTACGTCGTCAAGAGCGGTTCGACGACCCAGACCACCGACGTCATGCAGACCAAGAGCGGGAGCGGGCTCGATCAAACCCGCAGCAAAGCATCGTCCTGGTCGTTGCTGAACAACGTGCACTCCAGCGACGTCCTGAGCATTCACGGCAATAGCGCCACGCCTTCGAACGGAAAGAGCCGTCAGCAGTACAAGTCGCTCAACGTCGACGGCGGGTGCTATCAAGAGACGCTCAAATCGGTCCTCTACGTCTTGACGAGCAAGATGAAGGGCTGTTGAGCCTCAGCGGTCGCTAAACCAGCCCGACGGCTCGACCTCGAGGTTGACGTTGATCTGCTTGACCTCGGTGTACGCGTCGTAGCCGTAGGTTCCGAGCTCGCGGCCGATGCCGGATTGCTTGTAGCCGCCCCACGGCGCTTCGTTGTACGTCGGATGGTAGGTGTTGATCCAGGTGATGCCGGCTCGCAGCTTGCGAATCACGCGGTGCGCTTTGGCGATGTCTTCGGTGAAGACGGCACCCGCCAAACCGTAGATCGTGTCGTTGGCGACGGCGATCGCTTCGGCTTCGTCCGCGAACGTTTGCACGACCAGCACCGGGCCGAAGATCTCTTCAGCAACGATTCGCATCTGCGGCGACGTCTGGTCGAAGATCGTCGGAGCGATGAAGTTCCCTTCGGCCAGCGCTCCCCCGAGCCGCTCGCCGCCGCAGAGAAGCTTCGCGCCTTCCCCGACGCCGGCGGCGATGTACGCCTCGACCCGTTCGCGATGAACCGGTGAGATGATCGGCCCCATCTCGGTCTGCGGATCGAAGCCGTCGCCGACGCGAATCTTTCGTGCGCGCTCGACGAGCCGTTCGAGGAATCGGTCGTGCAGCGATCGTTCGATCACTAGGCGAGAGCCCGCCGAACAGACTTGTCCCGCGTTGGCGTAGATGCCGAAGAGCGCGTAATCGATCGCCGTGTCGAAATCGGCGTCGGCGAAGACGACGTTGGGGGACTTACCGCCAAGCTCGAGCGAGATCTTCTTCAGATTCGAGGTTGCGGCCGCCATGATGCTGCGGCCGGTCTTCGTTCCGCCCGTAAAGGCGATCTTGTCGACGAGCATGCTTGCGGCAAGCGCGTGGCCGGCGATCGCACCGGCGCCGGTGACGACGTTGACGACGCCGCGCGGAAACTCGAGCTCTTCGAAGAGCGCCGCGAGACGGATCGCGGAGAGCGGCGTCAGCTCCGAGGGTTTTAAGATGCAGACGTTGCCGGCGGCAAGTGCCGGCGCGAGCTTCCAAACCGCCATGAGCAACGGGTAGTTCCACGGAACGATCTGTCCGCAGACGCCGATCGGCTCGCGAACGGTAAAGGTCTGCGAGGGCGCGGGCACGTCGAACGTTTGCCCGTGCGGCTTCGTCGCGAGGCCGGCGTAGTAGCGAAAACAGTTGGCCGCATCAATGGCATCGTACTCGGTCTCTCGCAGCGGCTTTCCGTTGTTGAGCGTGTCGATGCGCATGAACTCGTCGCGGTGCGCGTCGATCGCATCGGCTACTTTGAAGAGCAGCGCCGCGCGATCCGCCGCGCTCGTGGATGCCCAAGGCCCGTGGTCGAAGGCGTTGCGCGCCGCCACGATCGCGGCCTCCACGTCCTCGGCCTCCGCTTCGGCGATCGTCGCGATCCTTTGACCGTTCGACGGATTGAAGAGCTCGCGCGACGCGCCGCTGCGCGCCGGCCTCCACTCGCCGTCGACGTACATGGGAATGACGCCGCCCGCGTGGGGCAAATGCGCGAGAATCGCCTCGGGATCGGCCGGCGAGTTCGCCGTTACTTGCATCGTCAATCGTCTCTTTCTGTGGGGCTTTCGCCCCTATGATGGGTTCGAAGTGGAAACCGGTTGCGGCTCCATGGCGGCGAGACTCTCGCCCAGCGCGCGGCAGACGTAGTCCGCCTCCTCTTGCGTAATCGTCAGCGGCGGCTCGACCCGAATCACTCGCGCGTTGACGAGGGTCCCGGAGACGAGCACTCCGCGGTCGAGCATTCGCTTTCCGAGCTCGAATCCGGTCGCGTCGTCGTGAAACTCGAGCGCGATCAGCAGACCCTTGCCGCGGACGCTCGCGACGAGGCCGGCGTGCGGCTGCGCGGCCGCGCGAATTCCGGCCAACATGCGCTCTCCCAGCCGCGCGGCGCGCTGCGGCAGCCGTTCCTCGATGAGAACGTTGATCGTCGCGAGCGCCGCGGCACAGGCGAGCGGATTTCCGCCGAAGGTCGACGTGTGCAGGAACGGATTTCCGAACAGGCGCGAAAAGACTTCGCGACGTCCGACGACCGCGCCCGCGGGAACGACGCCGCCGCCGAACGCCTTTGCAAGGCACATCAGATCCGGGGCGATGCCGTAATGTTCGCAGCAGAACATCTTTCCGGTTCGGCCCATGCCCGTCTGCACTTCGTCCAAAATGAAGAGCGAGCCGAACTCGTCGCAGAGCGCGCGTACGCCCGGAAGATAGTCGTCGTCGGGAATGTTCACGCCGCCCTCGCCTTGGATCGGCTCTAAGAGGACGGCGCCGACGTCTTCGCCGACCGCGCGGCACGAGGTCATCATGTCGCGCAGCGCGGGCAGGTCGTCGAACGGCACGTGTTCGATGTTGGGCAGCATCGGCCCGAACGGTCGCCGGAACTCCGCCTTGGCGCTGGCCGAGAGCGAGCCGTAGCTCTTGCCGTGAAAGCCTTTCGTAGCCGCGACGATCGTCTGCTTTGTTGGATCGTAGGCGCGTGCGAGCTTGAGCGCGCCCTCGACCGCTTCGGTTCCGCTGTTACAGAAAAAACTGAAGTCGAGTTCTCCGGGCGTCAGCATCGAGAGCGTCTTCGCGAGCATCGCGCGCAGCGGATCGAGCAGATCCTGACTGTGCAGCGGTTGGCGCGCCAGCTGATCGGTTACGGCTTTGACGACCTTCGGATGACGGTGGCCGACGTTAAAGATGCCGAAGCCGCCCAAACAGTCGAGGTACTGCCGTCCGTAGACGTCGCGATACGAGTTCGGGCCGGCGTCCGCCCACTCGACGACGGCGCCGGCCTCGCGCGCGTCGGTCGCCTTACGGTATTCCAGGAACCCCGGATTGACGTGATCGCGAAACCCTTCGACGGTCTCGCGCGTGATCCAGGCGGCCTCCTCGGGGCCGACCTCGGTCTTTTCGATCAGCGCGAGGACGCGTTGAGAGTATTCGTACGCCCGCCGTTCGCGCTCCGAAGACGCGCTCACGCTGCGAAGACCTCCGCGGTGGCGGCCCGGAGCATCTCCAAACCTTCGTCGAGCTCCGCGTCGGCGACGACGAGAGGAACGAGAATGCGGATCACGTTGCGCTGCCCGGCTAGCAGAACGAGAAGGCCCCGCCGGCGCGCGGCCTCGAGAATTTCCGGCGCGCCCGACGAGAGCTCCATCGCCATCATCGCACCCAGCCCGCGAACGTCGACGACTCGTGCGTGGTTCGACTGCAGCGAACGCAAGGCGGATTCGATGCGCGCGCCGACCGAGCGCGCTCGCGCGAGAAACTCCTCGTCCATGATCTCGAAGATCTCCAGCGCCGCCGCGCAGGCAACCGGGTTTCCGGCGAAGGTGCCCCCCAAGCCGCCCGGCTCCGGCGCGTCCATGATCTCGGCCTTTCCGACGACTGCGGCGAGCGGAAGCCCTCCGCCCAACGTCTTCGCGACCGTCATCAGGTCGGGCTCGATGCCATAATGCTCGCACGCAAAGAGCCGGCCGGTGCGCCCGAAGCCCGTTTGAATCTCGTCGGCAACGAAAACGATTCCGTGCTCCGACGTAATGCGTCGCAGCTCGTGTAGAAAGTCGGGCGGTGCCGGGAGGAAGCCTCCTTCGCCGAGTACCGGTTCGACGATCATTGCCGCGACGCGATCGGCGGATACCACGGCGTCAAAAATCTCGCCAAGGGCTCGCAGTGCATCTTCGGTCGTAACGCCGTAACGAAGGCTGGGAAACGGAGCGTGGTAGATCTCGCTGCAGAACGGCCCGAAGTGCTGCTTGTAGGGCGCGTTCTTACCGGTCATCGTCAGCGCCAGGAGCGTGCGTCCGTGGTAACCGTGGGTGAACGCGATAACCGCGGGCCGGCGAGTGTATTCGCGCGCGATCTTGACCGCGTTCTCGGTCGCCTCGGCGCCGGTCGAGAGCAGCAGCGTCTTCTTGGCGGTGGCGCCGGGAGCGCGACGATTGAGCTCCTCGGCGACTCGAAGATATGGCTCGTACATCGCGACCTGGAAGCACGCGTGCGTGAACCGCTGCGCCTGCTGCGCGATGGCCGCGACGACGCGCGGGTTGGCGTGCCCGGCGTTGAGCGTGCCGATGCCTCCGGCAAAGTCGAGGTAGCGCCGGCCCTGCGAATCCCATAGCGTCGCTCCGCTCGCGCGTTCGACCCAGATCGGGTGCGCGGTTGAGACGCCGCGCGCGACGTTGAGCGCGCGGCGCTCCGAGAGCGAAAGTTTCGTTGCGGTGTTCAAAGCGAGGAAGTTATATTCGGCGTATGTAAAGGCGCTCTTCCTTAGGCCGCTGGAGGCCATTCGAGGAGGCAAACGTGCCCAAGCGAATCGTCGCGTTCGTCGTCCTGGCGGTGGTTGCCATGCCCTTGGGAGCGAGAGCAGGAACGACCGGGACCCTGCGCGGGCGAGTGATCGACGCGACGACCCGTGCTCCCCTCGCCGGGGTGGCGGTCAGCGCGGTCGCGCCCTCGCAGACGGCGCAGACGGTCTCGGATTCTTCGGGCTCCTATTCGTTTATCTCGCTTCAGCCCGATACGTATACGGTAAGCGCGAGCAAGTCCGGGTACGATCCGCTCTCGCAACCCGGCGTAACGATCGTCGCCGACCAGTCGGCTACCGTGACGCTGGCGCTGCTGCGGACGCTGCAGACGATCGCGCGCACGACCTCGCGCTCGTCCCAATCGCTGGTTCATTCCGGCGTGACGAGCGACGTTTTTTCGATCAACCCCTCCGGCCAAAAAGCCGCGTCGACGCTCTCGGGCTCCGGTTCTCTGACGCAAGCGTACGGCGCGATCGCGAGCGCTCCCGGCGTCAACATCCCTTCCAACCAGCAGGGTTGGTATCAGAGTGTTTACGTCCGCGGCGGCGACGTCGATCAGGTCGCCTATGAGTTCGACGGGTTGCCGACGACCCGGCAATCGGATCTCGCGCCGATCGCAACGCTGACGTCGCTGGGCAACCAGGAAGTGCAAGTCTACACGGGCGGCACGCCCGCGACTTCCAACTCCTCGGGCCTGGCGGGTTACATCAATCAAGTCATCAAGACGGGAACCTTCCCGGGCTACGCGACAGCCGACTTGGGCATCGGCGGCCCGGCATTCTACCATCAGGCGACGGTCGAAGCCGGCGGTGCGACGCCCGATCGCCTCTTCTCGTACTACGTGGGGCTCTCGGGAACGAATCAGACGTTCCGCTACGCCGACCAATTCGGCGGCGTCAGCGACCCATTGTACTTCTATCCGCTCAACGTCCCGAGCGGGAATAACGTCTACAACATCCTCGACGGCTCGGCCGGCCGGTATCCCAACTACGGGTTCACCTCCCAGCCCGGCTACAGCTACACGCAAGCCTACGATGCCGACCGGGAGAACATCGTCAACTTCCACATCGGGATCGCGCATCGCGACTCGCCGCTGCGTGACGATATCCAGATGCTCTACGTGACCGGTGGAATCGCGGCGCAATTCTCCAGCTCCGCCAACGATATCGGTTACACCCCGCTGGTCGGCAAGCGCACCGGCATCGGCTACCCGATGCCGTACCTCGACTCGCTCTACTACGGCGGGGCGCTGATGCAGGCGCCAAATCCGAGCGACGTGAGCGTCGGCTACTTTCCGAGCAGCCCGGGGGGCCGGGCGCCCGGATCCCCCGTGGGGCTGAGCGCTCGCGACGGGAACTACAACGGTTATTCGATCGAAAAGTTTCAATACCAAAAAAACTTCGATTCCCACTCCTATCTCCGGGCGCTGGTCTACGGCGAGTACTCGCGCTGGTTCATCAACGGGCCGGACAGCGCGCAGTTGGTCTTCGGTTCCGATCCGGCCGATTACGAGGTCATCGAGCATGGCTACGGTGCCGGCCTCATATACTCCAATCAGCTCTCGGCGCAGCATCTGCTCACCGCCGAAGCTTCGTATAATACGCAGAAGCTGCAGACGTACAACGCGGGCTTCAGTTCGACCGACCCGTTTACGACGAGCCTCGCGCCGACGGGGCTCGGAACGATTCTCTCAAGCTACGGTACGCCCAACGGGAAGTGCTACAACTACGTTACCGGAGAGCCGTGGAGCTGCTTCGACGCGGGCAGCCAGGGCGGCTGCCTCTCGCCGGCGGGCTGCTATCCCGGCGAAGGCTCCTATCGTTTCGACTTGACGCCGGGCACCGCGCCGCGGAAAAGCCCGGCCGGGCGCGCGGGCGCGCGCTGGATGATGACGGAGAACGGCGTGAGCGCTCAGGTCGACAACGTCACGCCGCGCTTCGCTTCGGCAGCGCTAACCGACGTTTGGGAACCCAACGACCGAATCGTCGTCAACATCGGCGCGCGCTTCGATCGCTTCGCCTATTACACCAACAACCTGCAAGACGGTTACCCGGCGCGGCAGTTCTGGTTCGACGCCTACAACGCCGAGCATTGCGGCGCACCCGGCGCACCGCCGCAGTGGAGGTGGAACTCGTCAAGCGGTGCGTTCGGAGGCTGTTCCCCCGGCCTCGCCCCCATGACGCAGCCCGGCAACGGCCTCTACAATACGGGCGCGGGCTCCGACGTCTCGAACGTTTTTGCGCCGCGCGCCTCGTTCACGTATACGATCAATCCCGACACCGTGATCCGCGGCTCGGCGGGCAGGTACGCGCGGGCCGAGGGCTCGTCGTACTATCAGTACAACACCTATCAGCAGAACCTCGCGTCGTTCATCGCGCAGTTCTATCCCTACGGCTACCACACGCCGGATCACGATATCTTCCCGGATACGTCCGACAACTTCGACCTCTCGCTCGAGAAGCACGTTAAAGGCACGCAGCTTTCGTACAAGATCACGCCCTTCTATCGCAATACGAGCAACGAGCTGCAGTTCCAGGCGATCAATGCCGTTCAAGGAACGCTCGCCGGCCTCAACGTCGGAACCCAACGCTCGTACGGCGCCGAGCTCTCCCTGCAGTACGGCGACTTCAGCAGAAACGGCATCTCGGCGATTCTCTCCTACACGCATACGGAGAACCAGATCCGCTACAGCCCGATCAACGGCGTGAGCGTTATCGACGCGCTCAACTCGCAAATCGCACTCTATAACTCCTACACGTCGGCCTGCGCCCGCGTGACGCGGAGTTCGCCGAACTGGCAGGCGTGCGGGAGCGGGGCGAATCGCGGCAATGCCGCGCCGGTGCTGCTCAACACGCAATCGGGTACGGGCGATCAAGGGAAGCTCCAGATACCCAATCCGTACTATCACCGCACGCTGCAGCCGCTCTTCGACCCGAACGGGTGGTACGCGCCCTACGACGTGATTCCGAGTCCGTTCAATGCCGCCAATGGCTACGAGGTGCCCGACGTCGCCTCGCTGATTCTCAACTACCGGCACGGCCGCTTTGCGGTAACCCCTTCGCTTCACTACTCCGACGGTTCGAACTACGGATCGCCGCTGGTCTGGCCGGGCTACGTTCCGCAGTCGTGCTCGGCACAACCGGGCAAGACGCCCCTCGCACCGGGCAGCACCTGCCCGGGGGGCGCCGCCGGCGCGCTCTTCCTGCCCGATCCGTACAGCGGAAAGTTCGACAACCTCGGTGCGTTCATTCAGCCGGCGGAGCTGTCGCTGAACGTGCAGACGAGCTACGATTTCTCGTCGCGCGTGACGCTGACGCTGCAGGCAGTCAACCTCTACAATCAGTGCTATCAACGCGGCTTCGCCTGGGACAACTCGGTTACGTGCGTCTACTCGAACTTACCCTCGAACATCCTGGCGCCCGCCGGCAACTTCCTCAAGAACCCGCCGCAGCAGCTGCGCTATCCGTACGGCACGTTCTACAACATCACCGAAGTCGGCATCTCGTCGGTGCTTCAACCGTTCGGCTTTTTCGCAGACCTGAGCGTCAAGCTCTAAGGAAGAATTCTTGAAGCGGGCTGACTTCGTTGCGCGGGCCGGCGCCGCAGCGGCCGCCGCTGCCGGCCTCCCTCGCTTTACTGCCTTTGCGAGCTCGCCCGCGCGCGACCGCGAGAAGGTCGTCATCGTCGGCGCGGGGATCGCCGGATTGACCGCGGCGCTGCGCTTACGCGACGCCGGTATCGAAGCGACGCTCTACGACTCTGCCGATCGCGTCGGCGGCCGGATGCACTCGGAGCGTCACTACTGGAGCGAGGGTCAGCACACCGAGTGGTGCGGGGCGATGGTCGACTCGACGCACGAAAACATCCGAGGCCTCGCCAAGCGCTTCGGCTTGCCGCTGCTCGACACGTACTCCGGTCGCCCGCCGCACGCACGCGACACCTGTTTTCTGAACGGGCGCTACTACTCGATGGCCGATGCGGACCGCGACTTTGCCAAGGTCTATCCGATTCTCCAGGGTCAGCTCGCAAAAGTCGACGAGACGACGACCTACGCGACCGCGACCCCAACGGCGCGGCAGCTCGATGCAATGAGCATGCGCGACTGGATCGCGCGTTACGTTCCCGGCGGACTCGAGAGTCAACTCGGAAACTTGATAAAAGAGGCGTATCGCAACGAGTACGGCAGGGAGATCGAAGAGCTCAGCGCGCTCAATCTCGTGCTGCAGCTCGGGCAGCAGCGCACCTACGCGCAGACGCGCGAGATGAACGTCCTCGGGTACTCCGACCAGCGCTACATTTTGGCAAACGGAAGCCAAGCGCTTCCCGAAGCGATCGCCGCTTCGTTACCGGCGCAAAGCATCCGGCTCGAGCGCCGGCTCGTGGGCATCGAGAAGGCGGACTACGGCCTCTACGTCCTCTATTTCCAGCATCGCGGTCTACGCCAGATCGTGTACGCGGACCGCGTCGTGCTCGCGATACCGTTCATCGCGCTGCGCGCGGTCGCTTATTCCGGCGCCGGCTTCGATGCCGCGAAGATCAACGCGATCGAGAATCTCGGTTACGGGTTTCACACGAAGCTGCACCTGCAGTTCGATAAGCGAGCGTGGATGCGAAGAGGGCACCCGTGGCCGCAGCCCGCGAGCGGACAGATCTGGACGACGTTGCGCGTCCAAAGCGCGCTCGATTACTCTCTGGGGCAGCGCGGGCACGACGGCCTCATCGAGGTCTTTACCGCCGCCTCCCCGGCGATGGTCGACACGCCGCCCGAGCCGTATTCGCGTATCGAAGAGTCGCCGGCCGTGGCCTGGCACGTGCGCGACTTCTTCGCGCAGCTCGAACGAATTTGGCCGGGCGTAGCCTCTACCTGGACCGGGAAGGCGACCTTTGGCAACGCCCAAGCCGATCCAAACATCCTGGCCAGCTATTCGTGCTGGCTCGTCGGCCAGTGCACGACGATCGCCGGGCACGAAGCGCGTGCGCAGGGACGCATTCATTTCGCCGGCGAGCACACGTCGGTTGAGTATCAGGGCTTCATGGAGGGCGGGGCGCAATCGGGCCTCCGCGCCGCCGGCGAGATTCTGGCAGATTACCGCATTCGGAGTCACTGAGGGCCGATCGCGGTGCACGTGATCGGGACTGCGGGTCACGTCGATCATGGGAAATCGGCGATCGTTGCCGCGCTGACCGGTACGAATCCGGACAGGTTGGCGCAGGAGCGCGAGCGCGGCATGACGCTCGATCTCGGCTTCGCGCACCTGCGCTTTCCCGACGGCATCGAAGGCGGAATCGTCGACGTGCCGGGTCACGAGCGCTTCCTGCACAACATGCTCGCCGGAGCCGCGGGAATGGAGATACTTCTGCTCGTCGTCGACGCCGCTGAAGGCGTCAGAGCGCAGACGCTCGAGCACCTCGCGATTCTGCGATATCTCAACGTCCGCCGCACGATCGTCGTCGCCAGCAAGATCGACCTGATCGAGCCCGCCGATCGCGACGAGGCCTGCCGGCGCATCCCGGCGCAGCTCTCCGCAACGATCGCAGCGGACGCGCCGTGCTTTGCGGTCTCGGCGCTCACCGGCGAAAACATGCAAACGCTCAGAGATGCGCTGCACGACATGCTCGCGCAGATGCCCAACCGAAACGGCGACGCACCCGTCTACCTGCCGATCGATCGCGTCTTTTCCTTGACGGGCCTCGGCACCGTGGTTACCGGCACGCTGATGCAGGGAGGCATCGCGGCGGGTGACGCGTTGCGGCTGGAGCCGGGCGGCCACGCCGCCGTGGTGCGAAGCATCGGCGTCTTTGGATCGGTTCGCCCGCGCGTCGAAGCGGGTTCGCGCGTCGCGCTGAGCATTCCGGGGACCGATCATCGCGAGATCGTGCGCGGTCAAGCCGTCGTCGGAAAGGAGTTCGCAGCGGCCGCGGATTTTGCCGTTCGCTTCACGCCGGCGCCCGGCGCGGATGCAATCATGCGCCGGCGCACGCCGGTGCGCGCGTACATCGGCTCGGCGGAACGGCTCGGGGTCCTCCTTGCCGTCGAGCCGTATGCCGGCGAGGCAGAGACGCCTGCCCGGCTGCATTTGCGCGAGCCCGTCGTTGCCTTTGCGGGCGTGCGGTTCGTCGTGCGCCGTCCGTCGCCGATGACGCTGCTCGGCGGAGGGTACGTCGAAGGCGCCGGACGCGGCGACGCACTCGGCGCGGAGAACCCCGACGACGCGCTGCTCGTGCGCATTTTCCAGGAACGCGGACTGGAACCGGCCAGTGCCCTCGAGCTCTCCGCGGCGGCAAACCTGCGCGAAGCCGCGACGGCGGCAGCGCTCGCGCGGCTGGTCGAGCACGGCGACGCCATCGCGCTCGACAGACCGCGCGCGTACCTCTCGGGCGCGGCCGCCGGCGGCCTCCTCGAAAGCGTCTTGAGGCAGCTCGACGAAGCGCAGCGGGCCGAACCGTGGTCGATGGGCATGACGTCGATCGCGCTGGCGCGAGCGCTGGGCGTCTCCGAACGAGTGCTCGTGCGCGTACTCGAGCATTTTGCCGGCGACGGGCGTCTTCTCAACCGTCGCGGTTACTACGCGACGCTCGACCACCAGCCGGCGCTAACGCTCGAACAGCGGGCCTTCTTCGATCGTTTGGTGCCGCTCGACGAAGGGCAGCCGTTCGTTCCGATTCCGTTCGCGGGCGTCGCCGAAGCAGTGAAAATGTCGCGCCTAACCGGCGTCTCGAAAGCCTTCGACACGATGGTGGCCGCCGGCACGCTGGTGAAGGTCGGCGACGATCTCTATCGCGGAGCGCAGATCGGGCGAATCGAGGCGCGCGTGCGCGCCTATCTCGAAAAGAACGGCACGATGACCGCCGCGCAGTTTCGCGATCTTCTGGGAAGCTCGCGAAAGTACGCCGTTCCGCTATTGGAGTGGCTCGACGCTCGTGGGGTAACGATTCGCAGCGCGGATTACCGCACGTTGCGCAAGAGAGTCTAGAGCGGTCTCTTCGGGCGCTAGACCGCGAGCGCTTCCAACGCGGCCTGCTCCTCCGAGAGTGCCGCGCCTTCGGCGGCAAAAGCCTCGATTTCGTCCTCGCCGAGCCGCTCGCGAAGCGCCGCGACCAAAATCTCGTAGGTACGCCGCTCGGTGAGATCTCGTTCGCAGCCTTCGCTGCGATACCAGGCATCGACGTAACCGCACAAGCGCGCGCCGCGACGGCTCTCGCCCCGAAGCGCGGCAACGGCGGCCAGATGTTGCGTCGCGATCGCGGCATCCATGGAATGCGCGCCGCGCGCGAGTGCGAGCGCCTGCGCCGCCGCGGAGCGCGCGCCGTCGACGTTACCCAGCGCGAGCTGATAGGCTGCGGCATTTGCTCGCGCGGTAATCTCCAATCGCTTGACCCGCACGCGATGCGCCGCGAGCGCCGCCGCTTCGGCGTACTCCAGCGCGCGCTCGGGATTTCCGGCGCTGAATTCGAGCTCCGCCATGTTGTGGCGAAGCACGGTCGCTTCGAGCGTGTCTCCGAGGGCCGTCATCAGCGAAAGCGCCTGCGTGTAGAACTGCCGCGCGTCGTCGACGTGACCGAGACGCGCGGCGATGCTCGCGCGCATGCCCAGCGCGCCTGCGTACCGGCGCGTACCGCGCAAACCTCGTTCTTTGCAGATCAGCAACGCATTCTCCGTGGCCTCCTGCGCCTCGGCGATGCGCCCGGCGTGCAGGAGGCCCGCACTCAACTGATAGAGACACCCCACTTCCGCGTAGGGCTCGTCACAGTGCTCGAAGAGCTCCAACGCGCGCCGCGCGGCATCGACTTTGTGCGTTCCAAAACTGATCGTCGACAGCGTTCCCCATGCCTGTGCTGCGACGCCCGGCTCGGCGGCGGAGTCAATGCGTTCGAGCGCGGCTTCGAGCCAGCGGCGCGGTTGCGCGTCGCCGCGATTCATGCGCCAGGTGCGGGTGTACGCGCAGGCCAGACGCGACGCGGTCGAAACTTCACCGGCCCAGAGTGCCCAGTCGATCGCCGCCCTCGCGTTTTCGAGCTCCGGCTCCATGTCGCCCGGCCACGACTGCGCCGGCGCCGCGCGAAAAGCGTCGTCGGGCCGCGGGTCGTAGGCACGTTCTAGGCGTTCGGCAAGGTCGAGACAGGCGAGTGCGTGGCGACGAGCGATCGCTTCGGCTTCGTTGCGGGCGATCAGTTTTTCGCGCGCGTACTGACGAAACGACTCGAGCAGCCGGTAGCGCGGCTCGCTGCCTTCGAGATCGGCGGTCAGCAACGATTTGTCGAGCAGCGAGGAGAGCAGATCGAGCATATCCGTCTGGCCGTCCTCGCTCGAGGCGCAGACGGCACTCGCGCCGGCGAGCGTGCATCCGCCCGCGAAAACGGAGAGACGCTCGAAGACGCGCTGCTCCGGCGCCGGCAGCAGGTCGTAGCTCCAATCGATCGCCGAGCGCATCGTTTGCTGCCGTGGCAGCGCGGTACGCTCGCCGCCGGCGAGCAGGCGAAAGCGATCGTCGAGCATCTCGTTGAGCGCCTTGAGCGAAAGCAAATTCGCTCGAGCCGCCGCCAGTTCGATTGCCAAAGGAATTCCATCGAGCCGCCGGCAGAGACCGGCGACGGTCGGCGCGTTTTCGTCGGTGAGCTCGAAGCGATAGTCGACCGCGCGCGCCCGATCGACGAAAAGCTCGATCGCACCGTACTCCGCAGCCTCGGTGGCGGAGAGCTGATGCGACGCCGATGCCTGCGGCGTGCTGAGCGAGGGAAGCCGGTAGGTGCGTTCGCCCGCAAGCCGCAGCGGTTCGCGGCTGGTCGCCAGAACTCGGAGCCGAGGACAGGCTGCGAGCAGACTCTCCGCGACGCGCGCCGCTTCGCCGGCGACGTGTTCGCAGTTATCGAGGACCAGCAGAAGCGACTTGTTTTTGAGGTGCTCGATGAGCCGGTCGAGCAGAGGGCGGTGGGGCACCTCTTGGATTCCCAGCGATGAGGCGATCGCCGCGACGACGAGGAGCGAGTCGCCGAGCGGTGCCAGCCCCACGAAGCGAGCGCCGTCAATCCCGGTGTAGGCCCCGGCGATCTGCAGGGCGGTGCGAGTCTTGCCGATTCCTCCGGCACCGATCAGGGTGACCAGTCGATGCTCCCGCACGAGCCCGGCAATCTCGTCGAGCTCCTTTTTTCGTCCCACGAACGAGGTCAGGGAGACCGGAAGGTTCGAGCCGCCGTGGGAGACCGCCGCCGCGGGGGATCCGCCGCCGTTCCGGCGCGAGCCCGAGTGGGCAGCCGCAGCCACGAAAGCGCGACGCTGGTCGTCGCTCAGCGTCAGCGCGCCGGCCAGCAAGGTGAGCGTTTCGCGTTGCGGCGTGCGCCGGTGTCCGCGCTCGAGCGCGCTGATGCCGTCGGCACTCATCCGCGCGCGTTCGGCTAGGGCTTCCTGCGAGAGGCCGGCGGCAAGGCGGTGGTGCCGCAACAGCACTCCAAACTCTAACGCGCCCGGCGCTCGCGCCTCGTCCTCCATGATTCGCCGAGCTTTCGCGCCGTCGCGGCGCGCATCCTCACCTCGGTTACAGGTGCAGCAGCGTGAGGATGCCGATCACGACCTCGATCGCTACGAGCGCGACGATCGTGACTTCGAGAAACTCGTCCCGCCGGCTGCGTGCTTGATCGCTGAAGAAGCGATACATCTCGCCGACGCTGGCCAGCTTCGTGTCGATCTGGCGCTGCCAATCGGAGAGTCCGAGCCTCCTCGCGGCGGCCCGATAGATTCGCGCGTAGTACGCGTCGCCAACGACCTTGAGGGCATTGGTGGAGCGGTCCGTCAACTCGAGCACGTCGACGATCAGATATCGGAGCACGGCGGCCTGTTCGGCTTCGTGGCGTCCGCGCAGCGATCTCGGCGGCCCGCTGGGCTGCATCTTGTAGATTCCGTCGAGCTCGTGATCGAGCAGGGCGTCGTAGGTACGCAGCTCGAGAAGTTGTGAGTTGGCGAACTCCAAGATGTCTTCGATTGCGAGCGCGCTCTCGCGTCGATCGTACACGAAGGCGGTATCCCACTGCACGATCGTCAGATCATCTTCGTAGTAGGAGAACCTCATTCGCAACGCCTCGTCCGCTTCGCTTGCGGCCAGAGGCCTGCGTTCTCCGAGGAGAAGGCCGGCGAGCGCTCCGGCATGTTCGTCGATAAGGCTCTCCGCATCGACGCTCTCGGTAAAGCGATCGATCTCGACGATGAAGTAATCTTCGACCAGCGGAGGATGCCGGTCGTCGAATGCCGCGGCATACTCGTCACAGACTCGTTCGACCGCCGTTTGCGCAAAGCGCGCGATGCGTTCGTCGGTGCGGGCACGATCGACCAAGGAGTTGAGATCGCCCCAGCTGCCCGCCGCCGGAAAACTCAGCCTCAGCGACACGACCCCGTAGTCGTACATTTTGAGCCGCACCGAACAGCGCAGCGCGTCGAACGTAGCGTCGTCGAGGTTCGCGACCAGCGGCGGCACGGGAAACTGCAGATACGGTTGCGCGTGGGGGTGCAGCGGAAGCGTTGCCGGAGCGCGCGACTGGGCGCCGAGTGCGCCGGCCTTCGCGAGATCGATCGTGTCGGCAACATCGAATAAATAGTAGGCTCGTACGGCTCCGGCGGCGATGTCGAGCATCCAAGCCGCGCTTACGGCGCCGTCGGGCGCGCTCCTTTGAATCGGAGAGGTACGGCCGACGCACCGTTAAAGAAGCGACGATGCTCCCATTGGTTGCATTGCTTGGCGCCGGCGTCGTTGCCGAGCCCTTTTCCGGGCTGACGTTTCGGGAGATCGGGCCTGCGATCAGCGGTGGACGCAGCACGGCGGTTGCCGGGAGCAATAACGACCCGCGCCTCTACTACGCGGGCGGTGCGGGCGGCGGCGTCTTCAAAAGTACCGACGGGGGCGCGTCGTGGACCGCCGTCTTCGACCGCGAGGACGCCGCGCCGATCGGCGCAATCGCAATCGATCCCCGCAACGATCGGGTCGTCTGGGTCGGTACCGGCGAATCGAACCCGCGAAACGACGTCGAGTCGGGAGACGGAATCTATCTTTCCGTCGACGGAGGCGAGAGTTGGCGGCATGCCGGGCTCTCGCGGTCGGCCCACATCTCGGCGATCAGCGTCGACCCCGCAAACCCTCGCGTCGTCGCGGTCGGAGCGCTCGGGCGCGTCTCCGCCGGCGATACGAATCGCGGGGTTTACGTGACTCGGGATAACGGCGTCCACTGGAGCCGCACGCTGTACGTGGGTTCGTCGAGCGGCGTCTCGTCGTTGGTGCGCGTGCCGAACCATCCGTCGACGCTCTTCGCGGGAGTCTGGCAGGTGCAGCGCCTTCCCTGGACGCTGGAGAGCGGCGGTCCGCACGGCGGGATCTACCGTTCCGACGATAACGGCATCACCTGGCGGAAACTAAGCGGCCGCGGCCTCCCGGGGGGTCTGACCGGGCGAATCGGACTCGCTGCCGGAACGCGCGGACGGATCTACGCGCTCGTTGCGTCGCGCGCAGGCGATCTTTGGCGCTCCGATGACGGGGGAGCGACTTGGCGGCTCATGCCCCATAGCCCGCTCCTCGGCGCGCGGCCCTTCTATTTCAGCAGCGTCTACGTCGATCCGGCCAATCCCGACCGGCTCATCAACGTAAGCCTCATCCTTTCGCTGAGCAGCAATGGCGGCCGCACCTTTCACGCAATCGCGGAAGATGCCGGATGGGACTATCACGCGATTTGGTGGTCCTCCGACGGCCGGCGCATCATCAACGGCAGCGATGAGGGCGTCATTCTCTCCGCCGACGGCGGCGCTCGGTTTTGGCAGCCCTACGATCTCCCGTTCGCGCAGCCGTATCACGTCGGGCTCGACGGCCCTCTGCCCGATTATCGCGTCTGCATCGGTCTTCAGGACGATAACTCGTGGTGCGGCCCGTCCGCGCCGCCCAATGGGATCGGCGTGATGAACCGCGATTGGTATCAAGTCGGTGCCGGCGACGGCATGTGGGTGGTGGCCGATCCTCGCGACTCGGATCTCGTTTGGTCGACCTCAACGAACTCCGATACCGGCCAAGTCTATCTGTGGAACGCGCGCACGCGGCAGGCGCGCGACGTCTCGCCGGACGCCGAGTCCAATGGAGTCAAACCGGCAAGCGCGCTCGACTACCGCTTCAACTGGGATACGCCGATCGCGTTTACCGACGACGGCAAAGCGCTCGTCGGCGGCAACGTTCTCTTCGAAAGCGCGGACCGCGGCGAGACGTGGAGCGTCATCAGCCCGGATCTCACGCGCAACGATCGGAGCAAACAGGGGCCGTCGGGCGGTCCGGTTTCGTACGATCAATCGGGTGCCGAATTCTACGACACGATTCTGTACGTCGCGACCACGAAGCTCGATCCGGCGCTCATATGGGTTACGACCGATGACGGCCTCGTGCAGATTACGCGTAACGCGGGCGTGCCGGCGAACGTGTCGTGGGAAAACGTCTCGCCCCCGGTCTCGCTCGTCCCGCCGTGGGGCCGCATCACCGGAATCGATCCCGGACGCTTTGCAGCCGGAACGGCTTTCATCGCCGTCGAGCGCCATCTCAACGGAGACGAACGGCCTTACGTGCTTGCCACCGACGACTACGGAAAGACGTGGCGCTCGATTGCCGGAGATCTCCCGCGCGATCAGTACGTGCGCACCGTTCGCCAAGATCCGCGCGCCCCCAGCGTGCTCTACGCCGGCACCAATCGCGGCGTCTGGGTAACGTTAAACGGAGGATCGCACTGGCAGCCCCTCCGTTTGAATATGCCGGCGACGGCGATATACGATCTCGAGATCGAAACCGGTGCGAACGACTTGGTCGCCGGCGCCCACGGACGCGGCGTGTGGATTCTCGACGACCTCACGCCAATCCAGCAGTGGAGTGCGGCGAACTCCGAAAGCGTCACGCTCTTTGCGCCGCGCGACGCATTTCAGATGTGGAATTGGCCGCCGGTGAATACGTTCACGGATCCGGTGCTGCCTCGCAACGACTATATCGGTGACGGACGCGCCGGCGGTGCGATCGTAACGTACTCTCTCCCCAGGGCGGCAAAGGCGGCCTCGCTGACGATTCTCGATTCGACGGGGCATCCGATCGCGCACCTCAAGCCCGAGGACGTCACCAAGGATGCCGGGATGAACCGCGCGTCGTGGGATCTTACCGCGGACGGACCGGTCCTTTGGAAGGGCACGTACAAGCAGAATCGCGGACCGGACGAAGGGGCGGAGGTCGTGCCGGGACGCTACGCCGTGCAACTGAGCGTGGATGGGGTCGCGAAATCGCAGCCGCTGATCGTCAAGCCGGATCCGCGCGATCCCGGTGCGGCGGCCGCGGCCGGCCGCTACGACGCTCTCTGCGCCCTTTATGGCGAGCTCAGCACCATCGATACGATGCTCAACCGGATCGACGAGTCGCTCCCGACGGCCTCGCCGCAACGGGCAGAGCGCCTCCATGCGGTGCGACGAAGCCTTACCTACGATCCCCGCAATATCGAGGATCTTACCGGCCCGGCGCAGCTGCGTGAAGACGTGCTCGATCTCATCTCGCGGATCGGGAGTTCGTTTGCGCCGCCGACGGCGGCCGAAGTGACGCAGGCCGGCCGCTACAAGGCTCGGCTGGCTCGAGTCGAATCCGATTACCAGGCTGCGCTGTCGTACAGGTGAGAGATGAACGTTGAGAAGATGACCGAGCGCGTCGGCGATGCGCTCAACGAAGCCTATGCTCGTGCCCTGCACGAGCACAATACGCAAACGACGCCGGAGCACATGCTCGCGGCGCTGTTGGAGCAGGAGCGCGGCATCGCTCCCGACATCCTCGCCAAGGCCGGCGCCGACCCGAAGGCGGTGGCGCGCGCGGTCGACGATGCGATCGGCCGTCTGCCGCGCTTGAGCGGCGCGAGCGCCGATTCGGCGCAGGTGACGCTCTCGCCCGAACTGGCGCGCATCATGAGCGTCGCCGAGAACGAAGCCAAAGGACTCTCCGACGACTATACCTCCGTCGAGCACGTGCTGCTGGCGATGGCGCAGTCGTCCGGCGAACTCGGCCGCCTCTTACGCGACGCGGGGCTAACGAAAGATAAACTCTTGCAAGCGCTTCGCGAGGTGCGCGGCAATCAGCGCGTGACGACCAAAGATCCGGAGGGAACGTACAAGTCGCTCGAGCGTTACGGTCGCGACCTTACGCTGGAAGCAGAGCGCGGCAAACTCGACCCCGTGATCGGGCGCGACGAAGAGATTCGGCGCATCGTTCAAGTGCTCTCGCGCCGAACCAAGAACAACCCGGTGCTCATCGGCGATCCCGGTGTGGGCAAGACCGCGATCGTCGAGGGGCTCGCGCAGCGCATCGTCCGCGGCGACGTCCCGGAAGGCCTCAAGAACAAACGCATCGTCTCGCTCGACATGGGCGCGCTGATCGCCGGTGCGAAGTACCGCGGCGAGTTCGAAGAGCGCCTCAAAGCCGTGCTCAAGGACGTGGCGGCCTCCGATGGTCAGATCGTCCTCTTCGTCGACGAGCTGCACACCGTCGTCGGCGCGGGCAAAGCCGAAGGCGCGATGGACGCGGGTAACCTGCTCAAACCGATGCTTGCCCGCGGCGAGCTGCACATGATCGGCGCGACGACGCTCGACGAATACCGCAAATACATCGAAAAGGATGCGGCGCTCGAACGGCGCTTCGCGCCGGTGTTGATCGAACAGCCCAGCGTCGAGGATACGATCTCGATTCTGCGCGGGCTCAAAGAGAAGTACGAGGCGCACCACGGCGTGCGCATCAAAGACGCCGCGCTGGTCGCAGCGGCGACGATGAGCAATCGCTACATTACCGACCGTTTCCTACCGGATAAGGCGATCGATCTCGTCGACGAATCGGCGGCGAAGCTGCGAACCGAGATCGATTCGATGCCGCAAGAGCTCGACGAGGTCTCTCGACGCGTGATGCAGCTCGAGATCGAGCGCGAGGCGCTCCGAAAGGAAGACGATAGCGCGAGCCGGCGCCGGCTGGAACAGCTCGAAAAGGAGCTGTCGACGCTGCGCGAAGATCAAACAAAGCTGCGCGTTCGCTGGGATGCCGAAAAGAATACCGCTGTCAAACTTCGGCAACTCCGCGAGCAGATCGAGAGTACGAAGGTCCAAATCGAACAGGCGGAGCGCAACTACGATCTCAACCGCGTGGCCGAGCTGCGCTACGGTACGCTCGCGCAGCTGCAGAAAGATCTCAATGCCGAAGAGGAACGTCTTGCCGCCGGCGACGGCGCGCGGCTCTCGAAGGAAGAGGTCGACGAAGACGACATCGCGGGCGTGATCTCGCGCTGGACCGGCATTCCGGTAACCAAGCTCGTCGAAGGCGAGAAAGAGAAGCTGCTCCACTTAGAAGACGAACTGCACCGCCGCGTCGTCGGTCAGGACGAGGCCGTAGATGCCGTTTCAGAGGCCGTGCTGCGTTCGCGCTCCGGCCTCGCCGACCCGAATCGCCCGATCGGTTCCTTCATATTCCTCGGCCCGACCGGCGTAGGGAAGACGGAGCTGGCTCGAGCGCTCGCCGAGTATCTTTTCGACGACGAGCGAGCGCTGATCCGAATCGACATGTCGGAGTACCAAGAGAAACACACGGTCGCGCGATTGCTCGGCGCGCCTCCCGGATACATCGGCTTCGAGGAAGGCGGCCAGCTCACCGAGGCGGTACGGCGCCGGCCGTACTCGGTGATTCTTTTCGACGAGATCGAGAAGGCCCACCCCGACGTCTTCAACGTGTTCTTGCAGATACTCGATGACGGGCGGCTGACCGACGGTCAAGGCCATACCGTCGACTTCAAAAACACGATCGTCATCATGACCTCAAACATCGGAAGCCACCGCATCCTCGACTATCGAGGATCCCCCGACGGCGCCGAGTACGCGATCATGCGGGCAACCGTGCTCGACGAGCTGCGCCAGCACTTCCGGCCCGAGTTCCTCAATCGAGTCGACGAGATCATCGTCTTCCACGCGCTCACCGAAGACGAGCTGCTGACGATCGTCGATCTGCAGCTGACTCGTCTTCGCAAACGTTTGGCGGAGCGGCGCATCACGCTGCTCCTTTCGGACGAGGCGAAGCGCCATATCGTCAAGGTCGGTTATGACCCGCACTATGGCGCCCGCCCGCTCAAACGTACGATTCAAAAGGAGCTCGAGACGCCGCTCGGGCGTAAGATCCTCTCCGGCGAGATCGAGGAGGGCGACACCGTCGACGTGGGTTTCGACGAGATTGGGGGCGAGCTGACCTTCTCGATCGGGGAGCGCGTTCCGGCGACGGCGTAAGAAGGCAGCATGCTGATTGCCGCCTTTACGCTCGCGCAGATCTTGAGCTATTCGTTTCCCTCGGCGCCGGTTCGAGACGTTCGCGGGGACGCGATCGCGTATTCGCTCGACGCTCGCGGGATTCGGACGCTGTGGTTTGCTCGTGCCCCCGAATTCGCGCCGAAGCAGTTGTTTTCGTCGAACGGCGACGACGGCCAGGAACTCAGCGATCTCGCGATCTCCAACGACGGCGCGCAGGTCGTCTACGTGCGAGGCGGCGATCACGACGGGAACTGGCCGCTTCCGCTGCAGCCGGGCCCGGCATCAATGCCTCAGCAACCGCAGATGGAGGTCTATTCGTCGGCGACCGCCGGCGGGGCACCCAAGCTGCTCGGCGCGGGCGACGCGCCGGCGATCTCTCCCGACGGCAACCGCGTCGCCTACACGCAGGACGGGGCGGTGATGATCGCGCCAATCGACGGAAGCGCCGCGGCGAAGCGGCTCTTCTTCGATCGCGGTCAGGATTCGGACCTTCGCTGGTCGCCCAACGGCTCGCTGCTCGCATTCGTTTCCACGCGCAGCGATCACAGCTTCATCGGTCTCTATCGCAACGCTTCGACGCCGCTGGAGTTCATTGCGCCGTCGACGTCGCAGGACTTCATGCCGCGCTGGTCGCCCGACGGAGGGCGGATCGCGTTCGTCCGCATCGCGGGCGACGGCGGTCCGCCGCAGAATCCGCTCGATTGGAATCCGGTGCCGTGGGAGATCTGGGCCGGCGACCTAAGCGGTGCGAAGGCTCACCGCGTTTGGTCGAGCGCGAACACGCTGCGCGCATCGCTGCCGCAGAGTGCGGGCGGTCCGCTCTTGGAATGGATGAGCGGTGACCGGTTGCTCTTCAAGAGCGAGGAGCAGAACTGGCTGCACCTTTACACCGTCGATGCGAGCCGCGCGCAAGCGACGGGCAGAGCGCGTCTCCTAACGCCGGGCGAATTCATCGTCGAAGACGTCAGCGTCGCACCCGACCGAGAGTCCGTGGTCTACGCGGCCAACGCCGGGACGACGCCGGGCGACGGCGATCGCCGCCATCTCTTCCGCGTCGATGCAGGCGGGACGAACGAACAGCTCTCGCGCGGTGCGAGCAGCGAGTTCGGCCCTGCGGCGCTTGCAAACGGGGCGGTGGCGTTCAATCGAACGACGGCGCAGCAACCGCCGCTCGTTACGCTGCTCTCTCATGGAGTGCAACGAGAACTCTCGTCGCTGCCCAGCGAATTTCCGTCGGCCCAGTTGATAGCTCCGCAGGACGTCACGTTTCGCGCGCCCGACGGCACGCTCGTTCACGGTCAGCTCTTCGTTCCTCGCGCCGGAGGGAAGCATCCGGGAATCGTCTTCGTACACGGCGGCCCGCCGCGCCAGATGCTGCTGACCTGGCATTACATGGATTACTATTCGAACTCGTATGCGGTCAATCAAACTCTGGCGAACCGCGGCTTCGTAGTCCTGTCGGTAAACTACCGGCTGGGCATCGGCTACGGTCACGATTTCAACTATCCGGCTCGCTGGGGACCGACCGGCGCCTCGGAGTACCAAGACGTCGTTGCCGGTGCTCGCTTCTTGCAGAACGATCCGCGCGTCGATTCGAAGCGCATCGGCATCTGGGGCGGATCGTACGGCGGTTACCTCACGGCGCTCGCGCTCGCGCGAAATTCGAACATATTCAAAGCAGGCGTCGACTTTCACGGCGTTCACGACTGGTCGCTGGATATCGATAATCCGGTTTGGGGGCTCACGCAGCTCAAGCGATACCAGCAGTACGATACGAAAGCGATCATGAAGCTGGCCTGGGAATCGTCCCCCGATTCAGGAATTGCGGCCTGGAAGTCGCCGGTGCTCCTCATCCAGGGCGACGACGATCGAAACGTCGAGTTTCATCAGATGGTCGACTTGGTGGCGCGCTTGCGGCGAGCCCACGTATCGTTTCAGGAAATCGTCATTCCCAACGAGATCCACGGCTTTCTAAGGTATGCGTCGTGGATGCAGGCGGACGCCGCCACCGTCGAGTATTTTAGCCGGGTATTTTTACTTTAGTTTTAGGACGTTTTCTTGGCAGGAGCTCCTTTCAACGATAGTAGGCCCACCGTGGCTTGAGTGTTCAGCAAGACAAGGTTCCACCCGCTTTTAACCAGCATCGAGGCTGATACGCGCAAGCCGGACGAGGGCCGTCCGGCTTTATCTTTGACCCCGTTCCTAAGACGTAACCAAGCTCGAGGTGTTCCGCGACGACAACCCAGCCAAGCGCTAAGACGACTTCGTATCCAACGGGAACGGTAACGTTACTCTTTACCGACATCGAAGGCAGCACGCAGCACTGGGAAGAGCGGCGTGCTGCGATGCCCGATGCGCTGCGTAAGCACGACGAACTGATCCGCGCGGCGATCGAGTCCCAGAAAGGCTACGTTTTCAAGACGGTCGGCGATGCGTTTTGCGCGGCTTTTTGGCGCGCCGCCGACGGCGTCGCCGCCGCGCTCGGCGCGCAGCGGGCGCTTGCGGTCGATGATGGGAACGTCGTCGGCGGGTTGAAGGTCCGCATGGCCTTACACACGGGAGCGACCGACGAGCGCGACGGAGACTACTTCGGACCGGCGGTGAACCGGGTCGCCCGGCTCCTGGCCGCGGTCCACGGCGGCCAAGTCGTCGTCTCGGGCGCAACGGCACAGCTCTTGCACGGCGCAATGCCCGACGCAACCGAGTTGCTCGATCTGGGCGAGCACCGTCTTAAAGATCTCGTCGAGCCGGAGCGCGTCTGGCAGCTTCTCGCTCCGGGCCTGCCGCAGACGTTTCAGCCGCTGAGCTCGCTCGTCTCGCTTCCCAATAATTTACCTCGCCAGTTGACCCCTTTGATCGGGCGCGACGGCGTCGTCGCCGAAGTCGAGGCGCTGGTCAACGACCATCCCTTGGTGACGCTCGTCGGCACCGGCGGAATCGGGAAGACGCGCGTCGCCTTACAGGCCGGAGCGGACCTGCTCGATGGGGGCGGCGACGGCGTATGGTTCGTCGACCTCGCGCCGCTGAGCGATCCCAGCCTCGTTGCAAGCGCAATCGGCGCGACGTTCGGCGTGCGCGAACACCCGGAGCGCCCGGTCCCCGACACCGTGCTCCACTACCTCAAGCGCAAATCGCTGCTGCTGATCCTCGACAACTGCGAGCACGTGATCGAATCGGTCGCGCGGATCGCCGACTCGATTCTGCGCGGCTGCTCCGACGTGCGCCTCCTGGCGACCAGCCGCGAGCCGTTGCGGATCGACGGGGAACACGTCTACCGGATGCCGTCGCTTGGGGTCCCTCCGGATAACGGTGCGATGTCTGCGGCGGAGGCGATGCAGTACGGCGCCGTGGCGCTCTTCGTTCAGCGAGCCGGTGCCTCCGACGCGCGATTCCGGCTAACCGACGAGAATGCGCCGCCCGTCGCGGAGATCTGCCGCCGGCTCGACGGAATCGCGTTGGCAATCGAACTGGCGGCCGCCCGCGTGAAAGTGCTCGCACCCCACCAGCTTGCTCAGAAACTCGACGCACGGTTCCGGGTTCTGACCGGCGGAAGCCGGACCGCGCTGCCTCGTCAACAGACGATGCGCGCGCTCATTGCCTGGAGCTACGACCTTCTCTCGCGCAAGGAGCAACGGCTCTTCCGCCGGCTCGCGATCTTTGCCGGCGGCTGGACTCTTGAAACGGTGAGCGCGATCTGCGCCGACAACGAATCCAGTTCGGAAGACGCGATCGAGTCGTGGGAAGTGCTGGATATCCTCTCTTCGCTTGTGGATAAGTCGCTGGTTCAGGCGGAGCTTTTCGGCAACGAGACGCGCTATCGGCTCTTGGAGTCCACGCGCGGCTTCGCGCACGGACAACTGGTGGAGCACGGCGAGTACGAGGCCGTCGCCAGAGCGCACGCCGGCGCGTTTTTGGAGCGCGCCGAGCAGCTTCACGAGATGCGCGAGGAGACGCCCGATCGCCAGTGGCTGGAGCTGGCCGGCCCCGAGCTCGACAACTGGCGCGTCGCGCTGCAGTGGACCCTAGGGCTGCGCGGCGACGTGCAGCTCGGACAGCGGCTTGCCGGAAGTCTCGGTTCCGTGTGGCGCGTTCTGGCGGTGCCGGAGGGCTGGCGGTGGACGCGCGCCGCGCTGGACGTCGTCAACGACTCGACGCCGCAGGTGATCGTCGGCGATCTCAAACGCGTCGAGGCTTTTCTCAATACCGCGCTGCTTCGGTACGAAGCGGCCCACGAATCGGCCGAGCACGCGCTGCGGAATTATCGCGAGATCGGCAACGAACGCGAGATCGCAACCGCGCAGTATTTGGCAGGCCGCGCACTCGTTTCGCTGGGCCGAATCGAGGAGGCCGAGCCGATGCTGCTCGAGGCGCTCAAGACGTTCCGCCGCCTTGCCTCCAGCCGCCTGAGCGGCGTCACCTTGGGAACCTTAGCGATGGCCAGCGAACAGCAGGGCGACTACGCGTCGGCGCGTTCGATGTACGCGGAGGCGCTCGCGCTCTTCAAAGCCGTCAACGACGATCGCGATGCGGCCGTCGTGGCCACCCACTTATCGTGGATCGAATTCAGCGAGGGTAACCTCGAGGCCGCGGTTCGCACGCTCGGCGACGCCCTTTTGACGTTCCGGCACCTCAACGACGGTCCCAATCTCGTCGACGGGCTCACGAGCATGGCCGAGTACGTGATCGCATTCGAGCGCTACGACGAGGGGCGCGCGCATGCCCGCGAGGCCGTCGCCCTCGCCGTCCGGGAGCAACTGGAAACGCATCGGGCCGTCGCGCTCCAGCATCTGGCCGCGGTGGTGGCGCTGCGTCCCGTCGAGACCGGCGAAAGCACGGGCGAGGCGTTCTCGCGCGCCGCGCAATTGCTGGGCTACATCGACGCCTGTTTCGCCCGTCTCGGCTTCCGCCGGACGCCGGGAGAGCAGCAACTCTACGAAAAGGTGAAGCGCGCGCTGGCCGCGGTGCTCGGCGATCGCGAACTCGCAAAGCTTACGACGGACGGCGCGACCTGGAGCGAGGAACACGCGGTAGCAGAAGGCCTCGCCATCTGAAAGGTGCTTCTCGATTCGTCAAGAATCGAGCTACCCTCGTGCGAAGGAGGATCCCATGAACCCGCAGATCGGCGAAAACGAAGAAGAGAATCGACCCGAGTTCAAGAGCGAGTCAGAGCGACTCGAAATCATCGACGAAGATCTGGATAGAGTCACCGGCGGCGGGAACTCCGCGTGGGGTACGAAGTCGGGCAATAGCGACGGGACGGGACCCTAAAACCATTTCGTCGACCGGCGCCAGCTAGACCGAGCAGCATCGGGCTGCGTTGGAAGCTGTCGCGCCGCTCGAGCCTTGCCTTCGCTTCGAAAACCAGCTCAGCGTTCACGCCGGCGGCTAGCGACAGGGTCCACCTCGACCCAGCGTTGAATGCAAATCGCATGCAAGTGTATTGCAGGCGGCGCTTCGCCCTGCCGTAACGAGAGGAATGTCTGACCGGCATCACCAGGAGCCTCCCGTCGCAACGCGCATTCCCACCATCGGCCTCGTATTTTGGCTAAGCTTGCTCTCTTGTGCCGGCACGGCATGGGCAGGTCCGCTTACGCTGCAGCAGACGGTTCGCTATGCTATGTCCCACAATGCGACGATCGCGGCGAAGCAGGCGGTCTTAGCCCAGGACGAATCGACGTACACGCGGCAGCGCGCCGCGCTTTTTCCGCCGCTGACGGCCAGCCTGCAGAACCAGATGGAAAAGCAGAGTAACTATGCCGGCAGCCTCGCGCAGTACGGCGTCAATCCAATTCCGAACTTTTCGCTCAACACCGCGCAAGTCGGTACGCAGTGGACGCTCTATAACGGTTCGCTGAATCAAATTCTCGCAAAGCAGGACCAGCGTCAGGTCGAAGCCGCGCGAGCGGATCTGCGGCAGACGCAGACGCAGACCACCCAGAGGCTCGTCGCGATGTTCTTTGCAATCGCGAACTCGCAGCATCTCTACAATCTGGCGGCGGCGAACTTGATCTATCAGCAGGCGCTCTTCGCCGTCGCCGCCGCAAAGGAAAAAGCCGGAATGGCCGCCGGCGTCGACGTGCTGCGCGCGGAGGTCGGGGTCCAACAGACGCAGGTCGCGCTGCTCAACGCGCAATCGGATACCGAGACCGCGCAAGAATCGCTTGCGCAAACGATCGGGGCCGGCATCGATACGCAGTTTGCCATTCCGGAGAAGTTGCCGCAGCCGCCGCTACCCGCCGGCACGCGGCCGGCACTGATCGCCATCGCCGAGCAGAACCGCCCCGAGATTGCAGAGGCGGCAGCGGAAGTCGCGGTCGCGCAGCTCTCTCGCTCCTCGATCGATACGGATCTCCTCCCGCAAGTAAACGTCTTCGCAGCATTCGGAAACCAGACGTCTCCGACGGGCTTCGTCGACCAGCAGAATCAGATCACCGCGCTCAACGCGGAGTGCGCGCCGCATCCCAACCAGATCGAATGCATCGGCTTTCCCTTCTCCAACGTCGTTCGCGGGACGCCGGGATTCTGGGATATCGGTGCGACCTCGACGATCTCGCTGCCGATCGTCGACTACGGCACGCGCGCGGCCGCGCATCACTCGGCGAACCAGGTCATCGATTCGGCGCAGATCGCGCTCGATTCGGCAAAGACCGAGGCCGAGGCCGACGTGAGCGAGTCGCTGCGCAGCGCGCAGACCGCGCGCGAAGCGCTGACCTACCAGCAGCGTGCAGTCGACCTGGGCGCCGAAGCGGCGCGAATCGCGCAGCTGCAGTATAAGAACGGCCTGCTCTCGCTGACCGACACCAAGGCTTCACAGGCGACCTCGCTGCAAGCGCAAGCGGAGTTCTTCAGCGCGGAGATCGCCTACATCAACGCAGTCGTAAAGTTGCGCTCGGCGCTCGGCACGTTCGACCCGATCGCAACGGTTGCGGATCTCTAGGTTCGGTAGCACGATGGACTTGGGGCGTAGGAAGTTCCTGATCGTCGTCGGAGCCGTCCTCTTGCTGGCGGCCGTCGTTGCCGTCATTCGCTGGCGCCATGCGCCCGCGCAAGTCTCCGTGGTCACGGCGGCCTACGCGCCGTTTTCAATCGCGCTCCCCGAGGGCGGTGTCGTGCAATATCCCCAGATTCAGACGATGTCGAGCGAGGTCGCCGGCAACATCGGGCAGATCTTCGTCAAGACCGGAGATCACGTTACGGCCGGGCGGCTGCTGGTGACGATCGCAAATCCCGCGGTCAGCTCCGGGGCGCAGAGCAGCGAAGCCGCCTACCGGGCCGCGACGGCACGCGCGCAGAGCGCCCAGGTGACCGGCACCTCGAACGTCGTTGCGGCCGAAGCCAACGTCGCGGCCTCACGGGCGCGCCTCGCCCAGGCAGAGCAGGACATGGCCAATGGTCTTCAGTCGGGATTGGGCTATGGAGAGACGACCGCGGCCGACCAGCTCGCCGCGGCGAACGCGACTTTGGCGACCGCCGCGACGACGCTTCGCGAAGCGCGGCGGGTCTACGTGGCGTATCAAGATCTCTATGCGAATAAAGCGATCTCGCGGGATCAGCTCGACCAGGCGCAGGCGCACTTCGAGCAGGCACAGGTGGCGTACAATCAGGCGCGGCAGACGCGCGGCTCGCTCGGGACGCAGCTGACGCGGTCGCAGACCGTGCTGCGAGATAATCTCCGCTCGGCACGAGAGGGCTACGCGCAGGCGCAGGCGGCGCTTTCGGCGGCGCAAGTCGAATCCGGCAGCGGCGACGTCGCTGCAGCCTCTGCCGAAGCCGCCCGTGCGGGCTCCGAGTACGCCTTCGCCCGCGAGCAGGCCGAGGCAATGCAGGTTCGCGCGCCCTACGACGCGATCGTTCTCAGCGTCGCGACCGAGAAGGCGGATTCGCTCCGGCCGCTCCAACCGGGCGACGCGATCGGCGTCGGCCAACCGCTGGTAACCTTGGCGGCGCGGCGCGCATTCGTCGTGCGCACGAGAGTCGACGAGCAAGACGTCATCAACGTGCATTTAGGGGAGCGCGCGCAGATTACGGGTGAGGATTTTCCGGGGCACGTACTGAGCGGCCACGTCGTCGAAGTCTCGCCGATCGTGCAGCGATCGGGTGACGCTTCGTCGGCGTCGCACACGGTCGCGACGACGATTGCCGTCGATCGCCCACCCTCCTACCTGCGCGATGGGGTCAGCGTCGACGTGAATATTCTGACGACCGATCTGCCGCGCGCGATCGTCGTACCAAGCGACGCGATCGGGCACGACGGCGCAGCGACCTACGTTTACGTCGTCCGCGACAACGCCGCGTATCGCCGGCCGGTGCGCGCCGGTCCTTCGAACGACAAGGGTACGGTGATACTCTCGGGTCTGAGCAGCGGCGACGCGGTCGTCGCGGGCCGCGTCAGCGGGCTGAGCGAGGGCGCCGCGGTCTCGGTCGTACCGGCTTCACAGGCAACGGCAAAACCATGAGCGGCGCGCCGAATAACTCGCACCACAACAGCATCTTCAGAGAGGAGGCGCTCTCGGCGATCGATTCGGTCGAACGCTTCGACGAAGCGATCGAGATCATTTCGAATCGCTCGGTCATCGCGCTCTCCGTGATCGGCGGCGTGCTCTTCCTTTTGATGCTGTGGTCCGTCTTCGGCCGCGTTCCGGTTGGTCTCGAGGGTCGCGGCGTGATCGTCGCTGGAAGCGGCATCGCTCCGGTCGTGGCGGGCGGCGAGGGAACGCTCATCGAGCTTCCCGGACGCGTCGGCGACACCGTGGCGCAGGGCGAAGCGATTGCCCGTATGCGCACGACTGCGGGCGACATCGTCGCGTTGCGCGCACCGGTTGCCGGCACGCTCGCGCAGCGCTCGCCGCAACTCGGCAGCTTCTTGCGCACGGGCGATGCGGTCGCCACGATCGAGCCCGCCGGCGCGCATCCGACGGCGATCGTCTTCGTTCCGGTCGAGACCGATCGCCGCGTCGCGCCGGGAATGCCCGTCCGCCTTTCGCCCGCCGACGCGCGTCCCGACGTCTTCGGCTTTCTGCGAGGTCACGTTACGTACGCCGCGCCGTTCCCCGCAAGCGCCGATCGCATCAAAGCCGCGCTGCAGAGCGATGCCGTCGCAGCCGGCTTCCCGCCTGAAGTTTCGCTGCGCGAAGTGCACATCGCGCTCGACGTCGACCCCAATGGAAATCTGATCTGGTCCGGCTTGCAGAACTCCGGACGAACCCTCTCACCCGGAACTCCCTGTAACGTCACGATCGTGGTCGAGGATCGCGCGCCGATCTCGTTCCTGTTGCCGCAAACACGCGGATGAAACTCCTCGAGCGAAAGGCCCAAAACGGCGCGGTGAAGACCGTGCGCACGCCGACCGTTCTGCAAATGGAGGTCGTCGAGTGCGGCGCCGCGTCGCTGGGCATGATTCTCGGCTATTACGGAAAGCACGTTCCCCTGGAGGAACTGCGCGTTGCCTGCGGCGTTACGCGCGACGGCAGCTCGGCCGGAAACCTGCTGCGCGCCGCGCGCTCCTACGGCTTAGAGGCGCACGGGTACAAATACGAAGTCGACGATCTGCGCAAGCTGCGACCGCCGTTCGTCATCTTTTGGATGTTCTATCACTTCGTCGTCGTCGAAGGATTCACGAAGGACGGCGCGGTGCTCAACGATCCCGCGGGCGGCCGGCGTTTCTGCGATTGGGAAGAGTTCGATCGTTCCTATACCGGCGTCTGTCTCACGTTCTCGCCCGGCCCCGACTTCACGGCGAGCAACGACGTGCCGGCGACGACGAGCATCCTTCGCGGACAGCTCGCCGGCTCGTGGGGACCGGTGCTCTTTGCGATTCTTGCCGGCCTTGCGCTGGTCATCCCGAGCATCGCGTTGCCGACCTTTACGAAGACGTTCATCGACGAAGTTCTGATCGGCAAGAGTTACGGCTGGGTCATCTGGATCTGCATCGGAATACTTGCGAGCATCGCGATGCAGGTCGTGCTGCTCGAGCTCGAGCAGCGCGCGATCGTGCGCCTACAGGCGAAGATCGCGCTGGCGAACGCGAGCCGGATGTTGTGGCACGTGCTGCATCTCCCGATGACGTTCTTCTCACAGCGCTCGCCCGCGGAGATTTCAAATCGCGTCGCGATCTGCGATCGCGTCGCCGAGCTGCTCTCCAGCCGCTTGGCGCAGAGCGCGATCGGCGTCGTCGCGGCCGTCTTCTACCTGGCGCTGATGGCGCGCTACGACCGGTTCTTGGCGGTCGTCTCGCTCTGCATCGCGGGGCTCAACATTCTGGCCCTGCGCATCGTAGGACGCCAGCGCTCCGATGCCAACGCGGCGCTCCTGCAAGAGGAAGGCATGCTGCTCGGGAGCTCGGTTTCGGGGCTCGAGCGCATCGAGACGCTCAAGGCCGGCGGCGCCGAGAGCACGTTCCTCATGAAGTGGCTCGGCCGTCAGTCGCGGGTCGTCAACGCGCGTCAGCGCTTCTCCGTGCCCTCGCAGGTGCTCAACGCCGTGCCGCGCCTGCTCATCACGATCAACGTTACCGCGATCCTTACGCTCGGCGGGCTGCGCGTCATCGAGGGCGCCATCTCGATAGGGACGCTCTTTGCCTACGCGCTGCTGATGCAGCTCTTTATCACGCCCTTCACGACGTTCGTCGAACTGGGCGCCGACCTCCAAGAGATGGACGGCGACGTCCGGCGCATCCAGGACGTGATGCGCTATCCCGCGGAGACGCCCGCGACCGGCGTGCCGCGCGTCGAGCGGCTGCGTTTGGCCGGCGAACTCGAGCTGCGCAGCGTCTCGTTCGGCTACAACAAACACGCCGAGCCGTCGGTGCGCGACATCTCGTTCGTCATCGCGCCAGGCCGCAGAATCGCGCTCGTCGGGCCCTCGGGCAGCGGCAAGTCGACGATCGCCAAACTCGTCTCGGGCCTTTTTACGCCGTGGTCGGGACAGGTGCTCTTCGACGGCGTGGAACGCGAAGCAATCGATCCGGCGCTCTTCGGCACCGACGTCGCCTTCGTCGACCAAGAGATCTCCCTCTATCCGGGCACGGTCCGAAGCAACCTCACGCTCTGGGATCCAGCCGTCCCCGATGCCGCGATCGAGCGCGCCGCGCGCGATGCGTGCATTCACGCCGATATCGTCGGTCGTCCCGAGGGCTACGAGGCGCCCATTTCGGAAGGCGGCGTCAACTTCAGCGGCGGCCAGCGGCAACGGTTGGAGATCGCGCGCGCGCTCGTGCGCGATCCGGCACTCGTCATCTTCGACGAGGCGACCAGCGCTCTCGATCCCTTGACCGAGTTTCTGATCGACGAGAGCGTGCGCCGCCGGGGCTGCGCCTGCCTGATCGTCGCCCACCGCCTGAGCACGATCCGCGACGCCGACGAGATCATCGTCTTGGATCGCGGAGCCATCGCCGAACGAGGCACGCACGACGAGCTCGTCGCGATGGGCGGACGGTATCTTTCGCTGGTGCGATCGCAGTGATGTCCGACCGCGAGATCCGCATCGCCGGCGACGAGATTCTCATCCTCACGGGACGCGAGCAAGGCTATCGCGTGCGCTCCGGAGAGGCCGCGCTCTTCGTCGTCGAGCTCGATAACGAAGGACGCCCGACCGGACGCCGGCACTTTCTCGGCGGCGCGGGCACCGGCGAAGTCTTTCTCGGCACCTCATTCGAATCCGACGGCAGGCGGCACGCGCTGATCGCGGTCGGCGTCGTACCGACGATCCTCGAGACGTGGGATCTCGCACGCACCGAAGCGGTGCGGCGCGACGAAGCGCTCTGGCGCTACGTTTCGATGCTTGTCGGCGAGGATTCGCTCGAGTTCGACTTGCAGCTCGCGCGGCCGCTGCACCCGTTTAACGTCACCGAACTGGCCCCGGGAGAGCATGCTCACTCTTCGCGGCGGCTCTCGTACGTGCGCATCAAGCGCGGCCGCGGATGGCTCCTAGACTCTCACCTGGTCGACGAGGGGAGCGGCGTGATTCCGGTGGGAGGGCGCTTCACGCTGCGCGCTCACGACGACGTGCGCGTCGAATCGTTCAACGGCGCCGACCTTCATCCCGACGACGTGCTCGCCGGCATCGGCGTCGTCCATCACGCATTTTGGAAACGCTGGCACACGCGCACCGCCGAGGAGGACGAGCGTCGCGAGGCGATGCGCCGCTCGACGCAGGCCTTCGACGAACGCTCGCTGCGAAGCGGACTCGAAGAAGCGACCCACCTCTTCGAGCCCGACCGGATGTCGACCGAACCCGGCGACGATCCGATCGTCGCGGCGGCGCGCATCGTCGCCCAAACGGACGGGATTACGATCGTGGCGCCGCGAGAGTCGCACAGCGAGCCGCAGGCCGCGGTCCAGGCGATCGCGATCGAATCGCGCATCTCGATCCGTCGCGTCCGGCTCAAGAGCGGCTGGCATCGCCGCGAGCACGGCCCGATGCTCGCATTCCGCGGGCCGAATCACGAGCCCGTCGCATTGCTGCCGCATCGTGGGCGCTCCCACTACGTGCTCGTCGATCCGACGCCGCCGGTCGAGCGCGTGCGCGTCGACGACGCGCTTGCCGCCGAGATCGACGTTTGGGCGTACACGCTCTTGCGCCCGCTGCCGGAGCGCCCGATCGGCGTCCTCGATTTGCTGGGCTTCGGGCTTCGGCACAGCGGCGTCGACATCGTGCAGATTCTGGTGCTCGGCCTGGTGGGCGGCGTGCTCGCCGGTTTGGTTCCGCTCGCAACGGCAATCGTCTACGGCACGCTGATTCCGGGTGCGATGCGCCCGCAGTTATGGACGATGGGTCTCGGGCTGCTCGCGGTAGCGCTCACCGCCGCGATTACCGAGATCGTCCGCGGTCTTACGATCGTCCGTCTTCAGGCGCAAGTCGGATCGAAGCTGCAGTCGGCGGTCATGGAGCGCTTGCTGGCACTCCCCGCGTCGTTTTTCCGCCGCTACGAGATCGGCGACTTGGCAAATCGCTTAATGGGCATAGATGCGATCGAGCAATACGTCAGCGACATCACGATCTCGGCGCTCCTCAGCGGCGTCTTCTCGCTGGTCAGCTTCATCCTGCTCTTTTTCTACGACGTCGGCCTCGCATGGCTCTGCGCCGGCCTCTCGGTCATCGCGATTGCGGGCGCCGTTGCCGAGGCGTCGATCACGCTTCCACTGCGCCGGCAAATTTACGATCGTTCGGGGGCGATCGCCGGCTTCGTCCTGCAAGTCTTCAACGGGATCGCGAAGCTTCGGATCGCGCGCGCCGAGACGCGCGCCTTCGTGGGATGGCTGCACCGTTTCGTCGCGATGCGCCGCATCACGACCCGTGCGAGCACGATCGTCTATCGATTCGGCATCTTCGACTCGATCTGGCCGGCGGCGACCACGCTCGCGATCATCTCCTACATCTTCGTGATTCGCCAGGGCAGCTTTCCGGCCAGCATCTACATCGCGGCGAGTGCGGCCTTCGGGCAGCTGCTCGCATCGCTGCTGGGGCTCGGCGATGCATTCGTGCAGGTGATTCGCATCGTTCCGCTCTACGAGCGCGCGCGTCCGCTGCTGCGCGAAGCCCCGGAGATCTTGGACGCGCACGGCGATCCGGGAACGCTCAGCGGTACGATCGAGCTGCGCAATCTCAGCTTCCAATACGAAAAATCGACGGGGCTCACGCTCGATCGGCTCGATCTGAAGATCGAGCCCGGCTCCTTCGTTGCCGTCGTGGGGCCGTCGGGCTCCGGAAAATCGACGCTCTTTCGCCTTCTGCTCGGCTTTGAGAAACCCAAGCACGGATCGGTGCTCTACGACGGACACGATCTCGCCCAGCTCGATCTCGCGGCGGTGCGGCGTCAGATCGGCTCGGTCTTGCAATCCACCGGCGCATTGCAGGCTTCGATCTTCGAGAACATTGCCGGCGCGCGCTTCATCACGCACGACCAGGCGTGGGAGGCGGCCCGCCGGGTCGGCATTGACGAAGATATCGCGCACCTGCCGATGCAGTTGGAGACGTATCTCGGTTCCGACGGCGGCGGCCTATCCACGGGACAGCGCCAGCGAATCTCGATCGCGCGGGCGATCGTAACCTCGCCTCGCATCTTACTCTTCGACGAGGCGACCAGCGCGCTGGATAACGAGACTCAGGCCATCGTGATGAAGACGCTGGAGCAACTCGACGCGACGCGGGTCGTCATCGCGCACCGGCTCTCGACGATTCAGAATGCCGATCGAATCGTGGTTTTGGAACGAGGCAAAATCGTGCAGGACGGCAGCTATGCCGAACTGGTCTCGACCGCCGGCCCTTTCGCCGAACTCGCGCAGCGCCAGTCCATATAAAAAACCGCCGCGTAAGCGCCGGCGGTTTATTAAGGGGCCGAGTCCATGCAGGACGGGAACAGTTTTGGGAACTTTAACGCAACACCCGACCCCTTACGTACTCGCGTAATGGCGCTGCGAAAGCGCCAGAACGTGATTTAGCCTCCCGGGTGGGTCTTCTTACCGCCGATGGGGAGATCTCCGCCGCCGGGGTGAGTGGGGGGCGCGGGACGAATCGGATCGATCGGGATCGGGTGCGTGCCTACGCCGCCGCTAACCTTATCGAGTTCCTCGTCCTGGATGGGTTTCTTTTCGTCGCTCATGGTTACCCTTTCTCACGAAGCAAGAGCGCCTCGCGTCCGGCAATATTTCTCGGCGGTACGAGCGACTCCTGGAGGCGACTTAAGTATATTTTCCGAGCCCTTGCTAGGTGCCACCACCGAATAAACCGAGGGTCGGCCTCTGGGTCTCTCATTCGCCTTTAATCAAGAAAAAGGGGGCCGGATCTGCGATGAGGCCCGTTGGACCGCATCGCATTTCCCAGCCCCTTCGAGGGTTTCCCTGGCGCCTAGCCAGGCGCCGGCGACGGGTTTTAGCCGTTGCCTACCGGATTGGTCTTCTTGCCGGATATGGGAATATCGCCACCGCCCGGATGGGTCGGCGGGTTGCCAGGACGGATCGGATCACGCGGGAACGGGTGGGTTGACATGCCACCGCTGACCTTATCCAGTTCCTCTTCGTTCATCTCTTTGTACTGGTCGCTCATTGATGCCCTTTCTGGCGCGGCAGAAGCACCGTGCGTCTGCACGTTATTCTGCCTGGTCCAAGCCTCTCCTGTAGTGACTTAGGGCACCTTTTCCCGGCGGCGCTGGCGGAGGCGGGCGTCCTCGCTGAGCAGCCGTTTCCGCAGCCGAATCGACTCGGGGGTCACCTCAACCAGCTCGTCGTCGGCGATGAATTCGATCGCTCGCTCGAGCGACAGATCTTCGGGTGGAGCGAGCTTCACATTTTCGTCGGAGCCCGCGGCGCGCATGTTCGTCAACTTCTTTTCGCGTGCGACGTTGAGGGCAATGTCCTTATCGTCGTTGCTTCGCCCCACGATCATCCCCTCGTAGACGTCGACGCCGGGTCCGACGAAGAAACGGCCGCGCTGCTCGACGCCCATCAACGCATAACCGGTGGTACGTCCCGTATCGCTGGCGACGAGCGCACCCACGTTTCGTTCGGGAAGCTCGCCTTGCCACGGTTGATGGTCGTAATAGGTGTGCGAGAGCACCGCGGTGCCGCGCGTCAGCGTCAGCAACTCGCCGCGCAGCCCGAAGATCGCCCGCGTCGGCATCGTGTACTCGAGCCGCTGCCCGTCGCCGACTAGTATCATGTTCGACATGGCGGCTTTGCGCCGCCCGAGCGACTCGATCACGGCCCCGGCGTACTCCTCGGGGACGTCGACGACGACGTACTCGACCGGCTCCCAGCGTTCGCCGTCGCGCTCGGTTATGATGACCTGCGGCTTAGAAACGGCCAGCTCGTATCCTTCGCGGCGCATCGTCTCGATGAGGATCGCCAAATGCAGCTCGCCGCGGCCACGCACTTCAAAGGTATCCGGCGAGCCGGTCTCCTCGACGCGCAACGCGACGTTCGACTCGAGCTCGCGCATCAATCGCTCGCGGATCTGGCGCGAGGTCAGAAAGCGGCCCTCGCGGCCGGCGAACGGCGAGTTGTTCACGCAAAAGAACATCGAGACCGTCGGCTCGTCGACGGAGACCGCGCGAATCGTCTCCGGCATGGCGGCATCCGCGAGCGTGTCCCCGATATTGAGATCCTCAATCCCCGATACGCAGACGATGTCACCGGCCTCTGCGTGCTCGACGTCGAGCCGCTCCAGGCCGGCGAAGATCAACAAGCTCGTCAAGCGCAGCCCGGTGCCGATCGTACCGTCACGCGCGAGCTTCACGATCGGGTCGTTGCGCCGCGCGCTCCCGCGAAAGATTCGCCCGATGCCGATGCGGCCGACGTAGCGGTTGTGGTCGATCGCCGAGATGAGAAGCTGGAAGGGGCCGTCCTCGGCAGGAGCCTCGGGCACGCGCGAGACGATCGTTTGGAAGAGCGGCTCCAGCGAGTCGCTGTCGTCGGCGAGCGAAACTTTGGCGATGCCGGCCTTCGCGTTGGTAAAGACCACCGGAAAATCCGCCTGCTCGTCGTTGGCGCCGAGCTCGACGAAGAGGTCGAAGGTCTGGTTGACGACCTCCTGCGGGCGCGCGTCCTTACGATCGATCTTGTTGACCACCACGATCGCGCGGAGGTCCAGCTCGAGGGCCTTCCTTAATACGAAGCGCGTCTGCGGCATCACCCCCTCGGCCGCGTCTACCAGCAGCAGCACCCCTTGAACCATCTGGAGCACGCGCTCGACCTCGCCGCCGAAATCGGAGTGGCCGGGCGTATCGACGATGTTGAACTTCACGTCGCCGTGGCGGATCGAGGTGTTCTTCGAGAGGATCGTGATGCCGCGCTCGCGCTCGAGCGGGTTGGAATCCATAACGCGGGTCGCGACGTGTTGGCCCTCGCGAAAGACGCCGCTCTGTTTGAGCATCGCGTCCACGAGGGTCGTCTTGCCGTGATCGACGTGTGCGATGATGGCGACGTTGCGGATATCCGAGCGTGTCTTCATGAAACGGTCACGGCCAAGACTAGCGCGAACTGGCCGTCGATGGCAACCATCGAGACGGCACGTCTGCTCCTTCGCGGGTGGCAGGACGAGGACGTCGAGCCGTGGATCGCGATGAACGCCGATCCGCGCGTGAGCGAGTTCCTGGGAAGGTCATATAGCCGAGAGCTTTCCCTTTCGCAGGCGTCGGCGATGCGCGAGCGCCTCGGGGAGCGCGGGTACGGCTGGTGGGTCGTGCAAGCGCGAGGCGGTCCGTCTTTCGTCGGAGTCATCTGTCTGCAAGAGGTTCCATTCGAGGCGCCGTTTACGCCAGCGTACGAGGTCGGCTGGCGTCTTCGCGCGGATTGTTGGGGCAACGGTTATGCGACGGAGGGTGCGCGAGGCGCGCTCGGGTTTGCCTTCGACTCGCTGCACTGGAATGAGGTCGTGGCCTTCACCACGGCGTCGAACGTTCGTTCCGCTGCGGTGATGCAGCGTCTCGGCATGACGCACGATCCGCGCGACGACTTCGAGCACCCGCGCTTGGAGCCGGGGCACCCGCTGCGTCCTCACGTGCTCTATCGCATTGCTGTCGGCGTAGCTGCGCACGGTTGCTAGGGCTGCGGCTCAGCCTAACCGAAGCGCGTTCGAGAAGGAGAAAGCAAACATGCGACGTCTCGTAATTACCGGGCTAACCATTGCGGTGCTTCTGTTGCCGTGCGGCGCTTCGGCGAAAACGGTCTCCGCCTTCGGCATCAAGGTTCAGCGCTGCGTCGTGGTCGAGAACGCGAATCACACGCAGACGACCGGCGTGAACGTGGTCTATTACAACACGCACCAAACGCCCGCGACCGAAGTCGATTTCTTCGTGAGTTATCACGGAAACAACTATAAGCTGACCGATCGCGGAAGCTTCACCTACGACGCGCAGATCAACCACACGCTAAACGATGCGCTCGCCGGAGTGGTGTGGCAGGGCAATACGCCGGATCTCTGCACGCCGTCGCGCGTTCTGTTTGCAAACGGGAAGATTCTCGAATAGCGCAAACCTAAAGACTTACGGCGTACCGTCGAGGCTTTCGCGGCTGACGCGCGAAAGGGGTTCTTCCCCAGACTCGCTACGCTCGTGAGGATTTCAGATGATCGCTCGCACTGTTCTTGTGATCGCTCGCACCATTCTTGCATTGGCGGTCAGCGCGACCGCATTAACGGGGTGCCGGGGATCGCTTGGAGGCAACGGCGTCGCACCGGCCGTGGTGAACGCCGGGGGCGCCGGTTACGCCGGGGCTGCCGGCATTTCGTTCACGTCGCTGGGACCGACGAATATGTCCGACGGCTTCCCGGCCTCGGGCAAAGTCAATGCCGTCGCCGTCGATCCATCGAATCCGAAGATCATCTACGCGGCGAGCGGCCGCGGCACCGGATTGGAGACCTATTCGAGCGCGGGGATCGTGAAGACGACCGACGGCGGCAGCTCGTGGAAGCCGCTGAGCAACGGACTCGTCGATTCTTCCGGCCTCACCGTCTCGGTGATCAACGCACTCTGGATCGACCCCGCACAGCCCTCAGTACTCTTGGCGGCGAGCGAATACGATGGAATCTATCGCTCGAGCGACAGCGGAGCGTCGTGGAGCAACGTCTTTAATGGCGGCCAAGCGACCCAGTTCGCTTCGTTCGGGGGCGCGCTCTTTGCAACCGACGATGCGGGAATCCTCACCTCGGCCGATGACGGAAAGACGTGGCACGTCCAACTCAAAGGAACGGCGAAGCATCATCCCACGGCGTTGGGGTCGGTAGAGAGCTCGATGGGCAAGGCGTTCTATGCGGGCACGAGCGACGGCTACGTCTACGCGTACTCATCGGGTGCGTGGGTGAAAGCCGGCCGCCTGCCGTTTACGAAAGAGACGGGCACGTCGGGCAGCAGCCGAATGGTGCACCAGATGAGCGTCGATCCGTTTGCGCCCAAAACCGTCTACGTCAGTTCAAATGACGGCAGCTGGGATCAAAATCTCTTCGCATCGACCGATGGCGGCAAGCACTGGACCGCCGTTTTGAAAGGCATCTATTACAACTACGGGCTCGGGACGCAGGCGATCGGATTCAGCTTCGTTCACAAGCATCGCTTGTACCTCGGCGAAGACGGCGGCTTCTATTACATCACGGGCGACGGCTCTTCCGATCCGCCAATCAGCGGCGCGGCAAACTTAAAAGTCATCGACGTGCGCAACGTCTGGCCGGTCGCCAATGGCAGCGACGACGCCTGTTTCGTGGCATCGGATCAAGGGCTCGACTATACGCAGACCTGTTCGTCGGGCAGCTATTCCGACTCGATCGTTACGGCGGCCGCCTCGACCGGTTTGGCGCGGCGCTTCATCGTCTCGCCCAACGGCAAGACGCTGATGGTCTCGATTCAGGATTTCAATAGCCATCGGACGACCAACGGCGGCCAGACGTGGAGCCTTACGAACTTCTACGAGGATGGCTTCAACGAGTTGCGCCCCGGCGACCCGAGCGCGTGTTACGCGTACGACGAAGCGTCGGGGTTGAGCATCTCGAGCGACGGCTGTTCGACGTTCTCGCGGTCGAATTCGAGCATCACGCCGAGCCGCCTGATGACGACGCCCATCGCCTTCGATCCGAAGAACCCCAAGACGATGTACTTCGCCTCGGGCCCGAGCCAAGGCCCGGGATTCTACGGCCCCAAAGGGATGTTCAAATCGACCGACGGGGGCGAGAACGTAACGCAGCTGTCGTGGCCCTTTACCTGGCCGGGCGCGGTCGTCGTCGATCCGCACAACGGCGCGCACATCCTCGTGTGCGACATCAATAATGGCAAATCGTCGCTCTCGGTCACGACCAACGGCGGGAAGTCGTGGAAGAAATCCTCGGGCGTCATCGCGACGCCGTTTTGGTACGCCTTCACGATCTCGCCGGTCAGCCAGAAGACGGTTCTCGCCTCGAGCGTCGATTCGAAGAACAACGTCTTCGTTTTGCGCAGCAACGACGGCGGCCTTACCTTTACGAAGGTTTCGGTCGTGGTGAACGCGCCGCTCGTCCGGGGGCCGGCGAGACTCGAGGAGAGCCTGCTTCGCCGCGGACGCCACGAGGGCGGTGACGACGAGCGCTCTCCCGCCGGCGCGTTCATCTACTCGCCCGAGCGGGAGCTTCGCTACAACCAGGACATCACGAAGGGTACGCCCGACGTCGCGATCACGACGCTGCGCGGCGCCTATCTTTCAAAGGATAACGGCAGTTCCTGGACGCGCCTCGACGACGGCCTAATCTCGCACAGCTTCTGGGGCATCCGCTGGCTGAGCGGCCGCTTATACCTTGGATCGGACGGGCAGGGCGTCGTGCGCTCGAACGCGGTCGTGCAATCGAAGTAAAGTGCCGCGCGCGGCTAGCAACGCCATCGTGGGAGCGTACGGATCTGGTGGTTCGCACGGTCTTCAAAATCGCTGAGGTCGTCGCAAGGCG
>JBAQAW010000088.1:0-2069 GCA_049285915.1 Candidatus Cybelea sp. | reverse complement strand
CTGAGGCCGAGCACTACGCCGGACTCCCGCAGAGCATCGAACGCGAGTACCGGGCCTACTGTCAGACGCATGCCTAACGCAGCGCGCACGATGATCGTTACGGGCGCGAGCTCCGGAATCGGTGCGGCGTTGTCGCGGCTGGCTGCAGCCGAAGGTTATCGGCTGCTGGTCGTCGCGCGCCGCGCCTCCCGCCTCGAAGAGCTCGCGCGGACGATTCGCGAACGCGGCGGCACGGCCGTGCCGCTTGCCGGCGACGTCACCGCCGCCGCGATGCCGGAGCAGATCGTGCGAACCGCGGCCGATGCTTTCGGACGCATCGACGTCGTCGTCAACAACGCCGGTGCGGGAACGTTCGGCTCGCTGCTCGACCAAAGCGATGCCGAGATCGAAGCGCAATGGCAGCTCAACGCGGCTGCGCCGCTACGAATCGCACGCGCCGCCGTCGGCTATCTCGAGGCGGTGCACGGTCAGCTCGTGTTCCTCGGTTCGGGTGCCGCACGCGTTCCGCTTCCTCAATACGGCGCCTACGCCGCGGCAAAGGCCGCGATTCGAGCCGCCGCCACTCAACTGCGGCGCGAGCTGCGCGGGCGGGGCATCTCGGTTACCTACGTCGATCCGGGGCTCGTCGACACCGAGTTCCATACCTCCATCGGCATCGCGCGTTCGAAGGAGGTGCACGCCGCCGATCCGCAACGCGTCGCCCAGCGAATTCTGCGCGGCATTGCGCGGCGCGCAGCGGTCGTCAACGGCACGCCGTGGCAGACCGCGGGCACCGTGCTCGGCGAATGGTTCGGCACGCTTGCCGATCCCGTTATCGTTTCACGCTTTTCCGCTCGACGGAGCTCGCCATGAGCGACGCGTTCGATCGGGCGCTGGAGCCGATTGCGCGCCGGCTGGAGCGCGTCAAGCTCTCGACGCAGTTTCTCCGCGACGCGCTCGTCCCGGGCACGACGCTCTCGCTCAACAACCTCGCGATGCGCTGGGCGGGGATGCCGAACAAGAACGAGCGTGCGGCGATGCGCGAAGCGCTCGAAGCCCTCGCCGCGGCGGGATTCCTCGAAGCGGCCGGCGACGAAATGTGGAAGGTGCTGCGCGCCGCCGACTAGATGCGCACGAGCCGCTTGACGCCGATCGCCGCAAAAAAGAGCAGCGTCGCCAGCAGCACGATGGTCGCACCACTCGAAGCGCGCACGTAGTACGAGAGGTAGAGCCCGCCGACGGTGCTCGCCGCGCCGAAAACGGCGGCCAAGGCCATCATCGGCGAGAACCGCGAGGTCAGTTGATACGCGGCCGCCGCCGGTGTGACCAGCAGCGCCGCGACGAGCACGATCCCGACGGCCTGCAGTGAGACGACGATCGTCAGGGCGAGCATGACAAGCAGCGTGTACTCGTACGCGGGCGAGGCGATGCCGCTCGCCTGCGCGACCACCGGATCGAACGTCGTGTAGAGCAGGCCGCGAAAGAGCACGGCCACCGCGATCGCCACGATAACGCTCAAGGCGACGATCAGCCAGAGATCCTGCGCCTGAACGGCGAGAATGTCGCCGAAGAGAAAGCTCTGCAGGTCGACGGCATAGCTGCGCTGCTGGCTCATCAGGTAAACGCCGAGCGCGAACATCCCCGTAAAGAGCACGCCGATCGTCGTATCGAGCGAGATCCGGCCACGGCGATGCACGAATCCGATGCCGACCGCGGTGAGCACCGCGACGATGCCGGCGCCGATGTAGAAGTTCGCGCCGCGCAGATAGGCGATGACGATGCCCGCGAACGACGCGTGGGCGATGCCGTCGCCGATGAACGAGAGCTTGCGAAGAATTACGTAGGTCCCCATCGTCGAACACAAGAGCCCGACCGCCAACGCTGCCACGAAGGCCCGCTGCATGAACGCGTAGTGAAACGGAACGGTCAGCGCGTCGAGGCTCACGAGCGGATCTCCGGATGCGCGGCGTGCGCGGCGTGCGGCTCGTGATCGTGCCGCAGATGGCCGTGGGTATGCGTGTGCTCGCGGATCGCGCTGTACGCCCCCGACTCGACGACTTCGCGCGGCGTGCCGAGCGCGAGGACGCGAC
>JBAQAW010000087.1:0-6734 GCA_049285915.1 Candidatus Cybelea sp. | reverse complement strand
CGAACCGGCCGACGAGCGCCGCGGAGAGGCGGCGATCCTCAAAGAGCTCGAGCCCGATCGGTACGCCTTCGACTACGTCTGCATCGACGAGGCGCAGGATTGCCTCGACAGCGAGCGCGACCTGCTCCGGATACTCTATGCACCCGAAAAGATGGTGCTCGCCGACGGCATCGACCAGCTCGTCCGCCGGCAAACGCCGTGCGACTGGACAACGAGCGTCAAGCGCGAGGATCGCCTTAACGTCGATCTCGCTCAGAGCCTCCGCATGTCGCGCAATGTCGCCGAGTTTACCACGGCGATGGCGAGCGCGATGGGAATGGAGGGCTGGAGGATCACGCCCCATCCCGAACTCTCCGGCGGCCGAATCGTCATCCAGCCACGCCTCTACGATCGTGCGTTTTTCGACGAGGCCCTCGCATCGTTGAAGGCGGCGAAGCTGCACCCCAGAGACCTCCTCGTCTGCGTCCCGCCGAGCGAGATCATTGCCAACGGGCTCACGCGCGATTCGCGAGTAGCGCAGGCGCTTCGGTCATGGGGATACCGCGTCTGGAACGGCTGCGATGAAGAGGTTCGCCGCACTGAGGTCCCCGACGACGATGAAGTTCGCGTCGTTTTGTATGACTCGATGCGAGGTTTAGAAGGGTGGTCGACTGTCCTCGTCGCGCTCGACGAGTTCTACGCGCATCGCGTCGCACACCCCAATCTGCGCCCAGGCGATCGATGCACGCCCGAGGACGTAGCAAAACGCTGGCTGCTTATGGCCCTCACACGCGCTGCGCAAACGCTGGCGATCACGCTCTCAGACCCGTCGTCTGAGGTGGCCGGCTGGCTGCTTGGGGCAGCCGGCGCGTCGCCCGGCGGCGTCGTCGAATGGCGGGGTTAGCCGCAAGACTCGTTTCTGGGATCGGTAGGCGCAAGAGGGTCGTTGGGCCGAACGTTTATTCCGCGAACGTCGGGATTTGGTCCGTTCGGCCCGCACAGCAAAGCAAAAAAGTAATTAGGAGGCGTTCTTAAAAATGCGTTTACATCTGGGGCACAAAGCTCTGGCGGCAGCCGTGATGGCCGCGCTGCTCGCGGGATGCGGAGGCGGTATGTCGCCGGCGCAACTCGGCGCGACGGGTCAGAACACCGTCGCGCAGTTACGATACTTAGGCGGCGCCGCCGCGGCGCACCCAATCCAATTCGCCGGTGCGAGCGCAGCGCGATCGTGGATGGCGCCCGATGCGAGGAGGTCTAAGAGCCTGCTCTACGTCGCGGACCAGGGCGCGAACGACGTCGAAGTCTATTCGTATCCCGGCGGTAAGCTCAAAGGGACGTTAACCGGATTTCAAACGCCGACGGGCGTCTGCTCGAACAAAGCCGGCGACGTTTTTATTCTCAACGGCAACGGTACGACCGTCGAAGTCTACGCGCATGGCGGCTCCTCACCCATCCGGACGCTCGATCTTCCGGGCGCTCCGGAACTCAACTGCTCCGTCGATCCAACGACGGGGAACCTCGCACTTGGAGTGGCCGGCGGCACTTGCGGAGACTGCTTTGTCGTGTTCGCCGGCGGCTCTGGATCGGCCACGGTCTACACGCCGTCGGGCCAAACTGGCTTTCCCGGCTGCGCCTACGACAACAACGGCAACCTATTCTGCGATGCCTATGGCAGCGGTGACGCGTTCGCGCTCTACGAGCTTCCTCAGGGAAGCTCCACGGTGAACACGGTCTCGGTCAGCGGAACGAACGGCCTAACGGCAGGGTCGATGCAATGGGACGGCACTGCCTTGGCGTTTGGCGCCGGCGCTGGGCCCACGCTCTACCAGATACAACTCTCCGGATCGACGGGAAGCGTTGTCGGCTCGACATCGCTGAGCGGCGCGAGCTTTGTTTGGCAGTTCTGGATCACGAAGAATCTCGGTAGTAAGAAGCACAAAGGCCTACGCGCGATCGCGCCGACCTTCCTCAATAGCGTCCCTACCGCCGGTTATTGGAACTATCCGGCCGGCGGTACGGCGACGAAGACGATCACCGACGGGCTCTCAGAACCCGACGGCGCAGCACTGAGCGCCAAGAAGTAGCTATGCCTGGCGCGGGAGCGTAGGTGAAGGCGAGCAGGCTGAAGGGAGAAAAAAACGCATGAGACAGCTCGCAGTTCTGGCGGCGTTGCTCGCGACGGTGACACTCGCCGTGGCGGCGCCGGCTGTAAACTACCACCTTGCGCAGACCTACATCCTCGGCGGCAGCGGCGGTTGGGATTACCTCACCTACGACGCCGCTTCCAAGAGGCTCTTCATTTCGCGTGGTACGCATGTAATGGTCGTCGATCCGGCGACGGGCAAAATCGTCGGCGACATTCCAAATACCCCGGGCGTCCACGGTATCGCGCTCGCGCCGGAGCTCGGCAAGGGCTTCACCTCAAACGGCGCCGACGGAAGCGTCACGGTCTTCGATCTCTCGACCCTTGCAACGATCGCGACCATTCAAACGAGCGCGAAGAATCCCGACGGAATCGCCTACGATCCAGTCAGCTCGCGCGTCTTTACGTTTAACGGCGGCAGCAATGATGCGACCGTTATCGACGCGCGCACGAATGCCGTCGTCGTCACGATCCCGCTCGGCGGCCGGCCGGAGTTTCCGGCCGTCGACGGCCGCGGTATGGTTTACGACAACGTCGAGAGCACGAGCGAAATCGTCGCTATCGACGCGCGAAGCGCCAAGGTCGTCACGCGCTTCCCCCTTGGAAGTTGTCTCCATCCTTCGGGCCTCTCGATGGACGCCGAGCATCGCCGGCTCTTCACGGCATGCACGGGCGAGATGGGCGTCGTGGACGCCGACAACGGAAAGCTCGTCAACACGATTCCAACCGGCGCCGGAACCGACGCGACGCGGTTCGATCCCGCCACCGGGTTGGCGCTCGCCTCCAACGGCCGCGACGCTACGCTGACGATCGTGCACGAGGACGCTCCCGATCGCTTCACCCTGGTGCAGAGCGCTAAAACGGTGTTGGGCGCGCGTACTATGGCGCTTGACCCGCAGACCGGCGATGTCTTTCTCGTGACCGCAAAGCTGATCGCAAACCCGAACGCGACATCGTATCGCGATCGCTATACCGCGGTCCCCGGCTCGTTCGAGCTCCTCGTCTATAGCCGCGGCGCGGCCGCCCCGCCGTAACCAACTTAGGCGGCGTCCGGGCAGTAGAAAGGGCCGCCGATAAAGAAGCAGGCAAGCACTAGCGATCCACACGCTGTTTTGGGAGCGTTTAATGAACTATTTTCTCGAGGCCCTCGGAAAGTATGCGATCTTCTCCGGGCGATCGAGGCGAAGCGAATACTGGTTCTTCGTCCTCTTCACTTGCCTGATCGCCATGGCGCTAGCCCTCGCTGGCCTCTACGTCGCCAAAGTAACCGGCGGTCCGCCCACACTTGCCGAGTACCTCGTCGATTTTTTCTCGCTGCTCGTCTTTATTCCGAGTCTCGCCGTAAGCGTCCGCCGTCTCCACGACGTTGGAATGAGCGGCTGGTGGATCTTGCTCAACCTGGTACCGTTCGGGAGCCTGGTGGTGATGGGGTTCTCCGTGCAAGATAGCCAAGCCGGCGATAACAAATACGGCCCGAATCCAAAGGAAGCCGTAGCATCGAGCTACGTGTTACGTTCGGGGAACGAACGTTAGTCCGGTCGGGCTGCCGAATCCGGTCACGCCTTGTTTCCTTCAAAGGCGAGGTCGTCGTAGCCGCCGCCATGTTTGGCGGACGAAAAGTCGTACTGCGCGATATTCCCCAAGGCCGGATCCCAGGTGAACATCGAGCTGTTCGCATCCTCGCCCCGAGTCCGTGTCGTGTGCGTCGCTTGGGCTCCATCCCTTACCGCCACCCGAGGCTTCCGATGCGCCGCCAGCGGGTTTCAATCCGCGATAACTACGCCCGAGATGAGGTAGGCGCTGCCGTACCGCTTGGCGAGCCGTGCGGTCTCCTCTTCGGCGCCGAGCACGCGCTCGACCAACCCCTTCGGCGGGCGGGGCAGCCACGAAAGCATCAGGTTGCAAAACGCGACGATTGCCGATGCAGCCTCGAGCACCGCAGCGTTGGCGGCTGCCGCGCCACGCGTGCCAACAATTCGACCGGTATAGAGGTCACCGTGGAGGGCTAGGCTCGCCGAGCCGTACCGTTTCGCCGCTTCGTCTCCCAGTCCAACACGGATCATCTCTAGGATACGCACCTTGTGAAACGGTTCTTTGCCTGCCGCCAGTCGCGCTTCTGGAGTTAGATGCGCGTACTTCCGCCGCGCTTGCGCGATCCGTCGAATCAATGCGCTCCGTTGCTGGCCTGCGGTTCCTTCGTTGTCAAGCTCGACCTGCAACCGTTCAACCTCGACCGTCCACAAGGCGTGCTCTGGCTCTTTCATGTAGTAGCTCGCTCGCGCGTAGTATTCGATCGTCCCGCGTTCTAGGATCAGAACCGCGTAATCCGCACCATGATTGAGCAGGACGAGCATGCCGAACACGGCTTCCCCTAGACATGCTTGGAGGTTAAGAAGCAGAGTTCGCTGCGCCTCGGCGGCGGCGTCATCGCCACGCGCGTTTCGCAGCCAGCGTGCGCACTCGATCAATAATTCGTTGCACGTTTTTACGTGTCGGATAACGCCAATGTCAACATTCGGGCTGACCGGCACGCTGCATAGCGGAAGCGAAGCCTGCTTATTGGGCAGTTTGCGTCGTCTCATCCGCCCGCTGACTTCGACTTCAAGGGGGCAATTGCTGCCAAACGGCGTTCACCGCTCATCCGCCCGGCGCACACACGCGTTCTAAAAGCATGAATTGGCGATTTCTCGCACTCACAAGCCTCCTGGTCGCAGCCTCGACGATAAGCGCGAACGCGTCCGCAGGGCAAAAGACGCTTGCCCCGCTCTACTCCGCAACCGAGTGGATCAACGGCCGCGTCGCCGCGCCGGATCTCGTCGGCCGCGTCGTCGTCGTCGATATCTTCACGGTCGATTGTTCGAACTGTCAGAACGTCGTGCCCAATCTGCGCTCGCTCAACGCCAAAGATCACGGCCGCGGCTTACGGATCGTCGGCGTCCACGCGCCGGAGACACCGGCCGAACGGGGGCGCCCATACGTCGAGCAAAGCTTAGCGCGCCAAGGCATCGTCTGGCCCGTCGCGCTCGACAACGACTTTGCGCTCTGGAAGGCTTACGGCGCCGATGCTTGGCCGACGCAACTCTTCTTCGATCGGCACGGCCGCTTGCGTAAAGTCATCGTCGGCGACTTGCAGGACGACGAAGTCGGCGCGACCGTCGAGTCCTTGCTCCGCGAGAACTAAAACCGCAAGCGGCACGCCGACGCGGATTCGTAGCCGAACCGCGCCCGCTGCACTCGGTTTCCCGGTAATCTCCTCGCATTCGGCGCGACCTTCCGTAGGCGCGCCGGCTCGCGCGTGGTAGCGTGATGGAAGGCCGTCGCCTCAAAGAGGAGGAGCCATGCATCGTCACCCGCTCACGATCTGTTCCCTCGCGATAATCCTCGCGCCAGGCTGCTCCGCACCCGTCACCCCGAGCGTCGCCGAACGACAATCGCCGGCACGTCGCTCGAGCGCCACGAGCGGCTATACCGAGGCGGTGCTGCATCGCTTCAAGAGCAGCCCCGACGCCGCGAGTCCCGAGGCCGGCATCATCCTCGATGCGTCCGGCAATCTCTACGGCACGACGATCGAAGGCGGCGCGAATCAAGATTGCCCAGGCGGCTACGATTCCGGTTGCGGCGCCGTCTACGAGATCGGGGCGGCCGGCAAATATCACGTGATGTACAGCTTCGCCGGCATGCCCGATGGAAGCGAACCCTTCGCCTCGCTGCTGCTCGTGCGCGGCACGCTCTACGGCACGACCGCCGTCGGCGGTAACGTTTACTCGTGCTACGTCACCGCCGGCGACGGCTGCGGCACGATCTTCAAAATCGACGCAAGTGGTAAGGAGAACCTGCTCTATCAGTTCCACGGAAATTTCGGAACCCGCAAACCCGATGGCCAAGATCCGCAGGGCCCGCTCGTCGCCGATTCGTCGGGGAATCTCTACGGCACGACCGCTTACGGCGGCACCGATCAGTTCGGCACGATCTTCAAAGTAACCAAATCTGGAAAGGAAACCGTCCTCTACTCGTTTACCGACGGAGCAGACGGCGGCCGTCCCTATAAGGGCGTCATTCGCGACGCCGCCGGCAATCTGTACGGGGCCGCCTATTCCGGCGGGAACTCCGCCTGCGTCTCCGGATGCGGGACGATCTTCGAGCTGACCGCGAACGGCGCGTTCACTACACTCTATAGCTTCAAAGGTTCAACTGACGGCGGCAATCCCTACGGCGGCCTCGTGCTCGATGCGGCCGGCAACCTGTACGGCACCGCACAGAATTTCGGGAATACGGACTGCAATAAAAAAGGCGGAAACCCCGGCTGCGGCACCGTCTTTCGCATCAACGCGAAACACAAATTCAAAGTGCTGCACGTCTTTGCCGGCAGCCCCGACGGTGCCACGCCCAACGAAACGCTGATCCTCGATAAGCACGGCAACCTCTACGGCACGACGTCGTTCGGCGGCGACGATAGCTGCAACGGTGGCTACGCGTGCGGCACCGTCTTCGAAATCGATTCGCACGGTAAAGGATCGATACTCCACACGTTCGCCGGCGGCAAAAGGGACGGCGAAGTTCCGTACGGCGGCGTCACGAGCGATGCATCGGGCAATCTCTACGGCACCACGGT
>JBAQAW010000086.1:0-28723 GCA_049285915.1 Candidatus Cybelea sp. | reverse complement strand
GCGCGACGCCGCGCAAGAAAGCGACGCCGGCCGAAGCGAAGCCGGTCGCCGTCGCAGCTCCGGCCGCCGAGACGAAGCCGAAGCGCACGCGTTCGACTCGCGCCACGGCGCCGGCGAGCAGCGCCGGCGAGACGGCCGCGAAACCCACTCGACGCCCGCGAAAGACCGCGGCTCGAAAAAAGTAACGGCGCGATAAGAAAAAAGAGACGCTCGCAAGAGCGTCTCTTTTCGTATCCTCGGTTTTTGAGAGGGCTAGGGTGCGGGGCTCGCCGGCGCGCCGTTCTCTTCGTTGAGGCGAGCGAGACGCGCGTTCAAGAACGCGACCGCGCGGGTGAGCTGATCGTCCTTCGCCGGAATCCCGAACTGCGCGTGCTTGTTCTCCGTGATGACGATGTCCGGCGTGATGCCGAGATGGTTGATGTCGCGGTTGCGCGGCGTGAGATAGCGTGCCGTCGTAACTTTGATGGCGCTGCCGTCGGGCAGCGGATAGATCGTCTGGACGACGCCCTTGCCGAAGGTCTTCGTTCCGATGATCGTGCCGACGCTGCTATCCTGAATCGCTCCCGACGTGATCTCGGAGGCCGAGGCCGTATAGCCGTTGACGAGGACGGCGAGCGGGATCGGCGCGATCGCCGTATCGTCGGCGTCGAGCGTCGTGATATTCGAAGCGCGGGATTCGACCGAAACGATCGGTCCGCTCGAAATGAACTTCGAACTGACGGAGACGGCGGCTTCGAGATAGCCTCCGCCGTTGTCGCGAAGATCGAGTACCAGCGCGCGCGCTCCGTCGCGCTGCAAGCGTTCTAGCGCGGCGTTGAGCTCGTCGCCGGTGTCGCGGCCGAAGACGGTCAGCGCGACGTAACCGATCTTGCCGGGAAGCATCTTCTCGTAGACGCTGAGCTGGTGGATCTTGGCGCGGGTGATCGTGATCGGCGCCGGCTGCGCCGCGCCGTCGCGCACGATCGTCAGCGTTACGCGAGTTCCCTCTTTACCGCGCAGCTTTCCGCTGGCCGCCGAGAGGCCCATGCCTTTGGTAGACGAGCCGTCGATCGTCGTAATCAGATCGTCCTGCGAGACGCCGGCCTTGTCGGCCGGTCCGTTCGGGACGACGTTTTCGACGCTGATGAACTTCGTTTTGTCGTCGATCTGGATGACGATGCCGGTTCCGCCGAAATCGCCGCCGTCGAGCCCCTGATTGAGGCCGGCGTACTCCTTGGGCGTCATGAAGACCGTGTAACGGTCGTTGACCGAGCGCAGGATGCCGTCGAGGGCGACGTAGCTGAGGTCGTGCACCGTGAACTTTGATTTCGATTGAGAAGCGGCGTCGACGATCTCGCGATCGATCTCACGGATGTTGCCGTTCGGAGTTCCATTCGCGTGCATCTCGGGCAGCGCCGCGTGCTTCACGCCCGCGGTCCGCATCGCCGAAAGCAGCGTCGTCCGAACGGAATCGAGCACGGCCTGCGGGTCGACCTTCCGATAGAAGTTCTCGGTGAGGTACGTATAGCTCGTCGAAACTTCCCCGGCGTCGGAGGCGGGAAGGGTCTGGCCGGCCGCCACGGCCGGGGTCAAAAGAAGGCGCGCCGATCCCAGAATGGCGGCGGCCAAGAGTACGAGAGCGAGATTGCGTTTCATGCTACCCATATCAACGTAAGAGTTGGCGTATATGTGCCTTCGCAACGGCGAGTTGCTTGTCGGCGGGGGTGTCGATCAACGAGGGGTTGGGATCCTGCGCAACGACGACGTTCGGCTCGATCCCGTGATGCTGGATGTCGCGTCCGGCCGGCGTCAGATACTTGGCCGTCGTAATCTTCAGCGCGCCGTCGTCGGGGAGTTCGAAGATGCTCTGAACGACGCCCTTGCCGAAGGTCCGCGTGCCGACGAGCGTCGCTAGCCTGTAGTCTTGCAGTGCGCCCGAGGTGATCTCCGACGCGCTCGCCGTATATTTGTTGACGAGCACGACGAGCGGCGTAAGGCCGCCGATCGCGTCGCCGAGCGCTTCGTCAGTCGTACGCGAACCGTCGCGCTGGATCGTCGAGACGATCGTGCCCTGCGGGATGAAGAGGCTCGAGATGGCAACCGCCGCGTCGACGAAGCCGCCGCCGTTGAAGCGCAGGTCGAGAATGTAACCGCGCGCGCCCTTCGCTTTCCCGTCGAGCAGCGCCTTACGCACTTCGTCGGCCGACGTCTTTCCGAAATCAGAGAGCTGGATGTAGTCGATCCCTTGCTCCAGCTTCGCGTGCACGGTCGGAACGTGGATGATCTCGCGAACGATCGCATAGTTGCGCTCGGGCGACGGCGGCTTGTATTGATGCGCCTTCAGGTTCACGATGCTGCCGGCTTCGCCGCGAATCATCGCCTCGACGCGGTCGATCGGAAGGCCGCGTACCCGCTTTCCGTCGACGGAATCGACGATGTCCCCGGCTTGCATACCCGCCCTGGCGGCCGGCATTGCGTCGATCGGACGGACGATGATTTCACCGTCCTTAAGTTGGAAGATGTACACGCCGATGCCGCCGAAGTTTCCGCCCGAGAGCGACTCGGTCAGCCCGCGATTCTCGCGCGGCGAAAGATAGACGGTGTAAGGATCGTGGACCGAGTTCATGATGCCGCGCAGCGCGGCATCGGTGATGTCTTCGTTTCCGGTCGGGCCCAACGCATTACCGTAGCGTTTGAGCGCGTAGCCGAGCAAGGCGGAGGCGTGCGCGCCGTCGGCGGCCGGATCTCCGGCCGCGGTCTGCGCGGGCAGCGCCGTGTAGCCGATCTTCTTCGACGTCAGCAGCGTCTTGAGCGAATCTGCTTCACCATTGAGCGGGACCTGGGGCGAAATGGGTTTGTAGTACACGCTTTCGAGACGGCGAAGCGCAAAGTCGGCCACGGCCGAACCCGAAGAGTCTTGCGAATCGTAGAGGGAGCGCAAGTCTCCAGTCGTTGCGACCTCGAGCGCGGCCGGCCCGGCGATCGAGCCGGTGCGATAGCCGACGTAAAGCGCGGTCGCGATCACCGCGGCGAGCGCAAGGAATGCCGTAAGTAGAAGGCGTCGGGAAAGGCTCATCGATCCTCTATAATACCCGGCTAAGCCGGTTCGGAGTTTCTTCTCAGAAGAGAATACTCGATAAGTCTTAATGGAGGCGGGGGGCCGGGTCAACCGGTTTACCCCCAATTCGGACCTCGAAGTGGAGATGGGGTCCGGTCGACTGCCCGGTCGAACCAACCGCGCCGATCGCCTGGCCGCGCTGGACCGATTGCCCCGACGCGACGTACATCGCCGAAAGGTGGCCGTAGCCGGTGGAGTAGCCGCCGCCGTGATCGATGAGGATGTAGTTCCCGTAACCTCCGTACCACTGCGCCATGATGACGGTACCGCCCGCCGCGGCCGTAACGGTGGTTCCCGTCGGTGCCGCGATGTCGAGCCCCTGATGAAACTCCGGCGAGCCGCCGAACGGATTCGAGCGCCAGCCGAAGGGCGAGGTGATGGTGCCCGTCACGGGCCAGGAGAACGATCCCCCGGCGCCCGCGCTCTCGGTGCCGCCGGCGATTCCGGCGGCCCGGCGCTGCGCCGCGAGCTCTTGCTCGCGCTCGCGGATCAGAGCCTCCAGGGCGGCTTCTTCGGCCGCCGTCAGATCCTCCATCTGGGCGACCTGCGAGGCTACGCTTCGCCGGTGGACGGCGGCAAGTTCGACGAGATTCTTGCGCTCGTCGGCAAGCGAACCGAGCTGACTGCGCGCTTCCTGCTGAGCCTGCTCCTCCTGCTCGAGTTGCAGGCGCGTCTGTTCGAGCGCCGCTTGCACCGCGGCGACGCGCGCCTCGGCCGCCTTTCGCGCCCGAATGGCGCGCTGGTTTGCTGCAATCAGCAGACGCAGATCCTCCCAGCGCTCGACGAATTGGCTAAAGGAACGAGCGGCGAGCAGGGCGTTGAGGTAACTGAGGTTGCCGTATTCGTAGATATCGACCAGCCGGCGATTGAGCATTTCGTCGTGAAGCCGCAAGGAACGTCGCGCCGCATCGAGCTGCGTCGTGTTCCAGTCGATGCGGCGCTGCGTCGAGCTCTGTTGTACCGAGAGCACGTCGATGCGGCCCGTCACGGTGTCGATCGCAGCGTTGGTCTGCGCGAGCTGCCCTTGCAGATCTTGGTAATGCAGCGTCACGGCGTGGAGCTCGGCGCGTTTTGCGTGCAGGCGAGTTTGGAGATCCTGGGCCTTCGCGCGCTCGGTGTTGATGCGCTGTTCCAGCGTCGTCCCGGTCGCGCCGGCGAGCGCCGGCAGCAGCGCGAGGGCGAGCGCTCCGGCGGTCACTCGGCGCGAGTTCAACGAGCCGTTACGTCCGCAGATGGCGTCCGACCGAGATCCACGAGGCCACGATCCCGACGGCCGCGCCGACGAGGAGCAACTCGGCGGCGAGAATCCGGGGATCGACGGGCGCGGCGCTCATCGCGATCCACGGCAGGGCCTCGAGCAGGCGAGGCCAGAGCGTCACGCGCGCAATCGCCAGCAGCCCGATCGCAACCAGCGCGCCCAGCACGCCGTCGAGCATGCCTTCGCAGATGAACGGGAGCCGGATGTACGTGTTGGTCGCGCCGACGAGCTGCATGATCGCGATCTCGCGGCGCCGCGCAAAGACGGTCAAGCGAATCGTGTTCGAAATGATGATTCCGGCGACGGCAAGGAAGACGGCGATGACTCCGATTCCGACTCGCCGCAGCACCGCGCCGAGCTGCAGCAGCCGCTGCACGATCTTCTGGCCGTAGACGACGTTGGCAACGCCGCTGAGGCGGCGCACGGTCGAGGCGACCGCGGCGACGTCTTCGGGCACGCGGGCCTTTATCCGGAACTTATCCGGCAGCGGATTTTCGGTGAGCAGCGCGGTATCGATCGCGCCGCGCGTCTGCGTGCGCAGTTCCGCCAGCCCTTCGCGCTTGGGGATGTATTTGGCCGATGCGACGCGCGGATCCGCAGCGAGGTAACGTCCGATCGCCGAGACTTGCGCGCTCGTGGCCTCCGGGCGAAGATAGGCGGAAATCTCGATCTGATCGAGGAGGCGCGCTCCGACGTCGGCCAGCGCTGCGCGTACGAAAAGAAAGAGTCCGAGTAAGATGATAGTGATTGCGACGGTGCCGATGGCGGTAATCTGCATGCCGGCGTTGCGCGAAAAGTTGCGCAACACCTCACCCAGAAAGAACTTGACCTTGCCCGAGTCCAAGATAGTAGTAGCCTCGCTCTTCGTCGGTTGTAATGCGGCCGTCTTCGAGGCGAACGACGCGCCTGCGCATTCGATCGACGACGGCCTGATTGTGCGTTGCGACGACCACGGTCGTCCCCTTGAGGTTGATGCGCTGCAGCAGAGCGGTGATCTCCGTCGTGTTGGCGGGATCGAGATTGCCCGTCGGTTCGTCGCAGAGGAGGATCTTCGGATTGTTCACCAGCGCCCGGGCGATTGCCGTGCGCTGCTGCTCGCCGCCGGAAAGCTCGCTCGGATACATGCGGCTCTTGTGCGACAGGCCGACGAGATCGAGCGAGCGCGGCACCTGACGCATCACGTCGCGCGTGTGCGCGCCGGTGACCTGCATCGCGAACGCGACGTTCTCCCAGACGGTCTTATCGGTGAGCAGTTTAAAATCTTGGAAGACCACCCCGAGATGGCGCCGCAAGGCCGGTACGCGGTTGCGGCGCAAACGGTCGACGCGGATGCCGTCGACGACGATCGTACCGGTCGTGGCCTTCGCCTCGCGATAGAGCAGGCGCATCAGGCTCGACTTGCCGGTTCCGGAATGGCCGACGAGGAAAACGAAGTCACCCTTGGCGATCTCGAGGCTTACGTTATCCAGGGCGCGCACGCCGTTAGGATAGACGAGCGAAACGCCGTGCAGGGAGATCATCGCTAACGGAGGAGTTTTTTGCAGAATGGGGGCTATACCTTCGGCATGGACTTCGATTTAACCGACGAGCAAAAGGCGATCCAGAGCCTCGCGCGCGAGTTCGCGCAGGAAGAGGTGAAGCCTCGGGCCGAGGAGATGGACCGCGAGGAGCGCTTTCCGTACGAGCTCATCGGGAAGATGGCGGAGCTCGGCTTCATGGGCTTGCCCTTCCCCGAAGAGTACGGCGGCGCAGGCGCCGACACGGTGAGCTATGCACTCGCCGTCATGGAGATCGCGAGGGCCGACGCGTCGACCGCAATCACGATGGCGGCGCACGTCTCGCTCGGCGCCACTCCGTTTTTGCTGTTCGGCACCGAGGCTCAGAAGCAAAAGTACCTCGTCCCGCTCGCCCGTGGAAAGATGCTCTGGGGCTTCGGCCTGACCGAGCCCAACGCGGGGAGCGATGCCGGAAACGTGCAGACCAAGGCGGAGCTGCGCGACGGCAAGTGGGTCGTCAACGGCACGAAGGCCTTCATCACGAACTCCGGCACCGATATCAGCGGCGGCACGACGATCACCGCGGTGACCGGGCGGCGCTCCGACGGATCGCGCGAGATCTCCAACATCATCGTGCCGCAGGAGACGCCGGGCTTCACCCGGAGCCGCAAGTATCGCAAGATGGGCTGGCGCGCCTCCGACACCCGCGAACTCTCCTTCGCCGACGCCGAGGTGTCCCAGGAGAACCTGCTCGGCGCCCGCGGCGAGGGGTACCGCCAGTTCCTCTCCATCCTCGATGGGGGGAGGATCTCGGTCGCGGCCCTCTCGATCGGTCTGGCGATGGGCGCCTACGATGAGGCGCTGGCTTACGCGAAGGAGCGGCGAGCCTTCGGCCAGCCGATCAGCAAGTTTCAGGCGATCTCGTTCAAGCTCGTCGACATGCTCACCGAGATCGAACACGCGAAGCTGATGATGCTGCGGGCGGCCTGGGAAAAGGATAGCGGCCGCGACTACGTGCAGGCGGCGAGCTTTGCCAAACTCTTCGCCGGCGAGCTTTCGCACCGCGTGGTCAACGAGGCGCTGCAGATCCACGGCGGGTACGGTTTCATGGACGAGTACCCGATCTCACGGATGTACCGGGACCAAAAGATTAATGAAATTGGTGAAGGCACCAATGAGGTCCAGCGCCTGGTCCTCGCGCGGCTCATGGGGTTATGACGTCTCGCAGCGAAGCGTTAGGCACAAGAAAGGACCCGCGTAATGAAGTTTCGGCATCTCATCCTCGCCGCGATGCTCGCGGCGATGACCGCGCCGGCATCGGCCGCGCTCTCACTCGGCGCCAAGGCTCCCGAGTTCAGCCTGCCCGCTACGCTCGGCGGCAACGTCTTTACCTTCAATCTAGCCGACGCCCTAAAGAAGGGGCCGGTCGTGCTCTATTTTTATCCGGCGGCCTTCACGAAGGGTTGTACGATCGAAGCGCACGATTTCGCCGATGCGATCGATCAGTACACGGCGCTGGGCGCAACGGTCATCGGCGTTTCGCACGATCCGCTCGACACGCTGCAGAAATTCTCGGTGAGCGATTGCCGCAGCAAGTTTGCGGTCGCCGCCGACACGAGTCAAACGGTGATGAAGTCGTACGATTCGGTGCTGCCGCAGAATCCGCAGTATGCGAACCGCACCTCGTACGTCATCGCGCCCGATGGAACGATTATATACACGTACACGAGCCTCGATCCGTCGCTTCACGTCCAGAACACGCTCACCGCGCTCAAAGCGTGGAAAGCCGATCACTCCTCGGGAACGACGACTCCTTAAGGGCCTCAGCCACCTCTTAGCTTAGGGGCGTAACCGCCCCTAAGCGCGACTACACCGCGTCGTCGTTGATGAAGAGCTGCGTCGAGCGCGGCAGCCGTTTTGTGGTGGCGTGGGTGTCGAGCGAGGTGAGATCGCGCGGCACCACGTCGATCGGGGGTATCGCATCGAGATCCTCGCCGATGAGCGAGGCTTCGTCCTTGAGCTTTCGGCCTTGCGGAAGCAGCTTGCTCTCGTAGGAGCCCGCAGCGCCGTTGAAGGCATTCACCGAGCGCTCCAGATGTTTGCGCACCTCGAGCAAGTGCTCCGAGAATTTGACGGTGCGCTCGTAAAGCACGCGGCCGATGGCCGCGATTCGCTTCGCGTTCTCTTCCTGCCGTAGCGCCTGCCAGCCCATTGCGAACGTGCGCAGGAGGCTGATGAGACTCAGAGGGCCGGTGACCAGAACGCCCTTGTCGAGCGCGTACTCGATGAGCGACGGATCCTCGCTGCACGCCGAGCTCAGGAAAACCTCGCCGGCAACGAACATCACGACGTAGTCGGCCGAACCTTTTGCCGTTTGGTATCCGCGGCGAGCCAAGGAGTCGATGTGGTCGCGCAGCGCTCGGGCGTGCTGCTTGACGAGTGTGCGCCGGGCATCTTCGTCCGGCGCCTCGAGCGCCGCCTGCATCGCGTCGGTCGGTGCCTTCGCGTCGACGAAGACGCGGCGCTCCCCCGGCAGGTTGATCGTCATGTCGGGCCGGACGCGCGCCTCCTCCAAAACGACCGTCTGCTGCTCGGTGAAGTCGCAATGCGAGAGCATCCCTGCCTTCTCGACGACGTTGCGCAGCTGCATCTCACCCCACTTGCCGCGCGAAGTGGGATTGCGCAGGGCCGTAACGAGCGTCGACGTCTGCGTGCTTAGATGGGAGGTCGCGCTCTGAAGCTTATCGGTTCGCCCGAGCAGTTGGTCGAGCTGTTCGCGTAAGCTTCCTTCGTCGCGCCGCCGCGTCGCCTCCATCTCGTTGATCAGCCGGTCGAACTCGACGAGTTTTGCTGCGACGGGAGAGACCAGTTCGCCGACGCGCTCGCTCGCGCGAAGCGCGGTCGCCTCGCGAAGTTCGTTTTTCGCCCGCTCGAGCAGCGCCTCAATCGCTTTTTCGCCGCTGCGGCTCGATTCGTCGAGCGTCGCGCGCAGCGCCGAGGTCTCGGCGCGCGCGGCAAGCCACGCGATCGCCGCCCCGATCGCCGCACCGAAGAGAAAGAGTGAAAGGGCGCCGGCCACGACTCCGATCACGGGCTCGGCTCTCCGAGATATTTTGTCAGAAACGCAAGCGCGCGCGTCCAGGCGTCGGCGGCCGCCGGCGCGACGTACGAAGCGCGCTGATCGTCCATGAAGGCGTGCCCGGCGTTATCGTAGATCTTGATATCGTTGGGGACGTGCAGTGCCCCCGCAAACGCGCGAACGCTCTCGGCGGGAATCCCGGTATCGCGAGCGCCATAGCTTCCGCAGACCGGCGTCTGCTCTTTCGCCGGATCGACGTCGGCGAGCGGTCCATAAAAAGGACAGACGGCGTTAAACGTCCCGGCATTGTCGATCGAGGCGAGCAGCGCGATTCGTCCGCCCATGCAGAAGCCCAATATCGCCGTCTTCGTGGAAGGAAACTGCTCCGTGCACCAGCGTGCCGCCGCGAGGATGTCGCCGTCGTACTGCGCGCGTTCCAGTTGTTTTGCATACGGACGAAAGACCGTGTAATCAGAGGCTCCGTCGCCGCTCGGAGCGCCGAATCGTGCGTAGAGGTCGGGGGCGATCGCTGCGAATCCGGCCTTGGCGAGCCGCCGGACGACATCGCGGATCGACGCATCGACGCCCCAGACGTGCATGATCACGACGACCGTCGGCGTCTGCTTCGTGCTGTGAACCGGACGCGCCGCATATCCTGCGATCACGGCGTCGCCTCGCTTGAGCGCGACGCGCTCGACGGAGATCGCGGGATCGGTTTCGGAGACGAGCGGCGGGTGCGTTTGGCCGCCGGCATCGGGAGCGGAGAGCGCGACTGCGGGTGCGCCGAGCGCCGCCGCCGTGGAGATGCCGACGAAGATGCGTCGATTCAAATTTGGAGAGGCCGCCTGCGTTGGGTCGATCTCCGGCGTGCTCATCGTACGATCTACCTTTGACCGCGCGCCGAAACGTCCTCGCAGAGATGCCCGCGGGATGTCGCACCGGTGCTGCGAACCTCCTTCGATAACCCTTCGACAGGCTCAGGATGACAGGGTGACGACGACGGCAGAGTTCGGAGAGGAGAGTAATGAACCGAAGAGTCTTTTTGGCGGGATCGGCGACGATCGCCGCGGCCACGAATGCGGCGGCCGCCGCGACGATACCCGGCGGGGAGCACTTCGTCGTGCGTCGCGCCGATTTCGACGAAGCGTCGTTTGCCGCGACGCTCGGACGCCCGGCCCAGGTGCGGCAGGTCTACGAAGCGGTCGCATTCCAGCCTGGCGTGCTCGGCAGCATCAAGAATTCGATCAACGGACTGCAGTTCGGCTTTGGGTATCCGGCGGGCTCGCTCGCGATTGCGCTGGCGGGTCACGGCCCGTCGTCGGCGTACTCGTTCAGCGAGTATCTCTGGAAGAAGTATCGCATCGGCGACGTGTTCAAGCTCAAGGATGCCGACGGAATGCCCGTCACGTCGAACGTCTTCCTCAAGAGTGCGTCGCCGTTCGATCCGTCGGTCGACCCGGACGACGAAAAGGGGATGTATCAAGACGCTTCTTTGGAGATGCTGCAGCGGCGCGGCACCGTCGTGCTAACCTGCCACACCGCCGTCGAGGGTCTCGCCCGGTCGCTCGTTCGCCGCGGCTATGCCGGCGCAACGACGAACGCGCAAGAGGTCGCCGACGATATCCTCACCCATTTGATCGCGGGCGCGGTGGTGGTTCCTTCGATGGTCGCCACGCTCGCCGTTCTCCAATCTACCTATCGCTACGCCTATACGTTAGGAGGCTAGCGGGATGGACGTACGCGCGCGCCTGACGCCGTTTGCATTGTCGGCGGTGCTCGCCGCAACGGGCTGCTCGAGCGGAGCGCAGGGCTCGAGCGCGTACGACGCGCGCGCGCTCCCGAGCGGTCCGGTCGGCCAGTCGATCGCCTACGGACGCACGATCGTCATGGATACGCAGACGACGATGAAAGGATACGTCGGGGCAAAGATGTCGTGCGCCGCCTGCCATCTCGCGGGGGGCACGCAGCCCAAGGGCGGCAGCTTCGTCGGCATCTACGGCGCCTTTCCGCAATGGAACCGGCGCGCGCATCGCGTGATCGCGCTGCAGGACCGGATTGCGGAATGCTTCCTCTATAGCATGAACGGCAGGCCGCCCGCGTACAACAGCAAGGCGATGATCGCCGTCGTCGCGTACGTTGCGTGGCTCTCGCGCGGGGCGCCGGCGGGCCGCCCGCAAACGGCGGACCAGCGCTACGCCGTGCCGCTGCCCAGCGACTCGCCCAATCCGCAGCGCGGTGCGGCGCTCTACGCGCAGAAGTGCGCCGCTTGCCACGGTTCCAACGGCGACGGGCAATCGAACGCCTTTCCCCCGCTTTGGGGAAAAGACTCATTCAATGGCGGGGCGGGAATGGCACATATCGACCGGATGACCGGGTTCGTCCGCTACAATATGCCGCAGAACGCGCCAGGCTCGCTCTCGGTCGCGCAGGCCTACGACGTCTCCGCCTTCGTCTTGAGCCATGCCCGGCCGCGCTTCCACAAGAACGCCCTGGTGGTCACGCCCTCCCTCCCGGCGCGCTACTTTTAAAAGTTCACGCCTCTTGCCGCCAGGCAGGACAAGCGCGCGGAGTCGTAGGCCCCCGGCGCGCGAAAAGATAAGATGAATCCTGCCTTGGAAGATACTCTCGTTACCGTAACCCTTCCCGAGATGGGCGAGTCGGTCACCGAAGGCTCGATCGTCGAGTGGCTCCGCAATGTCGGCGATTTCGTCACCGAGGGCGATCCGCTCGTCGAGGTCACGACCGACAAAGTCGACGTCGAAGTGCCTGCGACCGTCTCCGGAGTCGTAACGAAGATCTCGGCGCGCGAGGGAGAGACGGTCTCGATCGGGGCCGACCTCGCACAGATCGACACCTCGAAGAGGAACGGCGCATCCGCGCGGCCGGCGAGCGGAGGGAACGGCGCGGCGCGTCCGGCTTCGCCCTCCAAACCCACGCCGCCTCCGCAGCAGCCGGGGCCGGCGGGCGAGCGAATCGCCGATCAGCCGGCACGGCGAATGGCGAAGCGCCTGGAGGTCGACCTGGGCGCCGTGCGCGGATCGGGGCCGAACGGCTTGATTCTTCGCTCCGACGTCATCGAGCAGGCGGAAGAGATTCGCCGCCGGAGCCCAGCGCCGCAGACACCGTTGCCGCCGATCTCCCCCGATGCCAGGCTCGTCCCGTTGCGAGGGCCGGCAGCCGCGCTCGCGGGCTACATGGAGCAGAGCCTCACGATTCCGACGGCGACGAGCTTCCGCACGATCGCGGTCGACACGCTCGACGCACGCCGCAAAGAACTCAACGGCGGGCTGCGGGCGGCCGGACGCAACGAGAAGGTTTCGTTCACGCATCTGATCGCCTACGCGCTGGTTACGGCCGCGCGCGAACGGCCCGTCATCACGTATTCGTTTCGCCGCGACCACAACGGCGGCGCCGCGCGGCTCGAGCCGGGGGTGCATCTCGGACTGGCCGTCGACAGCGAACGAAAAGACGGCTCGCGCTTTCTGGTCGTGCCCGTCATTCGCAACGCGGATGAGTTGGATTTCGCCGCGTTTCGCGCACGTTACGAGGAGCTCGTCGCAAAGGCGCGCGAGAACAAGCTCGGCGCCGACGATCTCGTCGGCGCGTCCTTTACGCTGACCAATCCCGGCGGCATCGGAACCATCGCTTCGGTACCGCGATTGATGGCCGGACAGGGCGCGATCGTTGCGGCGGGCGCGATCGGTTATCCGCCGGGTTTTGCCAATGCGAACGAACAATCGCTACGCCTGCTCGGCGTTTCGCGGGTCATGCAGATGACCAGCACCTACGATCATCGCGTGATCCAAGGTGCGCAGTCCGGGGAATATCTGCGCCGCGTCGACGAACTGCTGCAAGGCGGCACCGGCTTCTACGAGAGCGTCTTTGCCTCGCTGGGATTGCAGGCGGCGCCGGTCGCGCAGCTTGCCGTTACGTCCCTCACGCCGGCGAGCACGCCGCCCTCCGACGAGATGCTGCGCGCGGTGGCCGCCGGCATGGCAATCGTTTCGGCCTATCGCAGGTACGGACACCTCGCGGCTCACCTCGACCCGCTCGGCGCCGAGCCGGTGGGGGATGCCTCGCTGCAGCCCCAGACCTACGGTTTGACTCCTGCCTTGCAGAGTGCGATTCCGGCAAGCGTCCTGCGCGTGAAGGTACCCGGCAATACACTGGCCGACGTGCTTCCGCGCCTGCGCGAAACGTACAGTTCGACGATCGCCTACGAAATCGAGCACATTTCGGATGCAACTCAGCGCACTTGGCTGCGCGATTACATCGAGTCTGGACGGAACCGAACCGAACCGAAGCCGGAACGGCAGGTCGAGCTGCTCGAACGTCTCACCCAAGTCGAAGCCTTCGACCGCTACGTGCGCAAGACGTTCCTCGGCCAGAAGACGTTTTCAGGCGAAGGCCTCGACGTGATGGTTCCGATGCTTCAAGAGATGCTCGACATGTTAGCCGAAGACGGCGTCGCCGATGCCGTCCTGGGCATGGCCCACCGTGGAAGGCTCAACGTAATCGCGCACGTCGTCAACATGCCCTACGAAGAAGTGATGATGGAGTTCGAGGCCGCGCAGTATCGCGGAAACCTCGGCGACGACGACGTGATGGGCGACGTCAAGTACCATCACGGGGCGACCGGTACATTTACGACCTCCAAGGGCAAGAGCATCAACGTCACGCTCGCGCACAATCCGAGCCACCTCGAGGCCGTGGATCCGGTCGTCGAGGGGAGCGCGCGGGCGTTGCAGACCGATCACTCCGAGGGCGTTCCAACGCTCGACTGTAAGCGGGCCGTTCCGATCTTGATCCACGGCGACGCGGCGTTCACCGGCCAGGGCATCGTCGCGGAGGTATTCAATTTACAGTCGCTACCCGGCTACGAGACCGGCGGAACGATCCATCTGATCGCCAACAATCAGATCGGCTTCACGACCGACGCGACCGATGCCCGTTCGACGCGCTACGCGTCGGATCTCGCGAAGGGCTTCGACGTACCGATCGTTCACGTCAACGCCGACGACCTCGACGCGTGCATCGCCGCGGTTCGCCTGGCCGTCGATTTCCGGCGCGCCTTCGGGCGCGACGCGCTCATCGACTTGATCGGCTACCGCCGCTTTGGGCACAACGAACAGGACGAGCCGGCGTACACTCAGCCGAAGATGGCCGAACAGATAAAGAGCCACCCGACCGTTCGCGAGCTCTTCGCCAACAAGCTCGTCAACATGGGCGTGATCGGAGCCGATCGCGTGCAGGTGCTCGTCGAGGAAGCGACGTCGCGTCTGCAGGAGGCCCGTCGTGGAGTTCGCGGCGCGATGGCCTCGCACATCAGCGGCCGCAAAATGTCGGGAAGCAATACGTTCGACGGAACGGCGCTGCCGCCGGTCGACCGTGCCGAGCTGATCGCATGGGTCGAAGCGCTGAGCACCGCTCCGGCGGGCTTCACGATCAATCGGAAGCTGCAGGGACAATTCGAACGGCGCAACGGCGTGATCGCGGAGCGCGGAGTCGTCGACTGGGGCACGGCAGAATCGCTGGCCTTCGCGTCGCTTCTCCTGGCGAAGACGCCGGTTCGGCTGACCGGCCAAGACACCGAGCGCGGCACGTTCAGCCATCGCCACGCGGTCTTTCACGATCCCGCGACGCACGCGGTGTGGATTCCGCTGCAGCACGTCGCAAAAGAGCAAGCCTCGTTCGAGATACGCAACAGCCCGCTCTCCGAGTACGCCTGCATGGGCTTCGAATACGGTTACTCGACGCAACAGCCCGAAGCGCTCGTTCTTTGGGAAGCCCAGTACGGAGACTTTTTCAACGGCGCCGAGATCATCGTCGATCAGTTCATCGCGGCGGGCCAGGCGAAGTGGGGTCAGACCTCGCGCTTGACGCTGCTGCTGCCGCACGGCTACGAAGGCGGCGGCCCCGAGCATTCTAGCGCGCGCCTCGAACGCTTCCTGCAGCTCGTTGCGGAGGGGAACTTGCGCGTCGCGTACCCCTCGGTCGCGAGCAACTACTACCACCTCTTGCGCATGCAGGCGCGTTCCCCGATCGCGGTGCCGCTGGTCGTGATGACGCCGAAGTCGTTGCTGCGCGCCGAGGTTGCCGCGGGCCGTCTCGACGATATGGTGAAGGGCGGCTTTGCGCCGGTGCTCGACGATCCGCGCGAGCTCGATCGCGCTCAAATCGAGCGCTTGATCCTCTGCAGCGGCAAGGTCTACTACGATCTCGTCACGCAGCCTGCGTACAAGGAGCTGCGTCATACGGCGATCGCCCGGATCGAACTGCTCGCCCCGCTTCCGGTCGGCGAGATCAATCGCCTGATCTCGCGTTATCCCAAGCTCACAAAGCTCGTCTGGGTGCAAGAAGAGCCCAAGAACATGGGCGCCCGCGCGTTCGTGCGTCGCCGGCTGCTCGAAGGCAAGCGCGACGGCTTCGACATCGAGTACATCGGGCGCGGTTACCGGGCGAGTCCGAGCGAGGGCTACTCCGGCCAGCACGCCGCAGAACAAGAACGAATCGTCGCGACGGCGCTCGCGGAGTAAAGGCGGCGTGATGTATCGCTTCCTGATCGGAGTCCTCGCCGTCGCCGCGCTGCTCGGCGGTTCGGCGCGCGCGCAGGAGACGACCGCCGCACTCACCTATCCCTCGGCGCCCTCGGACGGAACCTTCGACAGCTACTACGGAACGCGCGTCCCCGATCCGTACCGTCCTCTCGAGAATCTCGACTCTCCGGCGACGGTCGGCTGGATCCGCTCCGAGGCGGCGCTCACGCGCGGCTATCTCGATGCGATTCCGCAGCGCGCCCAGATCGCGACCCATTTGCGCAAGTTGCTCAAGTACGAAGCCTTCGGCGTGCCGTTCCACATGCGCGGTCAATATTTCTACCTGCACAATGCCGGACTGCAAGACCAGTACGTGCTCTACACGATGCAAGGATTGCACGGAACGCCCCGCATCCTCATCGACCCCAATGCGATGTCGAGCGACGGTTCGGTTACGCTTGGCGGAGAAGTGCCGAGCTGGAACGCTCGTCTCCTCGCCTACATGACGCAGACGTCGGGCTCGGATTGGGAGACGTGGCACGTGCGCAACGTAGCGAGCGGCCGGGATCTGCCCGACGTGGTGCACTGGAGCAAGTTTTCCAACGCATCCTGGCTGCCCGACAGCAAGGCCTTCTTCTACGAACGCTATCCGCAGCCGAAGAGCCAAGAAGAGTACAAGGCGGCGCTCTACGGTCAAGGCGTCTACGAACACGTTCTAGGCACGCCGCAGTCGGCCGATTCGGTCCTCTACTATCGGCCGGAGCACCGCAACTGGCTCTACGATGCCGAGGTAACCGAAGACGGGCACTACGTCGTGCTCACCGCCTCGAGCAACGATTCGATCAACGATCGGATCGGCTACGCCGATTTGAGCGACCCGCACCGCAAGATCCACGAGCTGCTCTGGAAGAACGACGCCCAGTGGAGCTACGTCGGGAACGTTGGGCCGCTCTTTTACTTCACGACGACGCTAGACGCGCCGAACACGCGCGTGGTGACGATCGATCTGCGCCGCCCGGGGGCGATGCGCACCTTGGTGCCGCAGTCGCGTTCGGCGCTCTCAGGCGCGACCGACGTCGGCGGCCGGCTGATCTTGAGCTACCTTACCGATGCGCACTCCGCGGTGAAGGTGTACGATCGCAACGGGCGCTTCGTACGCGACGTCGCTTTGCCGGGCGTAGGAACCGCGACGGGCTTCCCGGGCTATGCCGGCGATCGGCTCACGTTCTATCGCTACGCCGGCTGGACGACGCCGGGGACGGTCTATTCGTACGACGTGCTTTCGGGGGCGAATCAGGTCTACCGCCGGCCAAAGGTCGACTTCGATTCGGATCAGTACGTCAGCGCCGAGATCTTTTACCGCAGCAAGGACGGCACGCGGGTGCCGATGACGATCTCCTATCGTAAGGGCCTGTCGCGCGACGGACGCAATCCCACGATCCTCTACGGATACGGCGGCTTTGACATTGCGATAACGCCGTACTTCTCGTCGTACGTCGCCAGCTGGCTGCAGATGGGCGGCGTCTACGCCGTCGCCAACGTTCGCGGCGGGTCCGAGTACGGCGAGACCTGGCACGAGGGTGGAATGCTCGGGAAGAAGCAAAACGTCTTCGACGACTTTATCGCCGCAGCGCAATATCTTATCGACCAGAACTATACGTCGACGCCGAAACTTGCGATCAAGGGCGAATCCAACGGCGGCCTGCTCGTCGGCGCGGTCGAAGCGCAGCGGCCCGACCTCTTCGGTGCCGCTTTGGCGGGCGTCGGCGTGATGGATGCGCTGCGCTTTGATAAGTTTACGATCGGCAACTTTTGGGCGGCGGAGCTGGGCTGCGCAACCTGCGGCAAGCCCGACTTCGACTGGCTCTACGCGTACTCACCCTACGCCAACATCAAGCCGGGCACGAAGTACCCGGCAACGCTGGTGGTGACGTCCGACCACGACGACCGCGTCTTTCCGGCGCACAGCTACAAGTTCACGGCCCGCATGCAAGCCGCGCAGGCTGGGCCGGCGCCGATTCTGCTGCGAGTTCAACAGAAAGCCGGTCACGGCGAGAGCACGACGCTCGGGCAGACGATCGACCTTTACGCCGATATGTACGCCTTTCTCGTCAAAAACCTCGGCATGACCCTTCCGGCGTCCTTTTAGGCTCCCGGTCCTCCGAACATCGAATGCAAGAGCTCTTCGATGCGCGGAGCATTGACGAAGAGCCTTCGCGCCCGCTCCGTGATGAAGCCACGCTCCACCATCGAATCGAAGAGCGCGAGCAGCGGGTCGTAGTAGCCGAGGTAGTTCAGCAATCCGATCGGCTTGTCTTGGATCGCGAGCTGACGCCACGTTACCATTTCGCAGAACTCGTCCATCGTGCCGAACCCTCCCGGCAGGGCGATGAACGCGTCGCTGAGCTCCGCCATCATCGCCTTGCGCTCGTGCATCGTCGTGACGACGTGCAGCTGCGCGAGGCCGGCGTGCGCGATCTCGGTTTCGGCAAGGGTTTGCGGAATGATGCCGATGACTTCGGTACCGCAGGCAAGCCCCGTATCGGCGACGATGCCCATCAGCCCGACGCTGCCGCCGCCGTAGACGATGCCGTACCCGGCGCCGGCTACGCTGCGCGCGACCTCCGCCGCCATCGCCGAATACGCTGGGTCGTCCCCCGTCCGAGATCCGCAGAAAATGCAAAGACGCTTCACCGTTTTGCGCGGTTGGTCGACGGACTCTGATGCGCCTGCTCTCTCGCGTGTGGTTTTGGGCGGCGCTGGAGCTGTTCGTGCTGGTCGTGCTCGCCTGCATCCGCGCGAAGCTCTGGACGTACGGCTCCGATACGGGTACGTTCGCGCAGGTCGTCGCCGGTGCGTTGCACGGAATGCGCAACGGCGTCGAGGACGGATCGCACTTCCGCTATCATTGGTCGCCGTCGCTTGTGCTGCTGTGGCCGCTCGTTGCGCTGACTGGCAGCGCGCTTCCGTTACAGATCGTCCAGGCGGCGGCGACCGTTGCGTGCGCGCCGCTTGTCGCAGCGTTGGCGCGTCCGTACGCCGGCGTTCGATTGGCGGAGCGCCTGGGCATCGTGACGCTCCTCTACCCGCCGCTGCTGGCGCTCGGGTTCGACGAATTTCACGAACTCGGGCTCTTCAGCATCCTCGTGCTGGGGATGTTCGTCGCGGCCGACCGCGGACGGTGGGTGTGGTTTGCCGTGTGCGGACTCGTCGCGCTCGGCCTGCGCGAGGACGCCGCGCTGACGCTTATTTTTTTCGGCGGTGCGCTTGCGTGGATTGCCGCACGGCCGGCCTCGCCCGACGGCAACTTGCTCGACGGCTCTCCGCGTCGCGGGACGCTCGTTGCCGGCACGCTCCTCGCTGCGGGAAGCGCGGTCGCGCTGCTCGTCTACTATCTCGCGATCGTTCCGCGTTTTGGCGGTTGGCGGCCAAGCCACTTCTACGTCTATCCTTTTGCCGACGGTCCCTTGGCGCTGGCCGTCGCTCCGTTCGTCCACCCGCTCGCGTTTGCGCGCGCGATCTTCACCTTCGGGCGCCTTACGTACGTCCTGGAAGCGTTCGTGCCGCTGCTCTTCCTGCCGCTGCGTTCGCGGTGGGCGCTGCTGGCGTTGCCCGGCGGCGCGGTCGTTCTGCTTGCGAACTCCGGTTACGTCTGGCGCATGGGCGATCACTATGCCGCACTCTGGATCCCTTGGCTGCTCGTAGCGACCGTGATGGGCGTCGTAACGGTGGAGCGAAAGGCAAACCAGCGCGCCGCGAAAAAGTGGATGAGCGCTGCCGCCGTCATCTGTGTAATTTTCTTGATCGCCTTCGACCCGCTTCATCCGCTGCACTACTTGCATCCGTACTACCACGATCTCGCCGGCGCCCGGCGAGCGCTGAGCTGCGTTCCCGAGAACGCGTCGCTCTCGACCTACGACGAATGGTTCTCCGCCGTGGCCGCCCGGCGGCCGCTCGCGACGATCGACAAGACCGGCGGCGTCGAGTACTTGGTCTATGCCGACGACTTTCCCAGCGACTCGTACCGGTTGACGATACGTCCGGTTATCGCGCGTGAGGTCGCGCAAGGCGAGTATCGCGTCGTCTGCCGCTTTGGCGCCGTCGCGGCATACCGTCGAAAGGACTTGAAGTGATGCAGGTACTTCCCGGCCCAAGCCGATGGGCGACGATGCGCGCGCTCCTTCCGGTGCCGTTCCGCCGCTTTCCCGAGTTCCTCGCGGCGATAACCAAGCGTTACGGCAACGTCGTCGCGTTTTCGCTGCCGTGGCGATCGTACGTATTCGTCAACGAACCGGCGCTGATCAAAGATATCCTCGTGACCCAGCAGCACGCGTTCTCGAAGTCGCTCGGCACGCGCGTCCTGCGCCTGCTGCTCGGCGAGGGGCTGCTGACCAGCGAGGACCCCCTGCATCGGCAGATGCGCCGGATCGTGCAGCCGGCTTTTCACCACGAGCGCATGGTGGAGTACGCGCGCATCATGCAACGGGACGCATCGGAGTTCGCCGGCCGGATCGATCCGCAGCAACCGTTCGACGCGCGCGCCGCGATGACGGCGCTCACGCTGCGCATTGCGACCGAGACCCTTTTTGGAAGCGACGAGAGCGAGTCCGCGCGGGTCGTCGCCGAGGCCCTGCATCTGATGATGAGAGAGTTTCCGTACATGCTGACCCCACTGAGCGGGCTGCGACAGCGCCTTCCGCTTCCGGGGACGCGTCGCTTCTGGCACTCTCGCGCCATGCTCGACGAGATCATCTACGGCTTAATAGCCCGGCGCAGGCGGGACGGCGGCGATCGTGGCGACGCGCTCTCGATGCTGTTGGCCGCGCGCGATGCCGAGACGGGGCACCGGCCCACCGACGAGCAGATCCGCGACGAGATCATGACGCTCTTTATCGCCGGACACGAGACGACCGCGAATGCGATGACCTGGGCGCTCGTGCTCCTCGCTCGCAACCCGGAGGTCGACGCGCGAGCCGCCGTGGCGGCCGCGCAGGGAGATCGTGACTATCTCGATCGTCTCGTGAAAGAGATCTTGCGTCTCTATCCGCCGGCTTGGATCATCGGACGAGAGACGCGCAGCGATGTGACCCTTGCCGACGGGACGCGCGTCGCACGCGGAATGACCGTCTTCATGGCACCCCTGATCCTGCATCGGCGAGCCGAGTACTTCGAAGATCCGGAGCGGTTCGATCCGCAGCGCTGGACGGGTGAGGATCCGGCCCCGTTTTCGTACGTCCCGTTCGGCGGCGGCGCGCGCCGTTGCATCGGCGAAGAGTTCGCGCGCAACGAGATGCGGATCGTTCTCGAGCCGCTGTTGCGAAAGTTCCGCTTTACGTTCGCCGGCGATTCGAGCGTCCCGATCTCTGCATCGGTTACGCTGCGCCCGGCCGGCCCGGTGCTGATGCGCGCGGTCCTGCGCGAACGATCGTCAGCCGTTGTGCGGACATGACCCGACACTCTGCGGGTCGAAATCACCGGTCCCGGAGTACTTTTGCAGCCAGCAGCTTCCGGTGAGGGAGCAGTAGCAGAGCGAAAGGCCGACGCGCGTGAGCGCCGGCCGATAGTAGTGAACCAGGAGCGCGCCGTCCATGCGAAAGATCATGTGCTTGGTGTCGGCGGGGATTACCATTCCGGCCGTCGGCGTGCTCGTGCTGACGGCCAGCTTCGTACCCGACGCTAAGGCTTTGCGTGCCGCTCGCATCCCCCGCGGGTCGGCGGCAACGGCCGCTGCGACCACCGCTTCGATCGTCGGCTCGCTCTTGCCGTCCCACGTAATCGCGACGCTGCGGATGATCGCCGGCCCGAGACCGTCGTTACGAACGTCGAGCTCCGAGGACCACGGTGAGTTCGTGCGGTCGAAGCTGATGTACGGCCAGACGGTCGCGCTGAATTGCTGGGCGATGACGCGCGTCTGGTAGACCGCCGCGCCGGCGGCGACGAAGCTGACGAGCAGCGCGCTGACCGCGATTGCGAAGTCGAGGCGGAGACCTTTTTCGTTCATGAAGGCGGCGGCGCTTATGCGACGACCAGTTGTTCGTCTCCGGCGCCCGCCTTCCGCACCGCCTCCTCGATCATTTGCTCGGCGAGTTCGGCGTGCGCCCAGCGGGCTTGCGCCTGCGGACCGAGGCAATCGATCGGATCGAAGTAGAGGAAGGCTTTACCCGGCTTGACGCTCGGCGCAGCGTAGACCGCTATACCGTTCTCCCGGTCGTAGTACTCGTACGAATGGACGTCGCGCTTCCCCCCGCCGCCCGGCGCGTCGCAAACGAAGGTCGGAGTGTTGAAACCGGCCGTGCTTCCCCGCACGAACTTCTCGGTGTCGACGGCCGTCGCGATCGTCGTGCGGAGCTCCTCGACTCCTTTCACCATGTCGTGCATGTAGACGTAATACGGGTGGACGTTGATGTGGCCGAGCCGCTTGACGAGCAGCTGCATCCGCTCGCGGGTGTCGTTGACGCCGCGAATCAACACGGACTGGTTTCGCGTGAAGATTCCGCGTTCGAAGAGCAGGCGCATCGCCCTCTCCGTGATCCACGTGATCTCTTCGGGTGCGTTGAAATGGGTATGCAGCACGACTTCCTTGCCGAGCGTTCTCCCGCGTTCGACGATGGATGTCAGCGCATCGAGCCACTCGGTGTGCGTGATCAGCTTCATCGGCATGATCGCCGGGCCCTTAGACGCGAAGCGCATCCGGCGAAGATGAGGAATGTCGAGCAGCGCGTTGCCGATCAGCTCGATATTCTTGGGTGCGAGCTGGTAGGCGTCGCCACCGGAGATGACGATGTCCTCGAGCTCGGGGCGGCTCGCGATGTACGCGAACGCCTCGTGCCACTGTTTTGGCGTCGTCGCGAGCGTGACTTTGTCGACATTCTCGGTATCCGGGCCGATGGCGTAGCTGCGCGTGCAGAAGCGGCAATAGACGGGGCAGACCGCAAGCGGCAGAAAGAGCGCCTTATCGACGTAGCGGTGCACGAGACCGGGGAGGGGCGAATCCTCCTGTTCGTGGAGTGAGTCGAGCGTCAACCGCGGGTGATCCGGGAGTGCCGTGGAGTCCAGCGGTATGAACTGACGGCGAATCGGGTCCTCGACGGGGTTGTCCCAGTCGATCAGCGAGATCGCGTACGGCGAGACGCGTACCGCCATCGGTGCGCGCCGGAAGCCGGCCTCGGCGTCGGCATAAAACTCGGGCGAGCAGACGCCGCGGATCGTTTCGAGAAGCTCTTCGGCCGTTTTGACCGAGCGCCGCTGCTGCCAGAGATGATCGAGGAACGTTGCCTCGTCGACCTCGGCGTAGGCGGGGATGTGGCGCCAAAACTCGCCTTGGCGCAGCCGCTTGTATTCAAACTGCTCGGGGGGCGCCGGCGGCTTGACGTGGGGGGCGACTGAAAGGGTTTGCGTCATTGAGCGTTCCTTGCGTAGGTTTCGTTGAAGTGTGCGTGCAGCCGCGGGCGATCGCGCAGCGTCTGCAATGCGATGTGCGCGTGGTCTTTTGTATAGCCGTTGCCGATGATCATCGTGACGTCCCGGCCGATCCCTTCGGCACCCAGCGCGGCGGCCGTGAACGACGTCGACATCGAAAAGAAATAGATCGTCCCGCCTTCGCGTGCGCAGAGGATCGAACAGAGTTCGGTACCCGGAACGTTGACGCAGTTGACGACGAGGTCGGCGGCCTGCGGCGCCGCCGCGGCAACCGCGCCGCTGGCGGCGACGGCGTTGCGCGCATCGGCGACGATCAGCGCGTCGACGTAGCCCAGCTCGCGCAAGAGCATCGCTCCGCGCGTCTGCGCGTCGGGGACGATGCCGATGACGCGCCCGCTCTCGCCGACGCGCTCCTTGGCTTGCGCGCAGGCGAGGACGCCGCTCTTGCCGTCGGCACCGACGACGACGACCGTCTGACCGGGCCGGCAGAGCCGGCGAACTTGGGCCGGAGCCCCGGCGACGTCCAACACCGCAAGCGCTACGCCTTCGTCGATATCCGCCGGAAGCCGCGCCCAAAGGCCGCTTGAAAAGAGAATCGCCGAACCGCGTACCCATACTCTTCCGGTCGCGACGTCGACGCGCGTCACCGCTTCGAGGAGCAGCGGTGTCAGCGTGAGCGAGACCAGCGACGCGATGCGATCGCCCGCACGCAGATCGATGCGATCGCGCAGCTCGCCGCCGATCTCCCGGATCCGTCCGACGAACATACCGCCGCTGCCGGTTACCGGATTGTGCTGCTTGCCGCGCGTGCGCACGTTCTCGAGGATGTGCTCGCCGATGCGCTCGGCGTCGAACTCGCACGCCTGGGCGATTTGCTTGAACGAGGCCGAGTCGATGTTCAATACCTCGACGTCGCAGAGAATCTCGCTCGGTGAGGCCTCGGGCGTGTTGTCGAGCCGCCACGCCTCTTGCGGCATGACTCCCAAGGGTTCGAGCACGCGGTGCGTTCCCAGCGGGTGGCAGCGCGAGGAGGGCGCAGCCTTCATCGCGTGACGACCGTGACGCCGCCGCGATCGAAGGGCATTCCGAGCACGATCGTCGTGCGCGTGCGGGCCATTCCGGGGGTCGCCTTCAGGCGGGCTAAGAGTTCGTCGAGATGCTGCGTCGAACGCGTCGCCACTTTGCAGATGAAGCTCTCTTCTCCGGCGACGGAGTGCACTTCGCAGACCTCCGGCATCTCGCTCAGGAGGCGCGTAAAGTCTTCGTAGGCGCAATCCGGCGACGTGTAGCAACTGATGAACGCCGTAAGATTGAGGCCGAGTGCGGCGGGATCGAGTTTCGCTCCGTAGCCGCGAATGTAGCCGCGCTGCTCGAGGCGCTTCACGCGATCGTGCACGGCCGGGGGCCGCAGCCCGACGATCGTTCCCAATTCGGCAAAGGTCGAACGAGCGTTGCGCTGCAACGCGTCGAGGATGCGGAGGTCGAGGTCGTCGAGCGAATCAGTCGTAGAAATCATATTCGATAGGAGTGGCAAGTTTGCCGAACAATCTTCGGCCAAACAAGCATAACACCAGGAATCCATTCGCCGCAAGCCCCCTGTGGACCATGGCTTTATTGGCAGGCTTGCTCGCCTGGGCGGCGGGCTGCTCCCGTCCAGGCGGCCCGGCGCCTCCGGGCGAGGTGCGCTTCGACCTGGCGGCCGACCCTCGCAACCTCAATCCGCTCTTTACGAACCCGGACGCAGCCTCGGTCGAGCAACAGGTCGCCCGGCTTGCCTTCGAGCCGTTCGTCGACCTCGACGCGCGCGGTCGCCCGATACCGGCGCTTCTCGAGCGGATCCCCACGGCGCAAAATGGCGGCCTCTCGGCCGACGGCCGGACGATACGCTACGAGCTTCGGCGCGGCGTCCGTTGGAGCGACGGAGTGCCGGTTAGCGCGCAAGACGTTCTCTTCACGCTACGCGCCATCACGGATCCCCGAAATCCGGTGCGCTCGCACGAAGGCTACGACCTCATCGACCACGCCTACGCGATCGGGCGGCATTCCGTCGTCTTCCATCTCAGGCACGCGTGGGCTCCGGCGGTGACTTCGTATTTTTCGTACGGCTTTTCGTCGCAGTTCGTGCTGCCGGCGCACGTCTTGCGTTCGCAGTCGCCGCTGGCCAAAGCGGCCTTCAACGCCGCTCCGAGTGTCGGCGACGGCCCCTTCACCTTCGTCTCCTGGCGGCGCGGCGAAGGGATGCGATATCGGGCAAACCCGCGCTATTGGCGGGGAATGCCGGCCGTTGCCCGGCTCGTCGTTCGAAGCGTGCCGGATCCCTCGACGAACTTACTGCTCCTGCAATCGGGCGAGCTCGACTGGAATTTGCTGGCGCCGGCGCAGGTCGCGATCGTCCGCGGTGACGCGTCGTTGCGCTTCATCACCGTGCCGACCTCGGTCGTCGCGGGCCTGGCGCTCAACACGTCGCGCGCACCGCTCGGCGACGTCCGAATACGCCGGGCGCTTGCGATGTCGGTCGATCGTGAAGCGATCTCTCGAAAGATCACGCTCGGACTCTATCCCGTGACCAACGTCGTGCAACCGCGCTTCTCCTGGGCGTTCGATGCGTCGGTCCGCGAGCCGGCCTACGATCCGGCGCAAGCCGACCGGCTCCTCGACCAGGCCGGCTGGCCCCGCTCGGGCGACGGATGGCGCCGGCGCGGCGGAAAGACTCTGCGGCTCGTCTACGTGCAGTTCGTGGAGACGATGACGGGGGTCCGGGTCGCGACCGCGGTGGCGGCGGCGCTGCGCGAGCGCGGCATCGACGTGGCCGTTAAGTCGGTCAGCAACGCACAGCTCTTCTTGCCGCAGACCGGTGTGCTGGCGTCGGGCAACTTCGACCTCGCGTACGTGCCGTGGACCATGGGAGCCGATCCGGACGACTCGTGGATCCTGCGCTGCGGCGCGCCGTCGAACTACATGCGCTGGTGCAGTGCCGCCGTCGATCGTTTGGAGCGGGAGGCCCTGGCCACGACCGCTCGTGCGGTACGCAAGCGAGCCTATCGTCAAATCGCGCAGATCGTCGCCGATCAGGTCCCGATTCTCTACCTCTTCAATGCCGCGTACGTCTATGCGTACCGCGAACGATTGCAGGGCTTCGCGCCCAACGCGTTCCTTCCGACGTGGAACGCGTACGGCTGGCGCGTAACGGAGAAGCCGGCGAAACCATAGAGCGCCGCGTGCCAGGAATTCGGCGAGGCGGCGTCCGAACGCTCGTTTTGGAGTGGAAGCCGCCGCGGGCGTAGCGCCGTCGTGATCGAGTTCTTCCTGCGGCGCCCGCATTTTGCCGGCGTGCTCAGTTTCGTCGTGCTGCTGGCGGGATTGGTGACGATCCCGACGCTGCCGATCGCGCAGTATCCGCAGATCTCACCGCCGACCGTAACGGTCACGTCGGAATACCCCGGCGCGAGCGCGGCGATGGTGATGCGTTCGGTGACGACGCCGTTGGAGATCAATATCAACGGCGCGGACGGACTGCAGTACATGCAGTCCTATTCGAGCGCCAACGGCACGAGCGTCATCACCTGTACCTTCGCGCTCGGAAGCAATCCCACGATCGATCAGACCAACGTCCAGCATGGCGTCGACCTAACGCTGGCGCAGCTCCCGCCGGCCGTCCAAAACTATGGCGTCTCCGTGACGAAGAGCTCGGGCAACATCACGATCGCGGTCGCGATGCTCTCGAAGAGCTCTGCGGCCTCCGACGTCGCCGTGAGCAACTACGCCGATCTCAACGTGATCGAAGAGCTCAAGCGAATTCCCGGCGTCGGTCAGGTTCAAGTGCTGGGCGATCGGACCTACGGCATGCGCGTCTGGGTCGATCCGCACAAGCTGCAGGCCAACGGAATCTCGCTCGATACCGTGCTCAACGCCATTCAAAACAACAACGCCGACGTCGCGCCGGGCGCGATCGGCCAGCCGCCGACGGCCGGTTCGCAGCCGTTTCAGATCCCGATTGCGATCAACGGGCGGTTGCAGTCGGCCGACGAGTTCAAGCAGATCGTCATCGCCGCGCAGCCCAACGGCGGTTATCTGCGTCTGGGTGACGTCGCCGAAGTTCAGCTAGGCGCGCAGAACTACGTGACCTCGGCTCGCTATAGCGGTCAAACTGCCGTCGTGCTGGCGATTCAGGGCGAACCGACGGCAAACTCGCTGCAGATCTCGACCAGCGTTCGCGCAACGATGGCGCGGCTGGCAGAGCGCTTTCCCGCGGGCATCGGTTACAGTATCGCGTTCGATACCTCCGATTTCGTGAAGGCCTCGATCAGAGAGGTCGTCATCACGCTGCTGATCGCGATCGTCCTGGTCGTGCTCGTCATCTTCTTGTTCCTGCAGAACTGGCGCAGCACGCTGATCCCTTCGATTACGATTCCGGTCTCCCTGATCGGAACGTTTGCTGCGATGAAGCTGCTGGGCTTTTCCATCAACACCCTCACGCTCTTCGGCTTGACGCTGGCGACCGGGCTGGTCGTCGACGACGCCATCGTCGTGCTGGAAAATATCGTCCGCCACATCGTCGACGATAAAGCGAGCCCCTTCGACGCGACGGTCCGCGCGATGAAGGAAATCTCCGGCGCGGTTCTGGCGACCTCCCTTGTCCTGATGTCGGTCTTCATTCCGGTGGCCCTGCTCCCGGGCACGACCGGTCTGCTCTACCAACAGTTTGCGCTGACGATGGCCGCCTCGATCGCGATATCGCTCTTTACGGCCCTGACCCTCGCCCCCGTGCTCGCCTACGAGATCGTGCACGGGAGCGAGTCGACGAAGAACCATTTCATGCTGTGGTTCGAGGGGCGTTTGCGCGCGCTCACGCGATGGTACGAAGGCCTGCTTCCACGGCTGATCGCGTGCCGTAAGGTCGTCGTCGGCGTCTTCGTGCTCGGGCTCATCTTGCTCGCGGTGATGTTCGAGATAACGCCGCAGGGCTTTATTCCCGCTGAGGACCAGAGTCTGCTCTACGTTCTGGTGACGCTGCCGGTCCAAGCCTCCATGGATCAGACGACAGCGGCCGTGAAACGCCTCGAGAAGATGATGCTCGCGATGCCGCAGGTCGAAGCGGTAACCAGCGGCATCGGCTTCGGCTTTGCCAACAATAGCTCGAACCAGGCGACAATGTTCGTCCAACTCAAGCCGCTCTCCCAACGCGGCGGCGTCGCAAACTCCGCGCTCGCGCTGCAGTATCAGTTCTACACCCAGTTCGCGAAGGTTCCCGGCGTCACCGCGCTGCCCGCCAATCCCCCCGCGATTCCGGGATTGGGAACGACCGGCGGATTCGCAATCGAGATCCAGGATATCGATAACCTCGGCCTGCCGACGCTCAACAAGGTCGGCAATGCGATTTTGGCCGACGCAAAGAAGGACCCGGCGCTCTCGCAGGTTCGCATTCCGACGATCCTGACGGGTCAGTATCTGGCGACGAAGTTCGATCGTTCGAAGGCGCTCGCATTCGGCGTCACGCCGCAGGCTTTCTTTGACACGATCAGCGCGACGACCGGGGTGACGCTGGTGAACTTCTTCGACTACGGAACGCGATCGTACCAAGTGCTCGTACAGGCAAAGGCCGGCCAGCGCACGTCGCCGAGCGATTTGTCACGCATCTACGTCGCAAATACCGCCGGAAGCATGATGCCGGTCAGCGAGTTTTTGCACACCGGATACGTACAAGACAACGTCGCGATCATGCGGTTCAACGAGTACAACTCGTTCGAAATCGACGGCTCGCCCGGCACGCGGGCGAGCTCCGGCGACTCGCTCAACGCCATCGCGAAGATCGTCTCGTCGCACCTGCCCAAAGGCATG
>JBAQAW010000085.1:0-49328 GCA_049285915.1 Candidatus Cybelea sp. | reverse complement strand
TCGCCGAAGCGACGAAACTGCGCGGCCTCTATCCCTGACGCAACTCGGAATCTTCGGCGACGAGCGGCGGACGCTCGTCGCCGACGAAACCGGTACGATCTACTACGTTCCGCGGTTCGCGGATTCGGCGACCGCGACGGCGTGGTTCGGGGCACTGCGCGACGGCGTCGTGTGGCAAAGCGAACGCCGCTGGATGTACGATCGTAATGTGGACGTACCGCGGCGCGTCGCCCGCTACCGGCTCGACGATCCGCAACTGCCGCCGCCGCTTGCGGAGATCGCCGCGCAGGCGGGCGACGTTACCGAAACGCGTTTTAACAGCCTGGGGTTGAACCTTTATCGGGACGGGCGAGACAGCGTCGCCCCGCACAACGACCACCTCTACGAGATCGTCGCGAATCATCCGATCGCGCTGATTTCGCTCGGGGCAACGCGGCTTATGACGATTCGCAGCAAGGCGGCGGCAGACTCCGCTCGGGGTAGACTCCGGCGAGTCTTCGACATCGATCTCGAGGCCGGCAGCCTGCTCGTGATGAGCTACGAGACACAGCTTCACTACGATCATGGCGTGCCGAAGGCGAAAGGAGCGGTCGGCCCGCGGATCAGCGTGGCGCTCCGGGTCCGTCCCGCGGATGCGGCGAAGATCAAGCCGCGATGAAAGCCTATGGAGTGTCGCGCTCGACGACGGCGCCTCCCGAGGTCGTGTGGAGCGTCTGGTCCGATGCGAACAACTGGAGCCAGTGGAACTCGGGTATCCGAAACGCGCAGGTCGACGGTCCGATCGCCGAAGGCGCAACCGGTACGATGACGACGAATCGCGGCAGCACGCACGCCGTCACCTTTCACGACGTTGCCGCCCCGCGCGGCTTTCGAATGTCGATGACGGGGCCGCCGCTGACGACGTTCACCTTCACCTGCGAAATCGTGCCCGAGGGAAGCGGCAGCACGATCGCGCAGCACGTCGAGTTCTCGGGGCCACTGGGCTTTCTCTTTGCCGCAATGATGGGCAACGAAATGGCCAAGCATTTCGTCCCCGTGCTCGACGGTCTCGCGGTCACGGCCGAGGCCCGTGGGCCCTCGACGAACTAGACGCCGATCTGCCCGAGGTCCCCGAAGAAACGCTGGGTGCGCGGATCGTCCCACCAGTTGACGACGATCGCTTCGAGCTCCGGCAGCAGCTTTAGCCGCTGTACGTGCCCCTCGACCACGCGGCGATCGGGCGCGTCCTTTTTCAGCTCGCCGTGCAGCTCGTCGATCGCCGCATGCCCCGCGTGCTCTTTGGGCAGAGCGTCGTGGAGCTTGAGGATCGGCAGCATCGTCTCGGCCTGGGTGATGAGCTCCTCACCCGCGACCATGCCGGTGGCGTCGGCGTCTTCCACGCCCTGCCGGCGATTCGAATTCTCGTCCATGTCGAGCATCCTACCCGTTTTGACGATGGCGCTCCTGGTCGCGACGGGGCTGTCGGGTTGCCTACGGCCCAGCGCGCACGCGCACGTGCTCGTGATTGCCGACAACGTCGATCCGACGTCCCTCAATCCGCTGCTGGCGCACGATCAGGATACGATCGGCTACGACTTGCTCGTTACGCAGACGCTCGTCGGCCTCTCGGCCCAGAATCGGCTCGTGCCGGTGCTCGTCACGCGCGTGCCGTCGCGGGCAAATGGCGATGTCTCCGGGGACGGCAAGACGATCGTCTATCATCTCCGGCACGAGGTCCGCTTTGCCGACGGAGCGGAGCTGACGGCGGCCGACGTCGCGTTTACCTATCGCGCGATCGTCGATCCGCGCAATCCGGTCGAATCGGTCGATGCCTACCGGCGCATCGTGTCGCTGCAGACGCCGGATCGCTACACGGTAGTCGTGCGTTTGCGTCATCCGTGGAACGCGGCGGTCGCCGAACTCTTCGCGCAAGCCGACTTCGCTTTTGGAATCTTGCCGGCACGCGCGTTCGCTTCAACCGACGTGCGGCGCGGTGCGTGGGATCGGCAGCCGTTCGGTACCGGGCCGTTTCGCGTGACGCAGTGGCAGCGCGCGAATCGCATCGTCCTCGAACCCAATCCCTATTACACGCCTCGCCCGCGGCTGCGCCGTATCGTGCTCTCGCTCATCCCCACGACGCAGAGTTCGCTGCTGGCGCTGCGTACCGGCGAGGCGGACGTTACGGAGATCGGGCCGGCACAGGTGCCGCAGGCGCGGCAGATTCCGCACGCGCACGTGGTGGTCACGCCCGTCAACGGCGTGTACTTTTTGATGGCGCAGACGACGGCCGCGCCCACGAACGACGTGCACGTACGGCGCGCGGTCGCCGACGCGATCGACGGTCGCGAGATCGTAGGGGCCGCGTTCGGCGTGCTGCAGGCCGCCGATTCGTTTCTGCCGCCCGTTTTTGCGTGGCACGATGGCGGCGCGATCGGCAACGATCCGGCGGCCGTGGCTCGCGAACTGACGGCGGCCGGCTGGCGGCGCAGGGGCGGCCACTGGAGCAAGGGCGGCGTTCGCTTGAGCGTGACGATTGCACTTGCGCCCGAGCGCGGGACGTGGATGCAGGTGATCGAGCAAGAGCAACTCGAGCGCGCTGGAATCGACGCCACGCTCAAAGCGTATCCAGCTTCGCTCTTCAACGCTCCTGGCGGCCCGCTGCGGACCGGCGCCTTTACGCTAGCGGCGGCGCAGTGGATCGGAGCGGCCGATCCGGAGGAATCGGTGATCTTCGCCTGCAGCCAGCGCGGCGGCAACGGGAACAACTCGATGAACTACTGCAATCCGCGCTTCGACGCGCTCTTCGAAGATCAGGCGATCGCCGGCGATCCGCAGCGCCGGCGGGCCGACTTCGTCGCGATGCAGCGGATCGTGCGGCACGACGTTCCGGCGATACCGGTCGCGTTCGAATCGAACGTCGACGTCGTGCGCGACCGCGTTCGCGGCTTTCGGCGGAATATGCTGATGTATCCCGTCGGCGCGGAGTACTGGGATACGCGCTAACCGGCGCTCGGTGCTACTCCGGAACTCCGCCGTCGTGCTCGATGATCTGCTGCGCGCCGGCGGATCCGCCGCAATTGCTTTTTTGCGGCAGCGGTTCGGCCTTATACGGAATCGGCTTCTGATTGAAGTTGAAAATGTCGGCCATCGAGGTCGAGGTCGCGTCGGTCGTGTGCAGCGATCCCAGGCCGAAGTTATCCTCGACGAACTTCAGGATGCTGCCGAACTGATACTGGGTGTGCACGACGGTGTTCGCTTGGGCGAACGGCGAGATCACGACCATCGGCACGCGGAAGCCCAGGCTCGTGTAGTTGATTTGCGCCGGCGGCGCGGGATCGTACCAGCCGCCCCAATCGTCCCAGAGTAAGATGACCGCTGTCGTATCCCAATACTTGCTCTTGCCGATGGCGTTGATGACTTTCGTGACCCATCGCGGGCCGCCGTTGCAGCCGCTTGCGGGATGATCGGAATTTGCGAGCGTCGGGATGACCCACGAAACGGCAGGCAACGCGCCACGCTTGAGGTCGTGAAAGACGTTGAGGTTCGGCATGCTAACGTTTTTCCAGTCGGGGCCGTATCGGACTTTCTTGATTGCGTCGTAGCCGTTCCAGACGCCGCCGGAGAAGTCGGCATCCTTCGATCCCTTATAGGCGTCGACGTAGTATCTCCACGAGACGCCGGCCTTATCGAGCAGATCGGCGATGGTGCCGTACTGGGTGAAGCAGGGAAACGGGAGCCCCTTGTGCGGCGGCATGAGTTCCGTGCCATTTTTTAACAGCACCGGTACCGTCGTACCCGGAGGTGCGTCGCAGCCCCACGGGAATGCGTCCGGCTGATCGGTCAGCGATTCGTGGTCGTTCAGACGTACCGTTCCCGAGAGAATGATTTGGTGGGCGATAAAGCTCGAAGCCGTGTCGGTAAAGAACATCTCGTCGGCGAGCGAGTACTGCGTGGCGAAATCCCAATACGCCTTGGTCTCGGATCGTTCGACGTATGCGTAGGGATAGGTCTTCGCGAGCGGACCTCCGCCGGACTCGCCTTCTCGGATCAGGTCGAACCCATTGTTTTGGCATACGCCCGAAGCGTTGGCGTTGCACTCGATGAGAAACCCGGCGTGGCTGTGGTCGATATCGGTGCCGAGCCCAAGGTTGCCGGTCGACTCCAGCGTGATCGGCTTAACCTTTGCCGTACCGGTCTTACACCAAGGCCTGATGACGCACGGGCCGCTCATCGCCGTCATCGCGCCGGGGAAGCCCGCGAAGATGTTGTTGAAGCTGCGGTTCTCCTGCATCAGGATGACGACGTGCTGGATCGAATGGTTCGGGGGCGGCGCGGTCGGCGGCGGCGTCACGGCGCTCGTGCTGTTACAGCCTGCGAACGCGACCGTTACGAGCAGCAGAAGAGGGCGCAGCCCCTTCAACACAACTAGGTCGCCATCGGCATCGGCGTCGGAGAGGTTGAAGGCTCCGGAGTCGGTCCGTTGAGCGCTTCGATCGTCGAACAGATCGTTCGCGAGCCGAGTTTATAATCGACGACTTGGCCGCCGGCGGCGGTCGTCGCCGTGCCGCCGATTGTTACGGTTTCGTCGGGAGGCAGCGCGACGCGGTTGTAGAGCAGATCGACTTGACGCGCCATCGTGCCTTCACCGCGGTCGCTATTGAGGTTATTATCGAACCAAACGCAGCTGTCGACGGCGCCCGGTAGGCCGGTGAACGTGTAAAGAATCGGCTGAGCCGATGCGGCACCGCCCGCAACGGCGAGCAGCGCGGCGAAGATCGTGGCGGCGGTAGAGGTGCGCTTCATCATACTTTGATTCTACGCCGGCCCGCGTTGCCCCGTCCGCGTACCGGCCGCATCGAGCAGCTGGCGGACCTCGTCGTCATGCGTCTGCTCGAAGTTTTCGTAAAAGAGACCGACGGCAACAAACGGCTCGGGAGTATACGGGCAGACGACACGATCGGCCACGTCCGCAAGCGCTTCGCACGTTCGATAGGCTGCAACCGGCACGGCGACGACGATCTCCGCGGGGTTGCGTTTGCGCAGCGCGATCGCGGCGGCGCGCATCGTCGCACCGGTCGCGAGACCATCGTCGACCAGGATCACCGATTTGCCGGTGACCTCGGCTTGCGGGCGTTCGTCGCGAAACGTGCGTTCGCGGCGTGCGACCTCTTCGATCTCACGCGCGACGACGGCTTGCACGTCGCGTTCGTCGATTCGCAGCGAGGCGATCATCTCGCGATCGAGCACGCAGGTGCCGTCGCTGGCCAGCGCCCCCATCGCGAGCTCGGCGTGTCCCGGAACGCCGAGCTTCCGCACGACGTAAACGTCGAGCGGAAGCCCCAAGCGTTGTGCAACCTGCGCCCCGACGGGAACTCCGCCTCGGGGAAGCGCCAGCACGACGGCGTCGGGCCGGCCCGCGTACTCCCCGAGCGCCTCGGCGAGTTCTCTGCCTGCCTCAGCGCGGTCTTTGATTATTCCGGAACGCCTCCATCGTGCTCGATGATTTCGCGCGTGGATGCCGAGCCGCCGCAGTTGCTCTTGTGCGGCAGCGGCTCCGGCTTGAACGCGGTGCCGCTCTGGTTGAAGTTGAAGATGTCGCCCATCGAGGTCGACGTCGCGTCGGTTGTGTGCAGCGAGCCCAGGCCGAAGTTCTCCTCGACGAATTTCAGGATGCTACCGAACTGATACTCTGTATGCACGACGGTGTTCTGCTGCGCCCAGGGCGAGATCACGATCATTGGCACGCGCATGCCGAGGCTCGTATAGTTGATCTGCGCCGGCGGTGCCGGATCGTACCAGCCGCCCCAGTCGTCCCAGAGTACGATGACGGCGGTCGTATCCCAGTACTTGCTCTTGCCGATCGCGTTGACGACGCTCGTGACCCAGCGGGGACCGCCGTTGCAGCCGCTGGCCGGGTGATCGGAGTCTTCGAGCGACGGAATAACCCACGAAACGGCGGGCAGCTTGCCGTTCTTCACGTCCGTAAAGACGGTGGTGTTCGGCATGCGCATGTTCTTCTTCCAGTCGGGTCCGTGGCGAATTTTCTCGATCGCGTCGTAGCCGTTCCAGACGCCTCCGGAGAAATCGGCGTCCTTGGATCCCTCGAAGGCGTCGACGTAGTACCGCCACGAGACATTTGCCTTATCGAGCAGGTCGGCGATGGTGCCGTACTGCGTGAAACAGGGGAACGGCAGGCCCTTATGGGGCGGTTCAAGCACCTTCCCGCTCTTGAAGATGACCGGCGTCTGCGTGCCGGGCGGCGCATCGCAGCCCCATGGCTGGCGGTCCGGCTGATCGGTCAGCGACTCGTGCGAGTTGATCTTCACCGTGCCGGAGAGAATGATCTGGTGAGCGATGAAGCTGCTCGCCGTGTCGGTGAAGAACATCTGGTCGGCAAGCGAGTACTGCTTGGCAAAATCCCAGTAGGCTTTCGATTCGGAGCGCTCGATGAACGAATACGGATAGCTCTTCGCGAGCCCGGCGCCGCCGGATTCGCCGTACCGGATCAAGTCGAACCCGTCGTTCTGACAGACGCCGGATGCATTGGCGTTACACTCGGTCAGAAAACCTGCGTGGCTGTGGTCGATATCGATGCCCAGGCCGAGGTTCCCGCTCGATTCGAGGGTGATGGGCTTCAGCTTGATCGTACCCGACTTGCACCACGGCTTGATGACGCAGGCTCCCGTCATCGATGTCATCGCGCCGGGGAAGCCGGCGAAGATGTTGTTGAAGCTGCGGTTCTCCTGCATCATGATGACGACGTGCTGGATCGAGTGCTGAGGCTTGGGGTTCGGGCCAGGCACGAAGGTGGTGCTGTTCGTGCTATTGCAGCCCGCGAAGGCTGCGGCGCAGATAAAGACGATGGCCGCGCGTAATTTCTTCACTAATCCCTCCAGAAGGCGCTGACCGCCTGTCTTTTGCGATAGCGAGTCGGGCGCCTTCCCCCTTTGCCCGGCTGCACGATCATGAAAACCGCATTAAAGCACCCCTTTATGCAGAGTGCGAACGCTTGGCTCGGCCGCTACGTTAAGGGAATAGGGGCTGCGACTTTGCACGCAGGAAACCGACGCGGCGCGTCGCAGGCTTCCAAACCCATAGATAGGAGTCCGAACTTGAGATTCTCGTCCTTTGCTTCCCTTGGTTTAGTTATCGCGCTCGCGGCGTGTAGCAGCACCGGAGGCATGAGTTCGTTGCCCTCCACGGGCAATGCAGCCCCTCCGGCCGCGACTACGACCGAAGAGCCCGCGCCGACGTCCGTCGAGTCGCCCGAATCCGAGCTGACCGCGCAGCCCAGCGAGGCGCCAGCCAAGGCGATGATCGCGCATCCCAGCGCAGCCGCGCAGGGCCTCTGGCCCCGTGCCGGGCGCGCGGCGCGCGTATGCGCCGCCGTCGGGAACGGCTATGCCCGCTGTCAGGCGTGGCTCCGTACCGACGTCAAGGGTCTCGTTCGTAAGAATACGCCCAGCGGCTACGCTCCCAGCGATCTGCAGACGGCCTACGGCCTGACGTCGTTTAGCGGAAGCAACGGCAAGGGGCAGACGGTGGCGATCGTTGACGCGTTCGTCGATCCCAACGCCGCCAAAGATCTCGCCGTGTACCGGGCCCAGTACGGGCTGCCGGCCTGCACGGGATCGAACGGCTGCTTCGCCACCAAAGCCTTCGGAACAAGAGCCGACGCCGGTTGGGCGGAAGAAGAATCGCTCGACGTCGACATGGTCTCGGCGATCTGCCCCAACTGCAAGATCCTCCTGGTGGAAGCCGCCAGCAACAGTCTGGCAGCGCTGGTGAACGCGGAGAAGTACGCGACGGCCCACGCCAACTACGTCAGCAACAGCTGGAGCGGCAACGAGGGCACGCAGAAGTACGATGGCAGCTTCAATATTAGCGGCATCGCGATCACCGCGGCAACGGGCGACAACGGCCATAACAGCACGGCGCAGTGGCCGGCGATTCTGCCGAGCGTCATTGCGGTCGGCGGTACGAGCCTGACGAACATCAACCCGCGCACCGAGTCCGCGTGGGCGGGTGCCGGCAGCGGTTGCAGCAAGATCTATGCGAAGCCGAGTTTCCAAAACGGGCTCAGCACCGGTTGTTCGCTGCGCGCGCAAGCCGACACGTCGGCGGTTGCCAATCCGAACACCGGCGTCGCCGTCTACGATACTTATCGGCAGAGCGGCTGGCTGGTATTCGGTGGAACGTCGGTAGCGACGCCGATCATCGCATCGGTCTACGCGCTTGCCGGAACCTCGGCCAATAACAACAACACCTATCTTTACGGGCACGCCGCCAGCCTCAACGACGTCACGAGCGGCAGCGACGGCAGCTGCGGCGTTCCGCTCTGCACCTCCGGAAAAGGGTGGGATGGCCCGACTGGTTTGGGCACGCCAAGCGGGATTGGGGCCTTTTAGCATCCTTCTAACGTTGTAGAACCGCCGCGGCGGGTATAAAGCGAATGTTATGAAATTCTACGCAGGAATGACTTCGCTAGTCGCGGCGGTGCTGCTCATCGGCGGTGCCTCGATTGCGCCGGTCGCGGCGCAGGATTACGGGGAAGGCGTGCCCGCCTATACGACGTGGCAGCCCGACTGGGACGTCTATAAATACGATCACCGGCACGTGATGCTCGGAACGGTAACCGGTTTCTCGCCGTATCGCTTGACCGTGCTGCGCCACAATGGCGTCATGCAGACGGTCGATCTCAAGCACGGCACGATCATCTATCCGACCGGCGGAACGCCGACGCAGGGCGAACGCGTCTCGCTCGTCGGCTACTACAGCAACGGCACGTTCGTCGTCAACCGTGTAATCTTGCATCCCTAGCATGGCCGTAGCCTCTGCGCCACCCGTTATGGCTCGGGTGGCGCAGCAACTTACTCAGACCTCCCGCGGAATCGTGAGTTTCCGCCTTCACCGCGTGCTCGACGTGCACGCCGGATTCTCCAAGTACCACAGAGATATCGTTTTGGCGGGCATCTATCAGAACGGCAGGCTCGTTCGCGTGCGCGTCATCAGCTACACGATCGACGCCCGGCCGGCGGGCGTCCAACAGCAGGCGGCGCTCGCGCAGGAGTATCAAAATCCCAAGCCGGGCGAAACGTTCGCGCCGCCGTTCGATGCGCGCAACTTCGCGGACTATTCGTACCAGGAGCAGGGGCCGGGCACGATCGCGTTCGCGTCTACGCTGCACGACGCGGGCCACGGCAACGGGACGTTCACCTACGACGCGACCAACAGCGTGGTCGCCTTTACGTATCAACCCAACGTCTTGCCGCCGCATGCGACCTGGGGCGAGATCGCCGACCGCCGGGCCGAAGTGCTGCCCAACTACTGGGCGGTCACGCAAGAGACGCAAAACTACAAAGGTCGCTACGGCCCCTTCGCGGGAGCGGCGACCGAACAGGTCGACTTCTCTAATTTCCGCCGGTTTTCCAACCTCCGAAGCGCGCTGCGCGCGCTCTAGGGCTCTCTAGCGGAAGGCTTTGCGCCGCGCGCAGAAAACCGTCATCAGCGGAGGACTTTTGCGCATGCCCGATTTTCTCAAGACGTTGTTCGTGAACCCGCCCACCTTCGAAGGCTTCGACGGCGGCGCCGGCGCGCGCTATCAATGTCGCCGCGAGGTGCAGTCGTTTTGGTATCCGACGTGGCTGGCGCAACCGGCCGCGATGGTGCCGGGAAGCAAACTGATCGACGCGCCGCCCGACAATTTGAGCGTCGAGCAAGTGGCGCCGCTCGCCAAGGATTACGAGCGGATCATCCTCCACACCAGCACCCCTTCCTTTAACAACGACGCCCGCTTTGCGGCGCGAGTCAAGGAAGAGAATCCCAGCGCAATCGTCGGCATGGTCGGCGCGCACGTTGGCGTGCTGCCGGAACTGTCGCTTAAGCTCGCACCGGCCGTAGACTGGGTCTGCGTCGGGGAGTTCGACTACACGTGCGTTGACGTCGCGCTGGGCAAACCGCTCGGTGAGATCGACGGCTTGGCCTATCGGAAGAACGGCGAGATCGTTCGCACGGCGGAACGGCCGATCATCACCGACATGGAAGCGTTTCCGTCGGTACTCGACGTCTATCGCCGCGATCTGACCATCCCCAATTATTTCAATGGCTACCTGAAGCATCCGTACCTCTCGCTCTACACGGGACGCGGCTGTAAATCGAAGTGCACGTTCTGCCTCTGGCCGCAGACGATCGGCGGACATCTCTACAGGGTACGCAGCGTCGAGAGCGTTGCGGCGGAGATGGCACGCGCCAAGGAGCTGTTTCCCGAGGTCAAAGAGTACTTCTTCGACGACGACACGCTGACCGACAACCTTCCGCGCGTCGAAGAGGTCGCCCGGCGGCTCGGCCCGCTCGGGATGACTTGGTCGTGCAACGCCAAGCCCAACGTGCCGCGCGCGACACTCGAGGTAATGAAGGAAAACGGGCTGCGTTTGCTGCTGGTGGGCTACGAGTCGGGCAATCAGGAGGTGCTCAACAACATGAAGAAGGGCACGCGCCTCGATATCATCCGGCGTTTCTCAAAAGACTGCCGCGAGCTGGGCATCAAGGTGCACGGAACCTTCATCCTGGGCATGCCAGGCGAGACGCTCGAGACGATCCAGGAGACGATCAACTTCGCCTGCGAGATGGATCCCGAAACGCTCCAGGTCTCGCTCGCCGCACCTTATCCCGGGACCCACCTCTACAAGCAGGCGCAAGAGAACGGCTGGCTCGAGCAGACCGAGGAACTCGTCAACACGCACGGCGTGCAGCACGCGGCGCTCAATTATCCCGGCTTAACCTCGACGATGATGTTCGAATCCGTCGACGAGTTCTACCGGAAGTTTTACTTCCGTCCGCGCAAGATGTTCTCGCTGCTCGGCGGCATGATCGGCGATCGTCAGGTGATGAAGCGCCGGCTGCACGAGGGGAAACAGTTCTTCCAGTTCTTGCGCGATCGCAAGCGCGAGGAGCGAGAGGCGGCTCGGGAGCGCGTCGCCGTCACGACGTAAGTCTCTATTCGAGGGTCAGGGTCGACACGCTATAGGGCGGAAGATTGAGCGGGACGCTCGTGCCCACGTTGCCGAGGCTCGTCGTCGCAGGTCCCGCCCACCGGTTCTCTTTCGACATATCGTACTGCGTTTTGCCGTAGACCGAGAGCGTTGCCGCGAAGCGGCTTTTATCAGCGTTGCTCACGTGCGCGCGAATCGGAATCGATTTGAGCGTGTTGTTGAACAGCACGAACTCGTATCCGCTGGAGGTCGCGTAACCGTAGGTGCGCACGCTTGTGCCGAGCGATTTCGGTGCGCTCACCGAGCGGACTTGAGATCCGGGAGGGACGGTGCTTGCAAAGAGCGTCATCACGCGCGCCGCCGGAAAAGGGGTACCGCCGTGAATCTGCGGCGTGTCCGCGCAGCTTTCGTACGGGTTGGGGAGGCCGTCGGAGAAGAGCGTCTCGGTGCCGAAGTGCTGCCAGCCGTAAAGCTTTTTCGAGTAGTCGCCGGTCTCGTCGCAGTTGCCGTAGGCGAGCCACCAACTCGCCATTGGAACGCCGGCGTTCTCGAGCGTGCCGAGCATCTGGCCTAAGAACAACCCGTTGACGATCGAAACGGATTGCTTGCCCTCATTGCCGGCGTCGTTGTTGAACTCACCGAGGTAGATCGGCAGATCCTTGGAGAGGCCGGCGGCGTTCATCTGCTTGCGCAGGCCGCCCAGAGCGGTCGCGAAGTTTTCGATGTCCGGGCCGAGGAGTTTCCGATCGCTGTCGATGTTGTACTCCGGATAATAATGCAGCTCGACGAAATCAAAAGGCTGGGCTTTGCGCAGCACGACCTCGTTCCAGGCTGCGTCGTCGGGCGTGTCGACGACGACGCCGAGTTTGGCGCTCGCGTCGGCTTTTTTCACCGCGGGATAGAAGCCGGTTCGCACGGCGTCGGAGTACGTGTTCGGGTCGTGCGGCTTGGAGTGGAGGTCGTACTCCCACCAACCGTAGATTTCGTTGCCGACGGTCCAGTACGGGATGTGATAGCCGTGTTTTTTCGCATCCGCGACCCAGGCCGCAGCTTCGCCGGGCTCGCCGCCGCCCTTGCACGCGGGGTTGCTGCCGTAGTCGAGGGTGATGGCGATGTCGAGGTCTAACGGACGAGCCGCGTGATTCATCAAATTGTCGAACGTCGCGTCGGGCGCGATGTAGCCATTCCCGTGACAGATCGAGCCGCCGCCTTCCCAGTGGTAAGCGTCGGATTCCGAGCCGCCGGGAAAGCGCACGAGTTTGATGCCGGCTCTGCGCAACGACGGGTTGACGAACGATCTATTGAAGTTCCACCAGGTGCCGATCGTCGCGCCGTAGACATCGGCGCCGACGGTCGGGCCGCCGGAGCGGGCGTTAAGATCGATTTGACTTCTTACCGCGCTGCGCGCGGTTCCGTTGAAAGCGGCCTCAGACGGCGGCGTGGGGATCGCTCGAGATGCCGCGCACGATGTCGCAGCGAGCAGAATGAGCGTGCAGTAAAGGATTCTAAGATAGCTCATATCGGTAGTATAACGCAGCCGGGAGCGCGGTTGATTGACCGAACGTACGTTCGCATGATAGAGTTCCTAGCGTGAGCAGGTGGGGGAGCCTCGGGTGAGCTGGCTTTCGCGACTTCGTACCTCCCTCGGCCGTGCCCGCGAGGTTTTCTCGGCCGTCGCCCGCCTCGGTTCGCCTCAGCGGCCGGTATCGCCCGAGTTCTGGGACGAGCTGGAAGAGACGCTGATCATGGCCGACTTCGGTGTGCCGACCACCGCGAAGATCGTCACGGGCCTGCAGACCGTTGCGAAGCAGGAAGACTGGAAGACGACCGACCAAGCCGTGTCGCGCTTCCGCAAAGACGTCGAGCGTTTCCTCACGCTGCCTCACGCGGAACTCCAACTCGCGCGCACGCCCGCCGTGCTCCTGATCGTCGGCGTCAACGGCAGCGGGAAGACGACGACGATCGGCAAGCTCGCGACGCGTCTGCAGAAAGAGCGTAAGCGCGTGCTCCTGGTCGCCGCCGATACGTTTCGCGCCGCCGCGGCCGAGCAGCTGGCCGTCTGGGCCGAGCGCAGCCGCGCGAGCATCGTTCGCGGCGCGGAGGGGGCCGATCCAGCCTCGATCGTCTTCGACGGCCTGCGCGCGGCGAAAGCGCGCAACGCCGATATCGTCATCGTCGACACCGCCGGACGCTTGCAGACGAAGACCAATCTGATGGAAGAGCTCAAGAAGATGCGGCGGGTGATCGAGCGCGAGACGGGCGAGCCGCCGGCCGAGACACTGCTGGTGGTTGACGGCACGAACGGTCAGAACGCGATCTCGCAGGCAAAGCTCTTCAACGAAGCGACCCAGCTGACGGGCATCGTCGTCACCAAGCTCGACTCGACGGCGAAGGGCGGCGTGCTCGTTGCGATCGTCGACGAGTTGGAAGTGCCGATCAAACTCGTCGGCTTGGGCGAAGGAGCCGAGGACCTTCGCGATTTCTCGCCCGCCGAGTTCATCGACGCGCTCTTTGAAGAGAGCGCGGAGCCGGCCGCGTCGTGAGACGAAAAAAATTAAGTATGCCAGCCCCTTGGCACTCAGCCATGAGAGCGTGATGGGATAGGGCGCTCAACCCGCTAGAGAAAGGACCAGAATGCCTGCAGAAGACGAACGACAGATTGCCCTGGCCAACGCGCTGACGCAGATCGAACGACAGTTCGGCAAAGGCTCGATCATGCGCATGGGCGACTTCGAGCGCTTGGCGTTCGAGGTCGTTCCGACCGGATCGATCGCACTCGATTTAGCACTCGGCGTAGGCGGCCTTCCGCGCGGTCGAATCGTCGAGATCTACGGCCCGGAGTCGAGCGGTAAGACGACGCTTGCCCTGCACGCCATCGCGGAGGCGCAGAAGACCGGGGGAACGGCCGCCTTCGTCGACGTCGAGCACGCGCTCGATCCGAATTACGCCGCGGCTCTCGGCGTCGATCTCGACAATCTGCTGGTCTCGCAGCCCGATACCGGCGAACAGGCGCTCGAGATCGCCGAGATGCTCACCCGCAGCAATGCGGTCGACGTCGTCGTCGTCGACTCGGTCGCCGCACTGGTTACTCGTGCGGAGCTCGAGGGCGACATGGGCGATGCGCACGTCGGTCTGCAGGCGCGTTTGATGTCGCAGGCTCTGCGCAAGCTCACCGCCGCGATCTCTCGCAGCAAGACCGTCATGATCTTCATCAACCAGCTTCGCGAGAAGGTCGGCGTGATGTTCGGCAACCCCGAGACGACGTCGGGCGGTCGCGCGCTCAAGTTCTACGCCTCCGTGAGACTCGACGTGCGCAAGCTCGAGACGATCAAGGTCGGGCAAGACGTCGTCGGCACGCGCACCCGCGTCAAGGTCGTCAAGAACAAGGTGGCGCCTCCGTTCCGGCAGGCCGAGTTCGACATCACGTACGGTCACGGCATCTCGAAGATGGGCTCTATTCTCGACGTCGCTCTGGATCAAAACATCGTAGGCAAGAGCGGCTCGTGGTACACGTACGGCGAGCAGCGGATCGGCCAAGGTCGCGAGAACGCGAAGGCGTTCCTCGAAGAGCATCTCGACGTCGCCTTCGAGATCGAGAGCAAGATCCGCGAAGCGCTCAGCAAAGTCGCGTCGGCGAACGGAAAAGCCCCCGCCACCGCCGCCGAAGTGCCATCCTGAGCGTCCTTCGACAAGCTCAGGATGACAAAGCGCGCTTATCCCGCCGCGTTGGCGATGCTCGCGCGGCAACGCTCGACGGAGGCGAGACTCTGGGAGCGGCTGGAGCGCAAAGGTTTCGACGGCGAAGCGATTCGCGACGCCGTCGAACGGTGTAAGCGCGAGGGCTTCGTCGACGATCGCCTCTATGCCGCGCTCTACGTCGAAGGCAAGCGCAAGGCGGTCGGCGACGGCCGGCTCATCGGCGAACTCACGCGCAAGGGCATCGACGGCGAAGCGGCCGCTGCGGCGGTTGCGGCGCTAGAAGAAGACGAAGTTTCGCGATGCGCGGCCGCATTCGAAAGGCTCGCCGGCAGGATGCCGGAGATCGCATACCCGTCTGCGGCGCGGCGCTTGGAGCGCCTGGGATTTCCCGCGTCGACGATCTACCGCACGCTTCGCGAACATGCCGCGCGCTTGGGGCCGCTCGCCGCCGACGGGGAGTGAATCCGCCCGAATCGTCGTCCCACCAACGCCTGCCTCGGGCACTCTCTCCTTCATGCCGCTGCAGACGATCGTGGTCGCCGAAGACGACCGCGCGACTCGGGACCTCCTCACCCATCACCTCGAGCGTGACGGTTTTACGGCGCTCGGCGTATCGGACGGGCACGCGGCGTTGCGCTACGCGCGCGGCGCAGCCGACCTGCTCGTGCTCGACGTCGGGTTGCCGGGCATCGACGGCTACGACGTTGCACGGACGCTGCGGCGCGAAGGGCGCAACATACCGATCGTCATGGTCACCGGCCGCGGCGACGAAGTCGATCGCGTCGTCGGCTTCGAACTGGGCGCCGACGACTATCTCGCAAAGCCCTTCGCGCCGAGAGAGCTGGTCGTTCGCGTTAAGGCGATCCTACGGCGCGTGGGGCAGCCCGTCGTGCAGGCGACGCCGTCGATGCGTTTCGGCCGCCTGGAAGTCGACGCTGCGGCACGGGAAGCCCGCGTCGACGGCAACGACGTGAAGCTGAAACCGCGCGAGTTTGCCCTGCTGATGGAGTTTGCGAGCAATCCCGGCGTCGCGCTCTCGCGTGACTGGCTGCTGCAGCGCGTCTGGGGCTTTGATTTCGCGGGCGACGAACGGACCGTCGACGTGCACGTTCATCGCCTGCGCGTCAAGATCGAGGAGCGCTGCAAGATTCCGCCGCTCCTGCGCACCGTTCACGGATTCGGCTACAAGTTCGCGCGGCCGTAGCGCACGAGCAGCGTGCTCGATCTCAAGGCTCTCGCCGGCGCGCTGGGCGAGCAGGCCGCTCTACCGGCGCTCCGGCACGAACTACGCAGGCCGCTCAGTGCCATCCGCGGCTATCTTGAGACGCTGCTCGAAGAAGAGGCCGACCCGCAGACGACCCGCCGTTTTCTCGAGACTGCGCGCAACGAGGCGCTTCGTTTGAGCCGCCTGATCGACGGCATGCTCGATCTGCCGATGCTCGAACTCCAACAGCCGGTACGACGCGCCCTGGCGTGCGACATCGTCGAGCAGATCCGGGCAACGATCGAGATCGTATCGCCGATGGCGCGCAAGCGCGACGTGACGATCCGAACGCGCGCGCCGAAGCGCGCGGTCGCGGTCATCGACAGCGACGAGTGCGTTCACGCGCTCTCCAACCTTGTCGAAAATGCGATAAAGCACGGTAGCGAGCACGGAACCGTCGAGGTACGGTGCCGGCGGATCGTGCCGTTTGTAGAGGTTGCAGTCGAAGACGACGGCGATGGCATCGATCCCAGCGATCGAGCCGCGATCTTCGAGCTGGGTTCGCGTGGCGCGCGTGCCGATCGCACCGGCAGCGGCATCGGGCTCGCGGTCGTTAAGGCAATCGCGCAACGAGCTCGGGGCGAGGTACGCGTAGGCTCCTCGACGCTCGGGGGCGCGCGGTTTCTCCTACGGCTTCCGGCGAGGTAGCCGCTACGACCAGTAGATAATTACCGAGCCGTTGCCCGGCGAGGCAGAGCCGCGAACGTCCTGTACGCTCGTTGCGTCCGGCTCGACGTAACCCGAACCGCCTCCGCCGCCGCCCTCACCACCGCGGGCGCCGAAGCGGCGGCGGCCGCCGCCTTTCCCGCCAGTGGCAGTTCGCCATTTCGGCCTCGATCGCCACGCCTGAATCCGCTGCGATGGCCGCCGGGGCCGCCCATTCCGCCGCGGAGTTGGGAACCGCCTCGCCCGCCGGATCCGCCGGCGTCGTCGCGATTGCCGTTGCGCTTCCCCTTGCCGCCGGTCTCGCCGCCGCCGGCAATCACGATGCGATTACCGAGTGTATTTCCGCCCTCGCGAATATCCGAGGCACCACCGCCGCCGTCGCCACCGGTCGAGCTGTCGCCTGCCGGAATCCCACCGTCACCGCCGCCGTTGAAGCCGCCTCTGCCCGCGAATTTAGTCTGCCCCTCGCGGCCTTCACCGCCGACGAAGATGGCCAGAGTCTCGCCCAGCGCCACGGGAATCGTAGCCGTTACCTTACCGCCGAGGCCGCCGGAAGCGGCCCCCTGAGGCGCCGCCGGCGCCACTGACAACGACCGTTAGCTGCGACACTCCCGACGGAACGTGGAAGTTTTGCTGCACGGGCTTGTAGTGGAACTCTTTGTTTTTCGTGCGAGCCGCATAGTGCGCCGCATCCGGCGTCCCCAGCAATGAGTGCGATCCGCAGCCGGCGAGAAATGCCATCGTCGCGCCGGCGGCCAGCACCCGGCGCACCATCTCGGGAGTCGTCATCCGCTTCGCCTCCGAAGTCGCCTCCTAAAAGGCGACTTCGGTCAACTTTACAGAAAAATCGGGACACTGCCAGCGGCAAGCCCGTTGGGGTGTTGCGCCGATACCTGCGACGAATAAACCTTCGGAAGGTGGCGCCGTGCTGCTGCTCGCGCTGCTCTTGCGCGCGGCAAGTTAATGCGCTTTCGCAAGAGAAGAGCGCCGGCGAGGGCGCGATCGGCCTGACAACCAGTCGTGCGCGGCGAACGCGCTTAGGGGGATAGCAGCGCGTACGCGTCGTAGATATTGGTCCGTGGCTATGTCACGGGTTTCGTTCGCTCATGCGAGTGAAGCCGAACTCGCCCGAATCTTCGACTTCTACGGCCTTGCGTGGCAGTACGAACCGCGGACCTTTCCGATTTCTTGGAACGAGCGCGGCCGCCCGATCGAGTTTTTCACCCCCGATTTCTATCTGCCGGAGTACGACCTCTACATCGAGCTGACGTACGCCAAGCCGATTCGCAACACGCGCAAGAATCGCAAGGTTCGTCTGCTGCGAACGCACCATCCGCGCATCAACGTCAAGCTGTTCACCCGCCGCGATATCGAACGCGTCTTTTGGCGTTCGGCCAAGCGGGCTTCATGAGCGGCGAGCCGCTCATCGATTCCGGATCGATCGCCGGGCGGGTCGCCCAGATCGGAGCCGCCATCTCGGCCGACTACGCGGGGAAGCTCCCGGTCTTGGTCGGCTTGCTCACCGCTGCGGCCCCGTTTCTCTCCGACCTTATCCGGGCAGTTACGATCCCGTGCCACATGGACGTGATCGCCGTCAGCAGATACGGTGCCGGCCAGTCGGTCGTCTTGGAGAAGGACCTGGCCATCCCCATCGGGGGCCGGCACGTGATCCTCGTTGACGACACCGTCGACACCGGCATGACGCTGCACTCGGTCGTCAAAACCCTGCTCACTCGCGAGCCGGCCTCCCTGGCGGTCTGCGCGCTCCTCGACCGGCCCCACCGCCGGATTGCCGATATAGAAATTAAGTACAGGGGGTTCGAAGTCCCCGACGTATTCGTCGTGGGTTACGGCCTCGATTATCTAGGACGCTATCGGGAGTTGCCCGCATTGTATGCACACGGAACGTGGCCCGCGTAAATGGGTAGAGGTTTCCAACGATTCGCGATGGCCGCGCTGCTTTGTCTCGCGGCCACTCTTCTGCTTCCGGGCCGGATCCTCGCGCTCGAGCTGCGCTCGATCGAAAAAGCGGCCGCCGATTATCGTAGTCCCAATAGCCACCTGCAAGACATGTTCCGCGCGGCGCTCCTCGATACGAGCCGCCTCGCCGAGTACGCCCCCGACGGCACGGCCTACATCGAGACCGGCGACATCCCGGCCGAATGGCTGCGCGATGCGAGCGCGCAGGCGCGTCCGTATCTCTACTTCGCCAAGGATGACACCGACGTCCGCAGTTTACTCCGCGCGATCATCGCGCGAATGGTCAAGTACGTGCAGCTCGACCCCTACGCGAATGCTTACACTTTAGACTACCGCGTCTGGGAACAGAAGTTCGAGCTCGACTCGCTGGCGTATCCCACGGCCTTTGCTTGGAGCTATTGGAAGACCACCGGCGACGCGTCGATCTTTAACGGCGATTTCTCGAACATGCTCGACGACGTGCTCTCCACGATGCAGCGCGAACAGAATCACCCGCGCAACTCGCGTTACACGCATAAAGAGCTTCCCGCCGACGGCTTCGGCCGCCCGACCGGCTATACCGGGATGATTTGGACGGGCTTCCGCCCATCCGACGACGCCTGCTACTACAACTTCCTCATCCCCTCCGAGATGTTCGCGGTCGTCGCGCTCGGCGACATGTCCGACATCGAGCTCAACGTCTATCACAACGTCGTCAAGGCGCGCGAGGCTAAGGCGCTGCGCGACGAAGTGCAGCGCGGGATTCAAACCTACGGCCTCGTGCTCGTGCCTAAGTACGGCTACATCTACGCCTATGAAGTCGATGGATTGGGACACGCGATCCTTACCGACGACGCGAACATTCCGAGCTTGCTGGCGGCGCCGTACTTCGGCTACACGACCGCCAACGACCGCTACTACGAGAACACTCGGCGCTTCTTGCTCTCGCAAGACAATCCGTCGTTCTATCAGGGGCACGTCGCGCGCGGAATCGGCAGCTACCACACGCCGGATCACTGGATCTGGCCGCTCGCGCTGATCATCCAGGGGATGACGACGACCTCGGGCACGGAGAAACAGGACGTCCTCACGCAGTTGCTCGCAAGCGATCCCGGCGATCACCTGCTGCACGAGTCGTTCAATCCCGACAACCCGCAGCAGTACACGCGGCGGAACTTCGGCTGGCCCAACGCGCTTTTTTCCGAGTTCGTGATGACGCAGCTTCAGGGCGTGCCCGAGATTCCGATGGGCGATACCTTGGATCTCGAGTTCCGCACCGAATAGGGTGGCCTCCAAAGCAAACATCATTCTCGGCTGTCAGTGGGGGGACGAAGGCAAGGGCCGGATCGTCGACCTCTACGCGGCCGATTACGACGTCGTCGCGCGCTTCGGCGGCGGCGACAACGCCGGGCACTCGATCGTCGCCGGCGAGCAAGAGCTGGCGCTGCGCATCGTGCCGTCGGGCGTGCTGCACGAGCACGTCGAACTGTTCATCGGCGGCGGAACGGTCGTCAATCCCACCACCCTGCTGAGGGAGCTCGAGAGTTTAGCGGCGATCGGCGTGGATACGTCGCGCATCTCGATTTCCGACCGCGCGCACGTCGTCTTTCCCTCGCACGTGCAACGCGACGCCGCCGCCGAGCGCGAACGCGGGGCCGGCGCGATCGGCACGACGGGGCGCGGCATCGGGCCGGCCTACGTCGATCGGGTGGCGCGCAGCGGCATTCGGTTTGCCGACGTGATGCGGGGCATGCAGCCGCGCAGCGCGGACGATTCCGGGGCGATCGATGCGGCGCGGCGGTTGAGCGAGCACATCGTCGACGGCGTCGAGTATCTGCAGACGCGCTTACGATCGAACAAGCGCGTGCTGCTGGAGGGCGCGCAAGGCTCGCTGCTCGACGTCACCTACGGCACCTATCCCTACGTCACGAGCTCGCACACGATCGCGGGGGGCGCCTGCACCGGCTTGGGCATCGGGCCCAGTGCGATCGGCCGCGTGAGCGGCGTTTTCAAGGCGTACTGCACGCGCGTCGGCTCGGGGCCCTTGCCGTCGGAACTCAACGACGAGCGGGGCGAGCGGCTGCGCCGCCAGGGCGGCGAGTTCGGTACGGTTACGGGGCGGCCGCGGCGCTGCGGCTGGTTCGACGCGGTCGCGGCGCGTTACGCCGTCGGGCTCAACGGCCTCGACGGCGCCATCATCACGAAGCTCGACGTGCTGTCGGGGATCGATCGCGTCGGCATCGTAACGGGCTATCGCGCCGGCGGCGAGCGCGTCGGATTCGAGGCGGCCGATCGGACGGATCTGCAGGTCGACGTCGAGGAGATGCCCGGCTGGAGCGAAGCGATCGACGAGTGCCGGCGCATCGAGGATCTTCCCAAGGCGGCGCGCGCTTACGTCGCGCGGCTCGGCGACGTGCTCGCCGTCCCGATCGAACTGGTTTCGGTCGGCCGGGAGCGCTCGCAGCTGGCTCGCTAGCGCGATGCCGCGGGAATTACACTAAGTAGATGGCGGCGCGGTTCGTTTTTTCGTTGGAGCCGTTGCTGGAGGAGCGGCGGCATCGTGAGGAGCGCAAGCGTCAGGCCTTCGCGCGGGCGAAACGAGCGCGCGAAGAAGGCCTGCGTGAGATGGAGCGGCTCAACGGCTCGGTGCGCGAGGCCGGTGCGGCCCTGCACGGTTGCGCGCTCTCCGCTGAGTTTGCGGGCTCGGGCGTTCGATTTTACGATGCGCGGCTGCGCTTTCTCGCGGGGGCGATCGCAAGGCAGGGCGAGCGCGTTACCCATTGGGGCAGCGACGTTTCGGCGGCACAGGCGGAATTAATCACGGCGCACCGCGATCGTTTGGTCGTCGAGAAGCTTCGGGAGCGGCGCTTGCGTGAGTTTCGCGCGGCCGAAGCGAGGCGCGACGAAATGGAGATCGACGAGGCGAATTCGCGTTTGCACGAGTGGCGTTCTCGCGCCTTTCGTCCTTCGACAAGCTCAGGATGACATGTCCTTCGACAAGCTCAGGATGACATGTCCTTCGACAGGCTCAGGATGACATAATGATTACGTTAACCAGAGAGAGCGGGCAGCCGGTGCTGCTGAACTGCGACCTCATCGAGACCGTGGAAGAGAACGGGAGGAGCGTGATCACACTGACGACCGGCAACGCCGTCGTCGTGCGCGAGCGCTTGCACGAGATCGAGGCGAAGGTCGTGGAGTTCAAGCAGAAGATCTACGGCCGCTAGCGCGTGCCGGCGGCTTTTTGGGCGGCGTACGCGATTAAGCTGGCCGTCGTCGCCGCGGTGCTGGCGGCACTCTACGCGCTCGCGAGATTTCTGCGCCGCAGCGCCTTCTTTCAACGCGGGCCGCGGCGCCGGGTCGACGTCATCGAGAGCACGCTCCTCGGGCCGAACGCGGCGCTCCACGTGATTCGCGTCGGGGAGCGCTACCTGTTGCTCGGGAGTGGCGGGTTGAACAAGCTCGCCGAGCTAGAGCCCGGCGAGCCGGAAGCTATACCGCGAAGTACCTGAACTGGGCGATCTTATTGCCGGCGGTCTCGACGAGATAGATCTGGTTGTCGAGGCCGAGCGTCATCGCCGTCGGTTCGGAGTTCTTGGTCGGAATCGAAAAATAAACGACGTGATGCGAGCGCGCTTGAAACTGTCCGATGCGGTTTCCGGCCGTGTCGGTGAAGTAGAAGTTGCCGTCGACGCCCTGCAGAACTTGATTGGGCGTGTTCGAGTTGGTCAGCGGATACTCGGTAACCGCGCCGTTGAGCTGGAGGCGGGCGATGTTGTGGGCCTTCATTTCGACGAACCAGACCGAGTTGTCGCTCGCGGCGCAGATGCCGGTCGGATCCGAAAACTTCGTTGGGATGGGGTACTCCGTCAAGGGATAGCCGCTCGTCGGCAGGCGGCCGATTTTGTTGGTTCCCGTTTCGGTAAACCAGATCGCGCTGTCGGGGCCGTTCGTGATCGCCATCGGCTTCGCGTCGCCGGTCAACGCAAACTGTGTGAACCTCACGAAGGGCTTTTTCTTCAGCTGCTGGATGCGCCAGACCGAGTTCGTGCCGGGATCGGTCACCCACATGTTGCCGTCGGCACCCAGCGTGATGTTGGTCGGCTTCGTGTTGGGAACCGGGAAGGTGTACTCGGTGTACGGCGGGCCGGTCGTCGTGATCTGACCGACCTTGCCGACGGCGCTCTCGGCGAACCAAACGTTGACGTTCGGGCCCGGGCCCGAGGCCATCCCGTACGGCTCGGACTTGCGCGTTGGGGTGACGTTCTCGGAGATCGAACCGTTGGAGACCAGCTGCGCGACCTTGGCTTTCGAGAACTCGGTGATCCAGATGTTGCCGTCGCTGCCGAGCGCAATCCCCATTGGATTGCTCGAGGCCGTTGGAATGGGGTACTGGGCGCTGACGACCGGGGGCGGGGTCGGGGGAGGGGTCGGAGTGCCGCTGGTGACGGGGGTACCCTTGCCGCACCCAGCGAGAAAGCCGACCGCTAAAAAGACGAAGAGAAGACGGGCCATTGGCATAGCCCTCCCTTATTGGCACCGGGTATCCGCTTTCCCCCAACGGGGGTCTGTCGCGCCGACGGGCTCCTCTGCTTCTAATACTAATTTCTTAGTTGACAGCCTCCCGCCGGCGCGGTAATATTCAACTAAGGATTTAGTAGAAACGATCCCAACCTTAACCCATAAAGAAAGTAAGCATGGCACGACGACGTTCGAACACCCTGACCGAGGCCGAGCTGCGGCTGATGGAGGTTCTTTGGGAGCGTGGCCGGGCCACGGTCGCGGAAGTGACCGCCGCATTACCCCCGCCGCCGCTGGCCTATAACAGCGTGCTCACGACGATGCGCATTCTGGAGCGCAAGGGCTACGTCGATCACGACGAGGCCGGGCGGGCCTTCTTGTATCGTCCGCTCGTTGCCCGCGAAGACGCGGCAACCAACGCCGTCGGACATCTGCTTTCGCGCTTCTTCGATAACAGTGCGGGTTCGCTCGCGCTGCAGCTCATTGCCAACGAACGGCCTTCGAACGACGAACTGAGCCGGCTCAAGACGCTCATCGAACAGTACGAGGAGAACGGCCAATGATCGTCGTCGCTGCGACGGTACTCAACGCACTTTGGCAGGACGCGCTGCTCGTGCTCTGCGTTTGGCTGCTGCTGCGCGCCTGGCCGCGCATCAACGCGGCGACGCGCTACGTAGTCTGGAGCGCCACCTTGCTGGCGGCGCTCGTCGTCCCGGTCGCGACGACCCTTGCATTCTTCACGCCGGCGCAACCGGTTGCCACGACGCTTAGCGGAGGCGCGCGCACCTCGAGCCCCAACGTCGCGCACGAACGCGGCGCGGTGCCCCCGAGCCTTCAGATCAGACGTTGGACCCTACCCGCCGCGCAGAGGCCGAGCTTGACGCGCGCGCTTCCGGAGCTGCCGCCGCGCCTGCGCGTCACGCTGCCGCTGCCGGTAGCGATCGCCGTCTTCGCGGCGTGGGCCGTGCTGGCGGCCTACGCGCTGATCGGACTCCTGATCGGCTTGCTTCGCCTAGAGCAGCTCAAGCGCGACGCGCTGCCGCTGCCGATCGAGTACCGCGATTCAATGCCGCAGTGGACCGACGCAAACAAGGGACGCCGTCCGGTGCGCCTATGCGTCAGCGAAGCGATCGACGTACCGGTCGCGGTCGGGCTCTTCGACGCCATGATTTTGATTCCGCGAGCGTTACTCGACCGGCTCTCGCCGCAGGAAGTCGAGCAGATCAGCCTACACGAGCTCGCGCACCTGCGCCGGGCCGACGACTGGAGCAACTGCATGCAGCGGTTGATCGTCGCCGCGCTAGGTTGGAATCCTGCGGCGCTCTTCGTCGCGCAGCAGCTCGAGCTCGAACGCGAGGTCGCCTGCGACGACTGGGTACTCTCCTCGGTACACGCCGTGCGCCCGTACGCACTCTGCCTGACGAAGATGGCTGAGACAGCGGCGTGGCCGCATCATCCGATGCCCGCGCCGGGCGTGTTCACCACGCGCAAACAGATCTCGCTGCGCATCGAACGGCTGCTCGGGACGGGCCGCGACATCGCGACGAACCTCGCGATCGGTCCGGCGGCGGCTGCAATCGCCTCGGTCGGCGCGCTCGCGTTGCTGATCGCCTTCGTCGCGCCATCGGTCGCGGCGCCGGCGTACCAAGTCGCGCAGCCGGCCAAACCGGCAACGGTCGCCGTGCACGCCGCGGCGGTGAAAACCGCGGCGCCCAGCAAGCCGATCGTCATCACGAAGACCGTCATCGAGCGGCAGCCCGCCGTTGCCAACCCGACGCAGGACCTGCACGAGACGAGAGCGCTGCCGGCGGCTCCGCCTGCACCGCTCACGCCGGCAGCCAAAGCGATGCCCGCGAGCGGAAAATCATCCCTCGCCGCGACGACGGCGGGAATCGACGCGGCCGGCAAAATCGCGGCGGCCGCGAGCCAAGGCGCGATCGCCGGCAGCACGGCGGCGGCGACGAGCAGGGGCATAGACATCGCGAACAAGAGCATCGCCGAAAGCACGAAGATGGCCAACGGCATCGATGCGTCGATCAACCGCGCGATCGAGAATAACGTAGTTGGCCCCGGTGGGCTGCACAAGCTCGCGCAGAGCAGCAGCGGAAAGTCTTGCCTCGGCTGCGACTTGCAAGGCGTCAACTGGGTGGGACGCGACCTGCGCGGCGCGCACTACACCGGCGCCGATTTCACCGGCGCGAACCTGCACGGCGCGGATCTTTCGGATAGCGTGCTCGAGGGCATCGATTTTTCGAGTGCCAACCTCAGCAACGTCTCGTTCCGGCACGCCCGCCTGACCGGATGCGATTTTTCTAACGCCAACCTCAGCGGCGCGGATTTCACCGGCGCGACGATGACGGGCTGTCAGTTCAAGAATGCGTCGCTGCCGGCCGCCTCGCTGCGCAGCGTCCTCAATAGTTGCCGCGGCTGCGACTTCACGCGCGCGAACATGGCCGGCGCGGACTTTAGCGGCGTGCACCTTACCGGCGACGATTTCTCGCACGCCGATCTGCACGACGCCAACTTTTCCGGCGCCGTTCTTACGGGAACGGACTTCAGCCACGCGCGGCTGGACGGCGCGAACTTCAACGGCGCGACCCTAAGCAGCTGCGATCTCTCCGGCGTCGACCTGTCGCGCGTCGATCTTTCGAAAGCGAAAATCGTCGGGATGGACCTCTCAAAACGCCACAACCCGCCGCGATAACCTAACCACCTCGTAAACCAAATCACCAAAAAACTGCCTCGCGGCCGAGGCCTGGTTTCCTGCGCCCCGCCGGCCGGCTTTATAAGGAGCAAAACATCGTGAACTACCTATTGGCTGCGCTACTCGCGCTGCTCTCGCTCGGAACCGGCGCCGCCGTTGCGGCGGGCGGCTTGCCGCCCAACTGCACCGGATGCGATTTCGGTGGACGCGATCTGCACGGCGCCGACCTCTCCAACGTCGCGTACGTCGGCGTCGATCTCTCCCACGCGAATCTGCGCAACGCAAATCTGCGGGGCGCAAAGCTCGTTGGTGTCGACTTCTCGCATGCCGACCTGCGCGGTGCAAACCTGCAGAATAGCCGGCTGACCGGCGTCGACCTGGACGACGCGCAGATCGGCGGCGCGACCTTTACGGGTGCGGCGCTTACCGGCATCGACCTTCGCGGCGTGCTCAACGGGCTCGGCAGCGCCGATGCGCGCGGGCTGTTGCAAAAATGCACGGGCTGTGACGCGCACGGCGCCGACATCGCGGGGTACGACCTCTCCGGCATCGCGGTCGTCGGGGCGGATCTGAGCGGCGCGCGTGCCTCGCGAACGCGCTTTACCGGGGCCGAACTCGAAGGCGTCGATCTCTCGAGCGCCGATCTTCGCGGCGCCGACTTTCGCGACGCCAAAATCTGCACGCAAAATGACGATTGGTCGGGCAGCAACTCCGGCAACGGGCGCGTGCACTGCATCGATCTGCGGGGCGCCGACGTGCACGGTGCGGACTTTCGCGGCGCACTCTCCTGCGAGAGCCACTCGTCGCGGAGCTGCCGGCCGGTCGACGCGGCGACGCTGCGCGCCGGTTCGCGCTCCGATCTAAGCGGCGCTACTTTGCAATGAGGCGAGGCTTCGGCGCCCTGGCGCTTGGCCTCGCCTTCGCCGCGGCGCTGACGGCTCGAGCGCTTGCCTATCCGCGCCTGACGGTCGCGCAGGCGACGGATCCGCCGCTCGATCCCAAGGCGCCGGCCAGCACGTGGGCGCAGGCGACGAATTTAACGCTTCCGTGGAACCCGGTAAAATCGAAGCCGGCCAGCGAGCCGACGGCGGCCTACATCACGACCGACGGCCATGCGCTCTACGTGCGCTTCGACGCGACGCAGCACGAGCCGGTCGCCGCGGAGCAGCATACCAACGACGTGGGTCAGGGCAACGACGACGAAGTCTGGATCGACCTCTGGCCCAACGGCATCAGCGGCTACTTCTACCAGTTTTACGCGACGCCCAACGGCACGCACTACGAGTTCTCGTCGGAGAACACGGGCTACTCGCCGAACTGGGAATCGGCCGGGACGACGACGGCAAACGGTTACACCGTGACGATGCGCATTCCATTCGAGGTGCTGCGCAACGCGCACGGCGGCGACTGGCACGCGCAGTTCGTACGCTACGTGCGGGCGACCGGCGAACAGCAGGTGTGGTCGTACGACAAAGTGCAGATGTCGCCGGACTCCTACGGAAACGCCGACTACGCCCACGCCGGGTCGATCGAAATTCCTAAACTCACCGGCATCGCCTTTTCGCGCCCCAAGCCGCGCGCCGCCCTCTACGCGCTGGGCGAAGCGGCAAGCAAGACGATCGGCGGCTCGACCTCGCGGGTCGGTGCCGACCTCTCGATTCCGATCACGCCCACGGCCTCGTTTTACTCAACCTTTCATCCGGATTACTCCAACGTCGAGCTCGATCAGCAGTCGATCTCGCCGACGGTCTACCAGCGCTACTACAGCGAGGTGCGCCCGTTCTTCACGCAGGCGGCGAACTTCTACAATCAGTTCAACTGCGATGCGTGTCCCAACGTTCAGGCGCTCTACACGCCGGCGATTCCAACGCCTCGCGAAGGGTATGCCGTCGAAGGGAAGGCGGGCCCCATCGGCTTTGCGACCTTCGATTCGATCGGCGACGGCCGCACCGACCTCGCGAGCGCGGTCGACTATACGTCGCCCGATACGCGCTGGGGCGCGTCGGTCGAGCGGGTGGCGGCGAATCTCACCGGCCTCAACGACTACGTCACCGAGAGCGGGCTCAGCTACTACGACCTCAAGCACACGAGCGTGTATTTCAACTACGGCGACGACACCGGCACGAACGTGCTCGAGGGAAACCAGGCGCAGTACTACGATTTCGGCGGCGGCTGGTCGAATCAGACGTTCGGCCTCTTCGCCTCGACGCGCAAGATCGGCCAATACTACAATCCGGTCGACGGTTTCATCTCGCACCCAGGCATCGCCGGCTACGCGCTCTACATGGCCAAGATCTTCGACTTCACCGGCGACAGCAAGCTGGTCTCGATCGGTGCCGCGGGATTCATGGATCGCTATCACGGCCCGACGATGGGCATCGCGCAGAGCGACAACCAGTTCATCGTCGACATCCTGACGAAGCACGCGCTCGATCTGCAGCTCTTCACCGGCTCGAACTACTGGCGCTTCGGCGACATCTTAACACCGATCACTCAGAACGGAGGCTTTCAATTTACTTACGACAGCGGTTTGCAGACGAATAATCCGGGGCAGTTTCCGAACCACGGCACCTCATCGAATCCGACGACGATCAGCTACAACACGGGACGTTACGGCGACGGACGGCTCGACACGTGGTTTCGCAGCACGACGATTCGCGTCGGCAATCGCGGCGCGCTGACCCTTGCCCTCGACGATACCGCGCAGTGGCAGCCGCCCCAGGTGGAAAATAATATCCAATGGTTCGAAAGCGTGAGCTATGCGTACCAGCTCGGCGCCAATTCCTCGCTCGCGATCGGCCTGCGCCAGGTGATCGGCTATCCGCCGATTCCCAACGGCGGCGGTAACTGCATGGGACGCTGTTCGAACGTCTCCGTGGCCTACCATCTGCGCTTGCGCAGCAGCGAGATCTACATGGCGTACGGCAATCCCAATGCGCTGACGACCGTTCCCCAAGCGATTTTTAAGGTTATCTTCTACGCGGGCGCGCAGAAGGGGACGTAAGCGCCGCACGTAAAGAGAGTCTGGCGATGCTGCAGGTTGCGTTCGTAGTTGCGGCCGTGACGACTGCGGCGACTCCCTCGCCGCCGCCTCAGATTTATCACGTCATCACTCGCCCGCTGTGCAGCGAACTGAGCCGGCGGATCAAGCCGGCGATCGGCATGATGATGCAAAACGACTCGAACATCAAAAAGAGCCCCGACCTCTTCAAGGCGTACAACCGGGGAGCGCTCTACGGAAACGATCCGAGTGCGGGGGGCGGCGGCCAGAACGGGCCGGGGGCCGATCCGGGTTCGAACGGGTCGCAGAATATGGCGCTGCTGGGCCTCGAGAATCTCGTGCGGCCGATCGCCAACAACATCATCGCGATCCAAACGGCGCTCGACAGTCCCGAGCTGACGAACTCCTCGGGTCTGCCCGAGGACGACAAACGGCTCGGAGAGATTCGCGCGAAACTACTCAAGGCGCTCGCCACGCAGAGCGCATCGCTCGACATCATCAGCGGGTTTGTCGACACCCAGCAGATGGCCGATCTCCAACACGCCGGCCAAGGGTACATCTCCTCGATGAATCAGCCCGACACGACTAAGGGTGTGCCGACGCAGCCGTCGCCCAATCCGCTGACGACCAACCCCGACTACGCGGGCCTGCCGCCCAACCCGTACACGATCGATCTGGCCAACGTTCCCGGCCTCACGCTGGGCTACAATCCGGTGACGCGGCTCATCGACGCCCTGCACTGGACGATCGATCAGACACAGAGCCAAGAGAACGCGGCGGCGACGGCGGTCATGTCCAGCGCCCAGCTCTGCGAATCGATTCCGCTCGCCTCGCCCCCGCCGTAGGCGGAAAGGGAGTCGGAAGCCCTGGGGGCCGATATACTCTCCAGGGCTCCCGAGCGGTTAGCTGCTGGGTACCCCTTGGATTGCCCTACCGAGCAAGCGTGCGCCGCAAGGTTGATGCGCCTGCAATGCAAACCTTAAGCCGCTGATGTTTGACGTTGGCTGGCAAGTGTGGCTCGGTCTCATACTTGTTGGGATCGTTGTCTATTTCGTGCTCGACGCGCCGAGTAATCCCAATAGCCTCGGCCAAAACATCGTCCGCCTCTGGCTGAAGCTCCTCGATCGCCTCGCGGTCCCCGAAGGCGCAATGCCCGCCGACGAGGCCCGAGCCGAGCGCACAGAACGCCTCAAAAGTTGGTATCCGGGGCTTACCGACGACACCGTCGCGACATTTTTGCTGGCGGAAGCCAATACGCTGACCGCGACGATCTCCGATGGAATCAGACGCCTCGAAGCGAGGGCGCTGGCCCAGATCGGCTTGGCGGGCGCCGCCATTGTGTTGCTCTCGTTCTTCGCATCGAAGAGCGATGCGACGGTTCAGCCGGCGGCACCGTTCGAATTCGCGCTGGTGCTGCTCTTCGTAGCCATCGTGGTAAGTGCGATCGCGCTGATGCCGCCGCGATGCCGTCCTCCGTCAGTCGAAGTCTACAACGCGCTTGGGACGTGCGAAAACACAGACTTAAAGGCTCCGATCACGCTGGAGCTTACCGAAGCCGTCTTGATTTACAACCGAAAGTTGCAGGTCGTAAGCGTGAAGAAGGGGCGCTGGCAAGGAGCCGGCATCGTCGTCGCAATTCTCGCGATCTTTTTTCTGTTGCTCAACTTCCATTTTGGAGGGGGCGGCCGTGCGGGAGTAGTTCCCGGGCATGTGAATTGCCCGCCCAACGATCCAGTCTTGTGCAAGAGGCTCGATCAGTAACGCTTTGAGCCAACGAACTCAGGGCGTCAGTTCGAAAACGGTGCCAAAGCCCCCATAGCCTTTAATGCATCCGTGAGAGCAACGGCCGCCGTAAGCGGTGGTTCCGTAGAGCATTCCGTTTACCTCGAGCAGGCCGGACGGCTCAGAGCCGTCGGGGGAGCCTAAAAACCCGTGTAGGACGGCGTAATCGCGGCCGGAGCTGTTGAGTCGGAAGACGCTTCCACAGCCGTAGCCCTGACATCCGCCGCCACCACCAGCGGCCGTCGTACCATAAAGCGTATCGCCGACAACAATCAGATCGTTCGGTGCAGATCCGCCCAATCCGTGCATGAAGCGATGCAAAATGCGCTCTCTGCCCGACGCGTTCATCTCAAAGATGGTTCCGCAACCGAAGCCGGTGGCGACGCATGCGGAACCTCCGCCGCCGGCCGTCGCACCGTAGAAGTTACCGTTCAAATTGACGAGACCGGCGTTGGGGGCTACACCGTCCCGGCCGCCTTTGAAACGGTACAGCACCCGATATTGATTGCCCGAAGGGCTCATCTCGAAGACGCTCCCGCACCCTTCGTCACATGACCCCGAGTAACGACCGCCGCCGTTGGTGGTGCCGTAAAGCAATCCGTTCATCGCCGTCAGGCCTGCGTACGGATAACCACCGTCCTTGTTCTGGTTTCCTCCGCCGCCTTTGAAAATGTGAAGTACCCGTTCCGTGCCCGACGTCGTAACGCTGAAGACGATCCCGCACCCGCGGGTATTTACGTTATTGCACTTCGCGCTACCGCCTTGAGTGGCGGTACCGTAGAGCACTCCGTTGAGGGCGATAAGACCGCCTCGGGGATACGCACCATCACCGGCATCCTGCCCTCTGAAATTGTAGACGACGCTCTCGGCGCCGGTGTTGGAATCTACCGCAAAGACGGTCCCGGCGTTGTTTTCTCCCCCGCCTGCCGTCGTGCCATAGAGCGCGCCGTCCATGGCGAGCAGGTTCGCTGAGGGAAACGTACCATCCGGAGCTCCCTTGAAGCGGTAGAGCACGTGTTCTCCGCCCGAGGGGCTTATTCGATAGACCGTCCCGCATCCGCCAGGATATCTGCCGCATTTTGCACCGCCGCCGCCGGCCGTCGTTCCGTAAAGCATCCCGTTTACTGCGGTCAGGCCCGCTTCGGGATCTTGACCGTCCCGGTGAGAGTACCCCTTGAATCGATAGAGCACGCTTTTACCAGACGCCCTGCTGAGCGGCACGAGCAACGTCTTTGTTGTGGGAAAGACGCTCGTACCGGCCCCGGCGCACGCAGCTAGCAGAGCCGCACAAAGGCAGGCTCCGGCGATCTTGCTCAGATTACTCATGCCGTCCCCCATGTAAAAAAGGGAAGCTCTCGACGTCCCTGAGGAGTCGAGGCCCATCTTCATGCATGGTGCCACTTCTCGGAGCGGGGATGAAGGCCCATTAGTCCCCTAGTGCGACTGGGCCCACCTCTGATTTCGCATGTCGTGCCGTCCTTCGACAAGCTCAGGATGACACGCGACAAGCTCAGGATGACACGCGTGAGTTAAGGCCCCGAAGGTGAGAGCAGGTCGACGGCACCGGTTGCGGCTACCACCTCACCCTCGCGCACTCCCGACGAAACCAGCGCGAAGCGCTCGTCCTTACCGGCGATCGTAACGTGTCGCGCGTCGAAGCGATCGTGGTTACGAACGAAGACGAGCTCGTTGCCGGTTTGCGGATCCTCGATGACGGCGTTACGCGGCACGACCGGGCCCCGCAGCGAGCGCACGACGACGGCGGCATCGACGGGCGCCCCGGCCGGTAGCGAGGTCGGAACGCCGGTGACGCTCGCGACCGCGAGGCCGGTCGCGGGATCGACGGCTGGAGCAACGCCGGCAATGCGGCCCTGCCAGGTGACGCTGCCGGAGCGCGCGCGAACGGGATTCCCCGCCGAGATCCGCGCGAGATCGGCGGCGGGGACTTCGAGCGTCGCGCTCTCTTGAGCATCGGAAGCGATAGCGATTGCAGCAATCGTCGGATCGACGCTCTCGCCGCGGCTTACGAAGATGCCGGTCACCGTTCCCGCTGAGGGCGCGCGCAGCGTGGTGCGGTCGACGTCGTAGCGCGTATTGGCCGCGTGCAGACTCGCGGCGCGCGATTGGTCTTGTGCTTGCGCGAGCGAGAGGCGCGCGGTCTGCGCCTGCGCGCGATCCGACCAGAGCATTGCACGCGCGGCTTCGACGTCGCGCTTGGCGACGATCCCTGCCTCAAAGAGGCGCTGCTGGCGCGCCAGCTCGACTTCGTCGCGATGCACCGTTACCGAGGTGCGGTCGACGGCCGCCAGTGCGGCGCCGCGTTCGGCCGCGCCGGCCTCCGACTGCGCTTGCGCCGCGACCAGCGAATACGAGGTTGGATCGAGATGCGCGAGCGGCGTGCCTGCCGCAACGCGCTCGCCTAGCGAAACGTCGACGCTCTGCACCGATCCCGAGACGGCAAAGGCAAGCTTCGCCTGCGTTCCCGCGGGCGATCCGATGCGGCCGTTGAGCGAGATCGTTTCGTCGACCGTGCCTTGGCGTACCGTGGCGAGCGAGACTTGCGGCCCCGCTGTTTGCTGCGGCGGTGGCACCGGGCGCCGTCCGAAGCCGAACCAAAGGAGCATGGTCACGACGATTAGGACGGAGACGGAGAGAAGCGTCCAGGCGCGGGAAGTCATGGAACGACGATCTCCAACATGGCCTGCGAGCGTGCGCTGTCGTAGGTGGCGACTAGCGCTTGCACGCGCGCGTCTTCGTAGGTACGCCGCGCGACCGCGACGTCGAGGCTCGAGCTCGCGCCTTCGCGGTAGCCGATTTCGATGGCGGCGAGCGCCTTCGAAGCCTCCTGTTTCGCCTGCTGCGCGGCCTGCGAGGCGGCGTCGAGCGCACGCGCGTCGCGCACGGCACTCGCGACCTCGAGCGCGATCGTGCGGCGTTCTTCGACCAGTTGCGCGTAGGTTGCGTCGACTTGGGCTTGCGCGGCGGCGGCGCGAGCGTGCGTACCGGACGAGAGCGGCACTTCGAGATGCGCGGCGACTGCCGCACCGTGCACCGGAATCCCCGTATCGACGCCGGTTTGATAGCCTCCCTCGATCGTGGCGGTCGGAACGCCGGAGCGCCTCGCGCCGGCCAGATCCGCGTTACGAGCCTGCAGGCTCGCGACCAGCGACGAGAGCTCCGGACGCATCGCCAGCGCTCGCGTGACGGCTTGTTGTTCTGGCAGCGACTGCGGTTGCGGGAAGGGCGCCTCGCTCATCGCGACCAGCGTGTGCGAATCGACGGCGGTGGCCGAAGCGAGCGCCTCGACGGCATCGGCGCGATCGGCTTGCGCGCGGGCGAGATCGGCGCGCGCTTGCGAGAGCGTCACGCCGGCGCGCAACACGTCGAGCTGCGGCGACTCGCCGTTGTGGTTGCGAGTCTCCGCGACGGCGCGGTCGCGCAGCGCGCCTTGGAGCGCCTCGTGCCGAATGCGTTCGATCGCAATCGCCTGCAGGGCGGCAAAGTACAGCTTGACGGCATTCTCTTTCGCAGCGAGCTCGGCGGCAGAGGCGCTGCGCTGTGCTGCAAGCAGATCGCCCGCTGCGGCGTGCACGCCGCTCGGCGACGAAATCAAATCCGAGAGCGAGATGCCCGCGCCGACGGTGATAAAGTGCTGCTCGACCGTGCCGGCGTCGAGGGGTCCCGCCTGCGGCGCGAGCGAGTAATCGCCGCTTAGATGCGGAACTGCGGTGCCGCGTGCGAGGCTCAACTGTGCCTCGCGTTCGCGCACGGTTGCGACCGCGCTCTGCACGGCGGCGCTATTCGAGACGGCACGTGCGATCGCGTCGGGAAGCGAGAGCTGCGTGAAAACGGCCATCGCCGCGCAGAGCAGAAGCGTCACGCGGCAGCCTTTTCGCCACCCGAGAACGAGGCGTAGAGTACCGGGATCAAAACCAGCGTAAAGAACGTGGCCGTCGAGAGTCCGCCGACGACGGCAATCGCGAGCGGCTGCTCCATCGCCGCGCCCGCGCCGATGCCGAATGCCAGCGGCAGCAGCCCGCCGATCGTGGCGAGCGTCGTCATCAGGATGGGACGCAGGCGTTCGTGCCCTGCGCCCGCGAGTGCCTCGGCCATCGGTTCACCGTCGTCGCGCCGCCGGTTCGCCGCATCCACGAGCAGGATGCCGTTCTTTACGACCAAGCCGACGAGCAGCAGCAGACCCATGAACGACGCTACGTTGAAGGGCGTGCGAGTCAGCGCAAGCGCGAGCGCCACGCCGATCGGCGCGAGCGGCACCGCGGCGAGGATCACGAAGGGCTGACGGAACGAGCCGAAAGCCGCGAGCATGACGAAGAAGACCAAGCCGATCGCGACCGCGATGACGAGCGCGAACTGGCGAAACGAGTCCTGCTGGGCCTGATAGGCACCTTCGATGCGCGCGCGATAGCCGGGCGGAAAGCCGACCGCCGCAAGCGCGTCGCGCACGCCGGCGATCGTCGAGGAGAGATTGCGGCCCGTCGTATTCGCGCTGACGATTGCGACGCGCTCGCCATTGATCTCGGTGATATCCGTTGCACTGCGGTCGATCGTCGTGCTCGCGATCTCGGTAAGGGGCAGCGATGCGCCCGCGATCGCAACGCGTACCGGGATGCTCGCCGTCGACGTCGCGAGGTTGGTTGCGACCACGCCCTGCGTCGTCGCCGCGAGATTCGTCAGGAAGGCATCTGGCGCGGCGCCGCTGCGCGCGAGCGCCGCGAAATCGGGAACGACGCGGAAGGTCGGATCGTCATGCGCGAGGCTCGAAGCGACGTCGGTGATCCCGGTCGCGCTCCCGATGCGATCGGAGACGCGATCGGAGAGCCGCGCGAGCGTCGCCTGATCCGTGCCGCTGATGACGATCTGCACCGGGGCCGGCGCTCCCGAGACGTCGTTGATCAGGTCTTCGAGAATCTGGTGGAGGTCGAGCTGCGCGGCGGGAACGACGTCGTTGAGCGCCAGGCGCAGCCGGTCGGCAACCGTCTCGAACGAAGGGCGCCGATTGGGCGGAAGGAGACGCACGCGAATGATCCCGGCGCGCGGCGGCGTCGGCGAGAATCCGTTGGTATCGATGCCGGTGATGCGGCCTTCGGATTCGACCGCCGGATCGGCAACGACCGTGCGTTCGAGCGCCAGCGCGGCGGCATCGCTGGCCGCCAGCGTCGTGCCCACCGGCATCTTATAGGCGATTTCGAACTGCCCTTCATCGAGATGCGGGAGAAAGTCGTTCGGAAGAAAGACGAGCAATCCGACCGTAACGATCAGAACGCCTACGCAGATCGCGTAGACGGCGCCGCGATTACGCAGCGCCCAGCGCAGGGCGAGCGCCCAACGCAGAACGAGCCCCTGCTCTTCTGAAAATGCCGCGCCCCCGGCTTGCGAGCCGCCCGTGACGATCCGCTGCACGAGCAGCGGCGTTACGAACAAGGCGAGTGCGAGCGAGACAAGCAGCGCGCAGGAGAGCGTGAGGGCGAGCGCGCGAAAGAAGGCGCCCGGAACGCCGCCGAGCAGCGAGAGCGGGATGAAGATGACGACGGTCGCGAGCGTCGAGGCGAGCATCGGCCGGACGAGCCGATCCATCGTGGCGACGATCGCATCGCGCGTCGAGAGCTCCGGTGCGTCCTCCCTCGTGCGGGCGACGCCTTCGACCACGACGATTGCGTCGTCAATGATCAGCCCCACCGCGATCGCCAGGCCGCCGACGCTCATGATGTTGAGCGTCTCGCCGAAGAGCGAGATCGCGAGGATCGCGATCGTCATCGCTGCGGGGATTACGATTGCTGCGACGAGCGTCATCCGCCAGTCGCGCAAGAAGAAGAGGATGACACCCAACGCGAGCAAGGCACCGATGACGATCGCATCGCGCAGGCTCGCCTGCGACGCGACGATAAGGTCGCTTGCGTCCCAGTAACGGTGGGTGGCGATATCGGAGGGCATCTGCGGCGCGAGCGCCGCGAACCGCGCGTTGAGCGCGCGCGCAACGCGCACGGTATCGGCCCCCGGAAGCGCATAGAAGCTGATTGCGACGCCGTGTTTGGCATCGTAGGCCATCTGCGTCGTCAGCGGCGAGATTCCGAGGCGCACGCGGCCGAGAGCGCCGACCGTTACGCTGCGGTCTTTTGCCGGCACGACGACGCGTGAGAGCTGCGCCGCGTCGTTGAGCCCGGCGTCGACGAGCAGCGTTTGGCGCTGCGTGGAGCCTTGCAGGCTTCCGACCGCGGTCACGTGATTGGCCGCGGCCAGCGCGTCGCCGACGTTGGCGGCGGTCACGCCCTCGGCGGCAAGCGCTGCCGAATCGAGGTCGACGTGGTACTCGCGCTGGCCGCCCCCGACGACGAGGACGCGACCGAGGCCCGGTATGCCGTAGAGGGACGGCAGAATCGTTCGCACCGCGTATTCGCGGACGAGCGTCTGCGAGAGCACGGTGGAGGTTAAGGCATACGAAAGGATCGGCTCGGTCTGCGGGTTTACAACGTTGGCTTGGACGGCGGCGCCGGCGGGAAGCAGCTCGCGGGACTGCGCGATCGCCGCATTGACGTACTGCAGATCGGTCGCGGTGTCGCTGCGGGGATCGAACTGCAGCTCGAGCTCGGAGCTGCCGCGCGCCGAGGTGGCGACGACGCGCGAGAGCGACGGCAGGCCGATGAAGGCGCGTTCGAGCGGGAGCGTCGAGGCGACGCGCATCTGTTCGGGCGGCGTCTCGCCGGAGTCGACGACGACGTCGATCCGCGAAAAGTGCATCTCCGGAAAGATTGACGCGGGAGTGCGCAGATAGGCCCAGAGGCCCGCGGCCGCGAGGACCACGGCGAGCACGCCGACGGCACGCGCATGGCGCAGGGCAAAGTTTGCCGGGTTCATCGAACCGCGGAATCGGTGAGCGAGGTCAGCTCGATCGTCACGATCGCGCCGCCTTCGGGCGCGTTGCCGATCTTGAGCCGGCCGCGATTTGCCTCGACGATCGTACGCGCGATGGCGAGGCCGAGCCCGCTGCCGCCGCGCGGGCGAGAGAGGTCGCCGCGCCAGAAGCGTTCGGTAGCGTGGGCGAGCGCGTCGGGCGTAAAGCCGGGCCCGTCGTCGGCGATCTCGATCCGCACGACGCCGTTGCTGCGCGCGCTGCGCAGATAGACCACGCCGTCGTCGCGTCCGTAGGTGATAGCGTTGTGGACGACGGCGAGCAGCGCGCGCTCGAGCGTCGCGCGGTTCGCCTGCGCGAGGGCGACGCCATCGATCTCGACGCTGACCTCCATGCCGCGAGTGGCCGCGGCGGGACGTACGCGTTCGCCGAGCGTGCGCAGCAGCTCGCCGGCATCGAGCGTCTGCTGCTGGCCGGCGTCGACCTCTGCGCGCGCCGTCGCGAGCAGCTCGTCGACGAGCTCTTGCAGGCGCGTCGCTTCGCGCGCAATTGAGGCGAAAGCGGCGCGGTACTCGTCGCTGGTGCGCTCGCGCCGCAAGGCAAGCTCGGTCTCGGCGCGCAGCACGGCGAGCGGCGCGCGCAGTTCGTGCGAGGCATCGGCGACGAAGCGCCGCTCGCGGGCAAAGGCTTCTTGCAGGCGATCGAGCATTCGGTCGAACGAGGCGCAGAGACGCCCGAGCTCGTCGCGGCTATCCGCGCGCAGTCGCAGCGAAAGGTCGTCGCCTTCGATGCGTTCGGCAAGCGAGGCGATCTCGCCGACGGGTGCCAGCACCCGCTGCGCGACGCGCCGCGAGGCGATCACCGCGAGCACGATCAGCAGCACCGCGATCCCGAACGAGACGATCGCCGCGGTTTGCTCGTAATCGTCGATCCACTGGCTCGACTGCCAGACCGAGACGCTGCCGTACGTCTGACCGTTGCGTACGACCGCCACGGTGACCGTTTGCAGATCCTTGGTTTGCAGCGCGAGCGGCGGCGCGTCGCCCGCGATCTGCTTTCCGTCGCGATCGAAGACGGCAAACGGCAGGCCGGCGTGGAGCGGCGCGAGCTCTTGCAGGTCGCTGGGATCGAGAGCGGCCTTCCCGTCATGCACGTCGACGGTCGTCGCGATCGTGCCGGCGCCGTCACGCAGACGCGCGATGAAATTCGAGCGCAGCGTGCGATCGAGCGTGAAGATCGAGAGCGCCGCGAAGAGCGCCGCGGTTACCGCGACGACGACGACGACGGTCAGCGTAAAGCGAGTGCGAATGCTCACGGCAACTCGAGGCGGTAGCCGAGCCCGCGCAGCGTATGCAGCACCTGCGGTTCGCCTTGCTCGGTGAGCTTCTTGCGCAAACGCCTGGCGTAGACGTCGAGCACGTTGGAGCTGCGTTCGCTCTCGCGATCCCAGAGACGCTCTTCGAGCATCCGGCGGGTGACGGTGCGGCCTTGATTGCGCATCATGACCTCGAGGAAGAGCCCTTCCTTGGCGGTGAGGGCGAGGTCGCGTCCGCCGCGGTGCGCTTGACGCGTCTCGGCATCGAAGACCAGGTCGCCGAAGGTCAGTACGCTCTCGAGCCAGTTTGCCGGACGGCGCGCCAGAGAGCGCAGGCGCGCTTCGAGCTCGTCGAAGGCGAATGGCTTGCGCAGGTAATCGTCGGCACCGGCGTCGAGGCCGGCGACGACCTCGCGCCCGCCGTCGCGCGCGGTGAGGATCAAGACCGGCACGCGATAGCCGGCGCCGCGCAAACGGCGCAGCACCGAGAGACCGTCTTCAAAGGGGAGATTCAGATCGAGGATCAGCGCGTCGTAGGGCGCTTCACGCAGATAGCTCGTGCAGTCGCGGCCGTCGGGGAGCGCGTCCACGACGTGTCCGTCTTCACTCAAGCCTCGGCGTAGGAGCGTTCGCAGTGGGGTGTCGTCTTCGATTATCAAAATTCGCACGAATGGAAGCCTTTACGCCGCGGCGCGGATTAGAACCTCACGGCGTCCAACGCAGGCGTTGCACCCAATCCCCGTGCGCATCGCCGTAGACGATCCAGATATCGCCGGTGCTCTCGTCGATGCCGGCGGTGTGGAGGCCGTGCTGCCCGGTATCGAAGCGCCCGAGCACCCGCGGCGCGGCGCCGCTGCGAGCCGAAATCACCGTCACGATGCCACGGCCGGCGCAGACGACGAGGTCGCCTCGCGAACCGGTGCTGCACTGATCGATGTGCGGCTGGACGGTCGCGTCGCCGACGTGCGTGCCGGCGGGCGTGTAGGCCGAGAGAACGCCGTTGACGCCGCCCGCGAGCACTTGATTTGCGCCCGGCGCAAAGACGAGCGGGTGATTATCTTGCAGCTGCGGGGTTTTGACGACCTTGACGACCTTCAGCGTGGCGGGGTCGACGACGGCAAAGCCGCCGCCGTTGGCGAGATTCTGATAGAGCGTTCCCGTCTTCGGATCGACCGCCGGCGATTCTAGATCGTCGGCCGGCATCGCAATCGTGGCGACGAGCTTCATCGCGGCACCGTCGATCACGTAAACGGAGCCGCCGCCGTCCTGATCGGCGTAGACGCGCTTGCGCGACGGATCGTAGGCGATCGCATCGATGTTGCCGGGTACCGTGACGCTCGCGAGCACTTTCATCGTCTGCGGGTCGACCTTCGAGAGCGTCTGGTCGGTGCCGTTGCCGGTAAAGACGTCGCCGGTTGGAGGATCCACGGCGAGACCGTGCATCGGGCCGACGTCGACCTGTCCGAATACTTTACCGTCGGAGGTGTCGACGATGAGCAGTCGTTTGCTCGCAGTGTGTGCGGCGTAGGCGCGGTGACGCGCTTCGTCGACGGTGACGTAATCGAAACCGCTGAAGACGGGAACGCGCTGTGGCGGGGCGGCGGCGGAGATGGGCATAAGGCTCCTAGTCGCCCTTTTTCTTCGGGCGCTCTGGGCGTGGATTGAAGTTCGGCGGCGGATTCGCCGATGCATTCGGCAGCGTGACGGGCGTGATGCCGAGCGACCTGCAGCTCATCTGCGCCGGAAACGCATTGACGACGCTATCGGATATCTGCGCGTCGGCGGCGGGGATCGGCGGCGTCGCGCCGGAGAGACGCGCCGGATCGAGTCCGCCGAGCAGGTCGGTGAGCGCGGCGTTACCGTCGCGCGGCCCCTCGGGCATGTACTGCGCCTCTTCGGGCAGCGATGCGAGCGGCGGCAGGCCGAAGAGCGTCTCGGTAAACTTGAGAATCGAGGCTTGATCGCCGGAATCGTGCACGATCGCACCGCTGCGGGCGTACGGCGAGATCACCATAAAGGGCAAGCGCGGACCGTCGCCGCAGGGGCGGCCGTCGGCGCACTTTTCGAACTGCGGCGGCGGCACGTGATCGTAGTAACCGCCTGGGTCGTCCCAGGTGACGATGATCGCGGAGTCGTTCCAATATTTGCTGCGCGCGATCGCGTTGACGAAGGTGGCGACGAAGGCTTCGCCGATCTGCGCGTCGGTATCGCCGGGACCGGGATGATCGTCGTCGCCGCGATAGCCGGCTTGAACGTACGCATCCGGATTGGCCGGTCTCCAGCCGAAGTTGTTGATCGAACCACCCTTGAGATAGAAGACGCCGCGATCGGGGAGCGTGCCCGCAGCCAGAGCGTGCAGCGCGTCATGGATGTCGTGCACGTTACGCCAGAAGACGTCGTTCTGCCGGAGATACCCGAAGTATTGCGGCCCGTTGTGGTGCGTTTCGTAGCCGGGCAGCGCTTGCGTGGGCGAGACGTAGCCTTCTTGATACCAGCCCCAGGGAATCGGCCCGCGGCCGCTTGCAACGACCGCGCCGAGATCGTGGGCGACGCCGTCGGTTTCATTCGTCGCCTGGGTCGCGTCGCTGCCGGCGAGCGCCAGCATCAGCGTCGCATAGCGCTGCGGTATCTGGTGGGCCTTATCGGCCTCTGAGTAGGGCCCGTAGGCTGGGTCGAGATCGTTGGTTACCGGCACGCCGGGGCCGCTGTCGTTGCCGGCGGTCGCTTCGCTGGGATTTCGCGCCCATTGCGTCTGGCCGGCTTGGCCGGCGATGATCGCGATGGCGCTGGGAGTCGAAGGGCCGGCCATCGTGCTGAAGATGTGGTCGTAGAGGGCGAACTCATGGGCGTACTTCCAGAGGAAGGGAAGCGTATCGCAATCGTAGTGCGCCATCGTGAGGAGCCCGACATCGCGAGCGCCTTCCGGCGCGAACTTCTTACCGGAGAGGGCCTCTTGCGTCGCGACGAAGCGATCCATCGTGCCGCCGTTCATCTTCTGGGCGTTGATCGGGCGCGACTGCGAGGGCGACTCGGTATCGGGGTCGGTGATGCGAAACGGCGTCACCCAGGCCTTCCCGATCTCGTCGTACTGGCGAAAGCCGTGAGCCTGCGCTTCCGGCGTCGCGAGATTGTCCGCGCCGGGAAACGTGCCGAAGTAATTATCGAACGAGTGGTTCTCTTGGTAGATGATGAAGACGTGCTTGATTCGCGACCGCAGCGCCGCAGCCTGATCGGTCTGCGCCGGCGCCAGCGAGGTCGCCGATAAGCACAGCAGTGCGGCAATGGCCAATGGGCGCACGAACATCGTGCCATTCTACACCCGGCAAATGAACTCTACATGAAGCATCTCTTATGGGGTAATTTAACGGCGCGATAAGTTGTTCATAAGATTTGTGGCGCATCGTGCCTATCATGGGAGATTGTACGAGAGCGCGATTCTATCCGGCCATCTTCGCCTTGGCGGCGGTGTTTTTTGCGAGCGTTCCAGCGCCGGCCGCGCCGGAGGGCACGACGATTTCCGGCCGAGTTCTCGATGCGCAGGGCGGCTTGCCCGTCTCGAGCGCGACGATCGAGTTTCTGCGTAACGGCACCCGCGTCGCGACGGCCCGCACCGACGCAAACGGGACCTTCCGAGTAACCGGCCAAGCTCCCGGTACATACACGGTGTTCATCCGCGCGAACGGCTACGAGACGACGCGCATCGCTCCGGATCTGCTGGTAACGGGTGAGGTCGAGGTTTCGTTTCAGACGGCGATCGGCCGCGCACGCGCCGGCCTCAAACAGATCGGCTACGTCGCGACGGCCGGACGAACCGCGCTGCAGGCGAGCTCCACGATCAACACGCACATCGATACCGACATTCTGCAGAGCGAGAATTTTCAGCGCCTCGGCGACGTGCTGACGACCGTGCCGGGCGTGATCACGTCGACGAGTTCCTCGGTCGGCGACGATATGTCGCTCTCGATCCGCGGCTACGATCCTACCGAGACGGCGACGCTGCTCGACGGACATCCGATCGGGCCAATCGGGGCCTTCGGCGGCGGTTACAACTACAACGTCTCGCCATTTTGGGGTTTGAGCGCCGCCGACGTCATCTTCGGTTCGGGCGCGACCGGCCTCTTCGGCGCAACGACGATCGCCGGAGCCGTAAACTTCCAGACGATCAATCCGACGCCGCAAAATCACATCTCCATCACCCAAGGCGTCGGCAGCAACAACAAGCTGATGACCGGGCTGCTCGGCACCGGCTCGCTCGGCAAACTCGGCTATGCGGTCGCGTGGGGCAGCCAAGGTACGACCGGTAACTTTCCCGGCGGCTTTATCCAGCAGACGGCGCTGCTGCAGACCAGCGTCGTCAATCCCGGGATCGGCGCGCCCTTCCGGCCGGCGGCCAATGCGAGCCCGCCGCCGCCCGACCTCACGCATGCCAACGCCTACAACCTGGTCAACTACTATCCGGTGAGCGGCGGCTACGTGCAGCGCAACTTCGTCGGTAAGGTTCAGTACGATTTCTCGCCCAAGACGACGCTGCAGTTCACGGCGTACTCGGCGCAGGACTGGTCGAACTCGACGGGTGAGGGCGACAACGACTACGAGACGTATCCGTACGTGCTGTTCGGTGCGCAGCAGACGCTGCAGGCTATTGAGGCGACCAAGCACGGAAACAACACGATCCTCGTGAACGGCAAGCCGCGCTCCTGCCACGACAGCATCGCGGTGCTCGTCGACAATCCGCAAGGCTACTCGTGCATGACGCCCGCGCAGTACGCGGTGAACTTTTACGGGCCGTTCGGCGGCAGCATCGACCGCTGGCGCACGCTTGGCAACAGCGACTACGATTTGCGTGGAACGCAGGTGCTTGGCGGCGGGACGATCACGCTTGAAGGCTTCGTCGACGCCTACAACTACAACGAACAGAAGGGACCGGGCGTACCGATTGGGCCCTACGGTCCGGGGCCGGATTTCCTGAGCCTCTACAGCAATCGCGGTTACTTGGTGAGCGACGACTACGCCTGGTCGAAGAACGATCTCGGCTTCGGCTACTCCTGGCTGCATCAATCGAACACGAACGGATCGTATCCGTATACGCTGGCCGACGGCACGACGTACAACACTTTCGGCACCAATCCGCCGCTCTATCTGGCGACGGCGAGCTACTTCATACGCGATACCTGGACGCCCAACGACAAGCTGCAGGCCTTCGCCAGCATCTGGCTGCAGCGTTCGCTTGACACCTCCTCGACGCACTTCGATCCGCGCCTTTCGGTCGTCTATCGCCCCGATAGCGCCGACGTGATTCGCGTCACCGGAGGGCGTTCGTACAGCGAGCCGGATCCTTCGCTGATTGCATTTGCCCCGCCGATCTACGGCGCGCCGTCGAGTATCAACTGTCCGCCGGCGACGAGCGGTTCGGGCGCGCTCGTCTCGATCGCTTCGGTCGCGAACCCGACGCTGCAGCCGGAGACCGCCGGCGACCTCGAGCTAGCCTACGGCCATCGCTTCACCGCGACGACCAGCGTTCAGGCCGATGTGTATCAATCGCTCGAGAGTCAAGCGCTGCTCAACGGTAACGTCTCGATCGTCGGCTTTCCCGGGATTACGGTGCCGTCCAACTATATCGACAAAGCGCTCGCGCGGCTCAACTCGTGCCCGGGCCTCAATCCGACGATTCATAATCTTGCTTTCACAACGACCTTCAACGCGGCGGCGGCGCGCTATCGCGGCATCGTCCTCTCGACCAACGTCGGCCTGATGCCGCGGGTCACGCTCAATGCGTCGTTCGACGTCCAATCGGCGGCCTATCTCGGCGTGCCGCAAGACATCCTCTTCGGCAATACCAGTCTTCTCGACGGCGGCCAGATCTACGGCATCCCGCTGCGCCAAGGCACCGCGGGCATCGCCTACCAGGATATCGAGGGCTTCGGCGCGCGGCTCGACGCGACGTACATCGGCGGGAACAACTCCTGGAACCGCAACCCGTTCTGGTTTGCCAACGCCAGCGTCTCGAAGACGAGCGGCCAGGTCGGCATCAACTTCGGGGTCTACAACCTCTTCAACAGCGTCGCCCAACAGTACGGGCTCATCGGCTCCGGCGTCTACGTTCCCCAGAACTTCTACGGCCTGGCGCAAAACGGCGGCGCCACCAGCGGACTCGAGCAGAGCAGCGAACAGTACGGGCTGCCGTTTCGCAGCTACTGGTTCACCGTGAAGGTGGGGATCTGAGGCCGCGCGGGAAGGAGCGCGAAAAGGCCGGGACTTTTCCGGCAACAATAGACGAGAGACTCAGGAAGTAGGTCCCCACTTTTGTCAGCCCCGAGTCTCTCGAAAAAAGCCTGCGCGGACTCCGTGCTCGTGCGACGATTTGCTACCCCATACCGTCGTTCACTTCGCCTGAGAAGGCTCGCCTAAGTAACGTGATGGGATTACGAATTGTTCCCGTGGGTGATTTGGGTCATGCTTCGACAAGCTCAGCATGACACGAGTGCGCGTCCTTCGACAGGCTCAGGATGACACTAAGGTGCAGTTGCCCGATAATGCTGACGCAATTGGGTTTGCCGTGATGGCGCAGATGTAGGCTGCGGTCGCGCCATTGCGGGCGGCCGCTGCCGCGGCGAGGAGCTTGGGCTTCATGCTGTTGCGACACGCGCTCGTGCGCGCGAAGATCGATGCCTGATCTGCCGTGAGACGGTCGATGCCCGAGGTGGGATCCTCGACGTCGCGGAGCACCCGCGGAACGTTCGTGACGAGGACGAACGCGTCGGCTTGCAGCGCGGCCGCGATCGCGCCGGCGGCGAGGTCGGCATTCACGTTGTAGGCGTGGCTCGCGTCTGGCGCGATCGCAAGTGGTGCGACGACCGGCAGAAACCGCGAGGCGAGCAGCGTTTGGATGAGCCTTGGTTGGACGCACGCGATCTCTCCGACGTATCCGAGATCCTCGCCGTTGATGCCCTTCGCGCGCCGCGCGACCAGCGTGCCGCCGTCTTCGCCGGAGATGCCGACCGCCGGAAGGCCTAGCGCCACGCAGGCGCGCACGAGGCGCTTGTTCAGGCTTCCGCAGAGTACGGCCTCGGTTATCTCGAGCGTCGCGGCGTCGGTGACGCGCTGCCCGTCGATGCGCTCGCTCGCGACGCCGCGCTTTGCCAGAGCCGCATCGATCTCGGGGCCGCCGCCGTGGGCGAGCACTACCGCCTGCCCAGCGCGCCAGCGAGCGGCCACCTCCGCCAGCAGCGGATCTGGCCCGGCGGCGGGGCCGGCCATGGCATTGCCGCCGTATTTCACGACGAGGGTAGTTGCATAATCATGCGTCATATGCATAAATATACATGACGTGTATGCAGTAGCGCCAGTCCCCTCGCCCCTTTCCGGCCTGGCCGGGCGCCATTTTTTGGAAGTCGACGATCTCTCGCACGGCGAGCTGAGCGCGCTGTTACGTTTGGCCGCCTTCCTGAAAGAACGACCGGTGCGGGAACAGGGCGCGCTGCTCAAGGGCCGCACCGTCGCGCTCTTTTTCGAAAAGCCCAGCTTGCGTACGCGGGTCTCCTTCGAAGTCGCGCTGACGCAGCTGGGGGCGACGCCGCTCTTCGCTCAGGGCTCGGAGTTTGCGATCGGCTCGCGCGAGACGCCCGAGGACGCCGCGCGGGTGCTCTCGCGCTATGTTGACGCGGTCGTCATCCGCACGCACGATCACGCCGGTCTTCAACGCTTCGCAAAGGCCGCCAGCGTGCCGGTAATCAACGCGCTTTCCGCCGCCGCGCACCCGTGCCAGGCTCTGGCCGATCTTCAGACGCTGCGCGAACGCTTCGGTGAAGCCGCCGGGCTTCGCGTCGCATACGTCGGCGACGGGCGCAACAACGTTGCGGCATCGCTCGCCCGCGCAGCGGTGATGATGGGCGCGACGATGCACTTCGGATCGCCACCGACGCACCGTCCCTCCGAAACCTTTCTCGCCCAGCTGGCGCGCTTGGGCAGAGCCTCGGGCGGCTCGGCGCGCGCGTTCTCCAACCCGGTGCGCGCGGTGCGGGGCGTGGACGCCATCTATACCGACGTCTGGACGTCGATGGGCGAGGAGCGCTTTCGCGAACGCAACGACGCGATGCTGCGCCCCTACGGGGTTACGAACGAGCTGATGGCGTACGCCGCGCCGCACGCCGCGTTCTTGCACTGTCTGCCCGCGCATCGCGGCGAGGAGGTCGCCGCAGAGGTGATCGACGGACCGCAGAGCGCCGTCTTCGACCAAGCCGAGAACCGCATGCACGCGCAAAAGGCGCTGCTCGTCGCACTTTTGACCGACAGCAAAGGATTTCCGATATGAAAGATCGCCGGCAACGCGCCATCCTCACGCTTGTCGCGACGCGACCGATCCACTCGCAAGAAGAACTCGTCACGCTGTTGCATCGCCAGGGCTTCGAGGTGACGCAGGCGACCGTCTCGCGCGACATCAAAGAGCTGCGGCTCACGAAAGTGCCGATCACCTCGGGAGACAGCGACGCCTTCAAATACGTGGTGCCGAGCGCGGCGACGAACTACGTCAGCCGGCTGCATCGGGCGATGGCCGAGCTGACGACGACGATCGACGCGAGCGAGAACCTGATCGTGATCCACACCGCACCCGGCAGCGCGATGATGCTGGCCTCGGCCGTCGACGAAGCCGCGTGGCCCGAGATTCTGGGAACGATCGGCGGCGACGACACGATTTTGATCGTCGTGCGTTCGGCGGAAGAAACGCCGTTCGTGCGGCAGCGGTTTGCCGACCTACGAGGCCAAGCGGAGGCGGCATGAGCCGCATCGTCCTGGCGTATTCAGGCGGACTCGACACCTCGGTTCTGCTCAAAAAGCTGATCCTCGAAGGGAGCGAGGTCATCGCCATGACGGTCGATCTCGGCGAGAGCGACGCGGTCGCGGGGAGCGGCGCACGCGCCGCATTGGAGACCGTGCGCGCCAAGGCGCTGAGGCTCGGCGCGTATGCAGCGGTGCTGGTCGACGCACGCGAGCGCTTCATCACCGAGTACGCATTTGCGGCGCTGCGCGCCAACGCGCTCTATCAAGACGTCTATCCGCTCTCCGCGGCGCTTTCCCGCCCGCTGATCGCCGAACTGCTCGTGCAGACTGCCCACGAGTACGGCGCGACGACGGTGGCGCACGGCTGCACCGGCAAAGGGAACGACCAAGTGCGCATCGAGCTCGGTGTGCGCGCGCTCGATCCAACGCTGGTCTGCCGTGCGCCGCTGCGGGAATCCCCGCTCTCGCGCCCCGATGCGATCGCCTATGCTCGCGAGCACGACATTCCGGTCGCCCACACGGTCGAGAAGCCCTATTCGATCGACGCGAATCTTTGGGGGCGCTCGATCGAGGCCGGCGTGCTTGAAGATCCCGCGAACGCGCCGCCGGAGGACGCGTACGCCTGGACGCGTTCGCCGGAGACGGCACCGCCCGTGCCCGAGGAGATCGTCGTCTCGTTTGACGCGGGCAAACCGAGTATCAATGAGGTGCGCGGGGCGGCGATGGTCGCCGAGCTCAATCGAATTGCCGGCGCACACGGCATCGGCCGGATCGATCTTATCGAGGATCGCGTCGTCGGATTGAAGTCGCGCGAGATCTACGAATGCCCGGCGGCGATCGTGTTGATCTCCGCGCATCGCGCGCTCGAGCGGCTCGTCTTGACGCGTGACGAGCTGCGCTTTAAGGCGCTCGCCGACCGGCGCTATGCGGAGCTGATCTACGACGGACTCTGGACGCAGCCGCTGCGGACCGCGCTCGACGCGTTCAACGCAAGCTCCGCCGCGCGACTGAACGGCGAGGTGCGCATGCGTCTCTACCGTGGGAATGCGACCGTCATCGGGTTGCACTCGCCAAATGGGCTGTACCGCGAGCGGCTCGTGACCTACGGCATTCAAGACGAGTTCGATCATCAGGCGGCCGGCGGATTCATCGCGCTGCAGGCGCTGCCGCTCGAAACGTTCGCAGCAATAGGCGTGCGCGAGAGCGTCGCGAGCTAAGGCCTCGACGGTGAGCACGCTCCAGTGGGGCGGCCGCTTTGCGAACGCGCCCGATTCGCAACTCCTGGCCTTCGGCTCCTCGCTCGAAGAGGATCTCGTGCTCGCGCCGTTCGACGTCGAATGCTCGCGCGCGCACGTTGCGGCGCTATCGGCGGGCGGCATTCTCAATGAATCGCAGGCGACGACGCTGCTGGGCGCGTTGCAGAGCGTTCGCGGTGAGGTTGCCGACGGCAGTTTCGCCGAGGCGGCACGCGCCGGTCGATTCGAGGACGTGCACGGCGCCATCGACGCGCGCGTTCGCGCGCTCGCGGGCGAGACCGGCGAGTGGCTGCACGCGGGGCGGAGCCGCAACGATCAAGTCGCAACGACCTTACTTCTGTACGTGCGCGACCGGGCGAGGGGTGCCGCGCGACGCACGCACGCAATTGCGAACGCGATCGCGCTGCGCGCGCGCAGCGAATTCGAAGCGGGAACGCTGCTCGCAGCTTGTACGCATCGCCAGCCGGCGCAGCCGGCGATGCTCGGCTTCGTGCTGGTTGCCTGGGCCGAACCGTTCGTGCGCGCGACGGCGCGCTTCTTGGCGG
>JBAQAW010000084.1:0-51806 GCA_049285915.1 Candidatus Cybelea sp. | reverse complement strand
TCAAGAACAGGCCATCGACGACGAGCATCCGCCCTACAATTTCGATGTGGAGATCGGCTTCGCGCCGGACGCGTCCGCGCGCGGCGGGGCAGGCGCGCGCGAGCCGCTCGCGGGCGAACGGCGAGTCCGCGCCCACGTGGAGCGCCGGCACGAGACGGTTGCCGTGCACCTGGATTTCGAGCCGAAGCTCGTCCGCTTCGACCCCGGCTCGTCTCTGTTGGCCGAGGTCCGCTACCGGATCGGTGCCGACTTTGCCGCGGCGGCGCTGCGTGCCGATCCCGACGTCATCGCGCGAATCCGCGCCGCCCGAGAGCTCGCCCGGGACGGTGGGCGCGTCGCGCGCGAGGCAATCGAGCAGGCATTTGCGGACGAACCGTTTTGGGGCGTGCTCGTGGAGACCGGTTCGGCGGCCGGCGCTACGCGCGCGCCGTGGGCGTCGACGCTGCTGATCGGGGCGCTGAGGCACCCACACCCAAAAGTCGTTCGCGCGGCCGCGACCGCGCTGGGAAACTTCCGCGAGCCGCTCGTCGCCAGTGCGCTGATCGAGACGGCGCGGGAGCACCCTTCGTATTTCGTTCGCGCGTCCGCGCTGGCATCGCTCGGGCGTACGCGCGATCCGCGAGCGTTCGACGTGCTCGCCGCTGCGGTCAGGGAGACGACGTGGAACGGAACGGTTGAGGCCGGTGCGGTGCTCGGGCTGGCCGAGCTGGCCGACGTGCGTGCGATACCGCCGATCGCCGACGCCGCGCGCCCCGAACGCAGCGAAGGGCTGCGGAGGGCTGCCGTCGTCGCGTTAGGACGGGCGGGCGCGCTGGTCGAAGAGGGGCGCAAACGCGTTGCCGACGAACTCGAAACGCTTCTTGACGATTCCGGCTTCTTGGTGGCGCTGGAGGCAGTCGCCGCCGCCGAAACGCTTGGGGACTCGCGGCTTTTGCCGGCACTCGACCGACTCGCTGTTGAAGCGGTCGACGGACGTATGCGCCGTGACGCAATGGAAGCAGCGATAAGAATTCGAAAGGCGGAAAAAGTTCCGGCGCAAGTCACAGGGCTGCGCGAGGACCTCGATGAGTTACGTGAAGACCAGCGTAGGCTACAGGAGAAGATCGAAGCGCTCGCGCGTTCGTAAACGCCGGGTTTTCGCCTTTCTCGGGTTCGTCACGATCGTTACTCTGGCGATATGGCTGTGGAACGACGGCCATAGCCGGGGAGCTGGCCGCAGCGTCGCCGCGACTCCTCCGGCGCCGCCCAAGAGCGTCGCCCGCGCGGTCTTTTCGCCGCCGTGGACGAATCGGGAGCGGTTCGCGCTGGGGACGGCGCTGCACGATGCCTTCGCGCCGTCGCTCGCCGGAGCGCACCAATGGAGCCTCGCCGTCCTCGGCAGGGACGGCCTCCTCGTCTACGACGATTCCTCGAGGCGCGCGGTCGCGCCGGCATCGGTTCAGAAGCTGATCGTCGCGGCGAGCGCGCTCGACGCGCTTGGCGCGAAGTATCGCTTCCACACGATATTTGCCGCTGAAGCGACGCCCGCCGGTGGCACGTTGGATGGAAACCTGTGGCTCGTCGGCTCCGGCGACCCCTCGCTGCAAAGTTCCGATCTCCGCAACGGGATCGCAGTGCTCTCGCGGGGCGGGGTGCGCCGCATCAACGGGGCGGTCGTCGTCGATGCAACCGCGCAGACCGGTCCAGGCCGCAACCCGCACTGGGGTCTCGACGACGACGGCCAGGACTATGCGGCGCCGACTAGCGCGATTTCGCTCGACGGCGACACGATCGAATCGCACGAAATGGTCCGTGGCGTAGACCAGGCCGTCTGGACGCCGATGACCGACGTCTCGCGAGCCGTCGCGGCGCAGACGAAGGCGCTGCTCGCTGCGCGCGGGATCGCCTTGGCAGAGCCGCCCGGGTTGGGTGCCGCGCCACTCGACAGCATCATTCTCTGGGACCACAAATCCGCGCCGCTGGGCGCGCTCGAATCCCACATGCTTTACGTCTCCGATAATCACTACGCCGAAGAGCTCCTGCGCACCGTCGGCGGGGCCGGCGGGGAGCCCGACGATGCCGGCGGCGTCGCGGCCGAGCGGCGCTTTCTTGAACGCGAGGGGATCCCGGTTCCCGGGCTGCGGCTCTTCGACGGCAGCGGTCTTTCGCCGAGCAATCGCGTCGCGGCGATTACCATCGGCCGTTTGCTCCTCTCTCAGGAGGCGGCGCTCTATCATTTGTTGCCGCTTGGAGGACGGGAGGGAACGCTTGCCGATTACGGCTTTACCTCCGCCCTTGGCCGGGTTCGCGCCAAGAGCGGGCACCTCTCGGATGTCTCGTCCCTCGCCGGTTACGCAAATACGACGCACCATGGGCGGGTCGCTTTCGCGTTCTTGATCGACGGCTCGCCCGCCGATCCCGATGCGTCAATCGTCCGCGCCATCGACCGTTTGGTCGAATTTTGAATGGCCGGTAAGGCCGCTTAGGAGTAAATTTGTTCGACGAAGCCCTTCTTTCAAAATTGCTCGATCGCGCGCTGCAGCACGGCGGCGAGTACGCCGACATTTTCTGCGAGCGGCGCCGCACCGTGACCTATCGTCTGCAGGACGGCCGGGTCCACGACTCTTCTTACGGCGTGACGCTCGGCGTCGGGATTCGCGTCGTGATCGGAGAGTCGGCCGGTTTCGCCTGTTCCGACGACCTCAGCGACGAGGCGCTGCTCCAGGCGGCGGACGCGGCCTCGCTGATCGCGCGGACGGCGCCGTCGGGGAAGGCGGGCGCGGCCGACCTGCGGATCGAGAGCGTCCCGTCGCTCTACGACGGCGATCTCGTCACGACGGTGGACGCCGGGCTTTACGCCGGACTCCTGGAGCGCGCAGACGTAACGGCGCGCCGCTACGACCCGCGCATCGTTGCGGTGAACGCGCAGGTGATCGACGAGAGCCAGGAAGTCTGGATCGCAACGAGCGAGGGCCGGATGGTCCGCGATCAACGTCCGCTCATTACCTTGGGCGTTCAGGCAGTGGCGACCGACAAGCAAGAGCGCAGCTCCGGCTACGTCGGCGACGGCGGACGAACCTCGATTTCATACTTCGACCTGCAGACGCCCGAGATTCTCGCCGAAGAAGCCGCTCGCATGGCGATCGTCAATCTTTGCGCGACGCCCGCTCCGGCCGGCGAGATGGAGATGATCGTCGGCGCCGGCGGCGGCGGCGTGCTGCTTCATGAAGCCGTCGGGCACGGGCTCGAAAGCGACTTCAATCGCCGGGGCACCTCACTCTACAGCGGGCGCGTGGGGGAGCGGGTCGCAAGCGAACTCGTAACGATCTATGACGACGGTAATCTGGAAGAGGAGCGCGGCAGTGTCAACGTAGACGACGAGGGCGTGCCGGGGCAACACAAGGTGCTGGTCGAAAACGGCGTGCTTCGTGGGTATATGCAAGACACGCTCAACGCGCGCCTGATGGGCGTGCAATCCACCGGAAGCGGGCGCCGCCAGTCCTTCCGCTTCGCTCCGCAGCCGCGAATGTGCAATACCTATATGCCCAATGGCGAGTCGAGCGTCGAAGAGATCGTCGCGTCGACGCAGCGCGGCATCTACGCTAAGTCCTTCGCGGGCGGTCAAGTCGAGATCGCCAAGGGAGACTTCGTTTTCATGGTCGGCGAGGGCTATCTCGTCGAGAAGGGCAAGATCACCGCTCCGGTGCGAAATGCGACGATTATCGGCAACGGACCCGATGCGATGATGAAGGTCGTGGCCGTCGGAAACGACAGCCGGCTGGCGCGCCGCCACTATACGTGCGGCAAAGGCGGCCAGTACGTGCCGGTCGGCGTCGGCATGCCGACGGTCAAGATCTCCTCGATCACCGTTGGCGGTACGCAGCATGAATGAATCCAACGCGGTCGAGCTGGCCTGCGAGGCCCTCAAACTCGCGCAGGCGGCGGGCGCCGATAGCGCCGAGGCCTCGGTTTCGATCGCGCGGCGCTTTCACGCGGAAGCGCGGGAACACGCGATCTCGAAGCTCGAGGGCTCGACCGGCAAGAGCCTCTTCATGCGAATCTTCCGCGAGGGGCGCAAATCGACGCTCTCTACCTCCGATTTCTCCGCCGAAGGGATGAGCGACGCGATTGCGCGCGCGGTCGCGCAGGCCGCGCACGTCGCGGTCGACGAGTTTGCCGGACTACCGGAGACGGTCGCCCGGAATAACGTCGATCTCGCCCTTTTCGACGATCGCATCGCCGACCGAGAGGGCGGCGACAAGGTCGACGACGCGATGAAGCTGGAACGCTTGATTCGCGAAGCCGATGCGCGCATCATCAACTCGAGCGGTTCCAACTACAGCGACGCGGTCGCCGTCACGGCGATTGCCAATACGTCGGGTTTTGCCGGCGCGTACGCCTGGACGCGGGCGGGGCGTTCGACCGGCCCCGTCGCGCTGGACGGAGGCGTGAAGCGGATCGCACACTACGGAACGGCGGGGCGCTATCTTGGGGAGCTCGAGCCGCCGACGGCCGTCGCGACGACGGCGGTACGGCGCGCGGTCGACCTCTTCGGCGCTCGCAAGCCGCAGACGATGCGGGTGCCGGTGATCTTCGAGCGAGACGTCGCGGCGGCGTTCCTCGATGACATCTTCGCCGCCGTCTCGGCCGCGAACGTGGCGATCAACAACTCGTGGCTTACCGAACGCGTTGGAAGCCGCATCGGCAGCGAACTGGTGACGATCGTCGACGACGGCGGTCTTCCAGGCAAACTCGGAAGCTCGCCCTTCGATGGCGAAGGCGTTCCCACGCGGCGAACGCCGGTCGTCGAGGGCGGCGTGCTGCGCACGTTCCTCTACGACACCTACTACGCGCGCAAGCTCGGCACGTCGAGCACCGGCAACTCGACCGGCGGCGGCATCGGGCCGAACAACTTCTACCTCGAGCCGGGGACGATGTCGCTTCCCGAACTGATCGCGGCGACGCCGCTGGGCGTGCTCGTCCTCGACACGATCGGTTTCGCGACCGAGCATGCCTCGGGAACGTACAGCCGCGGCGCGCGCGGATTCTTCATCGAGAACGGAGAGCTGGCCTATCCGATCGACGAGTTTACCGTCGCCGGCCAATATGCGGAGATGCTCGAACACATCGACGCGATCGCAAGCGACCTGCGCTGGGACTCGGCCGTTGTTTCGCCTTCCTTCCGTATATCGGAATTGACGGTCAGCGGAAATTGATGGTGAGGCCTCGTGCCGCGCTCGCATCCATGCTCCGGCGCTCGGTCAGACGGTCCTCATTCGAGGTATGGCACGTGAGCGCTGCATGAGGGTCGAAAAATGACACAGCCGGCAATTTCACTTACTTTAGTTTTACGCATCGAGATGCCGAACGAGCCGGGCGCGTTCGGAGCGCTTGCCAATACGATCGGCGATGCCGGGGGGGCGATCAACGCGGTCGACATGCACACCGTCGGCCGGTCGCGCGTCGTGCGCGACGTGACGATCTCCGTTGCCTCCGATGCGGTGGCCGGCGAGGTTCGCAAAGCGATCGAGGCGATCGAAGGGGCAAAGATCGTTTTTGCCGCGGATTCGACATTTCTGGCGCATATCGGCGGCAAGATTCGCATCGACTCGAAGATCTCGATCAAGACTCGTCAGGATCTTTCAACGGTCTATACGCCCGGCGTCGCACGCGTCTCGATGGCGATCGCGGCCGATCCCAGCAAAGCCTTTCAGCTAACGGTCAAGCGCAACTCGGTCGCGGTCGTTACCGACGGTACGGCGGTGCTCGGCTTGGGCGATATCGGGCCGCTCGGCGCGCTTCCGGTGATGGAAGGCAAGGCGATGCTCTTCAAGCAGTTTGCCGATATCGACGCCTTCCCCATCTGCCTCGACACGAAGGACGTCGACGAGATCGTCGAAACGGTCGTGCGCATCGCGCCCGTCTTCGGCGGCATCAATCTCGAAGATATCAGCGCTCCTCGCTGCTTCGAAATAGAAGACCGTCTGATCGAAGCCTTGGATATCCCGGTGATGCACGACGACCAGCACGGCACGGCCGTCGTGATCCTCGCGGCGCTGATCAACGCTGCGCGCGTCGTCGGCAAGCGGCTCGAAGACCTGCAAGTCGTCGTCTCCGGCAGCGGCGCCGCGGGGACCGCGACGATCAAGATGCTGCTGAGCGCCGGCGTTCGCGACGTCATTCCGGTCGACCGCGGCGGCGCGCTCAACCGCACAGATCGTTACGAGAATCCGCACTGGCGATGGCTGGCCGAGAACTGCAACCGCGAGAACCGGCGCGGGTCGCTGCCCGAGGTGCTCAAAGGAACCGACGTTTTCATCGGCGTCTCCGCTCCCGGCATTCTCCAGCCCGAACACATCGCGAACATGGGGCGCGATCCGATCGTCTTCGCGATGGCGAACCCGACGCCGGAGATCATGCCCGACGTCGCTGGGCCCGTAGCCGCGGTGATCGCCACCGGACGGTCGGATTTCCCGAATCAAGTGAACAACTTGCTGGCCTTTCCCGGCATCTTCCGCGGCGCGCTCGACGTGCGCGCGCGCCGGATCACCGAGCGAATGAAGCTTGCGGCCGCCTTTGCGATTGCCGAAATCGTCACCGAACAGGAGATCAACGCCGAATACGTGATCCCGAGCGTCTTCGACGTTCGCGTCGTGGATGCGGTGGCGAAAGCCGTCGCCACCGCCGCGATCGAAGACGGCGTCGCACGTCGCACGCCTGCCAAGCTCGAAGGCGAAGACGTTATCGACCGCGTCTCGTAAGCAGCGCGCGCTCCTCGACGCGAATGCGCCACGAGAGCAGCGACGCGTTGAGCACGGAGAAGACGATCGCGATCTCGACGGCTCCGAAGGCCAGCGGCAGAACGGCGATTTCGGCGCAGACCACGATATAGTTGGGATGGCGGAAGAAGCGGTACGCGCCGCGCCGCACGAGCGCCTCGCCGGGCACCGTGACGATTCGCGTCGTCCAGTACGGCCCGAGGCTTGCGATAGCCCAGACGCGGAGCGGCTGCAGCAGCGCGTAGAGGACCAGCAGCGTCCAGTTCGGCGCGCGCGAGGGCGGGATCGACAGCGCCATGCTCGCCAGCCACGCGGCGTGAAGCAGAATGAAGAAAGGATATTGAATCGCACCGATCTCGACGCCGCCGCGCGCCAGCAGCCTCCGGGTGTTTCGCGCGGCGTAGAGCAGCTCCGCCACTCGTTGCAGCACGACGAGCCCGAGAACGACGTAGAGAACGCTCACACGTCCTTCGACCATCCTTCGACGTCCTTCGACAGCCCTTCGACAGGCTCAGGATGACAAGGCGGGTGAAGGGTTTTCGAGGAGCGCGAAGCCGGCGGTAAACCCGGGACCCAGCGCGCAGACGAGCGCGCGGCGCCACGGCTCCTTCGACGCGAGCGTTCGCTCGAGGACGAACATCACGGTTGCCGCCGACATGTTGCCGAAGTCGCGCAAAACCTCGCGCGATTCCGCCAGACGCGTCGCGTCGACTTCGAAGGCGACCTCGAGCGCGTCGAGCACCTTCGCACCGCCGGGGTGGCAGACGAAGCGGTCGATGTCGGCGAGCGTGAGCGAGTGTTCTTTCAAAAACGATGTCGCGACCTCTTTCAGCTTCGTGGTCACGAGCTCTGGGATGTCTCGCGAAAATATTGCTTTGAGGCCTTCGCCGGTGATATCCCAGCCCATGACGTCCAGCGAATCGGGCCAGGTGAACTCACCGCCTCCGACGACCGACGGTCCGTCGCCGCCGCACGCGAGCAACGTCGCGGCGGCCCCGTCGCCGAAGAGCGCCGTGGCGACGATGTTGCTCTTGGAAAAGTCGTCGCGGCGAAAGCACAGCGCGCAGAGCTCGACGACAAGGAAGAGGACGAGCGAGCCGGGATTCGCGCTCGCCATCGTCGCCGCACGCTCCAGGCCGATGACGCCTCCCGCGCAACCGAGGCCAAAAATCGGCAGGCGCCGAGTCGTGCGGCGCAACTGCATGCGCTCCATCAAAAGCGCGTCGAGGCTCGGCGTCGCGATGCCCGTCGTCGATACGACGACGATCGAGTCGATCTCCTCGGGGCTGCGCTTCGCGCGGACGAGTACCTCGCGCGTCGCCCGCTCCAGCAGATCGAGCGCCGAATCGAGATAAACGCCGTTACGCTCGGGCCAATCGTGAAGATCTTCATACCACTCGATCGGTACCGACGAGTAGCGACGATCGATGCCCGTGTTGCCGAACATCGGAAGCAGCCGCACGATCTCTCGAGAACGAGGGCCGAGCGCGAGATCGATGCGTCGAATTACCTCAGCCTGCCCCAGCGCGTACGGCGGGACGGCGGTAGCCACCGCTAAAACGGCAGGGTACTGACGGCCTGCGATGGTAATGGCTTACCTCCCGTGTCGTTTAGGCAATTTCCAGCGGCGTTGTTAGCGGCCGTCCTCTTAGGTGCAGCCCCTCGAACCGCTCCCCTCATCGTGTATTCGGCGCCGGCCGGCGTGCGGCCAGCCGGAGCCGATCGTGTGCATCCCACCGATGCTATTCTTCCCAATGGAAGAATCGCCGCACCGGCCGGCACGAGCGTCTTTGTCGGAACCGGCACCTTTGGAATGGCGCTTTCGCCGGAAGGCCGGTACGCCATTCTCTCCAATGCGGGCAGCGCGTTTGCGGGCTCGCCCTCGGCGGCCGCCCAGACCGGCCTCGTCGCGGGTCCGTCGCTCACCGTCGTCGACGTGCTGACGATGCGCCCGGCGAGCGTGTATCGCGATCCATCAGCGGCGTTCTTCATGGGCGTGGCGACCGCGCGAGATCCGAAGGACCCATCGCGCACGATCGTGCTTGCCTCCGATGCGGCGACGAGCGCGGTGCGCGTCTTCGATCTCGAGGCCGGCGGAACGCTAACGCCCGAGACGTCGATCCCGCTTCCCGCCCACGCACTGCCGGCGGAGATTGCCGTATCCAACGACGGTCGCGACGCGTACGTTGCCGACAACGTCGGTAATGCGGTCGTCGAGATCGACTTGTTGATGCGTTCGGTCGTGCGGCCGATTCCGGTCGGCAATTCGCCGCTCTACGTCGACGCAGGACGCGCCGTTTTAATTTCCAGCAGCAGCGGCCTCTCCGCGTATCGTCCGCTTCCCACGCCGCAGCCGCAGCCGGAGTTCGCGGCGCCGGCGTTCGATCCGGCGAAGTCGTCGACGCTTTCGGTTTTGGATCTTTCGGCCGCGAACGCAATCGCCGATCCGGCTACGGTGCCGATGGATCCTGCGCCGGACGGCGCGCAGATCGTCGGGGGTGCCGCCCCGGGGGCGATTACGCTGAGCAAGGACGGGCGGCTCGCCTACGTCGCACTCTCGAACGTCGATCGCATTGCCGTGGTCAGCCTGAGCGGAGTCCCGCGCGTCGTTCGCGGCCTCGATCTGCGGCTCTATCCCGGCGCGCCTTTCGGCGCGCAACCCAGTGCCGAAGCGCTCAGCCCGGACGGGAAGCGGCTCTTCGTCGCGCTTGCAGGTCTCAATTCCGTCGCGGTGCTCGACGCGAAACGAACGACGCGTTACCGCTTCGGTCTCATCCCGACGGCATGGTATCCAAGCGCGATCGCACTCTCGAGCAACGGGCGCTATCTCTACGTCGCAAGCGCCAAAGGCGTCGACGGCTGGGGCGTCCTGCAGCGAATCGATCTCAAACACACGTCGCTGGTGAAGGCAACGCTCTCGGCGCTGCGCTACAACCGCACCCCCAGCGTCGCAAAGTTCGATCCCGTTATTCCGCCGCTGCGCTCGAATAAACGCAGCGAGGTCATCGATCACGTCGTCTACGTCGCCGTCGGAGACCGCACCTACGACGCGATGCTCGGCGACCTCAAGGACGATTCGGGCAGCGCGCACGGCAACGGCGATGGGACGCTGAGCCTCTATCCGGAGAGCACGACGCCCAACCTGCACCAGTTGGCGCGAAGCTACGCGCTGGCGGACAACTTTTATGCGGCCGACGCCGACCCTAACCTCGCCAAGCAGGTCGCGACCGCGTCGGATGCCACGCTCTATCAGCAACTCGTCGACGCCGCCGGCGCGGCGCGTTCGCCCCTACAAGACCACGGCGACGATCCGGAGGACTACGGTCGCACCGGATACCTGTTCAATGCGATGGCGCGGGCGGGCCTGACCTACCGCGACTACGGCGGGCTCCTGCGCCTCTCCGGATATGACGGATCCCTCTATCACTACGATGTTCCGGCGCTGGGAGCGCTCGCCGGCAACGTAGATCTCAACTATCCCGGTTATAATCCCAAGGTGACCGATTCAGCGCGCGCCGACGAGTTTGTGCGCGACATGCAGCGTTACGTGGAGGCCGACCGAATGCCCAACTTTACCTACGTCTCGCTGCCGAGCGGCGATACCGCGGCCGCCGTCAGCGACGCCGATCGCGCCCTCGGCAAGATCGTCGATTTCATCTCGCACACGCCCCACTGGAGCTCGACGGCGGTCTTCGTCGTCCCGGCGGCCATCGAGTCGCCCACCGATCACGTCAACGCGATGCGCAGCTACGCGCTCGTCGTTTCACCGCTCGCGCGGCGCGGGTTCGTCGCCGAAGATCATCTCAGCGTCGCAAGCGTCGTGAAGACCGAAGAGGAGATCTTCGGCTTGCCGCCGCTGAGCCTCAGCGATCTGCTGGCCTCAGATTTGGCGCCGTGTTTCACCGGCGTTCCGGCTCCGCAAGCGTATCAGGGCCGATGAGCGCTCACAGCAAGATCGGCTTCGGCCCGCGCCTCGTGGAGAATCCGACCGGCCCGCTGCGCAGCGCGATTTTGATCAAGCCTAGTGCGGCGATCGAGCTCGTGCGTCCGATTGCCGGAGAGCCCGGCGCGATCTACGAGCGAGCGCGCGAGCAGCACGACGTGCTCCGCTCGACGCTCGAATACTTCGGCGTTGAGACGATTTCGTACGAATCGCACGGCCGCGACGCCTACGAGATCAGTGCCGCCGACGCCGCGGTAGCGCTGCGTGACGGGGTCGTGCTCATGCGCCCGAGCGCGATGTCGCGACGAGCCGAAGCCGACCGCATGCAATCGGAGTTCGCGTGCATCGACGTTCCGATCGCCGGTCACATCCAAGGGCCGGGCCTGCTCGACGGCAGCGACGTGATCTTGGCCGGCGAGACGGCCTTCGTTGGCGCCGGCTCGCGCGGAAATGAAATTGGCCGCGAGGGCTTCGCACGGCTGGCTGCGGCCCACGGCTATCGCGTCGTGGAAGTAAAGCTCGCATCCGGCGTCCAGGCGCTGCGAAGCGTCGCGGCGGCGATTGCCAACGACACGATCGTCATCGGCGGAGATTCGGTGGATCCGGCCGGCTTCGAAGGCTGCAAGACGATCGTCCTCGAGCGCGGTGAGGAGAATGCCGCGGGCGTGCTCTGTTTGGACGAGCGGCACGTGCTCGCCGATATCCGTTACCGCACGGCGCTCGCGCAGATGGGCCGGCAAGGCATAACGGTGGAAGCGATCGATCTCTACGAGTTTACGAAGATCGGATTGACGCCGGCGATGCTGACGCTGGTCCTCAAGCGCGACTGAAGTTCGATGATTGATGCGCATAGCCGTCCTTTCTGATATTCACGGTAACCTCTTAGCCCTCGACGCTTGTCTCGTAGACCTCGAAGCGCAGGGCGGAGCCGACGTAGTCGCCGTCGCGGGCGACCTCTGTCTGCCGGGGCCGAAGCCGAAGAAGGTGCTGCAGCGGCTCGAAGAGTTGGGCGCCGCCTGCATTCGCGGCAACAAGGATCGCTTTCTCTGTGACGGCGCGAGCGACGGCGAGCAAAGCGCCGCGGACCTCGGGCGAATCGAGTGGACCCGGCGCGAACTCGGCGAACGCTGGCTCTCGTGGCTGCGCGATCTACCGTTTGCGATGCGCATCGGCGAGGACGACAATCAGCTCTTGATCGTACACGCCAACCCGCGCAACGACGAGGAGCAGATCTGGCCCGACGCGGACGAGGCGACGCTGGAGCGGCTCGTTGGAGAGGAGCGCGCGACGACGATCGCCTTTGGTCACCTGCACCTCCCCTACGTACGGATGTGGCGCGGCCGGCTGCTGGTGAACGTCGCCTCGGCCGGCGTGCCGAAGGACGGCGACCCGCGCGCCGGTTATGCGATTCTCACCGAGCGCACCGGCGGCTGGGAGGTCAAGCACCGCCGCGTCGGCTTCGACGTGAAGAAAGTTGCAACCCAATTGAGCGACTGCGGGATTCCGGAGAGTGCAGAACTCATCGCCACCCTTCGCCGCCACCGGTACAAGCAATTAAAGAAACTCATCCCATAGCAATCGAGGTCGATCGGCTCGTCAAGCGATACGGAAGCTTCACGGCCGTCGACGGCATCTCGCTGCGAGTCGCAGCGGGCGAGTTCTTCGGCTTTCTCGGGCCTAACGGCGCGGGGAAAACGACGACCATCAACGCGATCGTCGGCCTGGCGCGCAAGAGTGCGGGCAGCATCCGCATCTTCGGGTACGACAACGAGCGCGAGTGGCGGCAGGCGCGACAGCTCATTGGGCTATCGCCCCAAGAGTACAACTTCGATCGGTACCTCTCGCTTCGCGACGTGCTGATCTACTCCGCCGGCTACTACGGGCTGAGCGGAAAGATCGTGGCGCAACGCGCCGACGCGCTACTCGAACGTTTCGGCCTAACCTCGCACGCGCACCTCGAGTACACGAAGATTTCGGGTGGCCAGAAGCGCCGTCTGTCGCTGGCGCGGGCGCTGATCCACGAGCCGCGGCTGCTGATTCTCGACGAGCCGACGGCGGGCGTCGACGTCGAGCTGCGCATCGAGCTGTGGCAATGGCTCAAGAAGCTCAACGCCGAGGGGTTGACGATTTTTCTGACGACCCATTACTTGGAAGAGGCCGAAGAGCTTTGCCGGCGGATCGCGATCGTGCGCGGCGGACGGATCGTCACCGAAAAGCCGACCGAGGAGCTGGTCGCGGCGGGCTCGTCGCTGCAAGACGTCTTTCTGGAGCTCGTTCGTGATTAATAGCGTCGCGCTCTGGACGCTGGTCAAGCGCGAGATGGTGCGCAGCCTCAAGATCATCAACCAGGTGATCTGGCCGCCGATCATCACGACGCTGCTCTACGTGTTTGTGTTCGGCCTAGGGATCGGCAGCCGCATCCCGAGCATCCAGGGAGTCAGCTACGCGCAGTTTCTGATTCCCGGACTGATCATGCTGCAAGTGATCGACTCGTCCTACGGTGAGTGCTCGAGCTCGCTCTTTCAGGGACGCTTCATGAACTCGATTCAGGAGCTGCTGATCGCGCCGATGTCGGCGTACGAGCTGGTCGGCGGCTACGTTCTCGGCAGCCTCGCGCGCTCGCTGCTCATTGCCGGACTGATCACGCTGCTCGGCGTCGTGCTCGTGCACGCGGCGCCTTCGAACTGGCTGCTCTATTTCGGCATCATCACGCTCGTATCGGTGCTATTTTCAGCCCTCGGGCTCATCTTCGGCCTAGTCGCCGACAAGTTCGATCACATCGCGATCTTGACGACCTTCGTCATCACGCCGCTCACCTTCGTCGGCGGCGTCTTTACCTCGGCGAAAATGCTTCCGCCGGCGCTGCGCAATTTCGAACTCTTCAACCCGATCTTTTACACGATCGACGCTTTTCGGCGCAGTTATACCGGGCAAAGCGACCTTGCGCCCGCGTTCTCCATCGGGATGGTCGCACTTCTCACGGCGATTTCACTTGGAATCATCTTGCGAATGACCGCAATCGGATATAAGCTTCGAACGTGAAGGTTTCGATCGTCGCCGCTATCCTGTTGCTCGCGCTCGCGAAGCCGACGCGCCTCTCGATCCAACCCTGGACGGGCTCGGAGTTTCAAACGACCAGCTCCGCCGCTGCAAAGTACCGGCTCGAAGTCTCGGGTAAACCCAAGGCAGTCGTCCATCTCCAGGCGCGCGGGGTTGCCAGCGGCTGGCTCGCTGCATTCTGCACCCCAAAGTATTGTTCGCCGCAGCACGTCGAAACGTCGCTGCCGTCGTCCGGTCAAGCCGTCTTCCAATTCGAGCTCATTCGCGAATCGAGCAGCGCCCCGAAAGAGACGGGCGCGACGATCGTCGGCCCCGACGGCGCGAGCGTCAGCGTTCCCTTCGCCCACCGCGAGTAACCCTTCGACCGTCCTTCGACACGCTCAGGATGACACGGGTTTAGAAGAACGGGTTGTGGTGTTTCTCTAAGCCGATCTTCGTCGGCGGTCCGTGCCCCGGCATGACGACGGTGTCGTCGGGAAGCGAGAAGAGCTTGCTGCGAACGCTGTTGAGGATGTCGTCGTAGGTGCTCTTCTCGCCGTACGCGCCGCCGACGCTCGCCGCGAAGAGCGTATCGCCGGAGAAGAGCGCGCCTTGGAAGAGGAACGACGAGGAGCCGTCGGTGTGACCTGGCGTGTGCAGCATCCGAATCGAGGCGTCGTCGCCGAAGGGCAGGGTTTCGCCGTCGCGGATGCGCTGCGCCCCGCTCGCAAGCGCGCCGATCGCGCCCACGTCGAGCTCGTGCATCACGATCTGCGCCTGCGGAAAGGCCTGCGCGACGTCCGCGGTTGCGTCGCAGTGATCTGGGTGCTTGTGCGTGATCAAAATGTACTGTAGATGGTAGTCGCCGTCGCGCAGCACGCGCAGCAGGTTCGCTGGGATGCCGGCCGGGTCGACGAGCGCGGCGCGGCGGCCGTCCTGCAGGAAGAAGACGTAACCGTTGCTCGGATGCGGGTCCTGCGGATGGCGCCGGATGTCGGCGCGCTCGATCGCCGGAGGTTGCCAGCGTCTCGCAGCGCTATCGGCGAGCTTCCCGCCATCGAGACGTAGGATCGCTGCGACGGCGCGCGCCTGCTCGTCGTTGGCGGCGCCTTCGTCTTTGAGCCAATGCGCGATCGTATCCTTAGCGATGCCGGTAGCATCGGCGAGCCGCGCCTCGCTCGTGCCGGTTCCCTTAAGCGCCTTGCGCAGAATATCGCCGAACGTGTCCTCCAGCGGCAGCTGCTGATTGATCATAGCCGCTGCTTCGACGCAGCGTCCGCAACGGCTGCAACCGGGAAGCGCTCGCCCGAGTCGAAAGATGCGGGCATGGAACGCGTGATCATCATCGGCTCTGGACCGGCCGGCCTAACCGCCGCCGTCTATGCGGCCCGAGCCAACCTTAGCCCGCTCGTGCTTGCCGGCGGCCTCTACGGCGGGCAACTGATGCTGACGACCGACGTCGAGAATTACCCCGGGTTTCCCGAAGGGATCATGGGGCCCGATCTCATGATCCGTTTTCGCGAACAGGCCGCGCGCTTCGGTGCGCGGATCGAAAACGTCGACGTGACTTCGGTCGATTTTGCGAAGCGCCCGTTGATCGTCCGTACGCTCGACGAGCAATACGAGGCCGAGACCGTGATCGTCGCGACCGGCGCCAGCGCGCGCTGGCTCGACATCCCAGGTGAGGAGCGGTTGCGCGGGCGCGGCGTCTCGACCTGCGCCACCTGCGACGGCGCATTTTTCCGCGATAAACAGATCGCCGTCGTCGGCGGCGGCGACTCGGCGCTCGAAGAGGCGCTCTTCCTCACGCGCTTCGGCCGCCGCGTTACCTTGATTCATCGCCGCGATCGCCTGCGGGCGAGCAAGATCATGGCCGCTCGCGCGAGCGCTCACGAGAAGGTCGATTTCATCTGGAACACCGTCGTTGAAGAAGTCCTGGGCGATACGCATCTGACCGGGCTGCGTTTGCGCAACGTCGTCGACGGCGCTACGTCGGAGTTCAAAACCGACGCGCTCTTTATTGCGATCGGTCACATTCCCAATACGAGCATCGTCGCCGGCCAGATCGATCTCGACGAGCTCGGCTACATCGCCTCTCCCGACGGGACGAGGACCAATGCCGAAGGCGTGTTCGTTGCGGGCGACGTCAACGATCATCGTTACCGGCAAGCGATCACCGCGGCAGGGGCCGGTTGCCGCGCCGCGATGGACGCGGAGAAATATCTCGAGGCCCTCGAGTTTAAGATGGATTCGCTCGCTCGGCTCTGAGCTACGCTGAGATTTGCTTGAGTTTTGCGTCCCGGCACCTCGGGTAAACGCAGCAGTGCCACGTTGTAGCGAATTCCCCCAAAGGAGCAAAACTCGTCGTGAACACCGCGAAGGCCATCGCGCCGGCGCTCGCCGCCTGTGCGGCCGCCCTCGGACTGGCAGCGTGCAGCGGCGGCGCCGGTATGCAAGCAACGCCACCGTCGGCGATCGCACCGGCAACGACGCAGAGTTCTACGCAAGCGAAGGCCACCTCGCAAACGAACGAATCGGACGCCGGTTCGCTTGAAAAGAAGGCCGCGATTCCGGCGCTCGCAGCGCGTGCGAGCGTGACGAAAAGCCCCGAAAAACGAAAGACCTGGTTTGCGAAAGACGTGGGGGCGATGCCGCGCCTGCTTTTCATCTCGGACTACGGCGCGAACGACGTCGACGTCTTCACGATGCCCGGGCAAACGCTCAAGGGGCAGATCACCGGCCTGAGTTCACCCGAAGGCCTGTGCGAAGATGCAAGCGGAAACATCTGGGTTGCCAATACCGCAGCGGAAGAGATGCTGCAGTACTCGCGCAGCGGTGCGCTGCTCAAAACGTTGAGCGTACCCAATGAGTTTCCGGCAAGCTGCGCCGTCGATCGCAAGACCGGCGATCTCGCGGTCTCGAACATCGAGAGCACGAGCGGCCCCGGCAATATCATGATCTTCAAGAACGGCTCGGGCAGCGGCACTCCCTACAGCAGCGCGAGCATCTATCAGTACTTCTTCGCCGGCTACGACGAGAGCGGCAATCTCTTCTTCGACGGTACCGACGAGACCCGAAGCACGAGCTATTTCGCGGAGCTGCCCGCCGGCGGCAGCAGTCCGAAAGTGATCTCGCTGAGCAACGGAACGCTGCACTTCGCCGGGATGGTGCAGTGGTACAAGGTGGGCGGTTACGTCGCGCTCGGCGACCAGCAGTGCGGCGGGACCACCTCAGCGTGCATCTACTGGGTCTCGGTCTCGGGTTCGACCGGATCGATCACCGGGACGACGAATCTCTCGAACTACAGCGGCGGCCAGGTCTGCGACTTGACGCAGGGCGTCATCGCCGCCGATGAAGAGCGATACGTCGCCGGAGCCGACTACGAAGCGTGCGGCTATACGCCGACGACGACCAATCGCTGGGACTTCCCGGCCGGCGGTTCCCCTACCAACGACGACAACACCGCTAGCTTCGTCGAACCGATCGGCGCAGCGATCAGCTCCAAGTAGCGGTGTCGGCCCAGCGCTTTAACGTTTAGTCTTGGTCTTTTGCGTTCGCGCTCGGTTTCACGTCGGGATTGTGTTCGGCGAAGGCGCCGAGCGGATTGGGAACGAGCCAGACCTGGAGATCCCATATCGCCGGGAACGGAAAGACGAATGCGACGTCGGAGGCCGTCTTCGCGGCCGGAATCTTGAGGACTTTGTAACGCGGAAGCGTGCCGATCTTCACGATATCGGCTGAGGTCGGGTGGTCGACCGTGCCCTCGATCTTGGCCATCGTCTTCGCTCCTGCGCCGCCGTAGGCGACGCCCGAGGCCGTCTTGATGCCGAAGTGGACGTGGCCGGGCGAGAAATCGAGCCAGCGTGAGGGCGAGATACCCCAGATCTCCGGGCGTGCCTTCGAGTTGCTCTGCAGCACCGAGAAGTCGGCGCCGATCAGACGGCCGCTGACGTCGTACCAGAGCTGGCTCGGATGCTGCTCGTCGCTCTGCCAGGACTTTATATTCACCCAGCTGATCGCGCCGGTCTGGTCCTCGTCGGTGTATTGGAAGTAGCCGGCAGCAGTCGCCTGTGCGGTCGTCGCAAAGCGGCTCTGCAGATCCGTCGTCACCGTGCTCACGAAGGTCTTTTCGGCGGTCGATTCGGCCGGCGCCGGCGTCGGCGGGGGTGCCGGAGTGGGTGCGGCGGCGCGCACGGCGCCCGAGACCGCGAAGGCCAGAGAAATGGCAATGAAGCCGCGAAGCGCTAATCTGTTCATGCCGGTCCGGTTCCAGCTTTCGCAGGGCCCTCCTCTGCCCGCGCGGCGGCCTAAATTCCGCCGACGAAACGCCCCGGATTGAGCGTGCGATTCGGGTCGAAACGCGCTTTGAGCGCCCTCATCCGCTCGACCGCTGCCGGCGCTTCACCCCACGCGTTGAGATGGAGGCGATGCGGATGTTCGCAGGCGATCACTTGCGCTGCGGGCTCGAGCTCGTGGATCGCGTCGTCGAAGCTCTCGACTTTTCCGCCGAGCGTGCGCGAATCGAGATCGCTCACGCGCAGCACCACGTCACCGTTGAGCGCGTCGACGATCGTGTCGGTTCGCAGGTCGTACCGGCGAGCGAGCTCGTGGACTTGCAGCGCGCGCGCCGCGGACTCCGCCGCGAACGAAGCGACGCGATAGGTCACCGATCGTTCGCCGAGGTTGGCGACGTAGGCATCGACGATCCGCTGAAACGACTCCCGCGCGCCCGCATCGAAGACGCGTGTCTCGGGCACGCCGGCGCGCCCGAGCGCCGAACGCAGGTCGCGCGTCGCGCGCTCCAATATCGCATCGCTGCCCTCGAGCAACACCACGACGCGCCCTTCGTCGCCGTCTTCGCCGTCGACCGCGTTGTGAAATCCCTCGATCCAGAAGGCAGCGGAGGGCGGTATCGGCAGCGACGCAAGCGCTGCAAACGTACGCATCCGGGTGCGTTCGGGGAGCGGAGCGAGGAAGATCCGCGCGTGCCGCGGTGCCGGGACCGTCTTGAAGTTCGCCTGCACGATAATGCCGAGCGTTCCGAACGAGCCGACGTAGAGGCGGCTCATGTCGTAACCGGCGACGTTCTTAACGACCATGCCGCCCGCGCGCGCGAGGCTGCCGTCGGCGAGCACGATGGTCGAGCCGATCACATGGTCGCGCAGGCGGCCGTAGCGATGGCGGCGCGGACCCAGCCACCCAGCGGCGAGCGTACCGCCGACGGTCGCGTACTGAGGCGCAGGGGCATCGAAGGGCACGAACTGTCCCTGGGTTGCGAGCAGCACGTTGACGCCCTGCAGCGTCGTGCCCGCGCGCACGGCGATCGTCAAATCGGCGCGCTCGTTGGCTACGACGCCGGCGAGGCGCAGCGTCGAAAGCATCAGCGCGGGCGCATCGAGCGGAAGCCCCATTCCGCACAGCGTATTTCCGCCGGCGATCGCGATCTTCTCTCCGGTGCGATCGGATTGGGCGACGAGGGCGCGCAGCGCGTCGATCGTCCCGGGCGCGACCGGCGCGGTTGCCGTCCTCACGGGGGAGTCACTTCGGCGCAGCGCGCGCCGTTCGGGAAGATCTTCTCCGGGTTGAGCCTCCGGCGGGGATCGAAGACGTCGCGCACGCGTCCCATCGTTGCCAGATCCGTAGTCGAATAAATTCGCGTCATCGCGTCGCGCTTCTCCCAGCCGATGCCGTGCTCGCCGCTGATCGTGCCGCCGAGTTCGATCGCAGATTCAAGGATGGCGTTGCCCGTCTCCACGACCGCAGCGACTTGCCTGAGGTCGCGCCGGTCGTACATCAAGAGGGGGTGCAAGTTGCCGTCGCCGGCGTGAAAGACGTTTCCAACCGTGATCGCATGTGCGGCGGCGGCGGCCTCCACCGCCCGCAGGGCAGCCGGGAGTCTGCTGCGCGGCACGCAGACGTCTTGCGTGTAATAGTTTGGCGCAATTCTCCCGGTCGCGCCGGCGGCCCCCTTTCGCCCGGCCCAGAGCGCACTGCGCTCCGCCGGCGTGTGAGCGCTGCGCCAATAGCGGGCTCCGTGCTGCTTGGCGATCGCCGCAATCGACGATTCGGCGGCGTCAACGTCCTCTTCGAATCCGGCGCTCTCGACGAGCAGCACCGCGGCGGCGTCGGTCGGGTAGCCGGCCTGGAAGGCGGCCTCGACGGCCTTAACGATCACGGCGTCCATCATCTCGAGCGCGGTCGGCACGATTCCCGCGGCGACGATCGCCGAGACGGCCTCGGAGGCGGCCTCCATCTGGTCGAAGGCGGCTACCCAGACGCGTACGGCCTCGGGCTGTGCGAGCAGCCGGACCCACGCGGACGTGACGATGCCCAAGGTGCCCTCGCTGCCGACCAGCGCAGCGGTCAGATCGTAGCCCGGCCCGTCGATGCTCGTGGTGAAGACCTCGCCGGCCTCGTCGACGACCTCGAGCCCCAGCACGTGGTTGACCGTGGTGCCGTAGGAGAGGCAATGCGGGCCGCCGGCGTTGGTCGCGACGTTGCCGCCGATCGTCGAGATCTGCTGCGACGAGGGATCCGGAGCGTAAAAGAGCCCCTCGGCCGCGACGCGCCGCGAAAGGTCGAGATTCATCAGGCCCGGCTCCACTCGCGCCCGCCGGTTCGCAAGGTCGAGTTCCAAGATGCGGTTCATGCGCATCGTCGAAACGACGACGCCGCCGACGGCCGGGACAGCCCCGCCGCAGAGCCCGGTGCCTGCGCCACGCGCGACGATCGGTTCGCCGAACTCTCGCGCGATCTTCACAACAGCACTCACCTCGTTGGTCGAACGCGGCAAGACGACCGCTGACGGTCGGCCGCCTTCCGTATAAGCATCGAAGGCATATACCGAAAGATCTTCGGGCTCGGTCTTTACGCCATCCGTTCCAAGCGCGCCGATCAACCGCTCGCGCAGCATGCGAAGACGCTTCAACGACGCGTCGTTCGGACCTTGACAACGGGGGTATCGCTATGACAGCATAATCGAACATCATGTGGACGTGGACCATGTACGCGAATTCGTTCCATCGCGATCTCCTCCAAGATCGATAAGGACGCTGTAGGGTACTGGGACTGGTAAGAAACGGTCATCGAAACGCAAACCCCCGCCAAACCGGCGGGGGTTTGTATTTCCCTGAGGCATCCTCCGCCTCATGACGCTCGACGAGGCACTGAAGCATCATTTCGGTTACGAGTCGTTTCGGCCGCTGCAGCGCGAGATCGTCGAAGCGGCGCTAGCGGGAGACGACGTGCTGGCACTGCTGCCGACCGGCGGAGGCAAATCGCTCTGCTATCAATTGCCGGCTCTCCTCGAGCCGGGCCTCACCCTGGTCATCTCGCCGCTGATCGCATTGATGAAAGACCAAGTAGATGCGCTCGAAGCCAACGGAATCTCCGCAACGTTCCTCAACAGTTCGCTCGATCCGTCGGAGACCGCGCACCGGCTGGCGGCGCTGGACCGGGGTGCCTACCGCCTGTTGTACGTCGCTCCCGAGCGAACCGTGATGGCCGCGTTTCTAACCCGCCTGGCGGGCTGGAGCTTGCGCCGCATTGCGGTAGACGAAGCGCACTGCGTCAGCGAATGGGGGCACGACTTTCGCCCCGAGTACCGCCAGATCGCATCGCTGCGTTCGCATTACCCCGACGTTCCAGTACTAGCGCTCACCGCGACGGCTACCGCGCGCGTGCGCGACGACATCGACCGCTTTCTCGACCTGCGGAGGCCGCGCCGCTTCGTTGCAAGCTTCAACCGGCCGAACCTGCGTTATGCCGTCTTCGAAAAATCCGACGCGGTCAAACAGCTGCTGTCATGGTGCGCCGGGCGTGCCAACGAAAGCGGCATCGTCTACGTGCAGAGCCGCAACTCGGCAGAGGAGCTGGCGGCGAAACTCTCCGCCAAGGGCATCTCGTCTCGCCCGTACCACGCCGGCCTTACCCCGCTGCAGCGCGCTCGCCACCAGGAGCTCTTCATTCGCGACGAGATCCGCGTCATATGCGCGACCATCGCGTTCGGCATGGGCATCGACAAGCCCAACGTTCGTTACGTCGTACACTACGATTTGCCCAAGAACGTGGAAAGCTATTACCAGGAGACCGGGCGGGCCGGCCGCGACGGCCTCGCCAGCGATTGTGCGCTCTTCTTTAGCGGAGGGGATGCGGCAAAGCAGCGCCACTTCATTCGCCAGATCGAGGATCTGCAAGAGCGCGAAAAGTCCGAGCGTCTTCTGCGGCAAATGCTCGATTTCACCGCGACGACCCGCTGCCGGCGCCATCACCTGCTGAGCTATTTCGGCGAGCACGACGTTCCCAGCCAGTGCGACAACTGCGATAATTGCCTGCAGCCTTCGCTCGAGGTCGACGGCACGGAGGCTGCCAGAAAGCTTCTCTCTTGCATCTATCGCGTGCGCGAGCACGGCGGATTTTCAAGCGGCGCGCACCACATCGTCGACGTGCTGCTCGGAAAGCGGACGGAGAAAGTCATCGCTTGGGGGCATGACGGCCTATCGACCTTCGGGATCGGCACGGAGCAGAGTAAGGGCGAATGGATGGCGCTGTTCTCCGAGCTCTTGCGGACCGGCTGCGTCGACCAGGACGAGCGGCGAACCGTGTTCGTTACCGAAGAGGGACTGCGCGCGCTCAAAACGCAGCGTGCATTCGTTTTCGCCATGCCGCGCTTCGTCGCTAAGGCCGAGAAGCGCCGCAGCCGCCGCCGTCCGGTAGACTCTAGCGACCATGACGACGCGCTATTCGATACCCTGCGCAGCCTGCGCAAACGTCTCGCCGACGAGCAGGGCGTTCCGCCCTATATCGTCTTTTCCGACGCGACCTTACGCGAGCTGTCGACGCACCGGCCGGTAACGCTGCAGGCGTTCCGGCAGATCGCCGGTGTCGGTGACGTGAAGCTCGAGCGCTACGGCAATCCCTTCGTCGAAGCGATACGCTCTTTTAGCGCGCGGCCATGAACGAAGGCCGCTAATAGAGTAGATATCTTCGTCGCAGCGATTCAAAGCCCGCCACGCCGGGCGCCCACTGGTTGAGGATATCGCTCGCGCTTTTTCCGGCGAGCAGATTCTGCCGAATCGAATCGGTTCCCCAATCGCGATCGAGCCCGGCGACGCTCGCGACCTGGATTGCGTGCGGGAAGAGATCGCGAATCGCAACGAGGATCTCTACCGCGCAACGCACGGCGGCGAAGCGGCGCGGATCGAAGACCATCAGCTCGACGCCTACGAGTTCGCGGCCCTTCCAAAAGCCGACGTACGGCGTCCAGGCGGCTGGACGAAACCAGAGGCCGGGAAGATTGCGGGCGTTGCATCGCTGCGCGAGCTTCGTTCCGTCGAGCGACGGCGCGCCTGCGAGAAAGAACGGTTTGGTGTAGCCGCTGCCGTTGTTGATGCCGGCGCTGTCGAGCAATCCGGTACCGGGATAGACGAACGTCGTCTGCCAGTCGGGAATGTTCGGCGAGGTCGCGACCCACTGCAGGCCCGTGTCCGGCCAGATCATCGAGTGCCGCCAGCCGGTCATGCGGATGACCCGAAGCTTTGCGCCGATGGCGAAGCGATCGTTGAAGAGCCCGGCTAGCTCGCCGATCGTCATGCCGTGGCGCATCGCGATCGGATAGAGACCGATGAACGACTCGTAGGCCGGCTCCAGGACCGGCCCTTCGACGGTGCCCCCGATCGGATTGGGGCGATCGAAGACCCAGAACTCTTTGCCGAGCTGCTTGGCGGCCTGCATCGCGTATGCCATCGTCGAGATGTAGGTGTACGCTCGCGAGCCGACGTCTTGAATGTCGAAGCACATGACGTCGACGCCCTCGAGCATTTCGGCGCTGGGGTGTTTCGACGCGCCGTAGAGGCTATAGACGGGAAGATGCGTCTGGGGATCGATATACGAGGCGACCGCCGCGCCCGCGTTGCGGTCGCCGCGAAACCCGTGTTCGGGCGCGTAGATCGCTTTCACGCGAACCTTCCCTTGGCGCAGCGTCGCGTCGACGATCGATTCCAACTGCGAAGTGACCCCACTCTGATTGGTGATCAAGCCGATCGTGCGGCCGTTGAGGTCGTGCCAGGCGCGGCGCAGAAAGACTTCGTTGCCCAGCTCGATCCGAGCCGGCGGCAGCGATTCGGCAAAGGCCGGCGCCGCGGCGGCGACTCCCAACCCGGCGGCGGACGCCAGAAAACGCTTACGCTGCAAAGATGGGCTCCACCGCGCGGTTGAGGAGGCCGTCTTCGTGGGCTCGCATGAAGAGCGCGCGCACTGCGTTGCGTCCCGTCTCGCCGAGATCCTCGCTGAACTCATTGACGTACAGGGCGATATGCGAGCGCATCACGTCGTCGTTCATCTCGACGGCGTGCTCGCGGACGTGTGGCATCACTGCCTCTTCGTTTGCGCGGGCAAAGCTCAGGCTGGCACGAATCGCCTCGTCGAGCGCACGTACCTGCGCCGGGTCGACGTCGTTGCGAACGAGGATGGCGCCGAGCGGAACCGGCAGGAGCGTCATGTTCTCCCACCACTCGCCGAGATCGACGATCGCGATCAGGCCGGCATCGCGATAGGTGAAGCGCGATTCGTGGATTATCAGCCCTGCGTCGACCTCGCCGTTTACCACCGCGTCGACGATGCGGTCGAAGCGCATCTGCACGCTCTTGGGCCGGCGTCCCAGCGCGAGCGCAAGCAGCATGAAGGCCGTGGTCCGCTCGCCGGGGATCGCGATCTTCTTGCGCGCAAAATCCGAGAAGAGCTGCGGCGAGGCGTCCGGACGCGCGACCAAGAGCGGGCCGCAGCCGCGGCCGAGCGCGCCGCCGGACGGGAGTATGCGATAGCGATCCATCAGGAACGGGATCGCGCCGTAACTTACCTTCGTGAGCTCGTACTCGCCGCGGGCGGCGGCGGCGTTGAGCTCTTCGATGTCGGCCAGGTGCGCGCGAACCTCGGGGGCGCCCGCAAGCAGCCCGTTGGTGAGCGCCCCGAAGATGTAGGTGTCGTTCGGACAGGGTGAATAGGCTAGGGTGTACATATCTCCAACAATGCGGCGGTGACGTTGCGGAGTCCGGCGATCCCGGCGGCGAAATCCCAGCCGCTCGACTCGCGTGCGCCGCAGCGATTCGAGATGCCGCGCACTTCGATCGCAGCAACGCCGGCTCGCTGCGCGGCGCGCAGCACGGCAAAACCCTCCATCGATTCGACTTGGGCGCCGAGCCTCTGCGCGAGCCCTAGCGCCGTCGCTTCGCTCGAGGTCACGCGGGAGACGGTGACCCCGCGCAGCGCGGCAAAACCGGCGGACCGCATTCGCTCGACGAGCCGCTGGTCGGACCGCGCGGTCTCGACCGTCCGCTCGCCGCGCGGCAGCGAGAACGTCTCCCCGTTTTCAAGACGAAGCTCCATGCGTTCTTCCGATACGACGACGCCGTCGCCGATCGTTGCGGCACCCCCGAAGGCGCCCGCGATCCCCGCATTGACGACGAGCCGGTATTCCCCCGCAGCCAGCCTCTCGGCGACCGCGCTCGCGGCCTCGACCGGGCCGACGCCGGTGACGAGTACCTCGACCCCATCGCGCGGGCGCCAGAATGCAAGCTCGGCTTCGACGGCACAGCAGAGCAGAATCACGGAACGCCGATGAACTTGTGGGTCTGCAGCGAGAGACGAAAACGCTGCGGATGCGCTTTGACGTACTCGAGCGCGAGCGCGACGTTGGCCGGCTTGTTCCCCTCCGGCTGCAGCAGAATCACCGGCTTGCCGGCAAAGAGCGCGAGATGCTCCTCGGGCACGCGCTCGTCGACGATGAGCTTGGCTTCGTTCGCGCGCTGCGCCATGCGCGGATCGACGCGCTCCTTCGGCGAGACGCAGAGCCACACGTCGTCGGAGAGCTCGGTGAAGATCGTTCCGTTCGACTCGACGTGCACGCGCCGCCCGTCGCGCCGCAGCGCCTCGATCAGCGCCGGGGTCTGGGCCTGCGCCAGCGGTTCGCCGCCGGTGAGCACTACCATCGGACACTCGCCGCCCGCGTCACGCACGCGGGCGACGACCTCGTCGACCTCGGCGAAAAACTTCGTCGAGTAATCCGTATCGCAGAAATCACACGCGAGGTTGCACCCGGCAAGCCGCACGAACACAGCGGGGGTTCCCGTCCACATTCCCTCGCCTTGCACCGAGTAGAAGATCTCCGCTAGCTGAAGCATCGCCTGACGTGCTAGGATTCGAAATCGCTCTTACGTAGGATCCCGCGGGCGGTGCTCGTCTCCCAGAGGACGAGCTCGTCGAGGCCGCGCAGCGCGCCGGCGAGCTGTTCCCAGATATACGCGAGCAGGTTTTCGACCGTCGGGTTTTCGACGAGGTCGTTGAGGCTCTGATGATCGAGGCGATCGACGATGCGTTCGTTGACGATACGCTCGATGACGTCGAAATCCTCAACCATGCCGCGCGCGGGTCCGGCGGTCTGCACCGGGCCGCGGACGGCGACCTCGAGACGATACGAATGTCCGTGCATCCGCGAGCACTTTCCGGGGTGAGACGGCAGAACGTGCGCGGATTCGAATCGGAACTGCTTGCGGATCTGAATTGTAGTCTACAGTTCTCCCTGCGGCCCCATACGCTCGAGACGGCGCTTGAGATCGGCGAGGAAGCCGCTGGCGACGTACCCGTCGACGACGCGATGATCGAGCGAGAGGCACGAGTTCATCATCGAACGGATCGCGATCGAATCGTCGTCGCGGACGGCCAGCTTCTTGACGACCGTCTCCATCGTGACGATGCCCGCCTGGCCGCCGTTGATGATCGGCGCCGAGGCCCAGGATCCGTTCGCACCGTTATTGTTGACCGTAAAAGTGCCCCCGGCGAGATCGTCGACCCCGAGCTTGCCCTTGCGCGCCCTCTCGATCAGCTCTCCGGCCGCGACCGCGAGCCCCTTGATCGAGAGCTTGTCGGCATTCTTGATCACGGGAACGACGAGGTTGGTCGGCAGACCGATGGCGACGCCGACGTTCACGTCGCCATTGACGTAAATGTTCGCTTGATTCGACCCGTCGGACGGTACGAAACGCGCGTTCATCAACGGAAAGGCGGCAAGCGATTCGACGACCGCGCGAATGAAGAATGGGAGGAGCGTAAGTTTGTAACCCGTCTCGCGTTCGAAGCGATCCTTCTCGCGAGCGCGCCATTTCCAGACGTCGGTGACGTCGATCTCCACCATCGACCACGCATGCGGCGCCGTGCGACGGCTCTCGACCATGCGCTCGGCGATGATGCGCCTCGCTTGCGTGAGCGTGATCGTCGTGCCGGGAATCGGTTGCGCGTAGGTCGACGCCCGCGCCGCATCGGGCGCCGCGGGTGCGGTCGACGCCGGGGTTGAGCCTGCGGGGGCGCCGGTGCTTGCCGCGGCCAAAACGTCGCCGACCGTCACGCGCCCGTTCGTTCCACTCCCCTTGAGGGCGCGGATGTCAATGTGATGCTCTCGCGCGAGGCGGCGGACCGCGGGCGATGCGCCGCGCAGCGCACCTTCAGCTTCGGCTCCGTCGGCGGCCACCGGTGACGGCGAGCCGTTCGACGAGGCTCCGGATTGCGGACGCTCCGTCGCGACGGGCGGCGCCGCCGGCGCGGCTGCGCGAGCGGAGGCTGCGGGTGCCGGCGATGCGCTCGAAGCGGAGGCTGCGCCCACTTCTTCGATGACGGCGATCGGCGTGCCGGTCGCGACCGTCTCGCCTTCTTTGACGAGCAACTCGCGAATCGTCCCCGTCACCGGCGAGGGTACGCCGGCGTTGACCTTATCGGTCGAAACCTCGACGAAGTCTTCGTATTTGTCGACGGCGTCGCCGACGCTCTTGAGCCACTGCGCGACGGTTCCCTCGGTGACCGTTTCGCCCAGCTGCGGCATCGTGATCGTAGTAGCCATTAGAACTTCACCATTTCGCGCATCGTCTCGGCCATCTCCGCCGGCGACGACATGTACTCTTCCTCGAGCGGCAACGCGTAGCCCATCGCAGGGACGTCCGGTGCGGCGAGGCGGCGGATCGGCGCGTCGAGATCGAAGAGCGCCTCCTCGGCGACCATCGCGCTAATCTCCGCGCCGACGCCGCCGAACTTGTTGTCTTCGTGAATGATCAGCAGCTTGCGCGTCTTGCGAACGCTCTCGAGGATCGCCGTCTTGTCCATCGGGCGAATCGATCGCAGGTCGACCACTTCGACCGAGAGGCCTTCTTTTTCGAGAGATTCGGCGGCCTCGATCGCCCAGTGCACGTAGAGCCCATACGAGACGACCGTCAGCTGCGTGCCTTCCTTGCGGATTCTCGCCTTGCCGAGCGGAATCGTGTAGTGTCCGTCAGGCACCTCGCCTTTGATCAAGCGATACGTCTTCTTGTGCTCCAAAAAGAGCACGGGATCGGGATCGTCGATCGCCGAGTTCAGCAGCCCTTTTACGTCGTCGGGAAACGAGGGAACGACGATTTTCAAGCCCGGAACGTGATAGAAGAGCGCTTCGATCGAGACCGAGTGCGAGAGCGCGCCGCGAACCCCGCCGCCGTACGGGGTACGAATCACGAGCGGGCACGTATACTCGCCGTTGGAGCGATAGCGGATCTTCGCCGCTTCCCCGACGATCTGGTTGAACGACGGATAGATGAAGTCCGCGAACTGAATCTCGGCTATCGGCCGCAGCCCTTCCATCGCCATACCGACGGCGATGCCGACGATCGACGCTTCGGCAATCGGGGTGTCGATGACGCGCGCCTCGCCGAACTCGCCGATGAAATCCTTGGTGATCAGAAAGACGTTTCCACGCGCACCGACGTCCTCGCCGAGAATGATCGTACGATCGTCGTTCTTCATCGCTTCATAAAGGGTCGCGCGGACTGCCTCGACGTTGTTCAACACCGTCGAGCTCGTGCTGCTTACGACTGCCACGGTTGCCACGCTCCTTCGTAGACGTGCGTATAGAGATCCTCAGGCTTCGGATAGGGAAGCGCCTCGGCGGCGTCGGTCGCCTCGTTGGTTTCGCGCAGGACGTCCTTGCGCATCGCCGCGACGTCTTGGCGCGTCACGATCGCATGCTCGAGCAGCACGGCTTCGAAGGCCGGAACCGGATCCTGCTTGCGGCGTTCCGTCACCTCCTCGCGGGTGCGATAGGTCATGTCGTTGTCGTCGGTCGAGTGCGCGAGATACCGGTAGCAGGTGCCTTCGATCAGCGACGGGCCGCCCCCCGAGCGGGCGCGATCCATCGCCTCCTTTACCGCCGCGTAGGTTTCGATCGCATCGAAGCCGTTGAAGCGGCAGCCGGGCAGGCCGTAGCCTTCCGCGCGCTTCCATATCTCCGGCTGCGCCGTCTGCTTTTGGAGCGGCGTCGAAATCGCCCACTCGTTATTCTCGACGAGCATCACGAACGGCAGCTTATGGACGGCCGCGAAGTTCATCGACTCGTGCCATTCGCCTTCGCTCGTCGTTCCGTCGCCGCAGGTTGCCAAGACGGCGCGACCGATCTGGCCGCGATACTTCAAGGCGTAGGCGGCGCCGACGGCGTGCGGCAGATGCGCGGCGAGAATCGAAGAGAACGACATCAAACCCGCTTGTTTGGAGGAATAGTGGTTCGGAAACTGACGGCCGCCGTTATGGTCTTCGGCGCGCGCAAAGATCGAGAGCATGATCTCGTAGGGCGAGAGCCCGATCCCCAGGCAGAGGCCGAGATCGCGATAATAGGGCGCGAGAATATCGGAACCACGCTTGAAGGCCATCGCCGCGCCGGCTTGCAGGGCTTCGTGCCCTTCGCTGCCGAGGGCAAAGGGAACCTTACCTTGACGGTTGAGTTGAAAACCGCGATTGTCGAGCTGGCGTTGCAGCAGCATGTTGCGGAAGATGTCGCGCAACTGCTGGTCGCTCAAACCGTGACGCTCGAGACCGCCCGTTCGTAAATCCGTCGTAGCCATAGAACCTCTGCTTTAAGTAACCCACGGATGCCAACTCTGCGCGTAGACCTTTTCGTAGAGATCGGCTGCGGCCGGATAGGCCATCGCTTCAGCTCGGTCCGTGGCGTCGTTGGTTTCTTCGAGAACGGAACGCTTCAACGCTTCCGCCCCTTCCGCGGTCAGAATGCCCCGCTCGACCAGCAAGCGTTCGAAGCAGGGAACGGGGTCGCGCTTGCGGCGCTCCTCGACCTCGTCGCGCGAACGGTAGGTGCGGTCGTCGTCGTCGGTCGTGTGGGCGAGGAAACGGTAGCACTTGGCTTCGACGAGCGTCGGACCCCCGCCGCCTCGAGCCAGGGTCAGCGCGTCGCGCAGCGCGGCGTAGCAAGCGATCGCGTCCATCCCGTCCACCGCGGTTCCCGGCATGCCGTAGCCCTCGGCCCGGCGGTGGACGTCGGGCTGCGCCATCTGCTTGGCAAGCGGGGTCGAGATCGCCCACTCGTTGTTTTCACAGAGAAAGACGATCGGGAGGTGATGGACGGCGGCAAAGTTGAGCGACTCGTGCCACTCGCCTTCGCTGGTGGCGCCGTCGCCGAAGGTCGTGAGCACTGCCCGCCCGGCTTCACGCCGGTACTGGATGGCATACGCCGCCCCAACGGCGTGCGGCAGCTGCGCCGCAATAACCGAGCTGATCGAGTGCACGCCGAGCGCGCGGCTCGCGTAGTGGTGCGGGAACTGGCGCCCGGCCGAGTGATCCGCGGCGCGAGCGAAGAGCGAGAGGAGCACCTCGTAGGGCGTCACCCCGATGCCGAGCGCGAGCCCGAGATCCCGATAGTACGGCACCAAGATATCTTTGCCGCGCTCGAAGGCCATCGCCGCGCCGGCTTGGACCGCTTCGTGTCCTTCGCTGGCCGAGGCGAACGGGATCTTCCCCTGACGGTTGAGCTGGAAGCCCCGGTTCTCCAGGGTTCGTTGCGTCACCATCGTGCGGAAGATCGCGACGAGCTGCTCGTCGCCCAATCCGTGGCGTTCGAGCTCGGCCGGCGCGGGCTTGGCTTGACTCACGATGGCCTAGTCGCTCGCTGCCGCGTTCAAATCCTGCGCCGGAGGTGGCGGTCGAGCGCTCGCCCAAAACCGGCGCATGAGGTGGACCGCGGCCATAATCGCCGCCATCTTCGCATTCGCGCTCGCTTCGCCGCACGCAGCGGCCGGCGGCCAATACGCGGCGACGACGCTGACCGCCCCGGCGATCTTTACGCTCAACCGGCACGCAACCGGCGCGCCCGAACCGGGCACCTATCACGTCGTCACGCAAACGGTGTCCCAAACGGGCGACGCCTGGACGGCCGAGACCTATCGCAGCGGGCGCAACTTTCGCACGACGCAGCGCCAGGGCAGCTTCGTAACCGCCTATGGCTCGTACGACGGCCGGCCGTGGAGCGAAGACTCCAACGGCTGGATCACGCACGCCTCGAACGACTTCGAAGAGACCGATCCGTTCGTCGCCTCGCTGCGCAACGCCGCGTCGGAGTCGAGCCGGGTGAAAGTCCTGGGGCTCACTAGCGACGGGACGCCGCAAGTGGTAGTCGAGGTTACGCCTGAGGACGGTTTGACGGAGCGCCGCTTTTACGACGCGCAGACGCACCTGCTCGACCGCATCGAAATGGTCGACTTCGACGGTCACAAGCAGATCTGGAACTACTCGAACTATCGCAGCGCGTACGGACTGACGCTCGCGCACCTCATCGAATACGAGCGCGACGGGACGTCGGTTACGCGGCGAACGACCCTCCTTTCGTACGAGCATACGACCGCCGCGCCGAGCCTCGCTCCGCCGGATTCGCGCAGGCTCTTCGATCCGGGCGGCCGCGATTCGGTTACGATTCCCGCGAAGTTCACCGACGGCGGCATCATCGTGCCGGTGAGCATCGGTACGCGAACGCTCGACTTCCTCTTGGACTCGGGCTCCTCCGATTTGCTGATAGATCCGGGGGTTGCGGGCGAGCTCGGAATGCGCTCGAGCGGCGCCGAGCAGTACAGCTTCGCCGGCGATTTCACACTGGCCAATGCGCGCGCGCAGTCGGTCTCGGTCGGCGGCCTGACCGCCGCAAACGTCGCCTTCTCGACGGCGCGCTTCGAGGAGCAGCTTACCGATAGCCGCGTCGTCGGCTTGCTCGGCGCGGACTTCTTCGCCAGCGGCGTCGTCGAGGTCGATTTCGAAAAGAAGCGATTAACGATGCTGCGCGCGCTTCCGGCCGGGCTCGCCGCGGCAGGATGGTCCCCGATCCCGATTCGGCTCGACTCCGAGGTGCCGATGGTCAAGGCCATCTTCAGCGGGCAGAGCGGCCATTTCATCGCCGATCTCGGCGCCGCCTATACGACGCTCTTTCCGCACTTCTTCGCCAGATATCCGGGCTTGATTCCCAAGGACGTGCGCGACGAAGAAGAGATGCAGACGATCGGCGGCAAGCCCTTCGGCATCACGCATCTGACGATGAAGACGCTGGTGCTGGGCGATTGGGCGTTCGCGAACGTACAGGTGGTGGTACCCTCGGCCGCGTATGCCCAGCAACGCGATTTCGACGGTTTGATCGGGCGCGAGATCTTGAGCAGCTTCGATTGGATCTTCGACTATGCAGACGCTCAACTGTGGTTCAAACCGATTGATCAAAACACTCGATAGTTCCAGCGTCCCCAGCGACGAACTCGTCCGGTACCGCCGCCACTTCCACGCGCATCCCGAGCGCTCGCTCGTGGAGTTCGAAACGGCGGCCTTCATCGAGCGGGAACTTCGCGAGGCCGGTTACGACGAGATTCGCACCGGCATCGGAAAGACGGGAATCTTGGCTACGCTGCGTGGCGAAAAGCCCGGGCCCGTGACGCTGCTGCGCGCCGATATGGACGCGCTGCCGGTCGAAGAACAAAACGACGAAACGTACCGCTCGGTCAACGCCGGCACGATGCATGCCTGCGGTCACGACGCGCACATGGCGATTCTGCTCGCTGCGGCGCGGGCGCTGCGAGCGCGCACGGCGGAGATCGCCGGAACGATCGTCTTCTGCTTTCAGCCCGGCGAGGAAGGGCATTGCGGCAACAAGCTGATGATCGAGGACGGAGCGCTCGAGAATCCTCACGTCGACCGGACGTTTGCGCTGCACGTCTACAGCGGCTTGGACGCCGGCAAAGTCGGGATCCGCGACGGCCCGTTCTTTGCGTCCTCCGATCAGTTCGACATCGAGCTGACAGGTAAGGGGGGCCACGGAGCGATGCCGCACCACGCGATCGACCCGATCGTCGCGGCGGCGCAGCTCGTGGGCTTACTGCAAACGGTCGTGAGCCGCGAGTACGCGGCGAGCGAGCCGGTCGTCGTTACGGTCGGTTCGATTCACGCGGGAACGACGTACAACGTGATTCCGGAGCGGGCGACCCTGCAGGGAAGCGTGCGTGCCTTCGACGACGCGGTTCGCAACGAACTGCCCAAGCGCATCGAGCGCGTGCTCGCGGGGCTCTGCGAAGCGATGCGCCTCGAGTACCGATTCGACTACCGTTATAACTACCCGCCGACGGTCAACGACCCCGGCGCAAACGACGTCGTGCGCGCGGTCGCACGGGAAGTCGCCGGCCCCGAGAACGCCGTCGATCCGCACCCGATCGTCATGTGGTCGGAGGATATGTCCTTCATGCAGGAGCTGCGCCCGGGAGCCTACTTCCTGATCGGCGCGCGGGGACCGAAGAAGGGTTCGCACCCGCAGCACAGCGCCCACTTCGATATCGACGAACGCGCGCTCGAAACAGGCTTCGCGATGATGGTGGGCCTAGCGCTCAGCTAGGTTCCTTTTAAAGATCGTAGTGGCTCTCGGTGATCGTGAGCATCCAGCGCAGCGCCCGCGCGGAGCGGTCCAGTTCGCGTAACGACTGCGAGTAGAGCCGAAACTGCGGATCCGGGCGGCGCCGGCGGCGGCGTCCGCGTTCGTGCCGGCCGGCGAAGGCAAGCGCGGTCTCCAACTGCATCTCGATCTCCGGGAAGAGCGTTCGGAGCTCGCGCTCGCAGGATTCGCACAAACCGCCGACGACGGGCGGCGCCGGCTCGGCCGGATGATGGAGCGCGAACTCGAGGCGCGTCAACGTGTATTGGCCGTACGCTGCCACGAAAGCGTTGAGGACCTGTTCCAGCCGCGCGTCCATCGGCATGACGAGTTCTGCCGACGGCGAAGCTGCGCCTGGTGGCGAGTTCAGACGTTCGCAAGTATGTGATCATCGGCAACGGCTTTGCCGGAACCACGGCGGCCGAACAGCTGCGCAAGCACGATCCGTCGTGCGAGATCGCGCTCTTCGGCGACGAGCCGTACACGCTCTACAACCGCATCTCGCTTCCGCCGATGCTGCGCAGACAGATCCCTGAAGCCAAGGTCATGATCCGCAACGTGGCGTGGCATGAGGAGCACCGCATCGATCTCCACCTGGAGACGCACGTCGAGCGCGTCGTTACGCAAGAGCGGATCGTCACGGCCAACGGAACGTCGTATCCATACGACGCTCTCTTAATTGCGACCGGCGGCCGCCCCAATCCCAGCGGGAAGCCGGGTTCGGAGGGCGCCTCGAATCTCTTCGCCTTTCAGTATCTGGACGACACGCGTGCGATCTCGGAGCAAATCGACCAAAGCAAGGCAGGCGTGGCGATCGGCGGATCGTTCATCGCCTACGAGCTCGCCGAGGCCTTCGCCTCGCGCGGGCTGGAGACGCACTGGCTGATGCGCGGTCCGCGCGGCTTGCACCGCATCATGGATGAGGAGGCCGGTGCTTTGCTTCACGAAGCGGCCGGCGCCGAGGGCGTCTACATGCACTACGGCGAGGAAGTCGAGGAGTTCGTCCGCTCCAACGGGGCGATCACGAAAGTGCGGACGAACACGGGCGCCGAGATCGAAGCGCAGTGCTACGCCTATGGCTTCGGCCTGGCGATGAACACCGAGATCTGCGACGGTTCGGGGATCGAGACGAGCAAGAACGGCATTCTCTGCGACGATCACCTCGAGACGAATATCAAGAACGTCTACGCGGCCGGCGACGTCGCCGATTTCTACGACCCGATCTTAGAGATCCGCTACCGCATGGGCACCTGGAACAACGCCGGCGCGCACGGCAAGGTCGTTGCTCTCAACATGATGGGCGGCAGCGAGAAGTACCACGACGTGCCGGAATATTCGTCGCTGCTCTTCAAGGGGCAGACTATCACGCAGTTTGGCCTCGGCACCGATCTGCGCCCCGATCTCGAGATCGCCCGCAAGATCGACAAAGAGAAGAAATGGTACCGCGCGCTCTTCTTTTGGGAAGATCGTCTGGTCGGCGGTCTGATGCTCGGCAAGGGCAACCGCGCCGGAAAGCGCAAGTACGTCGAAGCGATCAAGAGTAAAGAGCGCTTCCCAAAACCCGGGTGGGATGCGATGCTCGATTGGACGGCTTAGGTTTCTTGCGCCAAGGCGCCTCTGACGCACGCCGCAAATTGTTCGACATCCTGCGGAGTCGTGGCCCAGTGCGTCATCCAGCGCACCTCGGGCAGCGACTCGTCGAAGATGTAGAAGAAGTATTCGCGCCCGATCCGTTCGATCGCCGCCCGCTCGAGGGTAGCGAAGATGACGTTGCAGCGGACCTCTCGCGTGATCCGCAGCCCGTCGATGGTTTGGAGGCGCTCGTGAAGCAGCGCGGTCATGGCGTTCGCGTGCGCGGCGTATTTTCGCCAGCGGTCGCCGGTGAGGAGCGCAACGAACTGCGCGGCGATGTAGCGCATCTTCGAAGCCAGCTGCATCGACTGTTTCTGCACGAACGCCGCCGCGCCGCCGTGCAGCTCGGGTTTGAAGAAGCAGATTGCCTCGCCGAGCATCAGCCCGTTCTTCGTCCCGCCGAAGGTGAGAATGTCGATGCCGGTGTCTACGCTGGTCGCGCGCAGGTCGGTGCCGAGCGCGGCTGCCGCGTTCGAGAGGCGCGCGCCGTCGAGATGAACGATTAGGCCGCGATCGTGCGCGAAACGGCAGAGCTCGCGAAGCTCTTCGATTTCATAGAGTCCGCCGAACTCCGGGGATTGCGAGATCGAGAGCACGCGCGGCTGCGCGAAGTGAACGACTCCCTCGGTATGCAGATAGGGTTCGAGATCGTCCGGGCGGAGTTTGCCGTCGGGCGTTGCGACGGCAATTAGCTTCGAACCGGCAAAACGTTCGAGTGCGCCGCATTCGTCGCTCTGCAAGTGCGCCGTTACCGGAGCCAAGACCGCCTCCCAGGGACGCAGCAGCGAACTCAGCGCCGCGACGTTTGCGCCCGTACCGTTGAATGCGAAAAAGACTTCGACGTCCTCGCCGAAGCGCTCCCGGAAGCACGCGCGCGCACGCGCCGTCCACTCGTCGTCACCGTACGCGGGGGCATCGCCCACATTCGCTTCGAGAATCGCTTCGAGCATCTCTGGAGCGATCGGCGCGTTGTTGTCGCTGGCAAAACTGCGACGGAGCGTTTGGCTCATTGTGGCGACCTTTGCGCGAGTCGGAGGGTCGGCCCCTACCGTCTCGCGTAAGTAGCCGTATGCCCGAACGCGACCAGCTCGAAGTAGACGTCCTCTTCGTCGGCGCCGGCCCGGCGAGCTTGGCGGGCGCGATTCGGCTCGGCCGGCTCGCGCAAGAGGCCGGGCGCGCACTCGAGATCCTCGTGATCGAAAAAGCCGCCGAGGTTGGGAATCATGGCATCTCCGGCGCGGTGATGGATCCGCGCGCGCTCGACGAGCTGCTGCCGAAGTGGCGCGAGAGTGCGCCGGTCGAATCGCCGGTGACCCGCGACGAACTCTGGCTCCTGACGACGGGCGGCAAGATCAAAGCGCCGTTTACGCCGCCGCCGCTGAACAATCACGGCAAGTACGTCACCTCGCTGCAGAAGATGTGCGTCTGGCTCGCGGAGCGCGCGGAAGAGGCCGGCGCGCAAGTCTTTCCCGCATTTCCCGGGCAAGAGTTGCTGTGGGAGGGCGATCGCGTCATCGGCGTGCGCACCGGCGACAAAGGCCTCGATCACAACGGCGCGCCGAAATCGAACTACGAACCCGGCGCGGACATCCTTGCGAAGGTCGTCGTGCTCGGTGAGGGCCCTCGTGGGACGCTCGCAAAGCAGGCCGTTGCGCGTTTGGACCTCGCCGCGCAGCGCGAGCCGCAAGTCTACGCGGCGGGCGTCAAAGAGTTGTGGCAGCTCCCGGACGATCGTTTCAAAGCGGGCTCGGTCATTCACACGCTCGGATATCCGCTGCCCTCGGAGACGTTCGGCGGCGGCTTCATCTACGGCATGGGCGGCAACATCCTCGACATCGGCATGGTTACCGGTCTGGACTACAAGAATCCGACGACCGACCCGCACAACGAGCTGCAGCGGCTCAAACAGCATCCGGCGATCGCCAAGATGCTCGAGGGCGGCACGATGATACGTTACGGTGCCAAAGCGATTCCCGAGGGCGGCCTCTTTGCGATGCCGCGCGCGTACGCCGATGCGCTGCTGATCGTCGGCGACTCCGCCGGGTTTCTCAACGGCATGCGTCTCAAGGGCATTCATCTCGGCATGAAGTCGGGAATGCTCGCCGCCGAGACGATCTGGGAAGCGGCGCTAGCGGAGCGCTTCGATCGCGAGGCGCTGTCGTCGTACGAGCGGCGCTTCAAAGATTCGTGGGCGTACGCCGAGCTTCGCACGGCGCGCAACTTCCACCAAGGATTTCACAACGGAATGCTCGCCGGCTTGGTCAACGCGGGCCTCGCGACGATCACCGGCGGCGCCGGATTCGGATTCATCGAGAAGCTCGGCGGCCAGCCCGGGTACGAGCGGATGGAGAAGATGGGCTGGCAGCCTAAAGAGACGCCGCGCGCAAAGATCGACAACGTGCTGACCTTCGACAAGCTAACCGACGTCTACAACAGCGGCACGATGCACGAAGAGAACCAGCCTTGCCACCTGCTCGTCTCCGACACGAACATCTGCCGCGATCGCTGCACGGCCGAGTACGGCAATCCGTGCCGCCACTTCTGTCCCGCGGCCGTCTACGAGCCGCTCTTCGAAAAGAGCGATGGAAAGTTCGAAGGGCGGCTGCAGATCAACTTCACGAACTGCGTGCACTGCAAGACCTGCGACATCGCCGATCCTTACCAGATCATCACCTGGGTGCCGCCGCAAGGCGGCGAGGGTCCCGTCTACACGGGAATGTAGCCGGTGAAGGCCGTGGGTGGCGACGTCATCGTCGCGGGTGCGGGGCTGATCGGCCTGGCGATCGCCTTCGAACTCGCCGAGCGCGGCGCAACCGTTCGCGTCTACGATCGCGGCGAACCCGCGCGGGCGGCGTCGTGGGCCGGCGCCGGCTTGCTGGCGCCGTACGCGGAGGTTCTGCGCGAGCCCGCGATGCTCGAGTTGTGCGTCGCATCGCTGGGTGAGTTTGCGCCATTCGTCGAGCGCGTGCGCGAAGCCGGCGGCGTCGACCCGATGTTGCGCACCGGCGGCGTGCTTCACGTCGCGAGTGACGAAACCGCGCTCGCGGAATTGCGCGAGCGGGATCGCATGCTGAAGTCGCGCGGCGTCGCGAGCGAACTGCTCGCGCGCTCTGCGGTGCTTGCCGCGGAGCCGTGGCTCGGCCGGCATGTAACCGGCGGTCTGCTCGTACGCGACGAAGGCTCGGTCGACAACCGTCGACTCGGCCGCGCGCTCGCGAGCGCCTGCGAAGCCCGCGGCGTCAGCATTACGACGACGGCCTCGTTGCGCGTCGAGTGCGACGCGCGCCGCGTGCTCGGCGTTGCCACCGATTTCGGATTCGTCGCGGCCGCGCAGGTGATCAACGCCTGCGGCGCCTGGGCGGCGCTACTCGAGGGACCGCCGCCGACGTGCCGGCCACCCGTGACGCCGGTCAAGGGGCAGATGCTCTCGCTCGGCGTTCCCAGAGACTTCGTGCGCCGCCCGACCTGGGCGGCGGGTTGTTATCTCGTGCCCAGAGACGATGGCCGTCTGCTCGTCGGAGCGACGGTGGAATCCGCCGGATTCGACGAGCGCCCGACCGCGCAGGGAGTGCGCGATCTGCTGCACGCGGCGTTGACGGCAGCCCCGGCGCTGGCGAGTTTTTCGGTGACCGAAAGCTGGGCCGGGCTACGTCCGGGGACGCCCGACGGATCGCCGTTCCTCGGGGCGACGCCGCTCGAAGGATTCTTCCTGGCCACCGGTCACTATCGCAACGGGATTCTGCTCGCGCCGATTACCGCGCGACTGATCGCCGACGCAATTGAAGGCATGGCTGCGCAGGCGCTGCGACCTTTCTCGATCGAGCGGGTCAACGCGGAAGAATCGCGCCCGGCGCGAACGACGTACGCGTGAAGGCAACGGTCAACGGAGAGCCGCACGAGCTGCCCGACGAGGTAACGGTCGGCGCACTGCTCGATCTGCTCGGGTCGCCGCGCACCGGCATTGCGGTCGCCCGCAACGATTGCGTCGTTCCCCGCGCGCAGTACGAGACGAATCGCTTGCATGAGGGCGACCGGCTGGAGATCATCACGGCGGTCGCGGGCGGCTGATGGACGACGCGCTTCGCATCGGTACGCTGGAACTGCGCTCGCGGCTGATCGTCGGCACGGGCAAGTATCCCTCAATGGAGGTGATGCAGGCGGCGCACGAAGCCTCCGGCGCGCACATGGTGACCGTCGCGATCCGGCGCATCAACCTCGACGATCGGCAGGGACGGACGATGCTCGACTACATCGATCGCGAGCGCTATGCGATTCTGCCGAACACGGCGGGCTGCTACAGCGCGAAAGATGCCGTGCTCACCGCGCAGCTGGCGCGCGAGCTGCTGCAGACCGACCTGATCAAGCTCGAGGTCATCGGCGACGCGCAGACGCTGCACCCCGATTCGCGCGAGACGCTTGCCGCGGCGGAGCGCCTCGTCAAGGAAGGCTTTATCGTACTGCCCTACATCGGCGACGATCCGATCGCGTGCAAGCAGCTCGAGGAGCTCGGCTGCGCCGCCGTCATGCCGCTCGCGGCGCCGATCGGCAGCGGTTTGGGCGTCTGCAATCCCTACTCGATTCGCATCATCAAGGAGCGCGCGAAGATCCCGGTAATCGTCGACGCCGGGGTCGGCATCGCCTCGGATGCGGCACTTGCGATGGAGCTGGGCGTCGACGCGCTTTTGATGAACACTGGCATCGCCGCCGCGAGCGATCCGGTCCGGATGGCGAGCGCGATGAAGCACGCCGTCATCGCCGGGCGCCAAGCATTTCTGGCCGGGCGAATGCCCAAACGGCTCTACGCCAGCGCTTCGAGCCCGATGCAGGATTTGATCTCTACGCGCGGCTCATAGATAGGGCGTGCATCATCCGCTTCGTCTGATCGTCCCGCCGCTGATCGTCATCGCGGCGATCGCGGCGGTTTACATTCCACTGCATCGGCATGCGGTTGCGGTGCGGAGCAACCCGCACCACCACACGCGAAAGCCCTTCAGCCATACGACGGCGGGGAGTGTGGTCGCCGGCGCTCTGATCGTGGCCTTCATCTGCGCGTTCATTTTGCCGTAGCAATCGCAAACCAGTGGACCGCGCCTGAGAGCGGGCGCTCGGAATGCGCCCATTGCCCGGCGCTCTGCCCGGCGTCGTGCTCCTCGAGCGAGCGTATCGCAAAGTGAGCCCCGAGAAGCTCGCTTAGGCGCTCGCGGTCGAAGAACGCGTGCGCGACGCCGCGCTCGTCGCCCGATTCCGGTGCGTACGTAAACTCGTCGATCTGCCTGCCGCTGCCGAAACGCGCGTCACGAACCGACCCGAAGGTCGCGTAGAGCGGCGCGCCTTTGGCCAGGAGTCCGGCGATCCCGGCGAGGGTCGCGTCGATCATCGCCGGCGTGCCGTGCAGCAGCCCGTGCGTCGAGAGTGCCGCAGCAAAGGGGCCGGATAGCTCGTCGAGCGGCGCCGCCGAGCCGGCGATGCGGTCGTCGACCGCGACGACGGTGAATCCGGCGGCGCGCAGGGCCTCCGTATTGCGCCCGCGCCCCGAGGCAAATTCGAGCACCCGGGCGGCGGGCCCGGTTCGCAGGTGTTCGATGAGGCGCACGGCCAACGGATGGGGAGTCACGACCATACGCTTCGAGAAAGGGCGAAATCTTGCTTGGTGAAGGCGACCGGCTTCCCGACGTTACGCTGCTCGACGACCAGGGCGCAACGGTAACGACCACGGATCTGCTCGGGGGTCCGCTGGTCCTGTATTTTTATCCGAAGGACGACACCCCAGGCTGCACGAGCGAGGCCTCGCAGTTCCGCGATATCTACAAACAGTTCGAGCGAAAGAACGCTCGCATCGTCGGCGTCAGCCGCGACTCCGTCGAGTCGCACCAGCGCTTCAAACAGAAGTATTCGATTCCGTTCCCGCTGCTCGCGGATACCGACTCGAAGCTCTGCGATGCGTTCGGCGTAATTATCGAACGAATCAGAGACGGCAAAAAGAGCATGGGCGTAGCGCGCGCGACCTTTCTCATCGATGGAGAGGGCACGATCGTCAAGAGCTGGCCACAGGTGAGCGTCGACGAGCACGCGGAGGACGTGCTGGCCGCGTTGCCTTGAACGCCGCATTGCGCCTCTCGGTCGTCGGCTCCAGTCCGGCGACGCCGCGGCCCGGGGGCGCGTGCAGCTCTTACCTGGTGAGAAGCGGCGGTGCCGCACTCCTCGTGGACATCGGCAGCGGGGCGCTCGGGAGGCTCCGCGAGGCCTTCGATTACACGGCGCTCGATTGCGTGCTCGTTTCGCACATGCACGCCGATCACTTCTTCGATCTCGTTCCGCTGCGCCAGGGATTGAAGTACGACGCGCCTCCCCGAGCGCGGCGGATGCCGCTTTGGCTGCCGCCCAACGGCTTGGCGGCGCTCGAGGCGCTGCGTCGCGCCGTCTCCCCCGACGTCGATGACGATTTCTTCGACGAGGTCTTTGCGGTGAGCGAGTACGACCCGGCGCAGACACTGCGCGTGAAGGACGTCGAACTGAGTTTTGCGCGCACGCACCACTATATCGAGGGGTACGCGGTGCGCGCGTCCTGCGCCGGCGAGAGCTTCGTTTACTCGAGCGACACCGCGCCCTGTGACGCGGTCGTCGAGCTCGCGCGCACGAGCCCGTTCTTTCTCTGCGAGGCCGCACTGGGACTGGGATCCGAGGATGGCGAGCGAGGCCACTCGTCGGCGTGGGAGGCCGGCGAGATGGCGGCGCGGGCCGGCGTGAAGCGCCTTGCGCTCACGCATTACAGCTCTTCGTGGGAACGCGAGGGACTCGTCAAGGCGGCGCGCCGTTCGTTTTCGGGGGCGGTCGCGCTTGCGACCGACGGCATGCAGCTGCTCTAGCTCGGCCGGCCTCTAGTTGTTGGTTTTCGGCTGCGTGCTCGGCAGCGAGAATCCGATCAGCGCGCGCACGGGCGCGAGGCCGCGGCTTACGACGGCATAGGGCGTCACCGTCAGGCCGAGTTCCTGCAGGCGCGAAACCGCCGCGAGCAGCTCTGAACCGCTGGTCACGACGTCCTCGAGCAACAAGACGCGCTGGCCCGCGTGATAGGGACCTTCGACGTATTCGTTGGGGAAGGCGCCGTACGCTTTGGGCTTCTTTCGTACGGCGATCATCGGGACGCCGGAGAGCTGCGAGACGGCGGTAGCGATGACGACGCCGCCGAGTTCGGTGCCGCCGACGAGATCCGGATTGGTCTCGGCGATCACCGGCGTGAACATCCGCGCGATGCGCCGCAGCACGTGAGGATCGGAGAAGAGCCGGAACTTGTCGATGTAATAATCGCTGCGCACCCCGCCCGAAAGGACGTACTCGCCTCTGGTTATTGCGCGTTCGACGATCGTTTTACGAAGCCAGGCGAGATCTTGTAAGCCTAGATGCTCCATTGCCATGCGTTCCAGGATTCGACCACGGGATTGGGGTCGAAGCCTTTGAAATCGACGCTGATTGGCTCCATTTGCTTGTAATAGTAATCGAAAAGTTCCGGGTTGTCGCGGGCGAGCAGTTCCTGGATGCGGAAGTAGGCCGCCCGGCGTGTCGGCCGATCGTAATGCGTCAGCGCGATGTGCTGCAGCGCCTCCATTTGCGGGCTGCAGTACCGCGGGTAGTTGTAGCCGCCGGGCGGGAAGTTGCGGCACATGAACTGCGAGCTGTCGTCGGGATCGATCCCGGCGTACCAGCCCGCCAGCGACATATCGTACTTGCCCTGCTGCAGAATACCGCCCATGCCGGCGGGTGCGAAGAGCACGTCGCCGGGGTAGGATTTAATCGAGACCTCGACCCCGACCGAGTTGAGGAAGCCCTGAATCAGCAGCGCCTCGCGGCGCCGGGTGACGTTGGAGTTGTTCGTGACGAGCACGAGCGACAAGCGCTGGCCGTTCTTGCGCATGATGCCGTCGGGGCCGGGCCGCCAGCCCGCTTGGATAAGGAGATCGTGCGCTTTGCCGGGCTCGTGACCCATGACGGGGACGTCTGGATTGTAGGCCCACATCCAGGGCGGAATGTCTTCGGAGGCGATCGTTTGCGTATCGAACGTCAGCGCGTGCACGACGAAGTAGCGGTCGATGCCGTAAGAGATCGCCTCGCGGACCCGTGGGTCTTTGAGGAAGTCGTGCGAGCAGTTGAGCTGGATCGCCTCGTAGCCGTTGACGTTTACCCAGACGAGCTTGACGTCGGGAAGCGCGTGCAGTACCTGATAGGTCTGCATCGAGGCCTGGAAGAGGTAGTCGATCTCGTGCGTTTGCAGCAGGTTCACCGACGTATCCTCATCGGGAACGACCTTGACGTCGATCTTGTCGAGGCCCGGTTTTCCGAGAAAGAAATCGTCGTTACGCGCGACCGTAATATGGTCGCCGTGCGCCCACTCGACGAATTTGAAGGGGCCGTCGGTGACGGTGGGATTGGAGTTGAACGGAACCTGGTTCAGGTTCGCGTACTTCGAGAGCACGTGCGCCGGCGCGACCATGTACGGTTGATCGCTCTCGGCGAAGAACGTGTTGACGAACGGCGAGAAGGGCGTCTTGAGATGAACGACCACCGTGTAAGGATCCGGCGTTTCGATCGAATCGATGTAATCGTACCCGTGGCGCGAGACGACGTTGTTGTTCGGGTTCATGATCGCTTGCCACGACCACTTGACGTCGGCGGCGGTCAGCCCCACGCCGTCACTCCATTTCACGTCGTGACGCAGGTGATAGGTAATCGTCATGCCGTTGGCGCTGACGCCTCCGTTCTCGAGCGTCGGCACGTCGGTAGCGAGCATCGGCAAGGGGTTGCCTTTATCGTCGGCGGTCAGCAGCGGCTCGAACATCAGCCGGTCGGTGAAGACGTCGGTCGTGTTCGAATTGAGCAGCGGGTTGAGGTTCTTCAAATCCGCCTGGATCGCGACGCGTAAAAAACCGGGCTTGGTCCACGAATGTTGCGTTCCCCCGGTTTTCGTGCAGGCAACGAGACCGAGAGCCAGCATGGCGGCGGCGCTGAGGGTTTTCGTTAGCGATCTCAATTTCAGACGGCCGCTTTCGGGGCGACGCGATTTCCCGGTATCGGATCGTAGCGTTCGTGGCGCCACGAGTACGTGCCGAGGCCCTGCGTCGCGGTGCGCAGTTCGGTGATGTAGCGTGAGAGCTCGACGGCGGGAACGTATGCCTCGACGACGTCGATCCCGGCGCGATCGTCCTCGGGGTTCATTCCGAGAATCTGCCCACGTTTGCCGGTGAGCTGTTGGATGACGGTCGATGTGTAGGCGGTGGGTACGATCACTTTCACGTGCGCGACGGGCTCGAGCACGACCGGATTGCATTTGGGAAGCGCCTCGCGCACGCCCATGCCGGCCGCGGTCTTGAACGATTGCTCGCTCGAATCTACGTCGTGATACTGCCCGTCGAAGAGCGTCACGTGTAAATCGGTGACCGGATACCCGTTGGGGCCGTGGACGAGCGCTTCGCGCACGCCTTTTTCTACGGCGGGGATAAACTGCCGCGGGACGACCCCGCCGACGATCTTCTCGTCGAAGGTGATGCCGGCGCCGCGTTCGCGCGGCTCGAAGCGAAGCCAGACGTCGCCGAACTGTCCGTGGCCGCCGGTCTGATGCTTGTAGCGGGAGTGAATCTCGGTTCCCCCCGTGATCGTCTCGAGATACGGAATCGCGGGCGCGGCGGTCTCGACTTCGACTTTGTATTTGCGCGCTAAGCGCTCGACCGCAATGGAGACGTGCTGTTCGCCGCGCCCCAGCAAGAGAAGCTCGTGGGTGACGTCGGCGCGCTCGAGACGCAGCGCGGGGTCCTCGTCGACGATGCGAGCGAGCATCTGCGAAATTTTCGCTTCGTCGATGCGCTCCTTTGGCTTGACCGCAACCGCGAAGACGGGCTCGGCCACCGGGACTCGAGGCAGCAGCACCTTGTGTCCGTTCGAGGTGAGCGTGTCGCCGGTCGACACGGAATCGAGGCGCCCGAGCGCGACGATCATGCCGGGGCCCGCCTCGGTGAGCGGTTCCTGTTTCTTGCCTTGCAGACGGTAGAGGCCGCCGAGCCGGACTTTTTCGTCCTTCTTGGTGATATTGGTCAGCGTGGCGTCGCTCTTGAGGGTGCCCGAGAGAATTCTCGCGATCGAGAGCTTCCCGCTCTGCGGGTGGATCGACGTTTTGATGATGCGCGCGATGACGGGCCCGGCCGCGTCCGGTTCGATCGGCCGGCCCTCGGCATCGACTTGCAGTGCGTCGGCGGGAGGCGGAAGCCACTTTTCGATGGCGCGAACGAGCGCGACGACGCCGGCGCCCGAAGCGCCGGCCGCGACGAGGACCGGTACGACTTGATCGTGCGCACATTCGGTGCAGAGATCGCGCTCGATCTCTTCGAGCGGCGGCTCCACGCCTTCGAGCAGCTCTTCCATCAGATGATCGTCGAAGTCGGCGATCGCTTCGAGCAATTCGACGTGCATGCGCGCAGCCTGATCCTGCGCGTCGCTCGGAATCGGTTGTTCCGCACCCTCGAGCGTATAGGCTTTCATCTCCGCGAGGTCGATGTAGCCGCGGAAATGCTCGGCGCTGCCCAGAGGAAGCTGTTCGGCTACGACGTGGCGTCCGTAAGCGCTCTGCAGTGCGGCGAGCGTCTGCGCGAAGTCCGCTCCGGGGCGGTCCATCTTGTTGATGACGAAGATGTGCGGCATGCGGACCGACTCGATGTAATCGATAGCCGCTTGCGTCTGCACGATGCGGCCGGGATCGGCTTCGATCACGACGATTGCCGCGTCGACTCCGGCAAGCGCCTGCTTCGTCTCCTCGAAGAAGTCGACGAAACCGGGCGCATCGACGATCGTGATGTCGACGCCGTCGTCGGTCGCGTGGGCGAAGCCGACGGTGGTCGATTGGAGATGCGCGGCGTCTTCGGGCTCGTGGTCGGTAACCGTCGTACCGTCGCCGATCGCTCCGCGGCGGCCGATTGCGCCGGTATGGGCGAGAATCGCTTCGACCAGCGTCGTCTTGCCGCCGTGATGCGGTCCGACGAATGCGATATTTCTAAGGCGCGCGATATCCGCCATTTGCTTGTCCCCTATCGATTGGCTGCTAGCGGCGCTTGGCCGCAGTCTTTTTCTTCTTAGCGGTCTTTTTCGCGGCTCCCGTAGGCCGCTTCAACGTGACCGGACGCCGCGAGACGGCTTTCTTCGGCGCGGCTTTCTTGCGAATGGTTTTCTTGTTCGACGCCTCGGTTTTCTTGCTGAAAACCTTTCGCAGCGCGCTCGTGCGCGGCGCGGCCTTCTTTGCTTTGGCCGGCGGTGCAGGCGACTTCTTTGCAATGCTTCGCGGCGGTTTCGCGAGCAGCTTCGCGGGCGCTTTCGCGAGCGGCTTCACAGGCGCTTTCGCGAGCGCCTTCGCAGGGGGTTTCGCGGGCGGTTTCGCAGGCACTTTCGCGAGGGGCGCTGCGGGCGGCTTCGCCGGCGGTTTCTTCCCCTTTGCGGGAGGCGCCGGAGGCCGAGCGGCCTTCTTCGTCTCTTTTTTCTTTGGTTCCGGAGCCGGTTTCGCTAAGCGTGCCGCCTTCGCTTTCGAAGCCGAGGACGTCGAATCGACGGTTCGCCGCGAGGTGCTCGCCGTCGTGGGGGGAGTCGAGCGCTTCTTGGGGCCGCCTTCGCGTCCGGCGCGGCCCAGCCGTGAGCCGGCCAGGGTTTCGCTCTCTTCGGGCAGCCCGAGCTCGGCCCGGCTATATCCGCTGATGCTGCTTCCCGGCGCGGCCGGCTGACGGCGCGCCTGGGCTTGTGCCTCCAGGTGTTCCCGGGTCGCGCGCAGGGCGACGCGAGCCAGGCGTCCGCCGACGGGAAAGACCAGCTCGTTGATGTGGGCGTCGTCGAGGAGCTGGAGGATCACGTCGAACGCGTGGCCCTGATCCTTCGGACTGTGCGCGTCGGAACCGACGGCAATCCCGACGCCGCGCGCCTTTGCCTTGCGGACGAGCCTCGAGTTGGCTTCCAGGTACTTTTGCTTGCGTTCTTCAGGATGATCGCGGTAAAGGAACCGCGTGTTGATCTCGACGGCCAGTCCTCGCGCGTGACAGATATCGAGCAACCTGTCTTCGTACTGCTCGAGAAGCTTCTGATTCGGCCAGCGGCCGTAGACGGCCGGGACGTAGAAGTGCCCGACGATGTGCGTCGGCAGCTTTTCTATGTCGTCGAAGAGCCGGGCGGTATAAAGCTCCCACAGCTTTTCCGGGGGAATCAGATCGTGAAGCGCGCTGAACTCGGGGCTGTCGAAGGGCCACGACCAGTCGGCGCCTTTTTCCGGATGCTGGATCTGGACGAAGTGCACGGAGCGGATGATGCCGTCGGGGCGCAAGGCGTCGACGATGTTCTGTGCGTCGGGGCGCGCTCGCGGATCGTTGTCGATCTCGGCGCCGATCGCAAAACGCATCCCGCGCCGCAGTCCCTCCGAGACCAGCGCCGCGTGCGAGATCTCGACGCCGGCGGTCTCGGCGGCCCCGAGCAGGTCGCCGGCCTGGGCAAGCTTGAGCGCGCGCCTGACCGTTGCGACCGCGCCCGGGTCCTCAAAGGTGAGGTAGTTGGCGTGATCGGCGACCATCAGAAAGCGCGGCGACATTCGACGGCAGGAGTGGTAGAACCAGAGGAACAGCATCCGGGCCGAATACGCGATCGGCCGCTCCTCCGTGAACGGCCGGTGCTCGCCCTTGGCGTGGCCGTGCACGTCGGGGATGGCGGATATCCGAGGATCGGCCATCAGATCAAAAGAGCGCGGCCCGAAATGAGCCGCGGCTGGACGGAAATTAGGACGCGAATCGCCACCTTCGTTAAGGTTGGCTTCTAGCCGCGGTAGCCCTCCATCTGCAGTAACCGGGCTTTCATCTCGAGCCCATAATAGTAGTCGTGCAGTTCGCCCGAGGAATCGACGACGCGATGGCACGGAAAGAGCAGCGGCATCGGATTGCGCGCCATGACGCGTCCCACGGCGCGTGCGGCCCTCGGCCGACCGATCTGCGTCGCGACCCAAGCGTAAGAGCGCACTTCGCCTGGCGGAATGCTGGCCGCCGCACGCAGCGCGTCCTGTTCGAATGGGGTGAGATCGCTCAAGTCCACGGTGGCGTCGTCGACCTGCCAGGTGCTGAAGAATCGCTCGATCGCCCGAACGAGCCAGCCGGGCGGATCACCTGAGACGATGCTCCGGCGCAACCGGCGCTCGGCGCGCGCCGCAACTTGCTCCGGCGGATCGCCGGTGTCGAGACTGACGTAAGCTATCCGCTCGGCCTTGAAACCGACGTAGAGCCGCCCTAAGGGCGTGGAGACTATCGTCAATACGATCGGCGCCGAGAATTTACCCTTGAGCGCGGCAATGTGGGTGATGACCTTCTTGGCGAGGTCGCACGAGGGTTCCGGCTGCGGCAGGCACGAGAGGCAGTAGGCTACGCCCGCGTATTGCTCGTAGACGGCTTGACACGAAGGGCAGGCGCTCAGATGAGTATGGACCGTCTCTTTTAACGAGGCTTGGCACTCGCCGCGCAACTCGTCCCATAGTGCATCAACGTCACGACAACGCATGTACTGGAACTCCTTCGGGGGTGAATCGGCCGATTTGCGGGCCGAGAATACGGCGTAAGATCCGCACGGCGCGGTGAACGTGCGACTTTACGGTTCCGATCGGCTGATTGAGGATTTCAGCGATCTCAGGGTGGCTGCGCCCTTCGATGAAGCGCAGGGTAGCGGCGGCACGCAAGTGCATCGGCAGCTGAAGCAGGGCCCGCTCGACCAGAGCGATCTCGGTGTTCTGCTCGACGATGGCTTCGGGTTGGGGCGGCCCTTCGTTTGACTCGCGCAGGAGCGCGTCCGGGTCGGCCAACGCATCGAGGGCGACGTTGGAGGGACGCTTGCTGCGCAGCCGGTTGCGGGTGACGTTGAGCGTGATGGTATAGAGCCACGGCTGCAGGCGAAGATCCGCACGCTGCTCCGGCGACATCTTCCCCAGCGCGCGATAGGCGCGCACGAAGGCGTCTTGGACGATCTCCTCGGCGTCTTCCCTGTTGCCCGTCATGCGCAGCGCAAATCCGTAGAGACGGCGCTGGTAGTCGTCGACGATCCGCTCAAAATTCTGGACGCTGGGAGCCGAGTCGCCCGCCGCCTGCACGGCCGAGGTTCGGCCCGGCGGAATCACTGATGGCACGTATACTCCTGCAAGGAGTGGTGCGAGCGCGCTCATAGTTAGCCCGACACCATCGCTAGCCCCCGTGGTTTCACATGCGCCCGGAAAACTCCTCAAAACCGCCGGCCGGCGAGCTTGGAGGGGCGGGGGGATTTCGGGTGCTTTCCGACAAGGATGGTCGATGCCGCTTTTGCTCGGGCCGAAGGGCCCGGCGTTGATCGCAAGACCGCTTCGCTCGAGCAGAGACGAAGCGGTTTTTTGTTTGTGCCGCAGCCACGGACGAAAGGTATCCTCATGCAGCAAGCCATCGAACCAACCGACATCTCGTTGGACGCATACACCATGTGCAGCTTCGTGCCGAACCTCGGTTCGGCAAGAGCCATTCCGCTCGTGGTGATCGGCTATCGCCAAGGTGAAGATCCGTGGTTCGTCTGGCTCGTCCCTAAAGAGGGCGTCGATCCGCAAGGTTTGACCGACGATCCGTACTACGCGAAAGTTTTACACGATCCGCGCGCCTACTTCAAGAAAAAGCTGGCGAAGTACGTCGAAGAGACCGGCTGCGTGAAGCGCGGCATCGAGATGCTGATCGATTGCCATCAAAACCACTTGGCCTTCACGCCGCTGACCGAGTTGCGCGAGCAGCCTTTCCGCCACCCGTTGCAGGTCGAGCTTATCGGGGCGTTTTAACGACCGGCGTTCCCGACGCGCGAATCGAACGCACGTAGATGATGCGCACCGGGACATAAACCGCCGGCTTGCGATCGTGCAGCTGCGCATCGATGGTCAGCGTCGCGCGTAGCGCGAGCAGCATCGCATTCTCTAGGGAATAGTAGGCCGTTCCGTCCATCCGCATCGCCCCGGTAATAGCGCCGCCGTGCCCAGGCAGCGCTCCGGTCATCGGCCCTCCCGCCTGAAAACGGACCGCGACGGTGGGATGGCCTGCAATCGGCCCGCTGGTTCCGGGGCGCAGGAAACCCCGCAGCACCGAGCCGCCGCCCAGCGGAGAGTTGGCGGCAAAGGGCACGGAGCCGCGCAGATCTTGCAGATCCCGTAGAGTTGCCGCGTCGAGCTGGACCGCGAACGGCTGATTGAGGATCGTGAGGAAGTCGGGGTCGTCGTCGACGCGATCCTCGAACGCGCCGTTTGGCATCATGTCGGCGACGAATTTTGCGTTACCGTCGGTGCGTCCGTCGGGGCTATCGCGAACGTAGCGGGCGCGCGCCTCGAAGCGCGTGGCCTCCCCATCCCGGCGTACCGACAATAGCTCGGTACCATCGTACGAAACCCGCGAGCTCGCGGACGCCGCCTGTACCTGGTAGAGATCCTGCCCCTGCAGATCGTACTGAAAATCTGCAAAAGCAGATGGAGTCACCGGCAGGAGCGCGGTAACGAGGAAGAGGACGAGTTTGATTGGGAACTCCGTTTCTGCCGAGAAGTCTTGTTCCTATTACAGTATCATCCGCCGCAAGGGGAGGTCTTGCGCTCGCTAGCGGCGGGTTTTTGCGACCGTCCGCCGGCTGCTGAGGAAGAAGCGGATATCCGCCGTACCCTCGCAGACAACGACCGCGTCGGCGTCGCTGTAACTTCTCCCGTTAACGTCGATCGTGAAATCTCCCGATGCGAGTCCCGCGAGCGTCCGCCCGATGCTGCGCGTGAACTTGTCGCGTGGTGCTCGGTTTCCAATCGCTTCCCGGACGGCAAAGCCCAGCAAGTCGCGAACGCGCAACGGCGTAGCAAGCGCAAAGGCGCCCGAGCCGCCAAGGGTGACGGCATGAAGATCGAGCGGCACCTTCACTCGGATCATGGGAAGCAATTTCTTCCGTATCGAGGAGCTGCCTGCTGTCGAGGATAAATGAATCGGCCGATGTCCTTCGGGAACGTGCCGGCCGACATGCTCGTCGGCGCAGTCGAGAAGCTTCTCGCAAAGATGGACGAGTCGGATCTCGCCGTGTTATATGCGCGTGAGCTTTCGGCGATGCCGCGAGATGCGTATCAGGCCTTGATCGAATCGGTCTTTGACGCGTTCCGCGAGCGCGGCGAGTCCTCCGAAGATGCCGCGGAGGGGGCCGGTACGACCCTCGAGAGCATCGCGCAACGCGAGAACGGTGCGGCGGACGCCCTCCTTGCGTACGCGCGCGCCAACCCCGACCTGCTCAAGGAAGCTACCGCGTTGTTCGTCGAGCGGCGACCCGAGCTTATCAGCGCTTTGCCTGCCTTGCTTCGCGACGCATTGGCGGCGCGGTTGGCCGCGACATAGTGCGCGAGCCTCCCCGGCGTCGTCGCACGGACGACGAACCGCGCGGAGGGCTGCCGCTCTTCCCACTGGTTATCGTCGTCGTTCTGGCCGGGCTGTTGTTGGGGGGCGTGCTCGCGCATTTCTTCGGCGGCTCGAAGCAGAAGCCGCCGCATGCACCCGAGGCGGTGGCCGTCGGGGCGACCGCTCCCCCGACGCTGACGCCGCAGCCGAGCGCCGCGCCCACGGATACACCAACCGTCGCGCCGACGGCGACAGGGAGCGCCGCGCGGGCG
>JBAQAW010000083.1:0-3624 GCA_049285915.1 Candidatus Cybelea sp. | reverse complement strand
GTGCAGACCCGCCTTCTGTGCGTCGAGGGGATCGATGGTCTCTTCCTGCGTTACGAGCGGCTCCTCTACGGCAACCGCACCGTTTTCATCGGGGCGCCGCTTGCGATAGCGCTGCGGCGCAACGGGGGAGGTCGAACGCGCCGCCTTCGCCTTCTGCCGGCGTTCGCGTCGCGCCGCGACGATGTCCTCACGCGCCGCGCCACCGCGGCTCTGCAGCGACGCCGCTTCCGCGCGCGAGCGGGGAGAAGCGCTGCGATCCTGCGCGACCCCGAGCTTGCGACGACGCGCGGCGGCTTCGAGCTGCCGCTTACGGTAGCCCAGCACGAGCGGCGCGGAGAAGAATATCGAGTGATAGCCGCCCGAGCAGATACCGACGAGCAGGGCGAATGCAAAGTTCTTCAGGCTCGCGCCGCCGAGCGCGAGCAGCGCCACGAGCGTGATCACGACGGTGGCGAGCGTATTGAAGGAGCGCGTCATCGTCTGCTTGATCGACTCGTTGACGATCGTCGCGTACGGTGCCCCGGCCATGAGCTTGGTATTCTCGCGAATTCGGTCGAGAATGACGATCGTGTCCATGACCGAGTAGCCGATGACGGTCAGCACGGCGGCTAAGAACGCGTCGTCGGCCCGCCGGTCGGCCAGCGCGTAGATGCCGATCATCATCGCCGCATCGCGGACCAGCGCGATGACGGTGACCAAACCGAAGATGTAGTTCCAGCCGAAGCGGAAGGCGATGTACAGGAACTGGATGCCGAGCGCAATGACCAGTGCCCAGAGTGCGTTGGTGAGATACTCGCGGCCGAGCGACGGCCCGACCGCGGTGATCTGCGAGGCGGCGCGATCGACCGGTGCGACGGTGTTGAGCGCATTCCAGAGCGGCGCCGAGTCGTTGGCGTACGCCGATTGCGTCTGAATCACGAAGGCTTTGCCGCTCGTTCCGGCGGTCGTGACCGACTCGTCGGTGAGGCCGAGGCCGCCCAGCGCCGCCTTGACCTTATCGGCGGTAGTCGGCTGGGTGAACTGCACCGCGATGTCGGTGCCGCCGGTAAACGAGAGGCCCAAGCGCAGCATGTGCGAGGGCTGGAAACCGTTGCCGCCCTGGAAGCCGTGGTAGATCATGGCCCCGAAGCCGAGCGCGATGATGAGGTACGAGATCGTCGAGACGATCTTGAACCAGCCGACGATGTTCCAGTTGAGCCGACGAAACAGCATGCGTTACGCCCCCGCCCCGGACTTGGCGAAGATGCCGACGTCCGACGGCTTGACGCCGTAGAGCTGCGGCGCCGTCAGCACGTCGTTGTCGACGAGCACGTCGACGAACAAGCGCGTGATGAAGACGGCGGTGAAGAGCGAGACGACGGTTCCCCAGAAGAGCGTGAACGCGAAGCCCTTTACGGTGCCGGTGCCGAGCATATACAGAACGCCCGCGCCGACGATCGTCGTGAAGTGGCTGTCGAAGACGGCCGAGAAGGCGCGCTGGAATCCCACGCGCACCGCGGCGCGCATCGTCTTGCCGTTCCAGAGTTCTTCTTTGATTCGCTCGAAGATCAGGACGTTGGCGTCGACGGCCATGCCGATCGAGAGCACGAAGCCCGCGATGCCCGGCAGCGTCAGCGTTGCGTGCGAGAGGGCGAGGATCGCCATCATCACGAGCACGTAGACCGCCAGCGCCAAATCGGCCAGCAATCCGGGAAGACGATAGACAGCGGCCATGAAAATCAATACGAGGCCCAGGCCGAGCGCAGCGGCGCGCATCGACTGCACCAAGTCGAGCCTGCCGAGCGTCGGGCCGATCGTCTCTTTTTCGATGATCTTTACGCTGACGGGCAGCGCGCCCGCGTTGAGCTCGTTGGCCAGCGTGATCGTCTGCTCTTGCGTGAAGGAGCCGGTGATCTGGCCGCTGTCGTAGATCGGGCCCTGGACGATCGGCGCCGAGAGGTAGCGATGGTCGAGGAAGATGCCCAGCGGCTTCTGCAGATTCGCCGTCGTCAACTTGCCGAACCGCGCCGGGTCCTTCGTTTGGAAGGTGATGTTCGGGCGGCCGCCCTGATCGTAGCTCGCCTGCGCGCCTTTGAGATCTTTGCCCGAATAGACGACCGGGCCGCTGAGGTCGTAGGCCGTCTTTGAAACGTACAGCTCCGCGTCGGCCTTCTGCTTGGGCGTCGCGTTGGGCGTGTTGGTGAGGATGCCGTTGGCGGCGTCGGCCTTCTGCATCACGTCGAACGGCACGATCTTGTAGGCGAGCACCGCGACCTGCTTGAGCACCGCCTCGGCTTGATCCGGATCCTTGACGTTCGGCAGCTCTACGAGAATTCGGTTGACGCCGACGTTGCTGATCGAGGGTTCGGCCACGCCGAGGCCGTTGATGCGCTTATCGATGACCTCGCGCGTCTGCGCTTGGACCTGGGCGGTGATCGTCGGCACTTCTTCGGTGGGATAGAGCTGCAGCAAGAGCCGCGCTCCGCCTTGCAGATCGAGACCGAGATGGATCGTCTTCTGCACCGGCACGACCTTCCAGATCGAAAAGACGCAGATCGCAACGATAACGAGCGCCTTCAACGGCGCTTTTAAATTCTTCCAGTTCATTGAAGCCGGTGGGGTTTAGCTTTTCGCCGGCTTCGGGCCTGCCGCCGAACGCCAGAGATGCCGCCCGATGAGGAGCAATCCGAGCGTCGCGAAGGTCGCTACGAGGGAACAAAGCAAGCCCGTGGCCGGACGCCCATAGATGAAGGCGCCGGTGGCAAAGAGCGCCCCGTAGACGGCGGCCAGGCCGAGCACCCAGCCCAGCAGCGCCATCGGCAGGGAATCGGGCGACGGCGGCAGCCCCCCGCGGCGGCGGACGCGGCTCCAGCCCGGCCCCGCCGGCCGCACCTTCTCGTAGAAGGCCGCCAGCGTCGCATCGCCGACCGGGGGAGTGAGGAACGTGACCGCGATCCAGACGACCGTCGTTGCGCCGACCGTAATCAGCAGTGCGGTCGTCGCGTCGACGCCGTGCCCGCTGCGGTGCGCGATGAAGAACCCGAGCGCGACGACGAACGAGCAGAGCATCGCGCTGACCTCGCTCCAGGCATTGATGCGCCACCAGAACCAGCGCAAGAGATAGATCAGCCCCGTGCCCGCACCTATCGAGAGCAGCAGCGTGAACGCGTCCTTGGCGTTGTCGAGGAAGAGCGTGAAGATCACGCCGAGCCCCATCAGCAGCGCGGTGACGAGCCGGCCCGCGAAGACCAGCTCGCGCTGGCTCGCGCCCGGCGCAATGAATCGCTGATAGAAATCGTGGACGAGGTAGGACGTGCCCCAGTTGAGGTGCGTCTCGATCGTCGAGCGGTACGCGGCGAAGATGCCGGCAACCATGAAGCCCGCAAAGCCCGCCGGCAGAAAGACGAGCATCGCCGGATAGGCGACGTCGTTGCCGAGCAGGTTCGGGCTCAGCCCCGGAAACCGCACGCCGATGTCGTGCAGGCTGGGATAGACGATCGTCGACGCCAGCGCGACGACGATCCACGGCCAGGGCCGCAGCGCGTAGTGCATCGCCTGAAACATAAAGGTGCCGAAGAGCGCGTCGGACTCGGTGCGCGCGGCGAGCATCCGCTGCGCGACGTAGCTTCCGCCGCCCGGCTCGGC
>JBAQAW010000082.1:0-9630 GCA_049285915.1 Candidatus Cybelea sp. | reverse complement strand
TCTTCGTCATGAAGATCTCGACGAACACGGTCGTCTCCGCGCTGAGCCCGTCTGCGTCGGTGGCAGTGGCGCGCAGCTCGCGCGAAAGGCTGCCTCCCGGCGCCAATCCCGAGTAGTCGAACGTTGCTGACGTGTACCGGCCGTTCGGCGGAGTGGCCGTAACCGCGCCCGTCCACGACACCTTCACCGGGGAGAGGAGATCGTACGTGTCCACTTGGAAGGCGCGCGTCACCTGAGACGAGCCTGGGTCGACGCTAATTTGCCGTGGACCGACCATTGTGAGGCCGGGCGTTCGCGCCATGAGTAGCATCTGCGCGAACGCCGTCATCCCTCCCGCATCGATCGCAACTCCGTTATATTTGAACACGATCTTCTGCCCCTGAGGGATGAGGATGTCGGTCGGGATATTCTGCGCGGCGGCCGCGCCGGCACCGCCGCCGAAGTTGCCCGGCTCCGTGCTCACGATGATCGCGCCTTCAGCCACAAAGCCGAGCACCGCGAAGTAAAACGCGGGGCTCACGAAGGTCGCAAGAATCGCCGAAATGCCCAACAGCAGGTCGATAAAGGACTGGTCCACGTCGAGGCTCGTGCCGCTCTGCACCTGGACCTGCGAGCCGGATACCGAGAACGTGTCGCTAATGGACAGCGTGAAGCTCACATCGGGCCAGGGAGTTTCGTCGTAGCCGGTGATTTCCGTAACGATTGAGTTGGGACTGACGAAATCTATGCTAACGCCGGTGAGATGGACTGGTCCTGTCGGGTTGCTCGTTCCGTCTTCGTTGGTGCGCTTCGGGACCGTATTAAACGCGCTGACGGCCCGGCTGCGAATGAACGACGCGTTGACCCAGATCGCAAAGTTTCCCGCCTCCCCGTCGAGGAGACTGATCGCGCCCAGGCCGGCCGTGCGCGCGGCCTCGACCTGATCGTTTCCCTTCGGGCTCATCCAGATGCCGATGCATCCCGAACCGTCCACGCACTGGTATAACACGTCGCCGCTGCCCGGAATCGCACTCTGTATTGCGGCGATTACTTCAGCTTTCAAATCAATGCCGGGAGCAGAGATCGTCTCGAGGCAGGGCACGAATTGCAGCGCAATGTCGGGCGCCGAAATCGGTGGATCCTGCGGCGGCGCAAAAGGTACGCCGGAAATGGGCCCGAGGCCGAAGTTGCTGCCGCGTAGCCGAAGGTTCGGATTGCGCAGTGACGGTTTCATCGGACGGCTGGTCCCGTCTGGGCGGTCGTGGCGCTCTTTCATTGAAGGACCTCCGTAGGGGCAGGCACGAGCAAATACTCCGCTTTCTCTACGGGCAACTAGTACGCGTCCGGACAGGTACGAACCCCTCGCCTCGGGGGTTAGGTATGCCGGCTCCTCACGAAACGTAGGGTTAATTCTCCGGCGTTACGTCTCCCGTACGCACGTCAGCGTGTCTCCGACGACGTAGACGCCGCGCAAAACGAACGCGTCGCCAGCCCAGCCCGATGAGCTAAAGTCGCGTGTGCCGCCGAAATTATCAAGAATTACCGCGTTGAATCGCCGATCGGTCGTGCTATATCCCCACAGCTCGATCGCATGGGACGCGTTCGGCGGGGTCATCACGATACTTGATGACGGATGCGCCGTCATTGCCAAAGCGGATCGTCGATGCGATGGTCTTTCCGTTGCTTGGCGAAGAAATCTCCTCCGGCGCCGCCGAGGCGGTGGATTCAAGCCTCTCAGAGCCGCGTTGATGCTATGGCCAATCCCAAATGAGGCCCTCTGCCGCCGTACCGCTACAACCGGACAATCCATAGAGAACGATTGCGCCGCTCCCGATGGCAAAGAGCAGCAACGCGCCGGCGACGATATACAGCCGCGTTCGGCCCGGCGACTGCTTCGGGCTGCGGTTCGCGGCGAAGAACAGCGCGAGTGCGGCGGCGAGGAGCGCCCCAAAAATCGCAAAAGCCCGAAACAGAAAGACCGTCTTGCTGTGCGGGCAGTATCGCGCTGCCAGATCCTGAGCAATGGCCATCTCGGCGTTGCCGATTGCGAGGAGGACGACGCCGTATCCGTGTGTCATCGCGCTAAAACAATCGGCTCGACGAGCACCAAGAGAAACCGAAGAACCAGGCGAAGCCCAAGGCCCCGGCGATGACGAGCAACAGCGCCGCGCCGATGTAGGAAAGAGTGTGAATTGCCGCGGCCTTGCCGCGCGAGCGCCCCCACGCGACCGATCCGAGCGCCGAACTGCAGCACAGGGCGACGACCGTCCAGAGAAAGGCCGAAGTCGAGGCGCTCTGGCCCAGGCATGTGAGCGCCGTCAGGCGCGCAGCGGAAATGTTCGGCGCACCGAGTCCCATGGAGAACGGCGCCGTAGCCGAGCACGCGTAGAAGAGGATAGAGCCGAGCGTTCCGGTGCAGACCGTAAGAAGAAGAAGAACGACAGCCCCGAAAGGCCGGCCGCGGCGGCGTAGGATCATCGCCGCGCCTGCGAACGCCAAGAGCAGGAACCATAGCCAGATAAAAGCATGAGCGTGCTGGCGCGCGCAGTATCGTGCTCCGAGACTCCAAATCATCTCCACCGGCCAACCACGCTAAGGGGCAGCGCGACGCCGAATAAAAAGCTCAAGACCCGAACAGGCATAAAGTCCCGCCTTCTCCGGACTGATTTGCTTTGGAGGACGGTAAAAGCCTTTGTGACCGTCAGTGCTTGGGATGACACGAAACCGTACACATAGAATCGCCGCGACCGGAAGGATACATTGCATGTTTGGTACGTTCCGAGCGTTTCCCGCGTACGCCATTGCGCTGGCGTTTCTTACCGCCGCCGGAGTAACGGCGCTGCGCATCGAGGCGCAGGATACGCCGGCAGCGCCGGGCGCGACCGCACATCCCGACTTCGCCCAACCGGTGACGCTTTCGAGTAAGGACGGCATCCTCGAGGTCACCCTGACGCCGCGTCAGAGTAGCGCAAGGCTCAATACGGTTGCCGAACCCGTCAAGAACATGCTGCTCTTCGATTACTCGCTCCAGCGCGGAACGGCATCCAACGGACAACTGTCGGGTGCCCATCAATACCCAGCGCCGACCCTTCAAGTCCAACCCGGCGAGAGGCTGATCGTTCATATCAACAACGAGTTGCGCAACCTGACGATCCCCGACTTTTACGATCCTAAATACACGCCCAAGGGTGAAACGGTACCGCTCTACCCGACGATGATGACGTCGTCGCCGTTCAATCTCCACGTGCATGGCGCCCACGTCAGCCCGCGCGGCAACGCCGACAACGTGCTGTTGCACATCGATGCCGGGATGTCGAACACGTACGTGTACGACATCCCCAAGAATATGACGCCGGGGACGTATTGGTATCACAGTCATCTGCACACGTTGACCGCGTCGCAGACGTACTACGGCCTCGCCGGCATGTTGCTCGTCGGGCGCGCGGACAGCGACATCCCGCTGGTCACGCAGAACGGAATTCCGATCCGGACGATGCTCTTGCAATACAACGTCGTTTTCGATCGCAAGGGCGGTCTGGCGCAGATGACCAACCCGAACTGGCCACAATGGGTGAGCACCCTGATCCCGCCCAAGGGCAACGAGCTCGCCGCGGGCACGTACCGCCCATCGCTCGCTCCCGTGGATTTCCTAGACTCGAAGAAGGGGACGCAGTGGGCCACGGTCTGGTATGCCGGACCGCTCTCGATTAACAACATGCGCGGGCGTTTTCAGTTCGTACCGAGCAACCTGCAGCGCTTTACGTCTGCGGATTCCGGCGGCGCGGACGCCGAGGCCGATCCATCACTCCCCGACGACGAGCGTGACGTGCAGTTTACGGTCAACGGTTTGTTCGAGCCGTTCCTCAAGGTCAAGCCCGGGCAAACTGAGATTTGGGTTCTCGCCAACGTCAGCGACATTGCGTACATGAACGTCGAGCTGACCGAAACGGCGACCGGCTACCATCCGAAGATTGCCATCGTCGGACAAGACGGCATCGCCTACGGCGAGGTGCACCATTCGTACGAGCAGGACGGGACGCAGTTGCTGATTCCGCCGGCGACGCGCTATGCGATCGCCGTGACGATGCCTTCCAAGGGATCGTTGCGCCTTGAACTGCCGGGCCTGGGTTCGGGCGCCAGGACGCTTTCGGCACCCGGCGTGCTCTACACCAACGACGGCACGCGCAATCCACCGGTTCGGCTGGGAACGCTCAGCGTGCTGCCGTCGGCGATCAGCTACGCCGACGGATTCTTCATCTTTCCATCGCAAACGCTGCTCGATGCCAATCCGGACGCCGGGCAAGGCGTCACGACGGCGTTTGACCTCGGGCAGAGGCTCGACGCGCCGACGCCCTTCCACGATCTCTCGAAGGTCACGCCGGACGTGCGCCGCACGCTGCTGATCAACGGCGGGTTTCTCAACACTCACGCCAGCAGCGCCGATCCTAAGGCATTCGTCTACGCGTTTGATGGAAACGCGTTCCCGAACGTTCCCTTAATTCAAGCGAGGCTCGGCTCGATCGAAGAGTGGAACTTCGTGAACCACAATAACGACGCTCATCCGATCCACGTCCACGTCAACGACTTCCAGGTGACGAGGTACTTCGACCCAACGACCGGGACGAGGTTAGGGCCGCAGATGTTCGGCGAGGATAATGCCAACGTTCCCGCACCGTCGTTGGGACCGCAGGAGGCACTCATTCAAGCCGGCACGCTCACGATGCGGACGAAATTCAACGACTACTTGGGCTTGTACGTGCTGCACTGCCATCGGCTCAACCACGAAGACAATGGGCTGATGATGCTCGTCAACGTTATTCCCGCGGTCTCCGATTACGCCGTCGCGGTTCGGGGCTCGGCCGGACACCCCGCAAAGGTCAAGGTTTTCGACGGGCACGGCGATCGCTTGATAGCGACGGTCACGCCATTTGAGGACTTCTACGGGACACCCAGCGTCGCGATCGGTGACGTTGATGCCGACGGAGTCTACGATCTCATCGTCGGGGCGGGTACGGGGCACTCTCCCGAAGTTGTGGCGTACTCGGGCGCCCCCGACGGCGGGCGGCCGTTCTCACACGAACTCGCGCGGTTTCAAGCCTTCGATGCGGCGCGAACCGGCGGCGTCAGCGTCGCCTCTACGCAAATCGATGGCACGTCAGCGGATAACATCATCGCCGGCTCCGGCGCCGGGACGACCGATGAGGTGCGGATCTTCGGCAGCGCACTTCCGGCGCTCGGTACGGCGCCGGCAACGTTTGCAACCTTCGCGCCTTATGGAAGCGACAGGTCGGGCGTCAACCTCGGCGCCGGGTTCGTCGATTTTTTGACCGGCCGCAACAGCATCGTCACCGCAGCCGGAGCCGGCGCGCAGGTTAAGGTGTTTTCGTACTCGCTGATGACGCCGATCGGTGCGCCGCCGGCTTGGCCGAACAATCCGGGCCGGGCACATATGGATGCTTCGTTTGCGCCGTTCGGTCCGGCGTATCGCGGTGCGATCTCAATCGCGACGGGGTGGCTGGCAGGATCGTACGGAGGCGCCGAGGCGATCGCCGCCGGCCGGCTCTCGGGTACGGGAACCGTGAAGGTGTTCTCGACCGGAACGGCGCTCCAAGGCAATCCGCCGATGTACTTGCGCAGCGCGATGATGCACGAGACTGCCTCGCACTTTAACGAGGTAGCGTCGTTCGAGCCCTTCGCCGGCGCACCGTCGGTTCGCGTCGCGACGACGTCGACGACGATCGGTGCCGATTTGCTCGTGAGCGGTGCTCTCGGCGGCGGCGTGCGCGTCGAAAAGTTCCGCCTCGTGCGCGCGACTCCGCTAGCGCAGTTGCTGCGCGCGACCCGCGTTCACGCCGTCTGGTCGGCGATGGGAACGGCGCCGGCGGTGCTCGGCGGCGATTAGCGCGACGACGAAGTGGGCTCGAGATCGAGCCGGTCGTAGCCTCTTAGTCGATAAACGGCTGCCGAGACGAGCCAGCTCGCGGCGAAGACGCCGACGATAACGAATCCAAGGACTCCAAAATTGTCGCTCAATGTGGTCAGCGAATGCCAGGGAGTGCCCGCGAGTCCGAGCCGGTTTGCGAGTACGCTGAATGCCTCGATCCCCCCGACGATCAGCGCGACCAGTACCGAGATCAGCGTGATGACCATGTTGTAGTACAGTTTGCGCATCGGCTTGACGAACGCCCAGCCGTACGCGTTCAGCATGAGAATCCCGTCGGTCGTGTCGAGCAACGACATGCCGGCCGTGAACAGCAGGGGAAAAATCAGAATGTCGACGACCGGCAGGCCTTTCCCGGCCTCGACGGCCGCGATGCCGAGCAAGCCGACCTCGGTCGCGGTGTCGAAACCCAACCCAAAGAGGACGCCGATCGGATACATCTTCCAGCTGGCGTCCACGAGCCTGATCAGCGGACGAAACAAACGGCCGATCAGGCCGCGCTGCTGCAGCATGTCGTCGACGGCGGCGCCATCACACGCATTTTGGCGGCCGGCGCTGCGAAACGTGCGAACGATGTCGACCAGGACCGCGAGGTTGATCCCCGCGACCAAAAACAAGAACGCCGCTGAAATCGATGTCCCAATGACTTCGCCGGCCTGTTGCAGCCCCGGCAGGTGCGCTTTGACGGCGCCGGCACCGATTGCTATTGCGATGCTTAGGCCGACGACGATGCTGGAATGGCCGAGCGAGAAGAACAAACCGACCCCGACGGGGCGTTGTCCCTCTTGCATCAGCTTTCGCGTGACGTTGTCGATTGCCGAGATATGGTCGGCGTCGACGGCGTGGCGCAAGCCGAACGTGTAGGCCAACATCGCCGTCCCGAGCAGGATTGGATGAGAGGAAAATGCCCAGAACGCCAGAGCCCACGCGAGCAGGTTGAGGCCGATCAGCGCGGCATAGATGGCGACGACCTTATCGCGCGTTGCCAAACGTGCCATGCTAGGTATTCAGATACGCGAGAGCACGGCGGGCATCGCCGGCATAGAATGGATGAAAACTCGGGTCCGTTTGCAGCGCGTCGCTTAGCCGGAGGCGCGCTTCGTTGCGGTGCCCGGTGTGCAGCGCGATGATTCCGGCGTGGTACTGAAGCTCGGGATCCCGTGTGCCGTATCGCGCAGCTCGCTCGGCGAAGACTCGCGCCCGGCTCCAACGGCCCATCGCAGCAAGTACCCAGGCCATCGTGTCGTCGGCGTATACTTCGTTACCGCGCTTGTCGAGATCGGAGCGTGCGGCGGCGAGCGCGTCGTTGAGATGTTCGTGGTGTTCGGCGTAGTACATCGCCAGGAGGCGGTCGTTGATGCCTTGCGCGTTGAAGAGCCGCTGCTCGGCTCGGATCAAGCCATCGGTCTGCTCTGCTCCTTGGCCGTCGCCCAGCGCGCGCTGCGCGTCGACTTCGTACCCGAGGGCCTGCGGCAGCGGGTAAAGCTCGGCGCTGCGTTGAGCAGAGGCCAAGGCGCGCCGCCAGTCGCGCTGGGCACGGTAGAGCTTCGCTTGAAGCAGAAGGGCCATCGAATTATCGGGATAGATGCGCAGCGCTTCGTCGAACGCGGCGCCGGCCGCGGCCGAATCGCCCGCCTCGAAGGCGAGCTGACCGGCGCGCATGTGGTACCAGGATCTCGTATAGGCCGGAACGCTGATCATCCCATCGACGATCTGAGTCGCCGCGCCGATCGCGATGCGGGCGCCGCTCAGATTTCCGGTCAGTTCGTCGTAACGCGCTCGAATCGACATCCACGTCGGGTTGGGATCGCGCTGCTGCGGCCGGGCAAGGATGCTCGCGGCCGCAGAGTAGCGTCCGAGCTCCATGAGGACCGAAGCGATCTGCGCACGAGCGTCGTCGTCGAAGGGCGCGGCCTCCGCCGCGGCGCGTTCGGTCGCCAGCGCCGCCGTAAAGTGGTGAAGCGTCAGCTCGCACGACGCGATCACGGCCAGCGCGCCGGCGTTTCCCTGCGGTTGCAGCCGCAAGGAGCGCTTCGCGACCGCGAGCGCTCGCGTGACGTCGTTGAGGTCTCCCGCCTCGCGAAAACGCTGGAGGTACTGGCCGCCGAGTACTCGTGCCGTGATCTGATCCTGCGGATCGCCCCGCAGTTGTGCTTCATAAAACGCAACGAGCTGGTTGCGGTCAAGATAGTCGGTTTGCAGCGGGGCGGGTGCGGCTTCGGCTGCGCGCGCGCGATGCGCGGCGAACCAAGGCCACCCCGCCCCAATGGCGAGTGCCGCGGCGAGAGCGAGAACCGCCCCAGCTCCTCGCATCGTTAGAGCGGCGCCTGAACGTAAGGAAACGTGTCCGAGTTTGCTTTATCGTAGGCGACGTTGTCGGTCGCCAAGCACGGCGCTTCTTTTTGGTCGTCGGGAATCAGCCCGAGCGCCGAGAGCGTATTACCGAAGATCGCGCCGAGCGAGATGTCGATCACGTCGTCGTCGAGGCCGCGGCCGCCGAATTTGCTGCCGGTAGCGCCGCCGGTCTCGTAGCCGAGATAAGCGGCTTTCGTGGTGTTCTGCGACAGGTCGGCCTTCATCACGTTAGGGTAGAGAATCGCCTGCAGCGTGCCGGCCCATTTTTTGCCGCGGAACATCAGCGAAAACGTCTTAATTTGCTTCTTGAGCACGGGGTCTGCGTACGGCTCGGAGCGGTTCGTCTTGTTATGGTCCTCGAACGCCTCGAACGCTTCCTTAACGGCCGGCCGCGAGAGCAGCTCGATCTGTTTGTAAACCGTGCCGGATGGCGGAGACGCCGGCCCCGCGATCGGCGTCACCGCCGTAGTGGATGCACTCGTGCACCCGCCGATGACGATGCCGGCCACCGCCGCGGCAGCAAAGGCCAGGGTAAAACGCGATTTCATTTTTGCACTCCTATTCTGCTTGACCGTTGGGGGTAGCGGTGGTTGCCCACAAGCCGATGACGCTCGGCGATCCGCTCGCCGGCGCAAGCATCGCTTTGGGCATCTCGATCACGATCGACAGCACGTCGTACGGCGCCAGGTAATCGTGGGGCTTGGCGATGGCGCAACCGTTGGAGCGCGCCGTGCCGTAGCTCACGCCGTTGAGAACGATCGGCTGGGAGCCTTTCGCAAAGCGGAACGACGTCGCGCTGGGCGGCGGCGGGTCTGGATGGTTCATGTAGTTGCGGTCGGGAATAATCTTGAAGAACTGGGCGAGATCGAAGTAGAACGGGTCGCGGCGCGGCCCGACGAAGACTCGGATCTTGCCGAGCGATGCCGGCTTGTCGAACGAGAACGTTCCAGTCTTACCGACCGTCGTGTTCGCCGTTCCGACTTCGTTGGGCGTCGCCGGTCCGTACAAGGTGATCTTTTGCGACGACCCCGTCGTGTTTGCGGTGAACTGGATGACGGTGTTCTCGGTGAAGGAACCCGACGCCACGCCGCTTGTCGCGATTTTGAACTGATACAAAACGTTGGGATCGAGCGCGATCCCCCCGGTCATTCCGGCGGGGATCAAGGGCCGGACGTCCATGGCCAGGGCCACCCTCGACGCATCGTGGGGATCCGGGAACGTGTAGACGTCGGTGATGTCCGCGAGCGGATTTGAAACGACGGTGGGAGAGTCTTGATGGTCGGATCCCCGCGCCGCTTTGAACGAATAAAGCGAAACGGTGAACGCGAGCAAAAAGACCGCCAGCATCGTACCGC
>JBAQAW010000081.1:0-7264 GCA_049285915.1 Candidatus Cybelea sp. | reverse complement strand
ACACGGGACCGCCGGTCGAGAGCCCGCGGCCCGTCGCGCTGCGCGCCGTCGAAACGGGGCCGCCGACGCTCTATCACGCGTCGACGCTGCGCGGAGGCCAGGTGCTCCATCACAACGGCAATATCGTCGTCGTCGGCGACGTCAATCCCGGCGCCGAGCTGATCGCTACGGGCGATATCCTCGTCTTCGGGCGGCTCGGCGGCATCGCGCACGCGGGCGCACAAGGCGACGAGAGTGCGCGCATCTACGCGCTCGATCTCTCGCCCACGCAGCTGCGCATCGCGACCTTCATCGCCGCGGATGCAGAGAGCAAGCGGAACCGGCCGGCGGTGGCCGAAGCCGCCCTCGTGCGTGATGGGCGGATTACGATTCTCACTCTCGATCGCCTCGATATCTCTCAAACGCTCGGAGCGGTCTCGACGTGACGCCGCGTAAGATCGTCATCACCTCGGGCAAGGGCGGCGTGGGCAAGACGACGACGACCGCGAATCTCGGCGCGACGCTCGCGAAGCGCGGAAAGCGCGTGATCTTGATCGACGCCGATATCGGACTGCGGAACCTCGATCTCGTCCTCGGCCTCGAGAAGCGCATCGTCTTCGACCTGGTCGAGGTCGCGGAAGGGCGCTGCCAGTTGCGCCAAGCGCTGATCAAGGATAAACGCTTCGAGTCGCTTTCGATCCTGCCGGCCGCGCAGACGCGCGAGAAGGATGCGATCACGACCGAGCAGTTTTCCGCCATCGTCGACCTCGCCGCGCAACAGGCGGACTACGTGCTGATCGATTGTCCCGCCGGCATCGAGCAGGGCTTTCGAAACGCGGTCGGCGGCGCTTCCGAGGCGATCGTCGTCACGACCCCGGAGGTCAGCGCGATTCGCGACGCCGATCGAGTCGTGGGAAAGATCGCGCAAGAGCGCAAGCCGATTCGGTTGATCGTCAATCGTTTGCGCCCCGAGATGGTGCGCAGCGGCGACATGCTCTCGGTAGACGACGTCTGCGAAGTCCTCTCCGTCGAACTGCTCGGCGTCGTTCCCGACGACGAAGAGGTCATCGACACGACCAATCGCGGCGAACCGATCGTGCTCAACGATGCGAGCCGCCTCAAGACGATCTACGACAAGATCGCTCGCCGCCTGGAAGGCGAGATGGTCCCCTTTACCAACTTCGACGGCACGAGTCTCTTCGGTCGTCTCCTCGACGCCTTGAAAGCGGGGTAGCGCGTGCACCAGACACAGGCCGTGGAACACGAGAGCGAGGCTGCCGCGCCGGCTCCGCGTCTCGGTCGCGCGATCGTCCTGACATCGGGCAAAGGCGGCGTCGGCAAGACGACGACGACGGCGAATCTTGGGACCGCGCTCGCGAGTCGCGGCGTAAAGGTCGTGCTCGTCGACGCCGACGTGGGGCTGCGCAACCTCGACATTCTTTTGGGCTTAGAGAGCCGCGTCAAGCACCATCTGCTCGACGTGCTCGAGGAGCGCGCCTCGCTGGACGATGCACTGGTTCCGAGCAAACACGGCGATTCGCTTTATCTGCTCGCGGCCGCGCAGTCGCGCGAAAAAGACGAGGTCGAAACCGAGAAGATGAAAGCGCTGATCGAAGGGCTGCGCGAGCGCTTCGACTACGTGCTGATCGACTGTCCCGCGGGCATCGAACTCGGTTTCCGCAACGCCGTCGCCGGCGCGGACGAAGCGATCGTCGTCTGCACTCCCGAGGTTTCGGCGGTGCGTGACGTCGATCGGGTCGTCGGCCTGCTGGGCAACCGCTTTCGGCCGCAGCTGGTTATCAACCGCCTGCGTCCCGCACTCGTGCGCAAGGGCAAGATGCTCTCCGTCGAGGACGTGAACGCGATTCTGCGTCTCCCACTTCTCGGCGTCATCGCCGACGAACCCGACATCATCGTGACGACGAACCGGGGCGAGCCGCTCGCGCTGCGCCCGGAGAATCCCACCGGCGCCGCCTATCACGCGATCGCCGCGCGAGTTGCCGGCGAAGACGTCCCCGCGCCGATGCCGCCTCTTTCGAAGCCGTCCTTCATGGAACGGGTGAGCTCGTTCTTGGGAGGAAAGCGCGCGTGATCGAGTTCCTCAAGCGCCTCTTCGGGCAATCGGGCTCGAGCGCGACGGCGAAAGAGCGGCTGCGCTTGGTCCTGATGACGGACCACCTCGAGCTGGCGCCGGAGATGATCGAAAGGCTGAAGGCCGATCTCGTCGACGTGATCTCGCGGCACGTCGAAGTCGACCGCGATCGAATTGAGGTCAACTTCGAACGACAGGATACCGCGCTCGCGTTACTTGCCAACATCCCGATCATCTCGGTCAACCGTCCCAACGGTAACGGAAGCCACGGCAACGGGAGCAACGGCGCTGCACCGGTCGAAGCCGAGGCGCAAGCGGCGCCGGTCCCCGCGGTCGTCGAAGACGCAGTCGCGGCCGAAGTGCCGGCGCCAAAGAAGAAGCCGGCGGCCGACGCAACGCCGCCGGTGCGCAAACGGCGGCGGCGCAAGAAGAATGCCGCCGCAAGTGTGGCTGCCGCGCCGACGCCGACCTGAGGCCCCTTGGCCGTCCTCGCGTTCGGTAGCGGCGCCAAGCGTTACGCTCGCAACTTCAACTGGCCGCTGGCGCTCGGCGGCATCTTCATCGCGCTCGTTGGATTGATCTGCATTCGCTCCGCCGGGTTGCACGATACCGATTCGGGCGGTGAGTTCAAGAAGCAAATTCTCTATCTGGCGCTCGGCGTGCCGTTGATGTTCGGGCTCTCCCTCGTAGACTACCGAAACTGGCAGCGCTGGGCACCCGCGCTCTACATCGTCAATCTTCTGTTGCTGATCTTTATCTTGCGCGGCGGCCACAGTGCGCTGGGCGCGCAACGCTGGATCTCACTCGGACCGCTCGGCACCTTTCAGCCATCGGAGCCGGCAAAACTCGTCGTCGCGATTTCGCTGGCCGCCGCGCTCTGCCGCGGGCGTTACGAGAACCTGCAAGAGCTGTGGAAGCCGCTGCTGCTCGTTGCGATTCCGGCGCTGCTGATCCTCAAGCAGCCGGACTTGGGAACATCCCTGACGCTGGTTGCGATCCTGACGGTCGAGCTGTTCTTCGCGTTGCCCAAACTCGGCGACTTCGGCATCTACGCGTTGGCGATGCTGGTCGTCGGCGCGGCGGCGGTCGGTACCAACGCGGTCCTCAAACCGTTCCAGCGGGCTCGGCTCTTCGTATTCCTCAATCCAAAGGCCGATCCTCAAGGCTCCGGTTACAATCTCGCGCAGTCGAAGATCGCCGTCGGTAACGGCGAGTGGTTTGGGCGCGGTCTCTATCGCGGAACGCAGACGCAGCTCAACTTCGTCCCCGAGCACTCGCGCGACTTCATCTTCACCGTGCTGGCCGAGGAGTGGGGATTCGTCGGCGCGATGCTGCTGCTCGTGCTCTATGCGGTCGTGCTCTACGGGGGCGTCCGCGCGATGCTCGCGGCACGCGATCGTTTCGGGTTTCTGCTGGCGAGCGGTCTGGTTGGCTTGCTCTTCTTCCACGTGCTCGTCAACGTCGGAATGACGATCGGAATCATGCCGATCACCGGCATTCCCCTGCCCTTCATGTCGTACGGCGGCTCGGCGATGATCACCGACTTCGCCGCCGCCGGCATGCTGCTCAACATCTTCTCCCAGCGCGACCGCGACGTTCTCGGCAACGCGTAGCGTTTAAAGGTAGGCACGCCCGCGGATGCCAAGCATCGTTAGCGTGGGCGTTATTAGAACGACCGGCCGTTTGGCGGCTTTCCTCAGCGTAGCGATTCTTCTCGCCGCGTGTACGGGTGCGTCGCAATCCGCCTTGCCGGCCGGCAGCGCCGCCCGAGCCGAGGCGTTCGCGCAATCGCCCGGCGCGTCGGGCATCAACAGGATCGATCACATCATCATCATCGTGCAAGAGAATCGCGGCTTCGACAATCTCTTCCAAGGCGCGCCCAACGCGGATACGCAGTCGTGGGGCTACGACAGCAAGGGCGACAAGATCAATCTGCGCCCGCTGACGATGAAGACGACCTGGGATCTCGAACACAGCTTCGAAGCGTTTCTCACGTCCTGCAACGGCACCGGAAAGTTTCCGGGAACGGATTGCCGGATGAACGGCTTCGACCAAGAGGGCGTCGAGTGCGGCGGTTCCGGCGAGCCGCGCTGCCCGATCCGCAATCCGATGTATTCTTACGTGCCGCGCAGCGAGTCGAAACCGTATTTCGACATGGCCTCGCAGTACGTGCTGGCCGACCGCATGTTCGTTTCCAACGTTGATGAGAGCAGCTTCGTCTCGCATCAATACATCATCGCCGGTCAAGCGAGTTCGAGCATGAACGTGCCGGAGAACGGCCCATGGGGTTGCAGCGGAAGCGCCGTCGTGAACACGCTCACTCAGCAGCGGACGCAGGGCGGTCTAATTCCGGCGTGCTTCGATAACCAGACGCTCGGCGACGAACTCGACGCGGCGAAGGTCTCGTGGAAGTACTATACCGCTTCGCTCGGCCATGGCGACGGCGGCCTCTGGAGCGCCTATCAAGCGATCGATCATATCTATAATGGGCCCGACTGGAAGAAGGACGTCGTCAACCCGCAGACCCGCTTCTTCAAAGACGTCCGCAACGGTAAGCTTCCGGCCGTCAGCTGGGTGACGCCGACCTGCAAGAACTCCGACCACGCCGGCTGCGATGCCGACGACGGTCCGAAGTGGGTCTCGGCGCTCGTCAACGCCGTTGGAGAGTCGAAGTACTGGAAGACGAGCGCGATCTTCGTCTTTTGGGACGATCCGGGCGGCTGGTACGATCACGTCGCGCCGAAAAAACTCGACTACGACGGGCTCGGTTTCCGCGTTCCGCTGCTGGTCATCTCACCCTATGCCAAGCGCGGGCGCGTCTCCCACGTGAGCTACGAGCACGGAAGCCTGCTGCGCTTCGTCGAGGACCGCTTCGGCCTGGCGACCCTCTCGGCATCCGACGCGCGCGCAACCTCTCCGGCCGCCGACTGTTTTAACTTCCTGGAGGCGCCGCGCAAGTTCGTCAAGATTCAGACCACGATGAGCGCTCGCGACTTCGAGCGGGAGCCGCTCGACCCGCGGCCCGTGGATACGGAGTAGCCGAGGGCAGGTCCATTCCGGCCCGGCGGGAACAAGAGGCTCCAAGTCACGCCGGCAGGCTCCGTCATCGAGACGAAGGGCCGCCGGCAAAGATTTATTAACAAGCAAGATTTTACTTAAGGGGCTAGCCCTGGCGGCGCGCGGCGCCGCAGCAAGGCGCACCGGCGACGGTAGGCGCAGCGAAGAGGCGGGCTCCGAAAATAGAGGACAATTTGTCGAGCGAGATATTGATCTCGAGCGACCCGTGGGAAAATCGGGTCGCCATACTCGAGGACGGTGGCTTAGCAGAGCTCTACATTGAGCGCGAAGAGAAGGTCATCGGCTCGATTTACAAAGGAAAAGTACAGAACGTGCTCCCCGGAATGGGGGCAGCATTCGTCGACATCGGCTTGGGGCGCAACGCCTTCCTTTACGTCGACGACATCAACAAACAGCCGCTCAACATCGGCGACGTCGAGATCACCCAAGGCCACGGCGGATTTACGATCAGCGAGAAGGTCAAGCGAGGCGACGACGTCCTCGTGCAGATCGTTAAGGAGCCCCGCGGCCTCAAAGGGGCGCGAATTTCCACGAACATCTCGCTTCCCGGCCGCTATCTCATCTTGATGCCGACCGGAAAATACTCCGGCGTCTCGCGCAAGATCGAGTCTGCCGACGAGCGCAATCGGCTCAAAAGCGTCATGAAGCGGATTCGTCCGGAGGGCATGGCAACCGTCGTGCGCACCGCCGCGTCGGGCGTCGGCGAGGCCGAGCTGATCGCGGACTTGGGCGTGCTGATCCGGATGTGGCACGGAATTCTCGAGCGCTATAAGCGTGCGAGTTCGCCCTCGCTTCTGCACAAAGACATGAACTTGGTCTACAAAGCGGCGCGCGATTTCATCACGGCCGACGTCGACCGGGTGCTGATCGACGACGAAGAAGAGTATCGGAAGATTCGCGATCTGCTGCAGCTTCTGGGGCCGCAGTACATCGATCGCATCGAGTACTACAACTCGGGACGCTCCCTCTTCGACGACTACCACATCGAAGCCGAGCTGCAGAAGCTCATGAAGCCGAAGATCAACCTTCCCTCCGGCGCGTCGATCGTGATCGAGTCGACGGAGGCGCTTACCGTCATCGACGTCAACTCCGGAAAGTTCACCGGCGGCCGAAACCTCGAGGACACGATCCTCAAGACGAACATCGAGGCCGCCGAGGAGATCGCGCGCCAGGTTCGCTTGCGCGATATCGGCGGGATCATCGTCGTAGATTTCATCGACATGGCCTCCGAAGCGTCCCGCGACAAGGTCATCAAGACGATGGAAGATAGCCTGCGCCGCGATCGCACGCGGGCGACGATTCAATCCTTCTCCAATCTCGGACTGCTCGAGTTCACGCGCAAGCGCATCGGCAAAGATCTCGGCGCGCAACTGCGCGGAAGCTGCCCGACCTGTGCGGGGATGGGCAGCGTGATGTCGCCGCAGTCGGTGGCGATCGAGACGTTCCGTCACATCCGCAACGAGACGCGCAACGGCATCACCGGCGACGTCGTCGTGCACGTCGCGCCGACCGTCGCGGTGCAGATGGATTTCTGGTACGAAGAGGAGTGCAACGAGCTCGCCAGGGCGATCGCGCACCCGATTCACGTGCGCGTCGATCCGATGATCCATCCGGAGCGATCCCGGCTCGAGATCGTGAGCGGCGCCAAACAGGAACGGGAACGCCCCATTCGCGTCGGGGACGAGCACGAAGTCGAGCTCTTGACGGGACGGCTGCCGAATGCCACCTCGGCCGCGGCGATCGTCGACGGACGCGTGACCGAAGTTGAGAACGCGGCGAACAACGCGGGCAACTTCGTACGGATTCGCATCCTCGACGTCGACGACAAGGGCGACTACATCCTCGCCGAGCTCGTCATGGCCGGCGCAAAGTCGCGCCGTAAGCGGCCCGCACGCAAAGCGGAGCTGACGAGCGCCGAGCAGACGCGTCAGCTGCGCGAGCTGGCTGAAGACGCCGCGCGCCAGTCGGCGTCGCGCCCGCCGATCGGCATCACGTCGCTCACCGAAGAGGAAGAGGCGCAAGACAAGGCGCTGAGTGCCGAGCGCCGCGGTGAGGCGCAGCCCGACGCGATCATCATCGCCGAAGGCGCGGTGCAACACGCAGCCGCCGAAGGCG
>JBAQAW010000080.1:0-11548 GCA_049285915.1 Candidatus Cybelea sp. | reverse complement strand
CTAGTTCGTATCGACCGGCATATGCGAAGGCCGCTCGTGCAAGAAGTACGACTTCGGGTAGGCAGCGGGAATTAGCCTGAACTTTCTCGGCTTCTGATCGAAGTTAAAGACGTCGCCGATGCTCGTTGCGCGTTGGTCGGTCGTGCCGAGACTCCCCAGATCGAAATTCTCCTCGACGAACTTTAGGATGCTGCCGAACTCGTACTGGGTGTGCGATACGTAGCTGGGCTTCGCGTAGGGCGATACGACGATCATCGGCACGCGGAACCCGAGGCCGGTGTAGTCGAGCTGCGGCGGTGCGACGTGGTCGTAGAATCCGCCCCAGTCGTCCCAAACGATGACGATCGCGGTCGAGTTCCAATACGAGCTCTGCCCTACGGCATTGACGACCTGCGCGACCCACGACGGCCCGGTATCCTTATGAATTCCCCACAGCCCTTGGGCGGGGTGATCCGAGTTCTGGCCGTCGGGAACCACCCACGAGACCGTAGGCAGCGCGTTGGAACTGATATCGTTGAAAATGTTCGTCTCCGGCGACGAAATATTCGTCGTCCATTCAGGACCGTTACGGACTTGAGAGATCGCGTCGAAGGCGTTCCAGAGGTCGCCGCCATGGACGTGAATCGCCGGCGTGTAGTACTTCCAGGAGAGGCTCTTTGCGTCCAATAGATCGCGGAGCGTTTCGTACGTGAAGCAGGGATAGGGGCCCTGTAGATACTCGTACTTATCGGAGCTCGTCAACAAGGAGGTGGTTACACCCTGTGGCGCGTCGCAGCCCCAGGGGCCGTCGCTGGGAAAGTCGATGAGCGTCTCGGAGGAGCTAAGCTCGGTGCCTCCACGGATCAGGTCTTGGTGAGCCGTAAAACTCCCGCTCGCTTGCGTCGGAAACATCTGATCGCCCAATACGTATTGCTGCGCCATCGACCAGTACGGCTGGATCTTCTTTGGGTTGACGTACTGATACGCGCACGTGCACTTGTGCTCGTTCACCCAGACCAGATTGAAACCGTCCATCTTGCCGCCGTCGTAGTCGGTGACGAAGGCCGGCCAGCTATTGTCGAGCACCAAGTTGCTCTCCAAGCCCTTCATCCGCAACTTGACGTTTTTCCCGTTGTGGATCAGCCCTTTCTTTATTCCGTCGGCGCCGGGGAACGTCGCGAAGAGGTTATCGAAGCTGCGATTCTCTTGGATCATGATAATGACGTGCGCGATCGGTTGACCAGAACCCGACGAGGAGCCTGGATGCGCACCCCGATGCGCGTTTGGAATAGGATTCTCAAACGATGGGGTACCTTGACTGCATGCGGTTAAGACAACAACGAAAATAACGGCGAAACCGGAATAGAACGGGCGGTTCAAGTGATCTCCTAAGAGGCGTGGTTGGTCGCCTAATTTCCGGATTCGCACCCCAGGCTCCGCGAGCCCGTATCGGCCCGCGTTTCGCGCTAAAAATGAATCAAAGGGCCTAGTCTCTGGGCCCTCGATCCTATGCACTAGTCCGGCGAATTTGTCTACAAGAATGCACCGGTACGGCATTTTCCCCCGTAGAACCGGTTTGGCGTGGCGACACGGAAGAAAATAGTCGCGATGTACGCGCTGCTTCTCGCAGCCAATGTGCTCGTTTGGGCCCTTGCCTTTCTCGTCTTCTCTCCCGGGCACGCTCTGCTCTTAGGAACGGCGTTGCTTGCGTTTACCTTCGGCTTACGCCACGCCGTCGACGCAGATCACATCTGCGCGATCGACAATGTGACGCGCAAGTTGATGCAGGAGGGTAAGCGGCCTGTTGCCGTCGGCTTCTACTTCTCCCTCGGGCACTCGACCATCGTCTTCGCGCTCACCGTCGCAATCGCGCTCGGCGCGAGCGCGATCCGCAGCCGGTTTCCGAATCTCGAGGCGATCGGCGGCTCCCTCGGCACCTGCGTCTCGGCGCTCTTCCTCTTTATCATCGCCGCCATCAACGCGTTCGTTCTCGCCGATCTCCTGCGGGCGATGCGTCGCATCCGCGCAGGCGAAACGTACAGCGAGCAGAGCCTCGAGGAATCGCTCAACGGTCGCGGACTCTTAGGACGGATATTCAAACCGCTGCTGCGCCTGGTGACCCGCAGCCGTCACATGTACCTCATCGGCGTTCTCTTTGGTTTGGGGTTCGATACGGCAACCGAAGTCGGGCTGCTGGGCATCGCGGCAATCGAGGCGGGAAAAGGTTTGCCGGTTTGGGCGATCTTGCTCTTTCCCGCGTTGTTCACCGTCGGCATGTCGCTCATCGACACGACCGACGGTATTCTCATGCTCGGCGCCTACGGGTGGGCCTTCCTGGATCCGGCGCGCAAGCTGTATTACAACGTTGCGGTTACCGCCGCGTCGGTGCTGGTTGCCGTACTGATCGGCGGGATCGAAGTAACGAATGTCGCCGGCGGCGTCGTTCAATCCGGCTGGATCGGAGGCGCCGTTGCCGGAACGTTTGCGGTAGGCTGGATCGCGTCGATCTCACTGGCACGGCTCTCGAACGGGAGAATCCCGTCGGCGACGAGCCAGGCCTCGAGGTGCTTGACGTACGTGCTTCCGAACGAATCGGCAAGCGCGCGCACGTACGATTCGTAGCGAACGAGATCGTTCGCGGCGGCAAACGCGCTCAGCGCCAGATGCTGGCGCCCCATATATCCCGGCTGCAGTCGCAGGCCGCCATGCACGGCATCGAGGAGGATCTCGCTTGCGGGGCGCGCCGCGTCGTCGCGCAAACGCTGTTCGAACCATTCGTCGAGCTCGAAGGGTAGGCGCAGGGACCTCACCGGCCCGAGCCTTCCCGAGCCTTTAGGGCGCGACATCGCGCCCGTCTTCGTGATCGTGCTCGTGGTCGTGGTCCGATCCATCGTGGGTGTGCTCGTGCCTGTGCACGATCCCGTCGTAGTGGGCGTGCGGGTGTGAATGGTCGTGCGAGTGCCCCGGCGAGGCGCCGTCGTGCACGTGGATGGTGCCGTTGTCGTGTTTGTGCGGCAGGTCTTTTTCCATCGTCGCTACCTCCGGTGAGAAGAGATTATACTCTGATAGCGGGCCAGCTCAAAGACTTCGTCTTTGGCAAAACCGAGCTTTGCATAGAACTTGGCGAGGTGCGGCTCGCGGCGCGGCAGCTCGACCATGACGCTCGCCGCCTCCGTCTCGTTCGCATACGCGATGACGCGCTCGACGAGCCCGGCCCCGATGCCGGCGCCGCGGGCCGCTTCGGCCACGTAGAGATCGCTCAAGAACCAAATGCGGCGGCAGTACCACGACGACCAGAGCGGATAGAGTTGGATGAAGCCCGCCGCATCGGCGTCGACCCAGGCGACGAAAACAACCGACTCCTCACCTGCCAAGCGTTGCTGCAGAAAGCGCTGCGACGTATCGTCCGTCCGTTCCGCGAAGAAGGCTCGATAGGCGTCAAAAAGAGGAAGGATATGCGCGACGTCGCCGGCCGTCGCACGCGTGATCCGGTAGCTTGCGGGCCTCATTCGAACCCCAGTTCGACGCAGGCGCCGGAAATCTCACCTCCCGGCGACGGCCCCGGCAGGTTCGTTAACGCGTAGACGTTCCAACGCGCCAGGCTCGGCTGTATTGGTGCCGAAGGGAAGCGCGAGCCCGACGCGAGTTGGGCGGTTTATTGCTACTTGGAGGTAGGAAGCACATGCGACATTCTTCACGCGTGATAGCCTCGTTACTAGGGCTCACGCTTACCCTTACTGCATGCGGAGGACAGAACTCTTCGCTTCCGTCGATGCTTTCGAGCAACGGCGGCCCAACCGCGGAATCTTCAGTTCGCAACGCGTCGCCGGACAAACCGCTCGTCGCGGTTCCAAAACTGTACGGTGCGCTCAGCTATACCGACGCGGGACGACGCGCGGCAAATGCGCCGGTCAGAGTCTCGGTAACCCTGCGCTACAATCATCAGGGCGAACTCGATCGGTTCGTCGCCAACATCAGCGACCCGCGCTCCGGCTCGCACCGTCATTTTCTCACGGCGAAGGAATTCAACGAGCACTTCGCACCGACTCCCGAACAGGAACGCCGCGTCGTTCGCGAGCTCGAACGTGCCGGCTTCAAAATCGAAAAGCGTTATCCAAATCGCACGATCGTCGATGCGACTGCGCGAACGGCCACCGTCGAGAAGTTTTTCTCGACGGAGATCCACGCGGTACGCCAAGGAAAGTACGGCGATCGCTATACGAACGTTACACCGGCCAGCCTGCCGAAATCGATCGCCTCGCTCGTGCGCGATGCATCCGTAAACAACCTGGTCGTCGTTCGGACTGTGACGGATCAGAGCGGCGTGGGAACGCAGCGCAGCGCGCCGGTCTTCCAAACCGACTCGCAAGGGCGCACGATCGTTCCGCTGGGCGGAATACGGCCGCTCGATTCGACCGGTCAACTCGTGAACGGTAACTTTGCCAGCGGCTCGCTCAGCCCGGGCTGGATCAACGAAAGCACCACCCAGGGCAACTACGTCTCGGTAACGACCGCGCAGTCGTACCAGAGCACCTACTCCGCGTTCATGGGATCGCTCGCACCGCCGGAGATCAACGGCTGGGCCTCGATCTCGCAAGAAGTAAAGGTCCCCACCGGCGGCGTCCTCAGCTTCTGGGTCTACCAGGGCTCCAACGAGGGGGCGCTCGGCTATGGGACGCGTTACGCGTGGAACGCCGGGTACTTGCTCAACTCGCGCGGCTCGATTCTCGTCACGTTCTACAAAACCGTCGCGAACACGAACGGGTGGGTGAACTACCAAGTTAACCTCAGCCGCTACGCCGGACAGACCGACTACATCTACTTCGGCAGCTTCGGCGACGGATATTCGAAAGCGTACGTTTATCAGTATCTCGACGACGTCGCGTGGGCCGGCGCGACGCCCTCCCCGTCTCCGACGCCGACGGTGAGCCCGACCGCGACGCCGACGGTTAGCCCGACCGCGACGCCGACGGTGAGCCCAACCGCAACGCCGACCCCGAGCGGTAACTGCAACAATGCCGCACCGGATAACGGCCCGCTGACGAACTCGAGCGGAACCCTGGCGACTGGCGTTGCCAAGCCGTTCGATTTCCCGGTCCAGCACGGCTGCAACGGCGCCGGATACACCGCCGCGATCGTCATCGACGACCCGGTGAACACGAGCTATCTATCCACGTATCTCTCGGCTGCCGGCGTCACGCAGAGCGGCTCGGTCACCAATGAAGCCGTCGATGGCGGCGGCAGCGGCGACGACCCTGAGACCGATCTCGACGTACAGACGATTTCTGGATTGGCCCCGGGAGCGAACGTCATCGTCTACGACATCGGATCGCTCGGCGATCAGCAGATCGAAGATGCGTACAACCAGGTGCTCACCGACGGTAAGGCAACGGCAGTGAACTCTTCGTTCGGCGGTTGCGAATCCGGCGACATTCCCTTTGCCGATTCGACGAACTCGATCGCCGAGCAAGGAGCGGCCGAGGGCGTTGAGTTCTCGGCTTCGAGCGGCGACTCGGGAAGCAACGAATGCAACGGCAAGAAGGGCGTGAGCGCGCCGGCCGGCGGCCCGTACTTCTCGTCGATCGGCGGAATCGATTTCACCGATACCAGCAGCGGCGTTCTCGAGACCGTCACGATGGGAAGCGTCTCGGGATACTCCGGCGGCGGCGGCGTTTCGACGGTCTTTGCTCTGCCGAGCTACCAGAGCGGCATTACCGGCATGATCACGACCGGGCGGAATCAGCCGGACATCTCGCTGCCGTTCTTCCCCGTCGCGGTCTATACGGGGGGAGCGTGGGGTGAGTATCTGGGTACCTCGTGGTCCTCACCGGCATCGGTGGCGCTGATCGTCGAAGCCAACGAACTGCACTCGACCAAGCTGGGTTGGATCGATCCAACCGTGTACGGTCTGTTTGGCGCGACCGGTTACAACAGCTACTACACGCCGTGCACCTCCGGCAGCAATGGAGCATACTCGTGCAACGCGACGCACTATAATCAAGCCGCCGGCATCGGAGCTCCGAAAGGCTGGGCGCTGGCCAACGCTCTGTAACGCTCCAGCGTGAAAAAAGGAAGCGGGACGCGCGAGAGCGCGTCCCGCTTCTTTATCTAGGTTCCGTCACCGGCACGGCCTGCGAGCGACTCCACGCCCCGACTTGCATCGGCAAGAAGAGGTGGCCGCCGGCGCCGGCGGTTTCGCGTTCGAGCCGCTGGGCAAAGCCATCGAGAAACGCCGCCTCCTGCGCGTCGTTCGCGTGGAGCAAGCCGCGCAACTCATCTTCGAAGAAGGCATAACCCAACGAGCCGGCCCCGCGAACGACACACATCTCGGAGCGAACCTCGGGCACCGCAAGGCCTGCTTCGGCGAACGTGTTGATCAAGCGAAACCCCATGTCGACGTGCGCCCCGCGTCCCCGAAGCGCGCCAACCGATCGCTTCGCAAACTGCCGATAGAGCGGTACGTTCGGCCAATCCGAGGTCGCGGGGCGGAGCACCGAATCGTATTGCCACTCCTGAAAGATGATGCGACCGCCGTGCTGCACCAGGCTCGCCGCGCGCCGGATCGTTGCGGCCGGATCGGACTCGTGCATCAGGAAGAATCGGCCGACGACGGCGTCGGCGAGCGCGTCGAGCCAAAGCCGCTCGAATGGCTCGGCCAGAAACGTGACGCGATCGAAGCACTCGTCGGCGGCTCGGCGCCGCGCCTCGGCAACGACCTCCGGGTCTTCGTGCGAGGCGATGACCGTTCCGCACGGCCCGACACGCTCGGCCACAAGCAGGGCGACGTCCGCGATGCCTCGGCCGAGCACCAGGACCCGCATCCCAGGCGATATCCCCGCACTCGTAAGGATCTCTTCGGTTAAGGGTTGTGCGAAGGCGGCCTCGGCAGCGTACGGACGATAGAGTCTCATGCTCTTATTTTGATCTTCGCCGGCGGCAATCGCCACGAAGAGACTCACATTTTGCTAAACTATGAGCGTGAACGAATCGCTCGCGGAAGTACTGCGTTACTTCCGTTCGGCGGCCAAGCTTTCACAGGAGGCCCTCGCCGAGCGTTCGGGCCTCTCGACGCGCACCATAAGCGATATCGAAACCGGCGCCGCTGCGTCGCCCCGGCTCGTTACGGTCATGCTGCTCGCCGAAGCGCTTGGGCTTTCCGCCGACGAGAGAACGCGACTGCAGCACGCCGCGCGCAAGCCTGCCGATCGCCACGCTCGCTCCGAATCGGCGCCGGCCCTGCCGGCTGCGGCCGTACTCGTTGGGCGAGACGCGGACCTCGAGCGTTTGGTCGCGCTCGTTGGGCGCGACGACACACGGCTCGTTACGCTCGTTGGGCCGGCCGGCGTCGGGAAGACGAGCCTGGCACTCCGGGCTGCGGCCGAATCCGCCGCGCGCTTCGAGCGCGGGGCCGTGGTGACCGAACTCGCAGCGATTGCGCAACCGGCGCTCGTCGCATCGGCGGTCGCGCGATCCCTCGGGCTTCGCGACTCCGCAGAAGCTTCGGCAAGCGACGCGATCAAAGGATACCTTCGCACGCGCAGCCTGCTCCTGGTGATCGACAATCTCGAGCACCTGACGCCCGCGGCAGCCTGGATCGCCGAACTTCTGGCGGCCTGTCCGCGCGTGACGATCCTCGCTACCAGCCGCGAACAACTCCATCTCCAGGCGGAACGAGTCTATCGAGTTGCGCCGCTGCGAAACGACGCAGCCGTCGCGCTTTTCGTCGAGCGCGCACAGATGGTCAAGCCCGATTTCGAGCTGACCGCCGCGAACTCCGCAGCGATCGACACGATCGTCGACCACCTCGAAGGTTTGCCGTTAGCGATCGAACTTGCCGCGCCGCGTCTCCTTTTGCTTCCTCCAAACGCACTGGCCGCCCGGCTCGAACGGCGCTTGCCGCTGCTCGGCAACGTCTCGGTCGATCGTCCGGAGCGACAGCAGACGATGCATGGTGCCATCGCGTGGAGCTACGACCTGCTCTTGCCGCACGAGCAGCAGCTCTTCCGGCGCCTCTCCGTGCTCCACGGCGGGAATCTCGAAGCGGCCGCCGCGGTCGCGGGAGCGGAGATCGGCGAACGCTCAATCCTCTTTGCGCTCGCGCCGCTCGTCGATAAAAACATGCTATCTCTGGTCGAAGATGCCGATGCCGAGCCGCGCATCTCGATGCTCGAGATGCTGCGCGAATTCGCGCACGAGCGTCTGGTCGAACACGGCGAACTCGCCGACGTCCATCGCCGGCACGCGCAGTACGTCCTCCGGTTTGCGCAGCGAGCCGCGCGCGAACTCTCCGGTTCGGAGCAGGGGCGCTGGCTGATGCGGTACGAGCTCGACCACCAGAACATCGAAACCGCGCTCACCTGGGCGTCGCGCAACGAGGAGACGGAACTCGGCTGCGCGTTGATCGCGGCCGTCTGGCGGTTCTGGTGGATGCGAGGACACCTCATCGCCGGGTCGGCGTGGGTGCATCGCTTCCTCGAACTCCGAGCCGCCTCACCAGCTGCCGTACCGAGTCCGGCGTACGCAAAAGTGCTGCGCGCGATCGTCGTGCTGCAGTCGGCGCTCGGAAATTTCGACGAAGCCTTCGCCGCCTGCGAAGAGGCCATTGCGTTGCAGCGCGAGATCGGGGACGACGCCGGCCTCGGCGCATCACTCACGTCGCTGGGCATCATCCTGCAGCACCGTGGTGATTACGACCGGGCCGAAGCGGCACACGTCGAAGGCCTCGAGATTCGCGAACGGCTGCAGGATCGGGTCGGTGTCGCGACCTCCTTATCGAATCTGGCGTCGGTCGCGTTTAGCAAGAACGAGCTCTCCAAGGCCGCGTCGTTAGGCGAACGCAGCGCCGCTCTCTACCGAAGCCTCGGGCACGAGTCGGGGCTCGCGCACGCACTGATGAAGATCGGGCTCGTCGCCGCGCGCGAGGAGAATTACGAAGGAGCCGAGGCGATCTTCAGCGAGTGCCTTCGCATCCAAAGAGCGGCCAACGATACGGGAAGCACGCACTATTCGCTCGTGAACCTGGGCGCCGTCGCGCACAAACGGGGCGATTATCCGCTCGCGCTCGCGCGGTACCGCGAAGCCTTCGAGCTCCTCGACGCAATGCCGAACAAATCCGCACTCGCTAAGGTGTTGGAAGATATTGGGGCCACGCTCGCGGTCGTCGGAGATCCGGCTCGCGGAGCGCGCCTCATGGGAGCTGCGGACTCGCTGCGGCGCTCCATCGGCCTTCCCATATTCGACTCGGAGCGCGCCGATTACGAGGCGGAGCTGACCTCGGTTCGCAAGCAGCTCGGAAACGAGGCCTTTGAGATCCAATGGCGCATCGGCGCGAGCAGCACCCTCGAACGCGCGATCGAAGAGGCGCGCGAGAGAGACGCACAGCACGAACTGCCGTCGCGAACGCAACGGCAGCCGGTGCTGGGGAGCCCAGGAAGCGCCTCGCGCGATTCCTCTGCGCGTTAGTGTAGCGTGCCCGAGGGGTAGGTCGCGACGCCGTAGATCTGTCCGCCGCCGCCGGGGTTGAAGGTATTGAGCGCCTTGCCGCCCGGGTAGCTGTACTCGGTGACGCGTCCGTAGAACCGATCCGCGACGAAGAGCTGGTTGCCTTTGGAGTTCAGCGTGATGAACTCGGGCGTGCCGCCGGTCGTCATCTGCCGCGTGGACTGATTCTGCGTGAAGATGTCGATGCCGGGGATGTATTGGTCGACCGCCAGCCACGCAAAGGGCTTGCTCATGCCCGGCGACTCCGCGACGGTGATGCCGCCGGTCTGCCCGAAGCTTTCGCCGAGCGAGACGCAGTTGGAGTTCCCAGGATAGCACGACAGCCCGACGCCCGTGGCAAATCCGCTGGAGTTCTCGGTATAGGCGAGTGCGTAGATGGCCGTCTCACCGCTCACCTTCGGATCGAGCAGTGCGATACCCGAGATCGTCATCCCGCTCGCCGGCGCGTTCCAGCTATAGCTCGGCGCCGAGTTGCCCGCGAGATACTCGACGATGAAGGAGACGCCGCCGGAAAGCGGATCGTTGGCGACATAGACGTTGCCGAAGCCGTCGACCTTGACGTCCCACGGGCCGTTAAGGCTCGTGCTCAGCGTGGTTTTCGGCGTGGCGGCGTTGGGCGCGTAGATCGTGACGGTGTTGGTGAGAAAGTTCGCAACGTACAGGTTGCCGGCCTTATCGACGGCGATGCCGTTGGGACCGTGGACGCCGCTGGTGATCGTGCGCATAACCGGGGGGTTCTGCTGTTTGGTCGCCGTGTTGAAGACGACGATGCGATTGTTTTCGTTGTCGCTGACGAAGAGCAGTTTACTCTTCTTTTTGTCGGATTCGACTTCGTTCTGCGCGCCCATGGAGCCGAGCGCGTTAGCGGGGACCGACGATACGGGAGGAACCGGCAGCGCGGAACTCGCGCCGCTGCAGCCGGCGAGGGGAGAGGCCACGATGGAGGCCAGCGAGATTCCGATGCCGGCTCGAAGAGCGAAAGCTCGGTTGTGCATTTTAGGAAATCCTTTCAGTAACAGAAGTGCGGGTATGCACACAGCCTATCGCCAGGCGAGCCGAGGGGCCACGAAGTTTCTAGAGTTTTCGATGGAATTAAAAAAACCGGCGGCGCGACGCGGGAGACCCCGCGATCGCGCCGCCGGCGCTTATGAACGGGTCGCTGCGCGGACTAAATCGGCGTCAGCGACAGCGTCGCAGTATCGAGGTTGTAGCTTCCGGCACCGACCGTGCCGTTCGGGTTCGTGCAGATCACGCTACCCGACGGACCGTATACCTCCACCAGTCCCGATCCTCCGCATGCTACCTGCGTGAGCCCGTAGTTGCTCAAGAAGGTAGCGCCGGGCGTATCCGGCTGGACGTGGTACGAATTATACGTGTTACCGTTCGATACGATCGAACCGTACACGGCCGCAGACGTAACGCCGATCGCCATCGCGCCCCAGAATCCGCCGCCCCAGTAGGCGCCGGCCGGTGCCCAGGCGACGCCGCCATTCCAGCCGTATGCGCCGCCGCCGCCGTAGACGGGATTTGCGACTACGTTGCGGTTGACGTTGACGTTGCCGGTATTGATGTTGCCGTTATTGACGTTCGTGCGGTTGCCGTTGTTCTTGTTACCGCTGCCGTTGCCGTTCCCATTGTTTTTGTTGTTGCCGTTGTTCTTGTTGTTGCCGCTGTTCTTGTTGTTGCCGTTGTTCTTGTTCTTGTTGTTCCCGTTGTTCTTGCTCTTGTTGTTCCCGTTGCCGACGTTGCCGTTTCCGCGGTTGTTGTTGCCGACGCCGTTGTTTCCGCGGTTGTTGTTGCCGACGCCGTTGTTCCCACGGTTGTTGTTGCCGACGCCGCTGTTTCCACGGTTGTTGTTGCCGACGCCGCTATTTCCGCGGTTGCCGCTTGTGCCGCCACGATTGCCGCCGCTCGACGGTGAACGCCCGGTATCACTCCCTAGGTTGAAGCCGCCGCTCTTGTTGGAACGAGAACCGCCCCCTGAGGAAGGCCGCGACGCGCCGCCCGAGGGGCGGGACGCGGGCCGCGATGCGCTTGAGGGCCGCGATGCACCGCCTGAGGGCCGGGA
>JBAQAW010000079.1:0-5306 GCA_049285915.1 Candidatus Cybelea sp. | reverse complement strand
CGGCTCCGCCCGGCGTGGCGGCGGAGGCGGGGCCGGCTTCGGGGCCGGGCGTACGGGGCGCGGGGGCGCCTGCGGGGGGACCTGTTGCGCGGCGATCGCCTGCATCACGCGCATCAGGGTCGCCTGCTGCGGGCTTGAGCCAGGGGGCACCAGCGGCGCAGCGGCTGGGGTGGGTGGTGCCTGCTGGGCGGCCTGCTGTTGGCGCTTGGCGCTCTTGGAGATGCTGCTGACGACGCCCAGGATCAGAATTCCGACCCAGATGAAGAGCCCGATGTCACGCATTTACGCCTCGCCCGCTCGACGCTTATTTGGACGGCTGCGAGGGGATCGGCGGCTGCAATGCATCGGTCTCGGCTTCGGTCGAGACACCGATCGAGGAACGCATCTCCGTATCGGCCTGGATGTTCTTGAGACGGTAGTAGTCCATCACGCCGAGATTGCCGCTGCGAAACGCTTCGGCGATCGCTTGGGGAATCGAGGCCTCCGCCTCGACGACCTTCGCCCGCATCGCCTGCGTCTCGGCCTTCTGTTCTTGTTCGGCGGCTTGCGCCGCATACTGGCGCTCCGCGGCCTTTGCCTGCGCGATCCGCCGGTCGGCTTCGGCTTGGCTCGTCTGCAGTTCGGCGCCGATGTTCTTGCCGACGTCGACGTCCGCGATGTCGATCGAGACGATCTCGAAGGCGGTTCCGGCGTCTAAGCCTTTGGCTAGGACGGCCTTGCTGATGCGGTCGGGATACTCGAGCACTTCCTTGTGGTCGATCGCCGCGCCGACCGCCGAGACGACGCCTTCGCCGACGCGCGCGACGATCGTCGGTTCGCCGGCACCGCCGACGTAACGATCGAGATTGCTGCGCACGGTAATTCGCGCCTTGACGTTGAGCTGAATGCCGTTCTGGGCGACGCCTTGGAAGAGCGGCGTCTCGATGACCTTGGGATTGACCGAGGTCTGAAGCGCCTCGAGCACGTCGCGTCCGGCCAAGTCGATCGCCGCGGCTCGCTGCCATTCGAGCGGAATCTGCGCGCGCTGCGCGGCGATCATCGCCAGCGTCACCTTCTCGACGTTACCGCCGGCGAGATAGTGCGACTGCATCTGATCGACGGTGAGGTTCAGGCCGGCTTTGCGCGCCCGAACGTAGTTCGTGACGATGACGCCCGGCGGGATCCCAATGAGGCGCATTCTGACCAGTGCGATGATGCCCAGCGGAACGCCGGCGGCAATCGTCCGAATCCAGAGCCCGATCGGAAAGTAATACAAGAATGCAAAGAACGCGAAGAGCAGGACGAGGACGATGATTACGCCGCTGACGGCTACCATGGGGCCTCCTTATGCAGTAACGGGTTCGACGAAAATGCGTGCGCCTTCGACGCGCACGACGCGGATGGGAGTGCCTGCTGCGATGAACTCTCCCGCAGTCAAGACGTCGACTCGGCGTCCGTCGATCGACGCGATGCCCGCGGGGCGCAGAAAACTGCTCGCGGTCCCGATATGGCCGCGCAGCGCGCCGAAATCGGCGCTGGTAACGTACTCCGGTCCTTGCGCCGCGGCGAGCGCCAAGCGATGCGCCCACGCGTTCTGGGGAACCGCGCGGACCGTGATCGAGAAAGCGATGACCGTCAGCACGATCGCCGTCGCGATCGTTTCGAGGCCCAGGAATAGGAACGGCGTGCCGAAGGCGAGCAGCACGGCGACCAAGAGCGCGCCGGCGCCGAGAATCCCGGGCAATCCGTGGCCCGGCACGACGTGCAGCTCCCAAAGGATTCCAATCAACCCGAGCACCGCGAGCGCGATGACGAGCTCGTTGGAGAAGCCCGCATAGACGTGCGTCCCAAAGAAGAGCGCGAAAGCACCGACTCCGATAACCCCGGCGATCCCGTGGAGCGTCTGCATCTCAATGAGAAGCCCCAGCATCCCGAGCGTCAGTAAGAGTCCGCTGACGACCGGATCGGTTGCGAAGCGAACGAGTTGCTCGGCGAACGTGTAGGACTGCGTTACGACCGGAGCGCCGGCAAGGCCGAGCTGCGAGAGCGCGGCGTTGAGGTTCGGCGCGGTTCCGGCGGCGATGCCCGAACGCACCGCATCGTCGGTATTGAGCGTCAGTACCATGCCGGAGCGTTTGTAGCGCGGAAGATTCACTTGCTTATCGACCATCGCGCCGGCAAGGTTCGCGTCGTGGTGCGTGCGTTGCGCGGTGGACTCGAACTCGCCGCGCAATGCGGAGATCACCTTGTCGCTCGGGGGAACGGTCCCGCCCGCTTCGACGGGCTCCGCCGCGCCGATCGAGGCGCCGGGGGCCATGACGATGCGATCGGCGGATAGCGAGATCAGCGCGGCCGCCGAGTAGGCGCGTTCCGCGACGTAGGCGTCGACGGGTTCCTCCGCCGAGAGCAGCGCGTCGCGAATCCGGAAGGCCGAACTGACGAGGCCCCCCGGGCTGTTGACCGAGAGGACGATCGCACGGGCGTTGGACTGGTTGGCTTCATTGACCGAGCGCTCGACCAGATGCGCCATGCCGTCGTCGACGGTTCCTTCGATCGGAATGACGACGATCGGGCGGCCCATCGTTATCGCGCCGGCGGCGGTCCCGACGACGCCGCAAAGCATGCACGCTAGCCAAAGAGCCGCGCGCAGCCGAGATGTCTTCATGGTTGTAGGTATCCGAGCAAGCGGCGGAAGTTTCGCGGCGGAAGTTTCGCGCCGGCAATCTCAAGACGCCGGAGGTTCCCGAGCCGGCCATAGGGTCCAGCAGGGGCACCTCGATCGCCGGCGCCGGGCCGGGAACGAATCCTTATGAAGCCAGCTCTTCGGTGACGATCTGACGCACGAGATTTCCGTCGGCTACCTCGCGCAGTTGCGGCATCACGACCTTCATCACGGCACCGATGTTGCGCGAGCCCTCCGGCAGCTCGGCCAACACGCTTTGCACGATCTCGCGAATCTCCGCGGCCGAGCGCTGTGCCGGCAGATAGGCCATGAGAATCTCGCGCTCCCGCCGCTCTTTATCGGCGAGCTCGGGACGGCCCGCGCGCGCGAACTCGGTCTCCGAGTCGCTGCGCTGTTTGACGAGCCGGCGGACGACGTCCACCTCGTCGTTGTCCGATATCTCCTGACCGCTCTCCGAGCGCTTGTAGATAAAGCCGGAGAGCGCCGATCGCAAGGTGTCGAGGCGCAACTGGTCACGCGCTCGCATCGCCTCCTTTAAATCGGCGGCGATGCGGTCTTTGAGAACTCCCATTAGCGGCGAGCCTGCGCGCTAGGCGCGGCGCTTACGAGCCGCGGCGGACTTCTTCTTGCGGCGAACGCTGGGCTTTTCGTAATGCTCGTGCTTACGTGCCTCGGCAAGGATACCAGCCTTCTGGGTGGCCTTCTTGAAACGGCGCAACGCGCTCTCGATGGTCTCCCCCGGAGCGATGCGAACTTCCATTCTGTTGACGACCCCCTCTCGGCGTGCCGCTAGAGGCACGAAAAAATTGGCCCCTGAGGGCCGCTGACGTAGCGTAGCATAGGGCCGCGGAGACCGTCAACGCCGCAAGCCCTTTAACGACTTTTCTAGCTCCCGAAGCATCAACCCGGGGGCCAGGTCATCTCCCGTCCCGAGAGGACGTGAACGTGAACGTGTCCGACCGTCTGGCCACCATCGGGACCGGTATTGATGACGAGACGGTAGCCGCGTTCGCCGCCTCGCTCGCGACCCAAATCTGAAGCGACCGCGATCAAGCGCGCGGCAAGTCCCGCGTCGGCCGCCAGCTCGCCGATCGTCGCGTGGTGTGCGACGGGGAGTACGAGTAAGTGCGACGGCGCCTGTGGATTGAGATCCTCGATCGCGAGCACGGCCTCATCGCGAAAGACGACCTTCGAGGGAATCTCGCCCGCGGCGATGCGGCAGAAAACGCAAGCGCTCATCAGCGGCCTCGAATCGTGAAGCTCCACGACTTCGTCGTGGTATTGCCGGCCAAGTCCGCTACCTTTATGACCACTCGCACGAGTCCGTTCGGATAGGAGTACGAGGGCAGGTACTGGATGAACTGCGCGGTTCGAACGCACTCCGACGTCACGTCGCGACCGTTGATCCAAAGGATCGCGCTCGCCGGGTTCACCGGAACGGCATCGGCGGCAAAGCTTGCATAGACCGCCGGGCGATTCGTATTGATCGTCGCGTTGGCATCCGGGGCAAAATCGGAGATCCCCGGCGGCGTGCCCGAGGCAGAGACCGTCTGCGGCGCCGCCGCCAGCGCGGTCTCGTCGCCCGAGGAGAGCCGCCCGATGAGCGCGACATCGTCGAAGTTCGCGCCGCGCGGGATGACGTAGCTTCCGGTATAGACGCCGCCGGGACTCTCTCGCATCATCTGATTCGTGACGTCCGATCCGATATCGAAGGTACCGGTGGCGCCCGGCGTGCCGTGAAGCTCGACCCGAATCATGTCGCCAGCACGCAGCGGACGGTCCGGCTGCGCCTGGACGGTCGAGATCTGCAGGCGCTGCGCCGCGCTCACGACCTTCCGGCTCGCGAGCACCGAGCGTACTTCGTTGGTCTCGACGTTGTAGCGTACGCTGACCTGATCGTTTGGCCGCAGATCGGTATACGAGGCGGCCTTACCGTTGAGCGAGATCTCGGTCGTGCGTCCGGCCGAGATCACCTGCCCGTCATCGAGGACGAACTGGCCCGAGCCGATCGCAATGATGTGTCCGTTACGAGAGCCGTACTCGTCGACGACGCGCTGCACGCGCCCGTCCTTCTGCATCTCGATGCGCGCGAAGTCGCCGGGGCGGATGTCGCCGAGCTCACCGGGCGTGGTAACGCCGACGTTGACGTCCTCGACGTCGATCGCGGCATTGGCGCCGACCGGGACCGTCTTGACGCTGCCGTTCGAGCCAAGCGTAATCGTCGGCGGATTCGAGAGCACGTCGACGGCCACGACGGTGCCGAAGCGAGCGAAACCACCGGCCACCGGAACGAGGCCGTTGGTCGAACGGCCCACGAGCTGCGCGACGATGCTCACGCTGTTGTGCCGGCGGTCGTACTGCGCTTGCGCGCCGAGCACGTCGGTGAAGAAGCGCAACGGCACGTAGAGCACGTCTTTGATCTCGAGGAGCGGCCCTTCGAGCAGGATCTCGTTGGTGTCGACCCGAGCCGCGCGGCTCCCGATCGTGAGGGTTACGCTCTTCGCGCCGACCTGCGTCGTAATGTGATTCCCCGACCGGTTGAAGGCGAGCCCGAGTGCCTCCATCGTTCGCCGAACGGGAACGTAGAGTAGGTTTCGCTCGAATCGCGGCGGCGGATCGATCGAGAGGACCTCACCGTTGATGA
>JBAQAW010000078.1:0-2867 GCA_049285915.1 Candidatus Cybelea sp. | reverse complement strand
CGAATCCTACCAGGCCCAATACTAAATGCCGGCCTAGCCGGAACAATCCCGAGCGGCTCTACCGCGCGGCGTCGCGCCGTACAAGGATTTGACGGGGCACGGCTACAAGGCGCACTCCAGGTCCCTTTGGGTTCAGCTCTGCGCCAGGCGCTCGGTTCCACGCTCACCTCCCGGAGCAGCTCAACCCGTTCGAGTTTTGTTTTACTTCGAGCGATGCATTGCAGGCGGAGCGTCCATCGCGGAGACGTTCGCCGTGGAGATTTTTAGAGTGCAACATTTCAGCCCCGCGAAGGCTTTGTTTCGAGGCTCTTTGCGCGTTTTCGGTCGCGCCATTTGCGGTGCACTCATCGTGGCGCTAGCAAGCTGTAGCGGCGGAGTAGGCAAGGTCGCCGAGTCGCCGGCGCTGCCCGCGACGGGCCCCTCGGGGTTGAGCTCCAACGCGTCAACGAGCGGACCTCGTAGGAACGCGGACTGGGATTCGTTCGGTTTCGATCTGCAGCGCACCGGCTACAATCCCTACGAGTCGACGATCGGCGTCAATAACGTAGGTTCGCTTCGCCAAATCTGGAGTTTTAACGTCGGCGGCATAATGGTTCACGAGCCGGTCTACGCCCACGGCGTCAGAGTGCATAGGAGGCCAACGAACGTCCTTTATGCCGGCTCCGGCATCGGCGCAACGATGTACGCCATCAATGCCGACACCGGCGATGTCATTTGGAAAAAGAGAGTTGCGCACGTTCCCTTACCCTGTGGGGGCGGTGCGGTACTCGCGATTGGGGAGACGCCCGCGATCGACCGCCAAAAGGGCCTGCTCTACTTTTCCGACGGGCACGACAAAGTGCATGCCGTCGGGTTGGCAACGGGAATAGAGGCTAAAGGCTGGCCGATAACGATCGCCAACTGGCATCAGGATTATATGCACGGGGGCTTCACCTACAATCCGGCCAACGGTTTGCTCTACGCCGTAACGAGTTCCCCGTGCGACATCTCGCCTTGGCACGGCCGCATCGTCGTGATCGATACGAGCAAACCGGTCTTGGCCAACGTCTTTTTCACAATGAGCGGAACCAACAGGCAAGGGAAGAGCGGCGGCGGCATCTGGGGACCTGGCGGAGCATCCATCGACTCGGCGAGCAACGACGTGTTCATCGCCACGGGCAATGCGGATACGAATTGGGGCTCGCCAAGACAGGAGCAGAACGCCCATTATGCCGAGCAGGTCCTCGCATTGTCTCCGAAGCTGAACAGGATTCTCGCGAATAACTATCCCAGAAATATTCCGAAGGTCGGCTTGAACGATTTCGATTTTGGAGCGACGCCGCTGCTCTTCCAGCCCCCGGATTGCCCCGCGCTGCTGGCCGTCGTCAACAAATCGGGCATGTTCGAGCTCTACGATCGGTCATCCATCAGTGGCGGTCCAATCCAGTACATTGCGATGTCGGTGCCGTCGGATGCGGGAAATTTCGTCGGCGTGCCGGCGTACGATCCGGTGACCGGCTACGTGTACGTGGGTCTGCCGACGAGCCAGGGGATCTACCAGCCGGGAATCGCAGCCTTCCAAATGGCCTCGAACTGCACGTTAAACAGCGTGCCCGTTTGGAGCGCGATGTTCGGACCAACCGGGGACGCGAAGCATGCTGCGCCGCGCTCGCCGATCTCGATTGCGAACGGCGTGGTGTACGTCAGCAACTACACCGGCGATACGCAGTACGCGTTCAACGCAGCGACGGGCGCCCAGCTGTGGAGCCTGAAGCTGCCGTACTACGGAAGACAGGGCACCGTCATCGCCAACGGCATGGTCTTCGTCAGCTCGTCGGATGGCACCATAAGCGCGTGGGCGCCGTCCTCGCGCCTTCCCCGGTTCCGCAAGCGCGTCGGAGCGATAATGCCGTTTCGCGTATCTCCTGATCTCTCGATCCCCGACGGCGTGGGCGGGACGATCGATTTGCGGAGTTCGCCAAACGCGCTCTCCAGTTTCGGACGATCCGAGCCATAGCGATAGGAGGCTGCTCACCTCACCGCGATGGATAAATCAACGCTCGGCGCGGTGGCGCTTTTCGGTGCGGCCGGCGCGGTCGGGCGGTCCTTGGCTTTCGAGCTACGGTCGCGCGGCATTCCTTTCCGTGCAGTCGGACGCGACGCAGAGCGCCTCCGACGCGACTTTCCGGGGGCCGCCGCCGCGAGCGCGGACTTCTTTGCGGGAGAAGACATACGAGAAGCGGCAAGCGGCATCGATACGATACTCTACCTCGCCGGCGCACCGTATACCGAGTTCTTCAAGCACCCGATCATGGTTCGTAACGCGCTCGATGCGGCGCAGGCGGCGGGCGTACGGCGATTCGTGCACGTTGCGCCCGTGTATAGTTACGGGCCGTCGCTCACGCGTCCGGTTCCCGAAAGCCAACCGCACGTTCCGACTACTCGCAAGGGCCGCTTTCGCTTAGAGCAAGAACGAGCCGTGCTCGAACGAAACGCGCCCGGGTTCGCAACGGTGGTCGTTCACCTGCCCGATTTCTACGGGCCGCATGCCGAACTGAGTTACGCCAACGCATTCATGCGCGAAGCGCTCAGCGGAAAGATGGCCTCGTTCATCGGCCCGCTCGACGTGCAGCGCGAGTTCATCTTCGTGCCGGATGTGGGGGCGCCGCTTCTCGACCTGGCCGCGCTCGACGACGCGTACGGACGCTGCTGGAATCTCGGCGGCGAGAGCATCCAGGCACGCGACTTTGCCAATGCCGTGTTCGCGGCAATCGGCAAACCGCCGAAGTATCGCTCGCTGCCGAAGTGGGTGCTGCAGATCGCCGGAGTCGCTATGCCGTTGATGCGTGAAGTAGCGGAGATGTACTATCTGTTCGATAGCGGCTTCA
>JBAQAW010000077.1:0-20710 GCA_049285915.1 Candidatus Cybelea sp. | reverse complement strand
AAGCAGCAAAACGGTGATGCGGCGCGCGATTTCGGATCGCGCGCCGCGATTATGCCAAGGGCCTGAATCAAGCCTTCGATGGCTGGGCGATCGCGGGCAGCTCTGCTCATAACTCGACGGTAACCGTTTCGGTCTTCGCCGCAGCTAACCCGGCGGCTGGAACGGCTCGAAACGACGGCGGTCGAGAAGAAAGCGAAGCGGCGGAAGCGTAGCAACGAAGACTAGGAGGACCGAGGACGAGCCCGGCACGAACGGCCCATAGCTCCGTGATTATCTGGATAGCCTGTTCTAATACGACGACGACGAACTGCCGCAAATTCATCTAGCCTCGAATTCCAACTGATCCTGCGTCAAGCCCTGCCGGCACGAATGGACATGACGCGCCGCGCACCCTAGGCAGACTGAATGCCACTCTACCCACGACTCTGCTCACTCTGCCCGAAGGCCCGATCCTCGACCGAAATCAGCGGATACGGGCGGCAATGACGGGCGTTTTAAAGGTGTGCCCTGAGCACGAATAGAAAGCGCGCGCTCCCACCGGATACGGTAAATTACGAACGCGAGGGGATTCGACGCCCACCTTCCCCAGCATCGCTCTAAGACTTCGGGCAGGTTATCTCGTACTTATGACGATGTGGGGATTGCACCTTGTCGCGGCTCTTGGACCCGTGGCCCTATGTTCGAGGACCGTTCCGACTCGAAGGGAAGACTCATGAAGCATAATCTCAACTCTAATCGCCAAGGCTTCCTTGGCGCGACGGCGATGACGGCAGTTGCCGCTGCGCTTGGCTCGGTCGATGTCGTCAGTGCTCAAAGTGCTCACAATGACAGGAGAATTGCGATGGCAAGCCCGCCACCCTCTGAAATCCAGACGCTAATCGAGAATCACGTCAAGGGCTTCAACGATCAGAACACCGAGCTTTTCTCGAGCGTTTTCGCAGAGACCGCGATAATTATCGACGGTATCGCGCCCTATCGCTGGCTGAACCCCAATGCGCCGGCAAATTGGCTCGCTGACGTAGAGAAGTGGCGTAAGGACCTCGGCGTGACCTACGAGCACCTGTCCTACGAGATGGGCTTCTGGAATGTCGAAGGGTCGTACGCGTACGCCGTCATTTCCGGGACACTTACCGTGACGATTAAGGGTCAGACGGCCACTCGGACCGGCACTATGGCATACACCTTCTCCAAAGAACGTAACGAATGGAAAATCGGAGCGCAGGCCTGGGGGCGTACGTCGTAACGGGCTCAGCGACCGTATACTATCGTTAACGGACCCGGCCGCATCCCGCGAGGATTGCTGCGACGGCGCAAACGCTGAAAACGTAGCCGCCAAAAAGTGCCCGTTTCGGCGCGGTCTGGGTCAGCCACGTCTTACAAACCTCGCCGCGCAGGCACTGGGAGGCATTCTACGCGCTAGTAAAAGGAGGAAGTGCCGGCTCAGGCTAATTTGCGGGCCAATAATTGTCTTGGTAATGACCCCTCGCTTTCGGAGGTTAACTTCCGATGATTAAAAACGCGCTCAGTAAGCCAATAACGCGCCAGAAGTTCGCGAAGACGGTCGGCGCGGCGGCCCTTGGCCTTCGAGCGGCCCTGGAGTTCGAGAAGATGCTTGGCGCGAAGGTTCCCACCATTCCCGATGGCGTTACGATCACGGGCGCACAGGCCGTGGACATCATGCGAACTACGGCGTTTAACTTGTTCCCTGGTCTGCGAAGCTAAAAAACCGTCATGGAGAAATGAGATGGATTCGACTATCGCAATCGACATCGCGCTAGAACCTGACGCGACTATGGTTGCGCGCGCAAGCCGATAACGAGCGGCTGCTCGGCGCGTTTCCCAAAGGTTTCGCTCTGGACGCGACCCACCACGCCCACGTCTCGGTGCTGCAGCGCCATGTTCGAACGGCCGAGTTGGAGAGCATCTACGACGCCGCAAGCAACGTGATGCGCAGTGCGAACCCGTTGAGCTGGAAGCTCGAAGCATTCAAGTATTACTACATTCCTGATCCCCCGATCGGCTTGGCCGGCATCGTGGTTCGTTCGACTCCCGAACTGCTGGATCTGCAACAAAAGTTGATCGATGCCGTTGCGCCGTTCACAGTTAGAACCGGGAGCGCTGCCGCATTCTTTACCACGCCCGAGGAGCCGAACATCAACCAGCCCACAATCGACTATATCGCTGCGTTCGTTCCCGAAGCGACCGGGGTGCACTTCAATCCACACGTTACGATTGGTGTGGGGACCGTGGACTACCTAAATAAGCTGCTCGCCGAACCCTTTAACGATTTTTGCGTTCTCGCCGGCGGGGGCATCAGTCTATCAGCTCGGCAACTATGGAACGGCACGTAAAGCGCTTAAGGTACTGGACTTGAAGCCATAACGCGGCCGCTGATCCCCTTCCGTCGTGGAACGAAGATTCAACCAAGACGGCGATTCGACTCCCACCGTTCGCGGGTTAAAAAATGGCCTTGACCGTGCCGGACTTTCGTGATTAGCCGGCGATAGCGTGCAGAATTCTACTCTCCTGGCGCGACGGCTAAGCCAGACACCAAGTAAGCATCGACGTCGATCTTGTCGTGGAGAAGGCGGCCTCCCGGATAGGGCCACAATCCGATATGCCCGCTTTTATAAGGACTGCTAGCGACGTAGCCTAAAACGGTGTTGCCTTGCACCCACACCTGCCCCAAAAAGCGATCGCGATATTTATATGTGTGCAGTTTAGTGGTGCGAACGGTCGTAGCTTTGTTTCCCTTGACGCTCAGCTGGTACAGGTACAGTTCGGTAGGATCGTTGTGATGCGACGAGACGATGAGATGGTTATCGGCCCACTGCACGGTTCCCAGGTTAGTCAGTACTGTGTCAATTTTCATCATCTCGAATTTTTTGCCGCCCGCGGCCAGCCGTAACAATCCCCCTCCACTGTCATTCGATTCTCCCACATAAAGGTTCCCGGCGGGATCGTACGCGCAAGAACCCGCGGAGTACGGTGACGTGTAAAGCACCGTGCGCTTTTCATCTCCGTGCCGGAAAAAAGTGACGCCCGGCTTGTTGCGGGGAGACGCATCGCCGGACACGGCTAAGTCGCCCGTTTTCGGATTAACCGCGCAAGAGCCGATCCACCAATGCGGATCGGGAAGAGTGGCGACCAGGCTGCCCTTCGCCAACTCGTAGATCTGTCCGGTAAAGTCGGTCTCCGTTCCGGTCGTGGCAGCCACGAAAACGTCGCCCGTCGAGTCGACGCATTCATTTATGGCACCGGGAACGCTGGTTCCACCAACCCGGGAACCGCCGGGATAGGTGTAGGTGGTGACGTAGCCGGCGACGTCGTTGGCCGAGTAGATCAGCGCCCCGCTCGACGTCTCGGCTATCGCGTGTGCCGGTTCGGCTTGCGGGATCGCGCCGCCCGCGCCGATGGGCCGCTGCGATCCGCCGCACCCTGCAAGCAATGCAACGGCTGCGCAGCTGCTGAACGCATAGTGGCTAAGACGTGCAATCCTCATCGCGTGCTCCTCGGGAGTAAGCTAGGCGCGGCTGAGGTGGCTTCGCTGCGCGGCGGCACTATCCCGGCAGAGCGAGCTTTCGGTCCGCACCGTTTTCAGCCCAATCGGGGAGACGCATCGAGTTTAGGCGTGATCTCGCGCCTGAACCACCCCTCGTTGCGTCAGGGCAAACACCGCTCCGTCGCCGTACGCGCCTCCCGCCGCCGGAGTGCCGTAAAGCGTACCGTTCATGTCCCGTCGCCGGCGACGTTTCCGAGGTGAATCGCGATATGCGCTGGATCCATCGAAATCTTGTTCTTCTCCCGGAGTCGTCGTCATTGCGCGGTGAACCCACTCGGTCACAATGGCGCTCGGTCCTCGCCCTCTTCGCCAGGCGCACTTTGAAATTAGCGGAGACGAGTATGCCACGTCAGAACTAGCGCCTATGAAGAGGTGGATGTACGTTATCCCGGCTGCGGCGCTTGCAATGTCCCTCGCATTATGCGCAGCCGACGCGCTTACTTCCGCTTCCCCCAAAGAGGTTCAACGCTCGCTCGATGCGTTTGTGGCAACGGCACCAGGTGCCGTTGTTATCGTTGGTCTTGTGAACCACGGAGTGACGCGCATCTACACGGCCGGAACGCCGGCCGCCGGCGCGCCGCCTCTCAACGCTTCGACCGAGTTTCAAATCGGTTCGATAACCAAGACGTTTACGGCAACGCTTTTGGCCGAGATGGTAAAGAGTGGAAAGGTCCACCTCGACGATCCAATCGGCAAATATCTCCCAGCCGGTACCCATGCGCCTGCGTACAACGGTCAGCAGATAACCTTGCTCAGTCTCTCCGAGCAGAACTCAGGATTACCCGAGATGCCCGCGAACTTCGCTCCGTCGAAAGCGGACGACCCTTACGCTGACTATGGAACCCCTCGACTTTATGATTTCCTCGGCAGCTACGCGCTCACTCGAGCGCCTGGCGCCACGTTTGAGTACTCGAACGTCGGCGTCGGCTTGCTCGGAACGCTGCTCGCCAATGCAGCGCATACGGACTACGCCTCGCTCGTGAGTTCCGGTGTGCTCAAGCCGCTTGGGATGAACGAAACGAGCGCCAGCATCACCCCGCAGATTCGCTCGCGGCTCATGCCTGGATTCACGCAGGGTCTCACGCCGTCTCCCGCCTGGACACTTACCGGACTCGCCGGCGCGGGTGCTCTCAACTCATCCATGCACGACATGCTCTTATACCTGAAGGCAAACATGGAAGCGCCCTCGGGGCGCCTGGGCTCGGCGATGGCATTTGCGCAGAAGCCCCGCAGCGACACCACTCTCGCGCCGTTCATGAAGATTGGCTTGAACTGGTTCACCAACGTGAACTCGCATATCACATGGCATAATGGGGAGACCGGCGGTTATCACGCGTTCCTGGGGTTCGACCGTGCTGCCGGGGCAGGCATCGTCGTTCTTGCAAACGTCGCCAGCTTCCGCGTCGACGATCTTGCCATCCACCTGCTCGCCCCTAAGACAAATCCCACTTCGCCTGTTATTGCGACGCCGCCACCGGCCGTACTGCCGCATGGCGATTCACCCTACGTTGGCATTTATCAACTATCGCCGGCTTTCACAATCACGATATTCGAGGACGACGGCATACTTTACGGCCAAGGGACGAAGCAGCCGCAGTTCTCGCTTACGCTTCGATCGGGTACGACCTATAAGGTCGCGGGAGTTGATGCAACCATTACGTTCGTTCTCGATAGCGCCGGCCATGTGACCTCGCTGGTGCTCCATCAGAACGGCCTAGACGTACGCGGAACCCTCGTGAAGCCCTAGTTTTGTGAACGGGATGATTACGGTACTGCTGCTGGCGGCAACGCTGAGCGACCCCTACCAAATCTTCGGCATGGCACGTGCGCGCTGGGGAGCGCAGCATTATCCCGAAAAGATCGCCTATACGGTCGCGGTCGACGTCGTCGAAAGCGGCGCCCGGAAGACCGAGCGATACGAGGCCGGTTATGATGCCGCCGAAGAGAGTTTGTTAGTCGATCCGGTAAGCGATCGTGAAAAAGCGCATCCGTATTACGTCCCGGGCGGCTTCGGCTTCAATATCGCCCTCTCAGGGCAGGGGCGGCCGGACCCCGACGTCGATTTCTTCGGCGTTCCGTTCCTCGCACCGAACTATTCTTTCGGAATCGGCGTGACGCCGCGCGGCAGCGCGTCGCCGCCGCCCGACCCCATGGAACTCGTCCGCGAAGTCCGCGCGGAGTTCCACGATCCGCTGGCGCCGTCGCGCAGCGTACCGGTTCCCGCAGCGTCGCCCGGCCTGCGCGAAATCGCGGCTGTCTCGACACGTACGCGCACGTACGACATCAACCTTGTCGGCATCGAGCCCGTCGACGGAACGCCGGCTTATCATCTCATTCTTCACCCGGTGCGCGATCCCGGGCGATACCGGCTGCGCGACCTCTGGATCGATACGCAAAGCTACGACCCGCGCAAGCTCGTCGAAGGACTTAATTTCGTCAGGGGTCCAGGCACCGCGGTAGCGTGGAGCGTGACGTTCGAACAGAGCGGCGGCGCATCGTACATCGCAACCGAAACCGCGCTGGCACCGACGAGGCTTGGGCGCCATCACTATTCTACGGTGTCTATTGCCTTCGAGAACGTGCGGGCGGTCGACCGATTTTCGTACGGAGTGTCCTCGTTCGTCCCGGACGGGACGTTGATTTTGGACGAGCCGTAATCTCGATGAGGCGTTAGGCAGATGCCTCGCAGGCTGCGCTACGGGCTAATCGGAGAAAGGAGACCTACGATGCCCGATGTTGTCGTCGTTATCGGTGCTGGATCCATAGACAAGCGATTGCTCGACGCATTAGCGCCGGCAAGCACGCCCTGCTAGCGGTCGATGTTTCCTCGCGCGAATCGGTTCGGGCACTGCTCCAGACCGCCGGCGCGCTGGGCGATGTCACCGGCATTATCCACGCCGCCGGCATCTCACCTTCGCAGGCATCGCCCGCGGCGATCCTCTCGGTAGATCTTTATGGAACCGCGGTCGTGCTCGAGGAGTTCGGGGATATCATTGCGTCCGGTGGCTCGTGCGTTGTCATCGCTTCGATGTGCGGCCACCGGTTACCGGCGCTGATCGCCGAGCAAAATGAGGCCCTCGCGACAACCCCCGGCCGACGAATTGCTCGCGCTCCCGATGCTGCGCTCGGATCAGGTGACGGACGCGCGGGAACCCCACCGGTAGTGACTTCCTCCAAGATGGCGCAGTCACCGCCGCGTACTGGTTCGGCGAGCTCGGTCGGAGCTAAACAATTCCGGCTGCGCCACGAACGTCTTCCATGAGAGGACGTGGAGCCCGCGACGACACTGTAAAACTAATTTTAAAAAATGAGGATGCTCCGTCGACCTCGCGGCTTCGCGGCCCCGGCACCGATCGCGGTGCGGGTTACTTTGTGCTGATCGCGGCGCCTGTTGGTTGGGCGAGCCGACGACGCCTCGCGTTAGAGTTGGTCGGAAGGCCTCCGGCTGGGCTCGCCCACCGATCGATGCTGCTAGTATGATGAAGACAAGAGTCGATGTTGCCGCCTGCGATATATCCCTGTCCGTTCGCCGCAACGACGGCCTGGACCACGTCGCACACCGGACTGCCGTCGTAGTTGTCGAGGGCCGTCGAGCCCGTGATCGTTCCCGCGGATCCCGAAACGGTAAACCAGTAGAGGCACGAGGTTCTAGTATTCGCGCAGAGCTGATCGCCCACGACCCAGGACTGGTTCACGCTCGACCACTGCACCATGCCCGGGTAGTAAGCGGTTCCACCGCCCAGCGTGACCGTGCCGCAGCCGCTGCTCCCTGCCGGGCACTCCGACAGAATGAAGTTCCCGCTCGCGTCGAAGCCGTTGACCATTAGATTGCCGTTGCCGTCGTAGCCGGCGAAGTAGTAGAGGGCTTGTGCCGAATTGCTCAGGCTGGTCGGGTTACCGGATCCCCCGTGATAGATCAAGACATCGCCGGGGCCGAGGCTGAGGTTGAAGATATTCGTGACCGCGAGATCGCCGTTCGACCGGTTGACGGCGCATCCGATCGGGAAACCGGTCTGGTCGGAAAGGGTCAAGAGGATCGCGCCGGCCCGTGAGAGCTTGACGATTTGTTGCGCGCGGGTAACCGCGACCCAGATATTGCCCGACGCGTCCGCGCACTCGCCCTGCGGCCCGTCGAAACCGGTGATCACGCCCTCAAGCAGCAAGTCCGGTAGCTTGTATATCTTCACGGTCCCCGCGGCAAAGTCCGACTCGAAGAGCAGTCTCGGTAAAGCCTTCACGTCGGGAGAGACCCACGAGCTGTGATGGTCGGGCTGAGGATTCACTGACTCTACGGCCGCGGAGATTCCGCGACCTCGAACCAGCATCCAGAATGGACTCAGCCCGGTAGTCCCGAGGCCCGTAGCGCTAATCGACGATTGCGACGCGCCACCGCTACAACTCGCGAAAATCACTGCAGCCCCCAGTACGCCCACGGCGCAAGGAGCCAACCTAGATCCTCTCATCATCAGAACTGCTCCTTTATCATGACGTCCTGTAAGCTAGAGGCCGAACACGTGTCGTTCTGGGGTGCGGTCATACGAGTTAAGCCCAGGGCTTTCCCTGCCCGTGGCGTACTTGCAGCGTCGCGTTTGCAGCGACGTGCGCAGCGGCCTCGCGCTGCTGTACGGCGTCAGCGGTGGCATCCCGTAACACGATCGATGTGTGCGAAGCGACGGCGCACAGCCGGAGGTCCGAGAAGTAGCGCGTCCATTTCTCTTTGAAAGCGACCCAGTCCGAGCAGTAAAATTTTAAAGGGCGCCCCGAAAGACAGGTTCTGGCTGCTTTACTCAGCAATACAACCAACGGAAAACTCTACGTCGGTGTTCGCATCCGGTATATTCTGCGCAAGGGGGAAGCCATGCGTTTCTTCTCATCAGCCCTAAGCACGGTAGTCGTGACGGCCCTTTTGGCCGGCTGCGGCGGCAACTCGACCGGCTCGAATTCGAGTCTGCCGAACCCCGTTGCGGGCGATCGGATTCACGGCGCTGGAGCCGCCGGTTTCCCAGGCATTCCGGTCCCGGCGCCGCCCCAAAAAATGATTAGCGGCTGCCAGCTCTTTCCAAATCCCCACTCGTTTTATGCACCGTATAACGTTAACGTCTCGAAGTATCCGCTGAACCCGAATAGCGCGAAGTACATGGCCACATACAGAACCTTTATGCATGCCAACTTCGGTTACGCTCCGAACACCGGATTTCCAATAAACGTCGTGCCTCGGGACCAGCCCTTGGTGCCGGTCAGCTTCACGAAATATGCTGACGAGAGCGACCCGGGACCCTATCCGATCCCGAACAACGCGCATCTCGAAGGAGAAAACGGCGGGAGCGACCGCCACCTCATCGTGCTGCAAAAAGGTACGTGCAACGATTATGAGATGTTCCAGGCAGCCTATTCGAAGAAGGCCGGGTGGACGGCGGCCAATGGCGCGAAATTCAATCTGACGACCGGCGACCCGCGTACGATCGGCTGGACCTCCGCCGACGCAGCCGGGACGCCGATTATCGCGGGACTCATCCGATGCGGTGAGGTGATGAACGGAAGTATTAACCATGCGGCGAATCTCGTCATCTCGGTGCCAACACAGAGCGGCTATATCTTTCCCGGAACGCATTGGAACGGGCCGTTTAAGAACCCGGACTACTTGCCGATGGGCGCGCGGTTGCGGATAAAATCATCCTACGACCTATCGAAGCTCACGGGACAGGCACTCATCATCGCGAAGGCAGGCAAAAAGTTCGGCTATATCGTGATGGACGGCGGACCACTGACCTTTCAACTTGAGGGCGAGACGGGGACGTGCTGGAAGGCCAAAGAACTGGCCGAGCTAAACGCCATCCCCACATCAGCGCTCGAGGTCGTCAAAACCGGCAACATCAAAGCGCCCCCCCAAATCCTGGTGCACTAACGCCTGCCACCTGTTGAAGAGGTCTGGGCTAGAACTGGCTATCCGATATCGTCACGCCTTGAATGACGCTTGTGGATTCGTCCTTGACGTACCCGTACGGCCGCACTCCCCTAAGCGGGAATGGCGCTACATAGACGATCCCACTTAGCGTCGAAAGAAAGGCCTCGATCTGACTCTTGTCGAGCGCCAGCTGCGTGCCGGTATGCCACGTTTGTTCCTCCAGCGACGGCGTTAGCGCGCCTGGAGCAAAGACGTCGACGCGCCTCGTATCGCCGGTTTCCACCGCGAGGACGTTGCCGTCCCTATCGACGATGACCCCTTGCGGCTGGTTGAGGGTCATACCCAGAATGGTTCCTTGGGTAGAGCCCTGCGGGAACTCTTCGATGCTACCAAGCCCCCCGCTCTTACGATACGCAACGTACAAATTACCTTGCTGATCGAAGTCCATCCCGTCCGCTTCCCTGCCGGGGGTTTGGATTATCTGATACGCGGTCGTCGTGCTCCCCGCTGAATACTCGACAACGGTGCCGTTGTAGGCATTGCTCACGAAAAGGTTTCCACTGCGATCGACGAGTGGGTAGAGCGGGCGCTTCAGTTGCGCCGAGTACGTTATAGATGGCGATGTCGCGCCGTAGGGATATTTCGTGACCGTGTTATTTTTTTGATTTGCCACGTAAAGCGCGTGCTGCCGATCTACGCACAGGCCGTACGGGCCGTCGATGCCGGCGGAGATTTCTCCCACCGGGACCGTCCACCGACCCGCTTCCAAGTAAATGTCGATCTCATTGCTGCTCTGGTTAGCCACGTAGAGATACTGCGTCTCCGGCGGCCACTCGTGCCTGAGCCGAGCCGTCGTGGAGAACCAACCCGCGCCGGCATGCTTATTGGACGGCGCCGGAAGGCCCGTGGCCTGCGGCACGGGTTGCGTACGGTCCGACTCGCCGAGTCTGGTCTGGCCGCCGGTCAATGGCTGCGAGCCACTACAACCCGCAATAAAAATGGCAAAACTGCCGGCGACAAATGCGCCGCGCGCTATGTGCGTAAGCATACCCGAGAACATGCTTCAGCGACTCGCGGTCTCCTTCCCTCGGTGAGACCGCCAGCCTCCCTTGCGGATTTTAAGTGAGACTCGCCCGCGAGGTGCGATCTTATGCGCGTTATTTTGATCGCTCCCAGCGCAACGGCTGTCCTTGGTTGTCGTATCCCCAAGCCTTGCCGAGACGATGGGAGCGATGTGTTGTTAGCGACTGAAGGCGTCCTCGCTAATATGCGCGGCGATAAGGGCGCCAATAGGGACGACGTACCCATGCGCGTCGCGGATATACGGCTGGATAGGGCGCGTATCCATAGGCTCCGCCAGTGTAGCCGTAGCCTCCGCCAACGTAGCCGTAACCGCCGCTAGGGTAGCCGTAGCCAACACCGACGCCGACCCCGACGCCGTAGTGGTACGGGTAGCCGTAGCCGGAGCGATACGGGTAGCCGTAACTCCGATATCCGGTTCCATAGTAGGGGAGCACCCGCCCCGTCGTTGCCGATCGCACGGTTCCAACGGAGACGTGAGCCGCCGATGCCGGCGCCGCCGCGCCGAGTAGCGATCCCGCGCCCAGAGCGCAGGCCAGTAAAATGTTATGGAGTTTCATCACTGTTTAGTTGTAGCATCGTTGCGTCGAAAGCTCTCATCGGTAACGATTAGAGGCTTCATCAAAAAAGATGAGAGGACGGTCGGGCAGCAGTTGTTGGGCGTGCACGCACAGTACGCGGCGCCCGATCGGTGAATCGCATGCCGTGGGCCTCCGATGGGTGCGTCGCGGCGGCATACTAGCCCGAGTCCGAAAAGGTAAAACTTTTCAAGGGTGCCGCTGCAAGGTAGGTCTCGGCTGCTTGACCGGGAAAGCAATCGTGGAAGACTTCTACGCTTCGGTCCTTCAAACTCTGGGTGTTTTGCTACCCGCACAAAGGAGAAGCTATGCGTTTCTTCTCACCAGCTCTGAGCACCGCGCTCGCAGCGGCCCTATTGGCCGGCTGCGGCGGCAACTCGACCGGCTCGAACTCTGGCCTGCCGAACCCCACCGGGGAGGCTCAGAATCACGGCCTTGGAGCGGCCGGTTTCAGAGGCATGAGCGCCTGCCGTCTCTTTCCGAATCCCGACTCGTTTTATGCACCATACACGGTGAACGTCTCGCGCTACCCGGTGAATTCGAATAGCGCGAACTACATGGCCACGTACAGATCGAGACTACATGCCAATTTCGGTTACGCTCCGAACACCGGAATACCGATAAACGTCGTTCCTCGGAACCAGCCTTTGGTGTCGGTCCGCTTCACGCAATATCCTAACGAGAGCGACCCGGGACCCTATCCGATCCCGAGCGACGCCCGTATCGAGGGAAAGAACGGCGGGGGCGACCGCCACCTCATCGTAGTGCAACAGGGAACGTGCAACGATTACGAGATGTTTCATGCAGCCCGTTCGCGGCGCGGATGGACGGCAGGCAATGGCGCGAAATTCAATCTGACGACCGGCGACGCACGCACGATCGGTTGGACTTCCGCCGATGCAGCCGGGACGCCGATCGTCGCCGGACTCATCCGATGCGATGAGATAGCGCGTGGAAGTATTGACCATGCGATGAATCTCGTGATCTCGGTACCAACGCAGCGCGGGTATATTTTTCCCGGCACGCATTGGAACGGCCCGTTCCGAAACCCGAACTACCTGCCGATGGGCGCGCGGTTGCGGATAAAGGCATCCTACAATCTATCGAGGTTCACCGGACAGGCGCTCACCATCGCGACGGCCGGCAAGAAGTTCGGCTTCATCGTCATGGACGGCGGACCACGGCTCTTTCAACTTGAGGGCGAGACGGGGACCTGCTGGAACGCCAGGGAATTGGCCCAGCTACACTTCATCTCCGCATCCGAGCTCGAGGTTGTCGACACGGGCATCGTAAGAACGCCCTAATCACCGTGGCCGAATCGGGTACTCCTGCTCCGTGGTCGTACTCGCCCTGGAGGTCGTCCGAGTGCAGGTCGTACCCGCCCAGCCGGGTCTTCACAATTTCGACGGCGATCTTCGGCCTGATCGGAGCTTTTTGGACGTAGTCTTTGCGCGCGATAAACATCACGGGATAGGCCTTGACGGGAACCGCAACGAGGAAACTTTCCTCTAAAGAGCTGCGTGCCGGCACGACAAAATTGGTTTGCTGATTTCCGGTCGCTGCGCCGTTGCGTAGCTTTGCAAATGAAAAAAGCAGTGCGACGGGTCGCCGGGGGACATCGGCCGTGACTTTGCAGCTAGTGGGGGTTTCGCTTCGGTCGTAGCGCCTCGAGCGTCGCCCAATCACCTCGCCATATACTGTGAGGGCCTCAGCTGCAATATCGATCGGCACGTTCCCGGTGTTCTGAAGCCGCTTATGAATCGTGAGGAAGGCAACGCCGTTCACCGTCGCGCCTTAATCGATGATCGTGGGTAGGGGGAACGATGGTGCTTCCGAGAGCGGCTTGATACGCTGACGTTGGCGGTACGCTCTATGGAACGACGGTTAGCGGCGGCCTCCCCGAACAGGGGACCGTTTACGGCTTTCCGGCCCTCTGCGTCGAGCGGTTCGCGAGCCAGGCGATCATGATCTGCGGGTATCCCGCAACGAAGCGCTGCGGAGGCGTGAAATCCCCGTTGTACCCGCTCTTCGAGACGATGAGTTGATGGCCGGCATTCGGATACGTCTTGATGGTCACGTCGCGATTTCCGGCGCGTGTGAGGTACTCCCGCATATGCGTTGCGGAATCTACGGCGTCGACGTTGCGATCCAGGGCGCCGTAAAGCGCCAGGGTCGGAGTCGTCGAAACGTGCAGCAGCGTGCTCGTCGGATCGAAGGTAACGAAGCGCCGCAGTCCCGCGATCGTCGAGGGCGGCGGTGGGATCGATATGCCAAGGTCCGGCATCAGCGAATACTTGAACCACGGCTGCTTTGCGCCGGCGTCATAGAGGCCTTTGGTCTCGTTCCATGAGACGGTGCCATTGAGCGCCTGTTCGAACGAGTGCCAAAGGGCGATCGCCTCCGGCAAATCGGCCTCTACGTTGTGGCGGCGCATCACTTGCTCGACTTCGTAATCGATATTTTCGCCCAATGACTCCGTGGGTGCGCTCTTGAGAATCATAAAGGCGATCGGCCGGTGAAGCGACACGACGGGCGCGGTCCAGCCTCCATTGCTGAATGCCCAGAGGCCGATGCGGCGCGAATCGACGTGAGGGTCGTTGCGCATCGCGTCGTAGATCGCCGCGACGTCGTCGGCTCTCTGGCTCGGGCCGTCCAGAAACCAGTTTCCCGACGACCCTCCGACGCCTCGCTGATCGTAGCTGATGACATTGATCCCATTGAGCACGAAAAAGGGAATGATGAATCCCATTTCTCGCGACTCCGGATCGTTGCCATGGATGAGGATCGCGGTGGCACGAGGCTTCTCGCCGGCAAAATACAGCGAAAAGGCAAGCCGCCCTTCGGGGGCCGCGATGGTGCGCCGCTCCTCTGAAATGCCACTTTGCAAATGAAGACCCTGCCTGGGACGCAGATCGCCGGTGCGCTGCGAGCTCGGGTCGAAGAAGTCGTTCGATGGCGGATCGGGCAGCTCGTGTTCGACCCCAACGTACATCGTGCGCCCGGCGGCGGCGTACAGTCCCGGAGGGAGCGGTGACGCTCGCGCCGTCACCGCGAGGGAGAGCCCGATCGCGACCGAGAGGGCAATAATTCTAAGCACGATAAACTTACGTTCCATGCGACATCGTGTTTCGCGCGGCGAAAAGACCATGGCGGCTTTCGCCGCCGCGCTGCTTCTGCTTGCGGCCGGCGCGGCGAGCCCGCGCCCCGGCGAGCCGGGGCGCTATCTCGTCGACGATCATCTCGTCATCCACGCTGCCGATGGTGCGACGCTTGCCGGAGTGATGGTTCGCCGCTCGGGCGTTACCAAGCGTCAGCCGGCTGCGCTGCAGTTTACGATCTACGCCCAGCCCGGCAGCGATATCGAACGCATGAAGTACGCGGCCGATCGCGGCTATGTCGCCGTCACCGCCTACTCACGCGGCAAAGCGTGGAGTCCGGAGAGGGTCGCGCCGTACGAATTCGATGGGCGCGACGCGGCCGGCGTTATCGGCTGGATCGCCCGCCAACCCTGGAGCAACGGAGAAGTTGGCATGTATGGCGGAAGCTACAACGGCTTCACGCAGTGGGCGGCCGCGAAATGGATGCCGCCCGCGCTGAAGACGATCGTGCCGTACGTGGCGGAGAATCCCGGCAACGGGCTGCCGATGCAGAACAACGTCTTTCTCCTCGTTAACTATGCCTGGATCTACTACGTCACCGACGGCAAACTCCTCGACAACGCCGCCTATAGCAACAACACCTTTCGCAGCCTCAACGACCGCTGGTACGCGAGCGGCCTATCGTACGAAAACGTCGATACGCTCGCAGGCCGCCCGAATCCGTGGCTACGCAAGTGGTTGCGGCATCCGAGTTACGACGACTACTGGCAATCGATGCTGCCGTTCCGTGAGGAGTTCGCTCGAATCAACATCCCCGTGCTCGCGATCACCGGTTACTACGACGACGGGCAGCTCTCGGCGCTCGGCTTCTTCCGGGATCTCTATGAGTACAATCGGCACGCGAACGGCTATCTCGTTATCGGGCCCTGGGACCACTTCGGGTCGCAGCACGCCGTCAAGGAGGCCGTCCTGCGCGGCTATCGCATCGATCCCGCTGCCCAGATCAGCACGCCGAAACTCACCTTCGACTGGTTCGACTACGCGATGCGCGGAGCTGCGAAGCCTTCGCTGGTGCAGGATCGCATAAACTTCGAGGTGATGGGCGCGAATCGCTGGGAGCACGCACCCGCGCTCGATCGGATGACCCCTTCGATGACCACCTTCTACTTCACGAACCGGCACGCCGGCGCTTCCTACTACCAGCTGTCGCAGAGCGCGCCGGCAAAAGAGGGATCGCTCCACGAGTCCGTTGATTTCGCCGATCGCAAGACGACGAACAACAACGACTCGTATCCCGATCCGATCCTTCCCAAGCACCCCGACTTGCGCAGCGGCTACGCCTTCATCACGGCGCCGCTCGACCGGCCGATGATGCTGAGCGGATCCTTCACCGGAACGATTCGGGCGATCGTCAATAAGCGCGATCTGGACTACGGCCTCGTTCTCTATCAGGTGCTGCCCGACGGCACGCTATTCGAGCTCTCCTACTTCATCGGCCGAGCGAGCTACGCGCGGGACATGGCCCGGCGACGGCTCTTGCAACCGGGAAGGGTCGAATCGATTCCCTTTACGCGCTCCTACCTCGTTAGCCGGTATCTTGTAAAGGGCAGCCGTCTGTTGCTGACACTCGACGTTAACAAAAATCCGTTTGCCGAGCTCAACTACGGCACCGGCGGCGACGTCGCCCGCGAGGATATCCGCGACGCAAAGGTGCCGCTGCAGGTCGACTGGTTGAGCACCAGCTACGTTCGGATTCCGATGACGTCGCGCTAGTTTGCTCGCTCAGCGCGGAGAGCTTACGGTAACGCCCCACGGCGTTTTCAAGCCATTTATCGCGAACGTCGGCGAACCACCGGCTGGATAATTCCAAAAGAGAACGTCCGCACCATTTGCATCGGGCGAGATGAGCTTGGCGCCGTCAATCGAAAACTGTACGGTGAAACTCGCGTCCCCGAGCGGCGTAGATCCGACCTCAGTTGCTCCACTCGGGTCGATTGCGAATTCATCGATCTTCTCCGCCACGTAATCGCCGACGGCGACGTGCGCGCCATCCCACTGGACGCCGCCGCCGAACTGAATTCCGGCGTTGAGATCGATATCCGTAAAAACGTGGCTGCCCGCGGAGAGCTCGGCGAAGGCGAACGCTCCGTCCTTCTGACCGTCGACGAAGAGATTGCTGGCATTGTCGTAGGCGCAGTACTCATAATAGCTGATCCCGTTAGCTTTGAACGCATGTCGCGGCGAATGCCCTTTACGGTAGATCGCGACATTGCCGGGCTCGCTGCCGAGCGTGCTGATATTTGCGATTGCGACGTCTCCGGTCGTCGGGTCGACCGCGCAACCGCCCGGCGTGTCGCCGGGATCTTTCAGCGTCGCGAGCGGCTTCGTTCCGCCATGCGCGTACTTTTGAATCAGCGTGGTCGCGTTGTCCGTCACGTAAACGTTTCCAGCCCGGTCGGTACAGAGTCCCCACGGCCGGTTGAAGCCGGTCAGAGTACCCTTCAGAACGCCGGTTCGATAGGCGTAGATATACACGTCGCCGCTGCCTAGATCGGAGACGTAGAGCAGCGGAATCTTCTTGGCATCCGGGGATATCCACGATGGCTTTCGATCCGGGAAAGCGGGGCGCGCAAGAATTGCATCTGCCGGCGCATGGGCGGTCCGGGGAATCTGCGAAGCCCCACAGCCATTCAGGACTGCGGCGATACAAAAAAGCGACCCGTATCGGCTCGCGCTCCTGATACCCATCGAGGCGAAGATATTTCGCCCCTCGCTACGGGGCGCCTGTGAAAGTTCAACGGGCCGACGGGTCGCGAGCGCGCCTCTAGCCAAGCACGCTCTTTCCGGAGAGGAGTTTTTCGTGCAACGAGTTTTTCGGGTCGCGGGGCCGCTTGCCGTTCTGATCCTTCTAGCGGCTTGCGACGCAAATGCTCTCAACGCGGTCGGACCGTCACGCACCGGTTCACCTCTAACACGCCGCGTCAGGGGCAGCGGTACGCCGATCAAACACGTCGTCTTTATCATACAGGAGAACCGTTCGTTCAATAACCTCTTCATGGGGTATCCCGGCGCGAAGACCCAGAAATACGGCTACGACACCAACGGCACGAAGATAGAACTACATTCGCAGGGTCTCGCGCAAGCCTGGGATCTCAACCACTTCTCTCCGGGCTACTTCGCCGACTGCGACGGCCGTGGCAAGTTACCGGGCACCCACTGCAAGATGGACGGCTGGAATAAAATAGGAGGCGGGTTTGGCGCGCCAAAAAACCCGGCATATGCGTACGTTCCGCGCAGCGAGATCAAGCCGTACTGGGATATGGCCAAGCAATACGTCTTGGCCGATCATATGTTTGCTTCGAATCTCGACGGCAGCTTCATCAGCCACCAATATGCCGTCGCCGCGTATTCGAGCGAAGCCGTCGATGCTCCGGAGTCCTATTGGGGATGCGAAGGTGGCCAGCAGGACACCCTGCTGACGCTCACCCAGCAGCGCACGTACGGCGCGGCAATCGTGGCGTGTTTTGACAACCCGACGGTCGCGAGCGAAGCCGACGCCGCCGGGGTGAGCTGGCGCTTCTACGCCGGCTCCATTGACGGCGATGGAGCGCTTTGGAACGCGTATCAAGCCGATAGCCCGATCTACAACGGACCCGACTGGGCCAACGACGTCATCAGCCCACCCTCTCAGTTCCTTACCGACATCGCGAACGGCCAGCTCGCGGAAGTAACCTGGATCACACCTACCTACGAAGATTCCGACCATCCAGGTCTAAATTCCAGCGCCGGCCCGGCGTGGGTCGCATCGCTCGTCGATGCGGTCGGCTCGAGCCAGTTCTGGGACTCAACGGCGGTTTTCATCGTGTGGGATGACTGGGGCGGCTGGTTCGACCCGGTGAAGCCGGTGTTCAAGGACTACGATGGGTTGGGCTTTCGCGTGCCCCTAATCGTCGTTTCCCCATACGCGCGGCACGGCTATGTGACGCACGCGCAGTATGAAACGGCGAGCGTGTTGAGGTTTATCGAAGACAATTTCGGGCTGACGCCGTTGGCCACTGCAGATCAACGCGCAGCCGATCCCGCCGCCGACACATTAAACTACAATCAAAGCCCGCGGCGCTTTAAGAAGATCGCCGGCGCGAAACCGAGGGAGTTCTGGGCGCGGCGTGCGCGCGCGTGGCAGCACCGCGGCAAACCCGCGTCGTACATCGGAGACGATTAGAGAGAGAGAGAAAGGGCCGCCGATCCGATCGGCGGCCCTTTTGCGAGTTGCTGAGCGAAGCTCGAGCTACCTCTTGGAGCTGGGGCTGTAGGCCGCTGCTTCGCACTCATCGGTCGCGCACGGAATGCCGCCGGTGAAGCTGTACAGCAGGCTGAGGCCTCCAGTAGCGCTGTACGAATAGACTTCCGTCGAGGCAGTTTCGAGGTCCGTCGTTACGAAACGCCCGTTTTGGCGGCCGAGATGGCCGAAGATGCTCTCGCCGGCGAGGTTCGAGCTACTGAGCAACGTGCATGCCGGGTTGCAGCCGGAGTAGACGTTGACTTGGCTCGGAAGGCCGAAGCTCGAGTTGAGCAAGCTGATCGTTACGAGGTTGCCCTTGTTGTCGATGTCGATGCCGCCGTAGAATCCGTTGCTGAACCCGGTCGCGACGACGCCGGAGCCGGCGCAGCCCTGGAAGTACACGAGAACGGCTACGTCGCCAGAGTTGATGGCATCAGCCCAGCAGTCGCCGTTCGAGGCCATTGCTACGCCGCCCATCTCGAAGATGTTCGAGTTGGTGAGATTCGTCGAGCACGTGAGGCTCGAGAGGGTGCAGACCGAAAGGCTGCCGGGCAGGCCGCTATTATCGAAGATGTTGCCGACGGCGATGTTGCCGTTGACCGCATTTATCGCCGACGCGTCGGAGGCTTGCCCAAAGGGATCGGTTATCGTGCCGAGCAGCGTGCCGCACATCTGCGAGTTGTCGTAGACCGCGACGCCGCTGAATGCATCGGGAATCATTAGGGAGCCCGTTTTGTCAACGCCAAACCCGTTGACCGAGGTCGTGGAGGTGATTTCACAGGTTGCGGGCCCGTTTCCGCTGTTATTCTTCGGGAAGCCCCACAGACCCGTGGAGCCGAACTGGGAGACATAGATCCCGCGAATCGCCAGCGGCGGCGCGGCTTTCCCAAATAACCCGCGGTGATGTATGTTGAGGAACTTCTGAGGCACTGCAGAGACCGGAACTCCGCGGAAACCGGTAGCTCCAACGCCGTGAACCTGAGCGCCCGCAACCGGGTTCGGCAGGCTCGAATTTGAGCCGGTCGAGTTCCCGGCGCAGCCGGCCAGTAGGCCTGCCGCGACCGCGGTGCTCAGCGCTGCTGAAAACAAACGCATAGCTTCTCCTTGTGAGGGTAGCAAGTACAAAAATTTACCGAAGACCGAAGCGTGGAAGTCTTCCTCGTCTTGCTTTCCCGAGCTAGGCAGCCGACACCTATGTTCATAATCGCGCCGTTGAAAGGTTTTACTTTTCGGCCAAGCTTGCTTGCCCGGTTGCTTAAACAGTGCGGTGCAGCGCTTACGCCGCTTCGTAAAGGCTTTCGCGCAGCTCGTCGACCGAACAACGTCCAACTTCGCGTCCGCCGATATCCGCGAGAACGATGGCGCCTTCGTATGCGCTGCGCACTGGGTCGATGCGAAACACGCCCGCGTGTCCCCGCAGGGTGAACCACTCGGGAAAATCGGCGAGAAGGTCGGCTCTCAGGCGCATGGGCACTCCTTTGCTGGCGACGGTATGGTCTTACACTACCGCCGGCCGCGCCGCGAGGCCATGAAGTTTCTAGAGGTTTGCGTACCGGCGCTCGACGGAGCCTGCAGTTATGGCGGCCGTTATGCCGGCGGCCACGATCTCAACCTCGACTTCGGCCCTTACGGACCCGTCGAGACGTACATAAAGCGGTTTGGGAGGTCGAGCGTGAAGCTGCGCCCGGTCCAGAACGAGTTGCCGACGTCGCAGTCGTAGATCAGGTTTCCGACGCTGACCGTCGGTGCCTCGATTGCCGTATTGGCCTCGCCGGCGAGCTCGATTCTGGCGACGCGAGCTTTCCCGCCCGCATCGAGGCCATTGGCGGCCGCGAAGGTCTTGTCGATCGTAATGCCGGGCGATCCGGTATCGATCTCGCAGAGCCCGATCTTTCCTCCGCCGAAATCGAAGCGCGCAAAGACGCCCAGCGCGATCCCCAAGTCGTCCTGCAAGATCAGCGGGATCCGCGTTGCGATCCGGATTCGCTCGGGGAACGTCTCGGCATCTTCGATGATCACTTTCTGGGTGCGGAAGTCGAACGTCGTCGTGATGTTCCGAAACGCGGTCGCCGAGATCAAGCCGTCGGCCCCGGTCCCGTCCAGGCCGCTCCAGATGCCGATGTGCGGCACCTGGAGACGCACGCCGCCGATCGTCAGCGAATCGACGTTGCCGATCGGAAGATCCACGCGTTCGCCGCTCAGCCG
>JBAQAW010000076.1:0-89473 GCA_049285915.1 Candidatus Cybelea sp. | reverse complement strand
GGGCCGCCCCGCACCGCGTCGTGCGCGCGCGCGACGGCTGGCCGGCGCTCGCCGCCGACGCGCTCGCACAACTGCTTTAGGAACCTCTAGTTACAGCGGCCGATCCGGCGATACAACGCAATTCCTTGCCGGCGCGCGATCGGCACGTAACGGCGATCGGCCACCAGCCGTGCGAAGCCGCTGCCGTACTCTTGCAGCCGCGCCGACTCGGGGAAATCGAAATCGAGCAGGACGAAGCACGCGCGCGTCTCCTGCGCGGGAGACTCCGGGAGCAGACGCGCCAGCGGGTCGCCGCTCGCGAGATGGGTGTAGGCCTCTTCTTGCGTCGCCAGGCTGACGCCGTTCGGCAGCGTTAGCAGAAACGCGTCGAGCTCGACGTCGCGCGCGGCGATCGGCCGCAGATTCACGCGAGGGTGCAGCGGATCGGCGACGGCCAGCTCTACGACGCAGAGCGCGACGCATGCAAGGAGCACTGCGCGCAGTCGCGCCGGCGCGACTCGCCCCAGCGCCAAGGCGAACGCAAATAGAACGTAGCCGATCCACGCGCCGGCGTAGTGCGAGCCCATCGTATACGTGGTCGACATGCGCGAGAAGAGTACTTCGGCAAGCGGCGCGGCCGCAAGCCACATCGCGGGTGTTCGAAACGGCAGAAAGAGCAGCGGCCCGAAGGCCAGGAGAATGAAGCCCAGGCGCGCCGGCAGCGTCGCGAGCAGCTCGCGGGCGTCACCCCCGTTCCACGCGTAAAAGCGCAACGGTTGCCACGGCAACGACGCAGCGGTCTGCGCATGTGGTTGGATGAGCGTGAAGTACGCGACGAATGTCAGAACGCTCGCCGCCGCGATCGCCCCGGCGACGATTCCGCGCTTCGTTCTCCGAAATTTCCAGGCTCCGAGGGCGCCCGCGATTGCAAGGAAGATCGCTTGATCCTCTTTGATCGAGAGCGTCGCTATCGCGCCGGCCACCGATCCCGCCAGCGAACCGGTCTCGAACGCGTAGAGCGTCCAGGCGACCGCCGCAGGCGCGAAACCGTTCTCGTGAAAATCGCCGAAGATCAGCCCGGCGAGCGGCGGATAGAGCCACGCCACGACGGCGGCAAGACGCGCCGTGCGTACGTCGCGAGCGCGCCGCACGAGCGCGTAGACGGGCGGCGCGACGAGCGCCCCCGCGATCGCCTGCAGCGTGACGAGCGTGAGCGGCGATCGCACGAGCGTTACGGCAAATCCGACCGCGTAGAGCATCGGGGAGAAATGGAACGCCCAGTGGCTGCCCTCGATCGGATTACAGAAACAGCCGAACGCGCTGGCTGCAGTCTGGGCGAAGATGCCGAAGTCGACCAGGTTGCGATGGACGTCGTACTTGATCGCGCCCAGCCACGTCAGGAGCACCGCATAGACGAGGCACCCGATCCAGAGGAAACGATCGCGCACGAACGGTTAGGGGACGCTGCTCGCGCTGCGTTGCTGCAAGTAGGGCCAGACGAACGGATCGATGTTGCCGTCGAGCACATCGCTGACGTTTCCCGTCTCGACGTTCGTGCGGTGATCCTTCACTAACTGGTAAGGCTGCAGCACGTACGAGCGGATCTGCGAGCCCCACTCGATGGCCTGCCGCTCGCCGCGCAGATCGTCGAGTTTGCTTTGCCGCTCTTGTATCGCCTTTGCCGCGAGCTTGGCACGCAAGATCGTGAGCGCGACTTCGCGGTTCTGCGCCTGGGATCGTTCCTGCTGCGAGGCGACGATGATGCCCGACGGTAAGTGCACGATGCGGACCGCCGACTCCGTTTTGTTGACGTACTGGCCGCCGGCACCGCCCGATTTGAACGTCTCGATGCGCAGCTCGTCAGGCTTGATCTCGACGTCGCCCTCGCCGGCCTGCACCTCGGGGACGATATCTACCGCCGCGAACGAGGTGTGGCGGCGGTGCGCGGCGTCGAACGGAGAGAGGCGCACGAGGCGATGCACGCCGCGTTCGCTCTCGAGCATCCCGTACGCGTTGCGCCCGCGTACGAAGAAGGTGACCGATTTCAGTCCGGCTTCTTCGGCGGGCGACTCGTCGACGATCTGGGTCGAGAAGCCCTTCGCTTCGGCCCAGCGCAGGTACATGCGCGTGAGCATCGCGGCCCAATCGGCGGCATCGACGCCGCCGGCACCGGCATAGACGCTGACGATCGCGTCGTGCGCGTCGAACTCGCCGCTAAAGCTCGCGGCCATCTCAAACTCGCCGATCGCGGCTTCGGCGCTCGCGATGCTGTGGTCCGCCTCAGCCTCCGCTGCCGGATCGCCCTCGAAGAGCGAGAGCATGTCGCGCGCCTCGGAGAGCGTTGCGGCGATCGCATCGAACGCGCCGGCTCGCTCGCGCAGCTCCGACAGATCCTTCATCACACGCTGCGCCGATTCGGGATCGCTCCAGAACTCGTTCGCGCGGGACCTTTCGTCGAGTTCGGCTAGACGACGGCGTGCGGCAGCGTCGTCAAAGACGCTCCTTGAGCGACTCGAGGCGCTCTTGGAGGCGGGCGATCGTCGTTCGTTGCGTTTCGCTCATGTCGTAGACTCGTTCTTCCGAACGCGGCGCGCCTCTTGCCGCCCAACGCCGCCGTCGTGAACGAACGTCAGTTTACGACGGAGGTTTTTATGTACGTTCAGCCGCTCGAAGGCTCACTCGCCGCCAACTCACTCTCCTCGCTCGCCGGCAACGCACAGGAAAGCGGCGCGCTCTTCGCTGGCGCGAACCCGCCGGCCGCCGGAGACAATATCTCCCGCTTCGTGCCGCCCTGGCTCGGGGAAGGCGCAGCCGCGGCGCCTTACGGAGAGCCCCCCTACAACGGCGCCGGTCTGCAAGGCCTCTTCGGCCCGTTGATGGGCATGCTGACCCAGTTGATGCAGATGCTGCAGTCGCTCATGGGCTGCGCCGGCGGCACTTCGCCGTACGGCGGCAACGGCAGCTGCCCGCCTTACGGCGGAGAGCGCTTCTTCCAAAATGCAACCGGCTCGAGTGAAGGCGATCCACACCTGAGCTTTAACGGCTCGCGCTGGAATTCGATGGCTTCGCAGCCCGATCTGCTCAACTCCAACTCGTTCGCCGGCGGCTATCAAATTTCGACGCAGGTCACCCAGCCCAACGGCCGCGGCGTTACCTGGAATCAATCGGCAACGGTCGCGCTGAACAACGGCGCGACGAAAGTAAGCCTTAACAGCGAGGGCGACGCGACGATCACAGGCTACGGCCGATCGGTCAACGTCGCGCGCGGCCAAACGGTCAATCTCGGTGACGGTGAATCGGTAACCTGCAATCGCGACGGCTCCCTCAGCGTTACGGCCCAAAACGGAGAGGGCGGCCGCTTGATGACAACCCTGAGCGCGAAGGGGAAAGGAGTCGATGTGGACGTTACCGCGCACGATGTCGATCTGGGAGGCGCGCTCGTTAACGGTATCGGGCCCAACCCCGGGCCCAACCCCGGGCCCATTCCTGGGCCCATTCCTGGGCCTATTCCGACGCCGATGCCGGCATTCAACCCGTTTAATAATTCTGAATTCTGAAGCCCGCCTGCTTCGCAGCATGAAGCGCACGGCCGGCCGCCGTGCGCTTCCTCTGCTTCAGAAAATAACGATGCGCCAGCCGCAGGGGAGGTCCGTCCTCGCGATGAAGGGGGCGCCATTACCTGCTAGCTACTCCTAGCTACTCCTTTTATCGAGGTTGATTGCGTATGTATAGGCACTCGCGGCTTGTCGGCATTTTAGGATGTGCGGCAACGCTCGCAATAGTGGGCTGCTCTGCAAATAGCGGTATGACGCCCACGTCTGGGTCGGCGGCTACGTCGTTCGTCCAGCACGCCGCCCCGACGGGGCCGGACTGGATCCGCGAAGGCAAAGCCGTTTTCCACAAACCCCACTATTTCCCGACGCGTGAGATGGCGGCGGCTCGTAAGATTAATCCGGACACTCAGTTCACTTACTACGGCGGCCCCTTGCTCGTGAACCCCAAAACGTATCTCATCCTTTGGGGCTACAAAACCTACGGCGATCCCGACAACGTCGCGAAACTCCTGAAGGCCTATCTCAAGAACGAGGGCGGGAGCAAGCACAACAACATTTACACACAGTATTACGAAACGGTCTCCGGTCAGAACATCTACGTCACGAACCCGAAGAAGCAACTCGGCGGCGTTTGGGATGACGAGACGGATGCCGTTCCGGCCAACCCGACCGACGGCCAAGTCGCTGCCGAAGCCAACCTCGGCGTAACGCACTTTGGTTTCGATCCCAATGGTTCGTACATCGTCGCGACCCCGAACGGCCGCAACTCAGCCGGCTTCGGAACGCAGTGGTGTGCCTATCACAGCGCGAGCTACAACGGCAACATCGTTTCGTACACGAACCTGCCGTACATGCCCAACGCCGGCGGCTCTTGCGGCGCCAACTACCTCCAAGGTCCGCCGAAGGACGAGAGCGGAACCGACGAGGGCGTGACGATCGTCGAAGGCCACGAGTACGGCGAATCGATCAGCGATCCCGAACCCGGCAGCGGCTGGTACAACTTCGCCTACGGCGAAATCGGCGACATCTGCGCGTGGACTGACATCCAGAACGAGAAGTTCCGGAGGAAGAGCTACACGATGCAGCCGATGTGGAGCAACGCAAACGGCGGGGCCTGCATACAGACGTACTAGAACCGGTTAGCGCCAAGCCCGCGGCCGTAAAAGCCGCCGGTAACATCGCAAAGATGGGTCGCACGAAACGTGCGGCCCATCTTCAATTAGCCGCCGTCCGGGTTAGATTCGAGCGCCTCTTGGGAAGAAGGCGCTTCGAGGTATGAAGCATGTCGGATGATCGAACGGTAGTCGTCAACGGGAGCCCGGTTGGGCCGATCGCATGGGTTATCGGTATAATCGTGGTCGTGGCGGCGGTACTCTTTGTAATGTTCTACTGGCACCCCTGGAACCTGACGACAACGACCAACACCACGACGGTCACGCAGCCGGCAAACGGCAGCACACAACAGAAAAGCAATTCGACCACGAGTTCGAGCGCGCAGCCGTAGATACGGCCTGGGAGCGGGACGCGGGCCGGGCAGGAAAGCTTGCTCGGCCCCTGCTATAGTCCCCGTACCAAGCGTCCGCCCGAGAGCGGCGGACCGTCCAACCGTTGCATCTATTTGAGGAGAACTCGTATGCGTTTTCTCAGCCTGTCGCTCGTATTTGTCGCCGCGATGCTCACGATCACGGCGTGCAACAGCAAGTCCTCGAGCAGCTCCGACCAGTCGAGCGCATCGGCTACCAGCGCCTCGGACACCACGAACGCGGCCGCGACCAGCGCCTCGGATACATCGGGCGCCAGCTCGTCCGCGGCGGCTAGTTCGCCGGGCACCTCCGACAACAGCGCGGCAGCAGGCAGCGAGCCGCCGTCGTATCCCGGGGCCGAGACCCAAGCCTCCGGCAGCAGCAGCAACATGGGTCAGAGCGCCGCAGGGAAGGTCCTGATGACCGACGACTCGTTCGACAAAGTCTATCAGTGGTACCAGCAGAACATGCCGGCCGGCTCGGAAAAATCGCACGTGACGGCGCCGATTCAGAGCGCCGTCTTCACGGTCGGCGATCCTGGCAAGGGCCAGACTTCGGTAACGCTGACGACCTCGGGCGGCAAGACGATGATCACGATCGCCCGCGTCAAGATGTAGGGCTTCTCCCTACCACAAAGCGTCGCTTCGCCAGGGGGGCAGCCAAGCGTTCTCGAACGTGGCTAGCCCCTCCTTAGTATCCCGGCCCGGCCGGGGAGGCAGCTATGGCCGAATCGCCTCACACCGACGAATCTCTGCTTTCAAGGAGCACGCAATGACCTTCACGATCCGTGATTTGGTTTTGGACGTGGGTACGGACTGGGCGGTGCCGGCGCTATGCGAGCATCCGACTATCCAAAGATACCCGTGTGAGTTCACGATCGAACGTGAGCAGCCGAAGCCGTGTGGCGACGACCAACCCACTTTCATTAAGCCCCCGGACTGCGTTGGGAACAGCGCCGAACAGTGCGATGTGGACGCCTCGCTGCAACCGAACAAAATGCATCTGCCGGCGGTGCTCGCTGAACTAAAGGTGCAACTGTCAAGCGAGCTCGAGGAGGTCGTGTAACCGCCTTCGGCCCGCTACTCTCCGGACGCTTTCGCGCCAACGATCGCTTTGAGCTCGTGCTCTTCGACCATTTGCCTGAAGATGAACGAGACGCGTTGCGCGCGTTGCGCGACGGTGCCGGGTTTTACGGCATCGTACGGCCGCGCGGGGGTTCCGAATACCTCGGCACCAAGGCGGTCGACCGGGACACGGCCCTGCTCTTCCTTACGCTTGCCGAGGCATCGCCGTTGCCGTCGTACGTGCGCGAGGCGTTCGATCAAGGGACCGGACGCAGCATCGCGAGACTCGTTGCCGAGAACATCCTCGAAGTGGACCTCGGCGATGGTTTCGTATCGGGCGCGACGGCCTTGGCTGCACCGGCGCCGGAACTGCGGCCGGGCGAGAGCGGCCGCATCGCCGAGCTCTCCCGAGCCGCGCTCCGCTACGCTGAGTCGCTCGCGACCGATAACCCTCAAGAACTCGCGTGGCGGCTCTATGCCTTTAATCGTCTGCCGGTAAACCCGCGATGGAGCGCGCTTCTCGCCGAGCCCGGTGACTATGCGCGCTACATCGGAATTGACTGCAAGGCGGCGTCGTCGATGCTGTCGCGCAACTGGCAGCGGCTGCCGGCTTCGACGGCGTGGCAGCAATGGACGGCGCGCACGCCGGCGGCCGCGACCGCCCGCCTTACGCACAAGCTCTATATCAGCCCAATGCCCGAAGCGCTCGCGAGAGATGGCTTCGCCGCGATCGTTTCGGCGCTCTCGGGCAGTGGCGTGACGCATTTCAAAGTTGGTTCCGGTGCGGCGGGCCTGTTGCGACCCGACAAAATCGTCGCATATTTTCCGGACTTTGAATCGCTGACCGGCTGCGCTCGCCGGCTTCAGGCGCAGCTCTCGGGAATGGCCGCCCACGGCGCGCCGTTCACCGCCGAAATCGACGCCGAAGGCCTGCTCTCGTGGGGCATGGACCCTCCGTCAACGAGCAGCGAAGGGAACGGCATTGCAAGGAGCTGGCGACAGTGGCTCACCGGTCACATCGCACGAGCGATCCTGGCCGGGCGCGCCGTACAATCGCCACAGCCGGCAGAGTACGCAATGGCGCGCGTACGGCTCGAGGGCATCGATGCGACGACGTGGACGCCCGTGCCGGCAATCTTTGAAGGAGCGTGAGGACGTGCCGATCACCGACCCCTTGCGGGTTCCCGCCGACCTCATTTTAACTCCGGTCGAGGAGCTTCCGGAGTCGACGCGCCGGCGATTCTCCTACGACCCAGGCGACTATGCGCTGACGCGCCCGCGGCGCCGGTCCTTCACTCGTATCGTCAATGCCGAAGCGGCCGCCCTCTTACGCGAGTTCGTGCAGCCGTGCACGGTTGCGAAAGCGGTCGTTCGCTACGCGCGCGCGCATGGCGAATCCCCCGAGGCAACGTTGGAAACGGCCTTTCCGCTGATCGACCGGCTCTTCGCAAGCGGCTTTCTCCTGGCCGACGGCGAGGACGACTCGAAGTCCGATGCTCCTCGCCTCAGTCGCGGAGATATGATCGGCAAATGGAGCGTGCTGTCACCGCTGCAGATCTTACATGGCGTTGAAGTCCATCAGGTGCGCAGTGGCTCGCAGCTCGGGGTGCTCAAGATTCTCGCCTTCGGCTCACGGCGATCCGGCGACTCGCAACCATTCTTCGACGAGGCGATGCTGCGCCGCGAGCGGTTCGCGTTAGACGCCCTCGGAGCGCCACCCGTACCGCGAATCCTCGACTCGGGCGATGAAGACGGGCACTTCTTCCACGTTATCGAGTGGATCCCCGGAGTAAGCGCCGAACGCTGCGCGCAAGAGCTGCGGCGAAGCGAAAACCGGCGCGCACTGCTGAGCCTGTGCCGTGGAATCGTCGCGGCTTACGCGCACCTCCACCGGCGAGGCTTCCTTCACGGCGACGTTCATCCGCGCAACGTGCTCGTCGATGCCGGCGGCATCGTTCGACTCATCGACTTCGGGACCGCCGTATCATTCGATTCTCCGAACCACGACGAAGCGCGACTGCAGCGCGCAGGCATTGGCTTTTACTACGAACCCGAGTATGCCGTCGCGACGCTCGAGGGTCGCGACGCCGCTGCGACCATCGCGGGCGAGCAGTACGCCATAGCCGCACTTCTCTATCGGCTCGTGACCGATGCGTACTATTTCGACTTCTCGATCGAGCACGACAAGATGTTTGCGCAAATCGTGACTGAGCCGCCGCAACCGTTCTCCGCCTGCGGCGTCGCGGCGTGGCCGGAAATGGAGCGCGTCCTACGCCGTGCGCTGTCGAAAGCGCCGGAGGAACGTTTTCCGACGGTCGCGGCGATGGCCGAGGCTCTCGAAGGGATTCCCAGGCCGGCTGAAGTTCATCCGGCCGCAAGGAGCACCTCGCCGGCCCGCGAGCTGCTTCGCTGCGCTGTTGCTGAAGTCGCGATTGGAGGAACGCTCTCGCCCGCCGATATCCCGGCGCCGACGGCATCGATCTTCTCCGGCGCGGGCGGAATTGCATACGCGCTCTACCGCCTAGCGTTGCTTCGAGAAGACGCCGCATCGCTCGCCGGCGCCGATTGGTGGTTGTTGCAAGCGGAGCGCAACAGCGGATCTACCGATGCGTTTTTGGACCCTCCAAAGGGGCTGACGCTCGAACTCGCGGGCAAAGTAACGCCGTTTCACGGCGCGGGCGGCCTTGCGCTGTTGCGCGCGCTCATTTCGAACGCGCAGGGCGACGCTGCCCGGAGCCGCCACGCCGCTTCTCGATTTGCACGGCTCTCACTCACCGACGACGGAACCGAGAAAGCCGAACTAACCCTAGGACGAAGCGGCGCACTCCTGGGCGCGGCCCTCATCGGCGACATGCTGCCGAACGACGCTGAGGAACGCACCGTCCTCGCACGGCTCGGCGGCCAGATGCTGGAAAATATCTGGAACGAACTCGACGCGCTCGCTCCAATCGCGGAACGGGCAATGCTACCAAATCTCGGCATGGCGCACGGCTGGTGCGGTTATCTGTATGCGGCTTTGCGTTTCCGCCGCACGTTCGCTCAGCCGCTGCCGAGCGGTCTGCGCCGGCGCCTCGCCGAGATTGCAGCCTTGGCGGAACCGTGGGGGCGCGGGGCCCGCTGGCCTTGGGTCGATCGCGGGTTGGATGCGACGACGACGCCCGGCTGGTGCAACGGAAGTGCCGGGTACGTCGCGCTCTTCACGCTGGCACACAAAGAATTCAAAGAAGATCCGCTTCTCGACTTGGCGGTCGCCGCCGCATGGAACGTCTGGGAGGCGGGAAACGGGAATGGAAGCCTGTGCTGCGGCGAAGCAGGGCGCGCGTATGCTCTGCTGACGCTCGGACGTCATATGCATAACGACTCCGCGTGGCTAACCCGTTCGGCGATTCTCGCCGACCGCGCCGCTACCGTCATTCCCAACCAGCCGGAACGGCCGCACGGCCTCTTCCGCGGACGAATCGGCGTCGCGCTTCTCGCCGCAGACTTGGACAACATCGAGGCCTCGGCTTTCCCATTGCTCGAAGATGAAGGCTGGCGCTAGGGCGGCAATCGCCGCAGCACTCGCGCTAGCGGCGTGCTCGAACGTCACCGCGGGACACCGCTCTCGCGAATCGAATGCGTGGACCGTCCCCGGCGTCTTGCGCTACGCCATCGACGAGGACCCGAAAAGCCTAAATCCTGCCGTGTTTCCCTTCGAGCCCACGCGCTCGCTGGCGATGTTCGCCTTTGCGTGGGCGGTGCAGTACGACGAAAGGGCCCGCCCCTTTCCCGATGCGCTACGGGAACTGCCAACGCGGGCCAACGGGGACGTCAGCCCGGACGGGCTGACGTTGCGGTACAAGTTAGCCCCGGGCATAACCTGGCAGGACGGACATCCGCTGACCTGCGCCGATCTCCGCTTCACCTGGCAGCTCATCGTCAACCCGCACAGTTTGGTCTACCTCACCGAAGGCTACAGCGATATTCGCAATATCGACTGTTCGGATCCATACGTCGCCGTCGTGCACATGAAGCGGGTCTACGCTCCGTTCCTACCGGAATTTTGGAGCCCGTACGGCTGGGTACCGATTCTGCCCGAACATATTTTAAAGCCGTACAACGACGCGCGCGGGTCGCTGAACGTCGCTCCTTACAACGCGCTCCCCGTCGGCAGCGGTCCATTTAGAATCGCTCGTTGGAGGCGCGGGGACGAGATCCGTTTGTCGGCGTTCCGCGGCTATTTTCGCGGTAAGCCGCGATTGAAGGAAGTGGATTTCAATATCCTTCCGGTTCCCAGTCAGCTCGTTTCACTCCAATCCCACTCAGTCGACATGATCGCTGGGTCGGCGATGGACTGGCCGAGATTCCGTACGCTGGCCGCCGATCCTCGCAATGGATTGCGTACGCGCCTGGTCGACCAATTCGCCTGGGCGCACATCGACTTCAACGTGCAGCGTGAGTTCGTCGCCGATCGCCGGGTCCGTATCGCGCTCGCCTATGCGTTGGACCGGCGCTCGATTGTCGAGAAGGTTTTTCACGGGGTGCTCGTCGCGTCCGAGACGGATCAGGACCCGCGCTTTTCCTGGGCTGCCACAAAGGACATCGCCCACTACCCGTATGACCCGAAGCGGGCGCGCGCGATCCTCAATGCGGCCGGATGGCGGGTCGGGCCCGACGGGATTCGCATGAAAAACGGCCGCCGATTGGAGCTTACGTTCAGCGCGTGTACCGAGCACACCGGCGAAGTTGAGGTGCAAGCGTTGGTACAGCAGCAATGGCGCAGCATCGGCGTTCAGACCGACGTCAAGAACTATTCGCACAATCTCTTCTTAGACGCATCTCCGGCGGGTATCTTGACGAGTGGCCGTTACGATGTTGCCATCATCAGTACCGAAAGCGGCCCGGACCCCGACCGGTTCGGCGACTACGACAACTTACGCTGGACGAACGCTGCGGTCTCGAAGGCGCTCGACGCAGCCTTGCACACCGTGGATCAGCGGAAGCGCAAGCGATACTACGTGTTCGTGCAGCAGCAGATCGCGCTTGAGGTACCCACGCTCGTCATCGGCTTCATCCGGACGCCGCTCCTTTACAATAGCGATCTCAAGGATCTCCGCTGGTCGCCGGTCAGCGGCTTTATCGGGACGTCGCGCTATTCGATCTAGCCTGCCAACGCCTCCGCAACCGCGCGTTCTTGCGTCATCTCCGCACCGGCAGCGAGCAACGCCGTCAGGTCCCCCGGCGTCATCGCCTCGCGCAAGAGCGCAATCACGCGGTCGTGTTCCTGCTCTTGGATCATCAACTGCGCCGACCCCATCGACGCCAGACGCGCATCGACGAACCCAAAGATGCGGGCGGCGCGCTCGCTTATGCCGCGCCCCTTCTCACCACGCGGAGCCTGCAAAACCGCGAGAGTTGCCAGGTGTTGCAAAGCAAATGCCGCGAGAACGTCCAGATGTGCTCCGGATGCCAACTCGAGGGCCTCGCGCGCGTGCCCCTCGGCCTCGCCATAGCGCTCCGACGCAATGAGGTAGACCACGAGCGAGTCGAGCGCCGTCGCCATCGACCTTCCGCGCTCGTCGTTCTCGCGGGAAATTGCAACCGCCTTCATCGCATAGTCGAGGGCCAGTTCCACGTTGCCGGTAGCGAACTCGCATCTTCCGAGGTCATTGATGGTATAGGCCAAGTCCACCTTACCGAACTCCGTTTCGTAGATCGGCAGAACCTCGAGTAGGTACGAGCGCGCCGCGGCAAATTCGCCGGCCTTTGCATTCGCATAGGCTAGGCATCGTACCGTCCAGGCGATCAGTCGGGGTTCGTTCAGCATGTGGGCCGTCGTCAGCGCCCGTCCGATAAGTTCCTTTGCCTCGGCGACTCGCCCCAGCGATGCGAGCACGTGTCCCGCCATATCCTGTGTCAAAGCAGCGTCGCGATCGTTGCCGGTCTCCCGGCAGAGGCGAACGATTTCGCCGTACTCCGCTACGACCGCCTTATACTCACCCAAGGCAAACGCGGCGCTCAGCCTCCGATGCTTGAGCACCGCCACGACTTCGAGCGGCGTTCGAGCGCCGATCGAATCGAGCGCCGCGTTGACCCACTGCCGCCCCTCGCTCGGCAGCATTCCCATCGGCAGACACGCGACTAGGCGCTGTCCAAGGTAAACGTCGTTCTGTTCGCTCAGTGCCCACCTCAAAGCCGCCCGCATGTTGTCGAGTTCACGCCTCCCCACGACCTCAGGGCCCCTTACGGAACGCTCGCCTTCGGCCACATATGCCTCCGCGTGGCGCCGCGCGATGATGCCGTCCTCACCGCGCTGCGCGAGTTTCTCGCGGGCGTATTGGCGGAATGACTCCAACAGGCGGTAGCGCGCCTCGCCGTGATGAAACTCGGTCACGACCAAAGACTTGTCAACCAACGACGAGAGTATTTCCAAAAGGCCGTCTTCAGTAACGTCCTCGTTCGTGTAAAGCGCGTGCGCTGCGGCAAGCGTATAACCTCCCGCGAAAACCGAACACCGTTCGAAGAGCTTTCTCTCCGAGTCCATAAGCAAGTCGTAGCTCCAGTCGATTGCCGCGCGCATCGTTTGCTGGCGAGGCAAAGCCGTTCGCTCGCCGCCGGTGAGAATCCGAAACCGATCGCCGAGCCGCTCGCCGATCGCGTTAACCGAGAGTAGCCGAGTCCGCGCGGCGGCGAGTTCGATCGCCAGCGGAATGCCGTCAAGATTCCCGCATACGTCGGCCACCGTTCCTGTGTTTTCATCGTTGAGCGCGAACCGGTGATCGACGGCTCGGGCGCGATCGACGAACAGCGCGACCGACTCCCTCGGCCTCAGCGACGGCAGCCGGTAGACGTGCTCGCCGGAAACGCGCAGCGGCTCGCGACTCGTCGCGAGGATCCCTACGCCGGAACAGTTGCCGAGAATCGCTCCCGCAACCCTCGCTGCTTCGGCAATAACGTGCTCGCAGTTATCCAGAATCAACAGCAACGTACGGCCTTTTAGATTTGACAGCACCGCGTCGAGCGGCGCTTGACTTGGCGCCGGGCGCACCCCCAACGCCGACGCAACCGCCGCAACGACGAACGAGGGATCCTCAACCGGCGCGAGCGCAACGAACGCGATCGGACGTCCCGCCTCGATCGCGCTTCCCACTCGGAGTGAAGTTTGCGTCTTGCCGACGCCGCCGGAACCGGTAATGGTGACAAGGCGATATTCGCGAACGAGCGCGCCGATCTCACGCAGCTCGGTTTCCCGGCCGACGAAGTTCGTCCACGCGAGCGGTAATCCGAGTGATGGTACCTCGGGGGCGGCTTGCGAATGGCCATTGCGTGCGGCCGCCTTTCCGCCGCGCCGAACGACCTGCGGGCGCACGATGGCGAGCTCGAACGCGCCGCGCTGCTCGTCGTTGAGGTCGAGCGCCTCCGCCAAGAGCGCGAGGGTATCGCGGTGCGGCGAACGCCGGTAGCCGCGCTCGAGCGCACTGACGCCGTGGCTGCTCATTCGGGCGCGTTCGGCGAGCGCTTCTTGCGAGAGTCCCGCGGACAAACGATATTCCCGCAAGAGTCTGCCAAAGCCCGACGAGCCGGAGGGGTGCTCGTCGTCCATGATGACGTTCCCTTTCGTCTTATTACGCCGCGCCTCCCTAGGCCGTTCGCCCTATTTGTATATAGGACGCCGCTCGTCGTGCTAGTTAGGCGTGCGAGTGTGCGTTATCGCCATCGTCGCTTTCTGCGACCATCGATGCATGACAAAGGCATCTGCCTTTCTCTGCTTTCGAAGGAGAAAACTCGTGAAAAACTTCTCACTTCTTGTCGTCGCCGTACTCGCCGGCTGCAGCGCTGCTTCGCAGTCGCCGCTTCTTCCGGCCGCCCCCGGAGGCGCCCCGGCCGTGCCGGCGTCGCCGATGTCGGAATCGTCCGACGGCAACACGTGCACTCGTCAGACCGGCCAGAACACCCCACGCCTGAACGGCTCAATCGCTCGTCCGCCGATGGGCACGTGCCACGAGCCGCCCCCGGCGGGAAAACAAACCCCCGCACCCGTCGGCTACCTCTACGTCACAAACAAAACGGCGTCGGGAGAATCGCAACTCGTCGTCTATCGCGGTTTGACCGGCTCCGCGCCTTACCGAATGATCGTCAAAAGCGTGCACGACGTCGGCGGCATGACCGTCGGCCACGATGGCCACGTTTTTGTCGCCAACGGCACCCAAGGGAACGTCCTCGAGTTCGCACCCGGTGCTTCCTCGATCGTACGTACCTACTCGAAGGGGCTCAGCAATCCCGTCGACGTCGCGGTAACGGATAACCGGCTCTACGTAACCGACCGCGGAACCGCCGCCGACGGTTACGCGCAGCAGATCGTCGAGTTCTCGACAACGACCGGACAGGTCTCCTCGGTCTCTGCGGTCGGCGGACTCGGCGCCGGCGCTACGCACAACGCCGGCGTAGCCGTCAATGCAACCTCGCCCGCAACCTTCTTCGTCTCGGCGAACAGTCTTAGCCAGCCACCTCTTGCGGACCGAGACTGCACCGGCAGCACCTACACGTTCGCGCAGAACCTCTTTCCGACGCTCTGGGAGAACGTCGCGCTGGATCACAACACGCAGGTTGCCGGTGTAGCGTTCGACGCGCGCGACCGGCTCTACGCTGCCGATCCTTGCGCCAACGCCGTCGTCGTCTACGAGTACAAGCACTACAGTTGGGTCTACATTCGCACGATCGCCGTTCCGGTGAAGATGCCGATGTATTTGACGGTCGGCAACGGCTACTTGGCGATTCCCAGCACGGGAAGTGCTGCCAACGACTCCGGTTACGTCACGCTCGTCGACATCAGAAACCCCGCGATCGTCACGACGTTCAACTCGGGACTCACGCACCCGATCGGCGCGGGCGTCGGCCCGCCATAGCGCATCGTCGCTTCTGACCACTCACAACCGCTCGAACTGGAGAACGAAACATGAAACCGACGAAGAGAACTGGAGCAATGGTCGTGGCGGCATGCGTCAGCGCGGCATTCCTCGCCGGCTGCGCCGCCGGCAACGGATCCGCTCTCCCCGAGGCGGCGGCAAACGCCCCCGCCGCCCTCGGGCTGCCACTGGACTCCAAGAGCCCGCGCTGCGGTCCCTTTGTGCGAAAGTTCGACGAGTACGTGGCCTGCCGGCGAGCCGACGGAACCCTGAGTACATTCGCCGATCGGCAAGTTACCTGGCGCGTACGGTATTACGTCCGATTCTCGGAGATGCCGTGCGGCGAGGTTCCGACCGTGGACGAAGCCTACGTATTCCACATGGTCGTCGACGATCTGAACGCCGACCTCAACATCACCGGCCCGCAGCGCGCAGCCGTTCGCGGGGCGATGTACGAAGGAACGGAGCATTGCAAATGAAACGGCTCGCCTGGGAATTTTTGGAGATCAACGACGCCTACAATAAAGCGGTTGCGGATCTCGGTATCTTCGATCGCAGCTTCTTCGCCGAAGCGATCGGCAACGACAAGCTTTTTGCAGCGCTTTCGCCCGAGTTGCAAAAACGGGCCCGAGCGGTACGCGAGCTGCTTCGCCGGCAAGGCGGGGCATCGACCTCAGGGAAAATCAAACGCCTCGTTAGAGGTCTGTGGCACTCCGGCTTAGGATAAAGCAGACAGGTAACGGCTACGCGCCCGGAGGTACACTATTATGAAGACTATTGGTCTGCTGCTCGCGGCGCTCGTCGCGCTCACCGGACAAACGCCCCCGCCAGGTACGGCAGTGCGGCATCTCGTTTATGAATTCGGTTACAACACCAAAGTCGCAAGCTCGGGAAACGGAACCGGGACGACGACCGTCAGTTACTGGAAGGCCGCCGACGGCGGCCTGATGGTCAACGGCACCGACAACTGGTGGAACACGGCGCGGCCAAGAGCCAGCAATACGTGCGAAGTCTACCCGAACGGAACCGTCGCGTGCACGGAACGCCCGTACGCGCTCTCGCCGATCCAGTTGACCCTCTTTCCATTGCTCGGGCGCGCCTTTTTCAAAGAACTCGACGCCGCGGGAACCTCCAGTTGGCAACAGGTCTATGAAGTCAAAGCCGCGCTGCTGCCCGGCGCCTCGGGCGTTGCCAACGCGCTGACGACCTGGAAATGCACCTACAGTCTGCAAGGCAAGGGGCCGATCCCGAAAGCGTACGGCGCCATCTCGCTGTCGTCCAACGGAACGCTCGAACAGCAAGGCTCGCGCTACCTCAAGGCAAGTTCGAAACAGACCATCGCCTACGACCCGACGTATAAGATCCCGCTCGTAGTCAGCGACACGCGTACGCACCTCCCGATGCGCAGCGTGAACAGCAACGATCTGGTCGAGCTGAAACTGATCAAGGATTCGGTCCACCAGCCGAAGACCTAACGCCAGCGCGAAGAGCATGGAAAAGGGCGGCCGGCTTATGCCGTCCGCCCTTTTCGTTTCGATGCGAGCGAATCGCATCGAGGCCTCTTAACGTTCGAGTACTTGGAGATTGTTGTCGTTGTCGTCGTTGAACCAGATCTTCGTGTCGGCCTTCGTGCCGGTAGCGACCATGCCGAAGAGCGTACCCGCCGGACCCTTATCGACGTTGCGAACGTCGAGCAGCTTTCCGGCAGGCGAGATCTCGATCATGAGATTCTTGCCGTCCGGATCGAGCGTGTTGCCGGCAACGATGCTGCCGTTGGGCAGAAGTGCCGTACTGATCGGACCGTTGAGCGGCTTACCCGAAAAGACGATCCGTGCATCCGCAGCAGAGGGCCCGCTAAACTTCATGCCGTTGTGCGACGCCTTGATGCCGCCGTCGGGAATCGAGGAGACGTCTTTGAACGCGACGAGCGTATTGTTCTGCCCGTCTACGAAGTAGAGCGTATCGATGCTCGCGTCGTACGCTAGCCCCGACGGTGCGAGCGCCGTTCCGGGCTTGCCGTGATTGACGGGGAAACCCGAACCGACGACGTCATAGGTGAACGACGACCCGAGGTTGATGCGGACGACCGTTCCGGTGTGAGCATTGGTTTCGTAAAACGCCGGGTTGCCTGTCTTCGGCGTAGCGAAGATCTGCCCCCACGGCTGACTGAACGGCTTGCCTTTTAAATTTTGGATCAGCTCGCCGGTCGTGCTGATGATGGGGTTGTCGTTGGCAACCATCGACGCGGCCCAGATCGTATCGTCGCCGCCGAGCGCGAGTGCGTCGCAGCCCTTCAACGACGCAATCGACGAAACGTGCGTCGGCTTCGAACCAGGCTTCGGATGTATCGCGACGATCGATTTTCCCGTGCCCTGGACGCCCGACTTGGCATTGAAGTTGCAAACGACCAAGTCGCCCTTGGTAAAATCACCGTTGCTGACGGGAGCGACCGAGAGGCCGTAGGGATTGCCCGCGCCGTTGACCGGATCGACGAGCGAACCGATGACGACCTGCTTCTTCAAGGATTTGAGCACGGAGCCTGAATCGGGGGAGACGTCGTCAACGACACTCTGTGCTTGCGAAGCTGACGTTTGTCCCGTAGCCGGCGCTACGTTATAGTTGTGTCCGCAAGCGCTGACGACGAGCGTTGCTGCGAGCGCTGCTAAAACGAATCGCGCGGCGCCCGCTCGTGTGTTGAACATACAATGCACCTCAAATAGTCTAAAGGGAAGTGGGGTTAGTTCGCCACACGTTAATGCTTATGAGTTAGAAAACTCTGAAGCTTATTTTGCCGAGTATGCCATGCAGTAACCGCTCGGCGAAATTGCGCCGTCGACCACTTGACAGGTACCGTCGGATTTTGCATCCGAACCGGGAATGAAGAACTTGCATCCCGAGCACTGCATCGAGCCGCTCGGTGACGATTGGTAGTGCATCGCGCTTTTGGTGGCCTTCGATGAATCGGCGGCGGCTATTCCGCCCAGCGTTGCCGCAAGCGCCGGCAGGAGGACGAGACCTTCGAGAAACGACCGCCGGCCCAGGCGGTCGGGTGCGTTTGCCATCGGTAACCTCCGTCTTACTGGTTCGTTGCCCTGACGATACCGGCAACTTCTGAAGAAAGCGTAAACTTTAGGCTTTCTTCATGATTTCAGCGGTATCTGACGGGATGCCCTTCGAATACGGGGTCGTTGGGCATCTCGCTAGGGGCGCTGATCTGGTATTTTCTTCGCCTCGGCCTAACGGGCTTCGGTGGCCCGGTCGCTCTCGCCAACTACATCCGGCGCGACCTCGTCGACCGCCTTGGATGGATCTCCGCGGCGGAATACGATGAGGGGCTGGCGATTGCCACCGCCTGTCCCGGGCCGCTTGCATATCAATTAGGAGTCTACTGCGGATACGTAACCAACGGGCTGCCCGGCGCGATCGGCGTTGCCGTCGCCTTTGCGCTCGCTCCGTTCTTCCTCGTCGTCGCGGTCGCCGCACTCTACGTGAAGTTCGGTTCGACGCCGCAGTTGCGCGGAATCTTCTATGGGGTGGGCCCGATCGTAATCGCGATCGTCGCACGTTCGTGCTGGGACCTCGGCCGCAAGACTCTCGGCAGCCAGTGGCCGGCGTATGCGCTCGCGGCAATCGCGTGCGCGATTACGATCGCCGTGCAGCAAGAGCTGATCGCGCTGTTCTTGGCGGCCGGTGCCATTGGCGTCTTTCTCTTCTACCAGCCGCAGGCTGCGGGCAGCCGATCTTCCGCGCCGCCGCTCAACCTGCTCTCGCTAGCGACGGTCCTGGTCAGCTCTTATCAAAGCGTAGCGCTGCCGAAGATCTTCTGGTTCTTCTTCAAGACCGGGCTGCTCGTCTTCGGCAGCGGGCTGGTCATCGTTCCGTTCCTAAAGGCCTACGTCGTCGATCAATATCACTGGCTCTCGAATCAAGCCTTCCTCGACGCCGTCGCCGTCGGAATCGTCTCACCGGGGCCGGTCGTCATCACCGCAACGTTCGTGGGCTTTCTCAATCACGGATTCTCGGGAGCACTGGCGGCCACGCTCGGCATCTTCACGCCGTCGCTGATCTTCGTCATGCTGGGAACTCCCCTATTGCGCCGTTACCGTCGCAACGGCCGCGTGCAAGGATTCGTTCGCGGGATCACCGTGGCGGTAGTCGGCGTGCTCCTCGGCACGTCGTACCTGGTAGCCCGCAGCACGGTCCGCGATATGTTCGGGCTGCTGCTCCTCCTCGCCGCGCTCGCGATCCTCTGGTCGAAATGGAGAGTCCCCGAACCGCTGCTCGTCGGGGCGGGCGCGATCGTCGGGCTGGCGACGACGCTCGCGCGCTAAAACGCGGGCAGCGACGGTTTGAGGATCATCAGCACGAAAGCGATGACCGGGAGTACGAGGGCGATCGAGCCCCACAGATTCCAGCTCTTCGAGAGGCGGTCGTATTCTTCAAAGTTGCCGCCGTGCGCGGCCCGTGCGAGTTGCCGTTGCGTGCGAGAGAGCGGTCCGAAAGCCACGCCCGAAAGAACGAAGGCGACGAGTCCCCACAAGAGCCATCCGGTCGAGAGAATCGGAATGTGACCCACGGCGGCCGCGCCGAAACCGCCGACAAGTAAGATCAGGATTCCGGGAATCGTAAAAAAGCGATCGGCAGCAATGATGCCGTCTACCGTCGTCGCCATGACGATTGCGTTGCCGGTCCTATCGGCGAATTGCTTCCAGAAGACGCCGACGGTGATATTGCCCAGAAAGAGGACGACTCCGGCTACGTGCGCGAGCTTGAGAGCTAAATACATGCAGCAACGCGCTTTTCTAGGAAGCGGCGTTCCTCCTTGTTTCGAGCAAGCGCTAGTGCGGCTTCGAAATGGCGGCGAGCGGTCGCAGCGTTGCTGCATCGCAGTTCCAGCTCTCCGCGCGCGGCGTGATAGAACGGATACTCTTCGAGCCGTTCGCGCATCGCGATCGCTTCGATCGCCTCCAGACCGCGGCGCGGACCGCTGCGCTGCGCGAGACCGATCGCGCGATTCAACGCGACGACCGGCGACGGCGCGATCGTCATCAACGTATCGTACAGCGAGACGATCTCGTCCCAATCGGTCGCTTCGAAGGCCGGCGCGCGCGCGTGTGCCGCCGCAATCGCGGCCTCAACGTGAAAGCGGCTAATCGCCGAGCCCGTCGCCGAACGTTCGAGCCAGGCTTTTCCCTCGGCGATCATCGTAGCGTCCCAGCGCGATCGATCCTGCTCCCAGAGCGAGTTGAGATGACCAGATGCGTCGAGCCGAGCGGGCAGCCGCGCGCCGTCGAGATACATCAATGCACAGAGCGCGTGGGTTGCCGGCGTGGCGCCGAGCGGATGGGCGGCGAGCAGCCGCACTAAACGAATGGCCTCGCGGCAGAGCTCGGCGCGCACGACCTGCGCCGACGATCCGTGATAGCCTTCGCTAAAGATGAGATAGAGCGCGCGCTGCACGGCGGGGAGCCGCGCGGCAAAATCCGCGCGGTCGGCGATGTCGAAGAGCGCGCCGGAGTCTGCCAGCCGCTGCTTTGCCCGCGTCAAACGCTTCTGCACCGCGGCGTCCGTGCTCATGAACGCGCGTGCGATCTCGCGCGGCCCGAATCCGCCGGCAAGCGCGAGCACGAGCATCACCTGCGCGACTTCGGGAAGTTCGCGCCGGCAGCACGAGAAGATCATCCGCAGCTCGTCGTCGGCGATGCCCACGGGATCGAAGATTGCGTCGACTGCCGGAGCGAGCGTCCACTCCGTCTGCAGCAGCCGGCCAAGGTCGGGTGCGTACGTCCGCGCCGTTCGCTCGCGCCGCAACAGGTCGAGCGCGCGGTTCTTCGCCGTCGTCATCAGCCAGCCCGACGGATTCTCCGGGATCCCTCGAAGCTTCCAGACCTCGAGTGCGCGGCAGAAGGCGTCCTGAACGACGTCTTCTGCCAGCGCCAAATTATGAAGACCGAAGAGGCGGGTAAGCGCTGCGACCATGCGCCCCGCATCGCGACGAAAGAGACGGTCGCTAGGAGCCTGCAGGGCTATGGCCGTTTTCGGATTCGTCGCCGAATTTCTGTTCGAAGACGAGGCGCGATGAGGGAGCGAAACCGTAGCTTCGTGACCGAAGAGCAACGAAGTATTCGGACGAAAGGCGGCACGAAGACGGACATGCGCCATAGCCCTGCAGGCTCCCGAGCTCCAACTTCTACATATCCATCTTCATGACGGGGCGGACCTCGACGCTTCCGCCGACCTCGAGGATGGGGCATCCGCGCGCGAGCTCGGCCGCCCGGCCGAGCGTGTCGGCCTGGATCAGCGTGAAGCCGCCGACCAAGTCTTTCGCCTCCGCAAACGGCCCGTCGGTAATGCTGCCGCTATCGCCAACGACCTTGCCCTCAGCCTCGAGCGGCTGGCCGGGATCCTTCAGATTGCCGGTGTCGGTGAGGCCCTTCATCCATCCGAGCCATTTTTGCATGATCTTGTCCGACTCTTCGGGGGTCTGACCGCGGCGCCCGCCGCGATAGAGATAGAGAAAATCGCCCATGTTCGTTCCTCCTGATGAAGTGTGTGCTGGAACATAGACGTTCGAGCGACCCGTTTTCGGACACGGACTTGGCGAAAACCCGAGCTACATATTGATCGTGACGATCGGGCGGACTTCCACGAACCCCTTCGCGCGGGCGCACGGCGTGGGCGCCACCAGCCGGATCGCCTCCTCGAGGTCGGCAGCCTCGATGATGCCAAAACCGACGAGCGGCAGCGTCGAGCTGGAGAAGACCGCGGTCGTGGTCACCGGATCGCCGTACCAGGCGCGCACGGTGGTTGCGGCCGACCCTAACGCGGCGACGACGTCTCCGCGCGATCTCAGGAAATCATCCTGAGCCAGCAAAGTCTCTTGCTCGCTTCTGTTGAGCTTTTTCCAATCCTCGGCCGCGCCATAAGCCAAACAAAGATACTTCATCGCTTCTCCTTGGGCTTGGACTCGTTGTGAAGCTTCCCAGGAAGCGTGCAGTCGAATCCAGAGGCGGCCTCTCGCTCGCAAGAGCGACGTGAGAGAGCCGCCTCCGGTTAGAGAGCGCCGCTAGCGCTCGAGGACCTGGAGATTGTTGTCGTTGTCGTCGTTGAAGTAGACCTTCGTATCGGCCGCATTGCTTCCGGTCGCCACCATGCCGAAGAGCGACCCCGCCGCGCCCGTGTCGACGTTGCGCACGTCTTGGACGTGACCGCCGGGATTGATCGCGACCATCAGGTTCTCACCGTTTGGATCGAGCGTGTTGCCGACGACGAGCGTTTTGTTGAAAAGCAGCGCGGAACTGATCGGACCGTTGAGGGGCGCCCCCTCGTAGAGAATGCGCGCTTGCGAGCCGCAGCGGCCGGCAAACCTCTTGCCGTTCGATTTCACGGCGAGGCATCCGGCATGCAGGCTCGAGACCTTGGAGATCGTCGTAACCGAGTTGTTCTGTCCGTCGACGACGTAGAGCATATCGCGATCGGCGTCGTACTGCAGACCCGACGGGCCAAGAATGCCTCCAGGCGCGCCGCCATTGACCGGAAAGCCCGTCGCGATCACTTCGGTGCTGTAGGATCCGCCGATGCTGATGCGTACGATCGACCCGTCAGCCGCGTTGCTCTCGTAAATGACGGGGGTTCCCCTATTTGGCACGGCGTACGTTTCTCCGAACGGGCTGTTAAAAGGACTGCCGGTTAGATTGGTGATGAGCGAACCGCTCGAAGAGAATACCGGGTTACCGTTCGCTGCGAAGGCCGCGGCGAAGATCGTATCGTCAGCGGTAAGCGCGACCGCGGTGCAGCCCAAGAGCGTAGTCGGATCGGCCGCGACCAGCGTCGGGGTAGAACCGGGTTTGGGATGCAGGGCCACGATCGTATAACCCGTACCCTGAACGTTGGCGCTGTCGTTGAAATTACAAACGGCAAGATCGCCTCTGGTAAAGGCACCGTTCGTGGACTTGGCGACGTCGAGACCGTAGGGATTCAGTTGCCCGTACACGCCGTCGATCGTCGAACCGATGACGACCTGACGCTTGAGCTGGCCGAAGACACCACCGCCGTGGTGGCCCTTGCCTTGATTGCCCTGATTTCCCTCGCCTTGATTGCCCTGGTTGTTTTGATTCGCGGCGCGCATGGGTGCCGGCGCCGCGGGAACGGTTGGGGCCGAGTTGTTGCTTGCGGTGCATCCGCCGGCAAGGAGCGCCAGAATCGACGCGCCGAGCGCGGAGCTAGCGATTATACGTAAATTCATCTCACACACCCCTTCTGGGTCGAGAGTAGTAGGCGCGCGGCATTGAAGAGTGTTGGCGCGAAATATGAAGAAAGTCTGAAGCTCTACCGGTAGCGGTGGACCGCTTCCCAGCAATACAGCGCGACGACCGAACGGTAGGGGCGAAACGGCTCGCCAAGCGCGAGCAACTCCTTCGGCTTGGGCGGGTTCTCCAGATCCCATCCGATGGCGTAACCCTGGCGGACGCCGAGATCGTCGACCGGCCAGACGTCGAGCCGCCGCAGTTCGAACATCAAGTACATCTCGGCGGTCCATTTTCCGATACCGCGAACCGTGACGAGTTTGGCCACGATCTCCTCATCGCTCTGTTTGGGCGAACCGTTCAGGTCGACGCTGCCGTCGAAGACTTTCGCCGAGAGATCGCGCAGCGAGAGCAGCTTGTTCTGCGAGAGTCCTGCGGCGCGCAATTTCTCATCGGAGACGGCGATCAGGCTCTGCGGCGTCAGCGTTCCGCCGGCGGCGCTGACGACGCGGTCGAAGATCGCCCGGGCCGCGCTTCCCGCCAGCTGTTGAAAGACGATCGCGCGAACGAGCGTTCCGAAATGCCCGTCGGGGTGGCGCGGCCGGTAGCGAATCGGACCGATGCGCGCGACGAGGCGGTTCAAGACCGGATCGCGTTTGCGAACCTCCGCGACCGCAGCGGCCAACGATATGCGGGGCATCGGCCGGTCCTCGCTACGTCGACGCGCCCGCCGCGATGAAAACGGCGGCAGCGAAGACGGCGACCAGCGTGAAGATCAAGATGCGGTTGCGCCGTCCGGATTGGGCCATCAGCCACCCGCTGGCAATGCCGAGCAGCCCGGCGACGATGACCAGCGCGAACGCTACGTGGATTCGACCGAGAAACTTCGCGGTTGTGACGTCTGCCGTCGATACTCCCTGCGCGGCCATCACGCGGTCGACCCAAAACCAGATCGCGCCCATGAAGATGACCATGAACGCGCCCGCGCTCAGCGCCACCCACCCTCGCCGCTTGGCCGCGTCAAGGCTGTGCAAGCGCGCTCCGCAGGTCGAACAAGCATCGCTTCCGCTACGCACCTGATTGCAGCGCAAGCAAATCATCGCCGGTAATGCGGTCATTCTTCTCCTTTCGCGCTAAATAAGAGGCTTGACTGCCCAAGGGCGTCGAGCGCCTATTGCGAAGTATCGTAAATGAAGAGTACGTACCGTCTTACCGGAACTGCCTTGGTTGTCTTGCTTGCGGGCTGCGGTGGATCGCACGCGTCGCCCGGCAGTGCAGTGCTGCCCAATAGCTCGAACGCCGTCGCGTTCTCAGGAGCGGGCGGCGAGCAGGTACTCTACAATTTTACCGGTGGAAACGACGGCGGGAATGCCGCCACCGGAATCGCCGTGGACCGCACCGGCAATCTTTACGGTACGACGGTCGTCGGCGGAAAGTACACGTGCGGTACCGTCTTTAAGCTCTCGCCGCAAGCGAGTCCACCGTGGCCCGAGACGGTCCTGTATAACTTCACCTGTTACGGCGATGGAAAGAGCCCGCACGGCGGCGTAACCCTCGATCGCCGCTCGCAACTCTACGGCACGACGGTCGCCGGCGGATCGGGTTACTGCACCGGTGACGGCTGCGGCGTCGCGTATCAGTTGAAGGGACAACGTCAGAGCGTGATCCACGATTTCGGTTCGGGCAGCGACGGCTTCGGGCCGGGCGGACCGATCGCGTTCGATAGTGCCGGCGACGCATACGGAACGACGCCCGACGGCGGTTCGTACTCACAAGGCATCGTCTACGAGTTGAGTCAGTCGCACCGTACGTGGCACGAAAAGATCCTGCACGCGTTTACCGGCGGCGCCGACGGCGGAGTCGGATCGCTCGGGCCGCTGCTGCTCGATAAAGGCGGTCACGTCTACGGGGTAACCGAAGAAGGCGGCGCGCACGCGAGTGGAACGGTATTCGAGCTCTCGCAAGGATCGAAGAAATCGTGGAAGCTTACAACACTTTACGCCTTTAAGGGAACGCCCGACGCCGGCTCTCCGTACGGTGGCTTGGTCGCCGACGCCTTGGGCAATCTCTTCGGAACGACGTACTACGGGGGGACCTCGGGATACGGGACCGTTTTCGAACTCGTTCGCCACGGAAAAAACAAGTACGCGGAGCGCGTACTCTACAGCTTCAAGGGCGGCAACGACGGCAGCTCGTCGACGAGCACGCTGCTCTTTGGTGCGTCGAACGAACTATTCGGAACGACCTCCGCCGGCGGCGGAACGTGCGACTGCGGAACGATATTCGAAGTCAACGCGAAGACGGGCAAAGAGAGAGTCTTGCACGGCTTCGGCAACGGTAACGACGGGCAGTACCCGTATTACGGTCTCGCCCAGGACGCAAGCGGCAAGCTCTACGGAACGACGGTCGCCGGCGGCGCGCTGGGCCAGGGCGCCGTCTTCGAGTTTACGCCGTAGGGCTGCCTAGTGCTGAGGCCTCCTGGGCGATCTTAATCGCTAGGCTCTGCACGTCGCCGATCCCGGCGAAACTCTGCGCCGGCAGCTCTTTTTTGAGCGCGTCGGAGAGCTCTTTTGCGGTCTGCGCCTGTTTTTGGGCGGCGACGTAGGCAGCCTGACAGATGGCGACGCGTTCGCGCGATTGCGCCTCTTGCGCGGCCGCCGAAGTCTCCTTATCGGCGCACTCTTTGACCAACGCCTCGCTCTGCGCGATCTCTTTGGATTTTGCTTCAGCCGTTACTTTGGCGTCGTCCAGGCGCCGTTCGAGCTCTTCAACCGCCGCTTTCGCCGCCTGGGCATCCGTGCGCGAGGTGGCCAGCAGTTCGCCGGCGGCTTTACGCTCCGCCGCCGCTTCGCTGCGCCGCTCGGTAGCCGCCTGGACGAGAGCGCGGGCCTGCTGCTCGAGGGCGGCGGCCGCGTCGGCCTTCTCTTGAGCCGCGGCATAGTCGAGCGCGGCCTGCGCGGCGCTCGCCTCGGTCTTGAACCGCTGTTCGAGCTGGCAAACCTCGCGCAGCAGTGCTTCGGCAGCTCTGCGCTGCTCGGTGATGATCCGCTGCGCCGCGATGACCTCTTCGTTGTGGCTGGCGATGGCAGATTTCGGGGGCTTGACCGGCGGCGCCGCCTTAGGCTCGTCGCTCTCGGCCTTCGGCTGGCTCGCCTCGGGGGGCTCGGGCACTATCGCTTCAGCCGCCGGAGCCTCCGGCTTCGGAGGTTTCCCGTTCGAAATTTCGGCCTGCGCGATCTCCGGCTTTGGGGTTTCAGCCGGGGCCTCGCCCGGCGGCCCGTCCTTGGGGCCCGACCCTTTCAGATCCGCCAAGGCCCTCCGGAAGCGAGAGACCTCCGGGTCCTCCGCGTCCTCCGGCCTGCGGCCCACGCTATCGTCGCGAATGAAGGATTGAAGCTGAGATTTCCACGTACTTAACATGCCGAACGCCCCCTAGCTTGCCTTGCTTAAATGTATTGCTGATGCCTCGAACCTAGGCGGATAAAGGAGAGCTCTCCCTGCTGTTAATTATCGTACCGGCCGGCCGTTTAGTTTAGGGCGCGACCCCGAGTTTGCGCTCGAATGCGTTGCCGTTGAAGTTTTCCTTCATCTGAAAATTGTATCGGAGGGTTCTGCGCCGCAAAGCCTGAACGCGGGTGGTACGTTCCCTCCATCTACTAAGGAGTCAAAAAACAAATGCGCTTGTTTACTTCAGCGCTCGCTTCGGCAGTCGCTATCGGTGTTCTCGCGGGCTGTTCCGGCGGCCTCGGGAATTCCGTGCCCACCACTTCCGCTCAGTCGGTATCGCCGGCCGGCCAACAGAGTTATCGAATGGTCTCCGGCGTGAAGAACGATGCGTCGTGCAGTTCTGCGTACATCACGTGCGTGACCGTCGCAAAGGGTTCGCCCGCTACAACCGAGATCTGCATCTCGAACACCGGCAACTGTACGTCGGGATCCTTCGCTCCCTACACGTGGAAGCAGAAGATCGTGACGCTCAAGGGCAAGAAGTTCAAATCGATCGTCGGAAAGATCACGCCTAAGACGGGCAACCCGATCACCGATAAGATCACCGAAAAGAAAAAAGTGGCGAGCAGCAAGGGCGCCGTCAAGTACGCTCAGGACATCACCGCTTGCTCGACTTCCGGCAGCTGCCTCACGGGGCAGGTCGGAATCATTACCCAGTAAGCAGGCGTCTCTAGATTAGGTCCCGAGACACGCTTTGCAAGAAGGCCCGGCACTTCGCCGGGCCTTTTTCATTTTGGCAAGAGAGCCCACTCGTTAGTCGTCGCCGAGGATGCCGGTGGGAAGCGGCCCGGCGCGGGAATCCCGCTCGATGCGCACCCACTCCGCTGCCGATTTCTCGCCGGGGATCTCGACGAACTTGCGCGGCTGCTGGTAGTAGTCGAAGGCATCTGCGGCGGGATCGTTTGCGCGCGTGTCGCTCGCCGCGAGCTGCGGCAATCCGAAATTATCTTCAATGAAGCGCAGCACGCTCGCCGTTTCATAGTGGGTGTGTGAGACGTAGTCTTCTTTTGCGTACGGTGAGACGATCAGCAGCGGTACGCGGAAGCCGAGGCCGTCGTAGTCGACGTAGCGCGGCTTCACCGGATCGTACCAGCCGCCCCAGTCGTCCCACATGATGAAGATCGCGGTGGAATCCCAGAACTTGCTCTTGCCGACGGCGTTAACGACGCTCGCGATCCACGCCGGCCCTTTGCCCGTATCCAGAACCGCGTGGTCCGAGGCTTCGTACGTCGGCGCGACCCACGTTATCTGCGCGAGTTTTCCCGCCGCGACATCGGTGAGAAAACGAGAGGGCGGATCGATTACTTTCGCCCTCCAGTCGGAGCCTTCGTAAATTTTTCGGTCCGCTTGATACGCCGACCACAAGCCGCCGTCTCCGTAGATGCTCCCGGCATAGTAGCGCCAGCTGACGCCGGCCCGGTCGGCTTCGCCGGCGAGCGTCGGATTGTCGAAGCAGGCCACGATGCTCGAGCCGATCGCGCGCCGGCCGGTCAGCGTCGCCACCGTATCCGACGGGCCGCCTTCGCAGCCCCAGACGCGCGTCGGATAATCCACGGCTCGGCTCGCGTAGGCGGCGACGGCGTACTGATGTGAGACGAAGCTGCCGTCGAAGTTCGATGCGAAGGTGCGATCCGCGAGCACGTACTGCTTGGCGATCGTCCAATACGGCTTCGTCTCGCTGCGCGGAACGTATGCGTAGGCGGGATTCGGCGGATGCCCGTTGGTCGCGAGCTCGTTGTTCCAGCCGTCCATCTTGCAACCGGTGCCCGGAACTTTTCCGGTGCCGTCGCAGGCCGCGAAGAAACCGACCGAGTTGTGTGCGAGGTCCCAACCGATCCGCAAGTCGACCGGCTGCAAGGCAATCTTCTTACCCTTGGTATCGTAACCGTAGCTTTGCGTCTTCGCGCCTGGATAACCCATGAAGAGGTTATTGAACGAACGGTTCTCTTGCATGACGAAGACGACGTGCTTGATGGGGCTGCTTGCCATCGGACGCGCGCCGGACGGAAACCCGGTAATTCCGAGTGGTCCGGCGCCGTTCGACGAACACGCCGCTAGTATGCAAGCAATCCAAGCCCGTTTCCACATGGTCTGGATTTGCAGTTTCGGCAGACCGGGCGGCTCCGGCCTACTTACGATGTGCTATTGGCTGATCGCGGCTGCAAAGGGATCCGAAAAACTCCCGCTGAGCGTTTGCGTCGCGGTGCCGCCGGAGGGATAGCTGTAGACGTCGATCGTACGATTCTTCGCATCGGGGCAGACGACCATGCCTGCTGCGATGGCGTACTGACTGCAGCCGCCGCTATCGAGCCGGGTGCTGCCGGTGATCCGACCCTTCTCGCTCATTTGGTAGATGACGGGATTTCCACTCTCGCCGAGTTGATCGCCGACGCTCAGCGACTTATCGGCGTATTGCACGCCGCCGGCGATATCGATCGCTCCGCCGCTCAGTGTAACCGGCGCGAACGTACCCTTCCTGAGCGTCTGCAAGCTAAAGTAACCGCTGCCCGAGCCGCCGTCGACGAATAGGTTGCCGCGACGGTCGTAACCGACGAAGTTGACGTAGACGTTTGAATCGGGAAAGTTCGTCCCGCTGCCCGATTCCCTCTTATAGATCGTGACGCTGCCCGCCGAACCGCTGGTCGATTCGATGTTACCCGCGGCGAGTGTGCCGGACTTTTTGTTGACGGCGCAGCTGTACGGATACTGCCCGGAATCGCTCAGCGTCGCGACCGGCGACGTGCCGCCGTGCGCGTACTCGATGAGCTCGGAATCGTAGGTATTTGCGATCCACACGTTACCCTTGGCGTCAACGCATTCGCCCGAGGGGCCGTTGAAGCCGGTCAGCGTTCCGACGAGCGCGAGTGAGGGCCAGGAGTAGACGTAGACGTCGTAGGTGGACGCATCCGAGAGGTAGAGCAGCGCGCCTTTTTTCGCGCGCGCATCCATCCACGACCGGCTGCGGTCGGGATGCGGAGTAACGTTATATTTCGAGGCGAGCGGCCGCAGAGCGGCCGGCGCACTCGACGGTGAGAAGGAGGGCTGGTTGCCGAGGCCGCTGCACGCCGCAAGGCTTGCTCCGGCGACCGACAGGGCCGTTTTGAAGAATTTGCGCATGCGCGCCATCGTACGCGACCGAACGGACGGTACGCATCCGCAAACTACCCATATCCGCTGCGAGGAGGCGCCGTCGCCGCCGGCAATTGAAAGCGCGACCGAATGCCGAGCTTGCTGAAGATCGACTCGCAATGGCGGTGCACGGTTCGCTCGCTGATCCCGAGGCTTTCGGCGATCTCCTTATTCGTCGAGCCGGTCGCGATCAGGGCGGCCACCTCGGATTCTCGCCGCGTCAGCTCGCCGGCCAGGCGCTTACGAATCGGTTCGCCATTCCAACGCATGCGCGTTGCGTCTACGCGAGCTCCGCAACGGCGCAGGATCTCTTCTGCTTCGCCGATCGCACCTGCGGCCTCCGAGGCAAGCGTTTGGAGCAACGGACGTCCCGACTGCGCAAACTCGCTTGCTGCGTGTAACGCCAGCTCCCGCGATCGCTCGGTTTGCCGGCGCCGCGCCGCGATGAAACTGTCGAAGAGATACTTGTGGCCGCGCATGAGGCTGTTCGAAACGGCACATTGACGTGCAACCAGCGCGGCGACGCGGGGAAGATTCGTTGCGGTACCCAGGCGCGCAACCCGGCAGCCGAAGAGCAGGCTATGGTCGAGCGAAGAGAGCGCGTCGACGGCACGTTCGAGCAGCGCATCGTGATCGACCCGGCGCTCTTCGTGCTCGTAGAGCGTGCAAAAGGCCTCGACGATTGGCCCGAGCAGCCACGCACCCTTGCGCGCGAAAGCGAGATCGATCAGCGTCGGATCCCGGCTGAGCTTGAGCAACGGCTCGTCGCACAGCATGATTCCTAACGGGATGCCGATCGACGCGGCGTTGAGCAAATGTTCTTGGTCGACGACTTGGCTTGTCGTGGCATCGGCGTTGCGTGAAATTCGTGAAGGACGCCGGCCGCGCGCTGGAGCTGCCCGGAGGTATACAGCAGTTCGGCGGTGGTGACGAGCCCAGCCGGCCATCCTGCATCGCCGCGACCGCATGGTTATTGGCAATCTTCGCAAACATCAGCGGCTCGCCGTGGCGTCGCGCTGCGCCGAGCGCAGCCTCGAAGGCCGCAAAGCCCTCATCTACGTCGCGGGCCTTGATTCGGGCGATCGCCCGGGCCTGGAAGTAGCGCGCGGTAATCTCGTCGTCGTGCGATTCGACCGCTGATTCGATCTCGTCGAGCGTGCGCAACGCCTGAGCGGCGCTGTTTTCGATCGCGAGGCTCAGCGCAATTCGAATTCTTGCCTTGAGGAGCTCGCGTTCGCGAGCGTCGGCCGCCATGAGGCCGGTTTCGACGGCGGGCTTCGCCATCCGGAGAAGCCCGCAGATCCGTCGTTAGGTGCGAGTTTGCTTAGGGCGAAAACTCGTAGACCGTGCCGCAGCCGATGGCGCAGCCCGAGGCGCCTCCGCCCAGATTGGTCGTGCCAAAAAGGTTCCCCGACGAATCCATCGTCACGCCGGCGTAAGGAAGATCGCCGTCGTTTCCACCTTGGAACGCGTAGGCGACGCCCTCTCCGTAGCCCGATTTCGACGCTGTCAGCTTGAAGATTCCGCCGCACCCGAGATGGCAGTTGCTGCCTCCGCCGGCGACGTACGCGGTACCGTAAAGGTTACCGCTCGCGTCAGCCACCAGCTCCTCGTTGGGTGCCTGCAAATCATCGCCGCCCGCAAACGTGTAGACGGTGCTCTCCTTATACGTCTTGCCGCTCTTGGTCAGCTCGAAGACGATGCCGCAACCGCTCACGAAGCCGAGGGCGCAACCGCCGCTGCCGCCAATCTGCGTCGTACCGACGATCGAGCCGTTCGGGGCGACGTAAACGCCGCGGCCACGCGACGGGATGCCGCCGTCCTTAGATCCGCCCGCAAAGCTGTAGAGGACGCTCTCCTTACCCTTGGTCGTTAGCGAGAAGACGGTCCCGCATCCGGCCGGACACCCAGTCGTGCCGCCGCCGCCGTTGTTGGTCGTTCCATACAAGACGCCTTTCTTATCGGCAACGACGCTGGTTTGCAAGTACTCGCCGTCCTTCGCTCCACCGGCGAAGTTGTGCAGGATCTTGTAGCCCGAACCTTTGGTCGCGAGGGCGAAGACCGTGCCGCATCCGGTGAAGCCGTTCTGCGAGCAGCTTCCGCTGCCGCCGTACTGCGTCGTGCCGTAGAGTTCGCTGCCGATCAACAGCAACGCCGCGTCGGGAAGTGCGCCGTCGCTGCTCTTGACGCCGAAGTCGTAGAGCATGCTCTCGGTATAGCCGCCCTTCGCAGGCGTCAGCTTAAAGATAACGCCGCACCCGTTAGTGCATTTGCCCTTGCCGCCGGCCGACGCGGTGCCGTAGAGCGCTCCGCTCGAATCCATTACCAAACCGGCTTGCGGATAGGCGCCCTGGCTTCTGTTGGTGGGGAACGTATAGAGATCGCTCTCCTTATAGGCGGAGCCCGACGGGGTCAGCTTCCAAACCAGGCCGACGCCACCCGGCGTATTCATGGAGGTACCGTACAGCGCGCCACTGCTATCGATCACCGGGCTTCCGTACGGATTGGTTCCGTCGGTCTTTTTCGAGGTAAAGCTATAAAGGACGGTATCGAAGGCGGAGAGGGGTCTGGCGTGGCGCGCGTGCTGCGAGGCTCCGGCGATAGTCTGTGGAGCGAAGTTTGCTCCACCCGAGCATCCCGCGAGAAACGCGGCAATCGCCACACCGAACGCACATCTCGCAGCGGACGATGATAAGCGCATATTCACGACTCCTATTGATGACGGGTATCCGTTCTTGCGAAGGGCTCGTTTAGTTTGCAGACCCGTTCGAGAGTTCCTTGAGAACCAAGTAAAGCAAGTGAGCTAGTTTGGTCCGATCAAATGCGAGGCAGCGTAAATATCCCAAGCATGCTAAAGAGCAAGAGCAGCGCCGCAATCGAGACGATGATGATCCGCGGGCCGATAAATTCGAAACGCTGGCTCAGCGCGGTGAGAAAGAGCACCGTCGCGAGGAATACCGTCACCCTCACGTAGTCGTCGGCGCGCTCGCGAGCGACGACGCCCGTTTTGAAATGCGTGTTTGCGATCGCTTCGAACCGGTCGGCGGAGAGCGCGTTGGAGCTTACGTACTGGCGCATGAAGATCGGGCCGGGAGGGGCGTTTACGTGCTGAAAGGGGTCCATCGCCATCCACGCCTTGAACGCGACGGCATACTCGGGGCGAAAACGCCGCTCGTAGTACGAGGCGAGAGTTTTGTTCCCCGCGGTTCTCGCCGCGACCCATCCGTTAAACGTGACGATGTCGTAGAGCCGGTCCTGGCCGGCTAAGGTCGACTTTGCCTGCGCCAAGACGGTATACCGCTCGTACAGCGCATAGGCGGTCGTTGACGCCCCCTCCCAGCGCGACGCCTGATAGCCGCTCCAGGCCGTTGCGACCGCGACGATCGCCAATACGGCGGCCTCGACGAATCCAAGCCACTTCGCGTGCGGGGGCACTGGCGCAGCAGAGTCGGCCGCGGTCAAATCCTGCGCGAACTCGACATTGGAAGAGGTGTCGGGCACCGGGTCGACTTTGCCCTATTCGGAGGGAGCCCTCTTCCCGGTGCCCGACGGTTTTATAACCGGTGGTACGGCCAGGCCGAGCCGGCGAAAATCGAAGGCCGCAATAATCGCCTATTTTTATTTTGAGAGCGTCATTGAGATTGATGACGTCGCGCTCGACCACATATTGTCGCCCGTTGCGAAAGATCGCGCTCGAAAGAAAACGTCAACGAGCGACGCTGACAAACGGTCGAGCTAGGGGTTGTCACCGATACCTATGCAGCACAACGGGTAAAACCGTGGAGCACAACGGCTAAACCTTCCACGGGCGAGCGAGCACCGGGTCCCAAGGGGTGACGCATGAGAACGGAAAGGTTGCGCCGTCAACTAATCGGATTTGGAGGCGCACCAATGTTACAGACAAGATCGTTCCTTGGAACCCTGGCGGCAATCGCCGCCACCGGATTGGCGCTGTCGGGTTGCGGCGGAGGAAACAGCGGATCGCTCCCGAGCGCGGCCGCTCCGCCGTTGCAGTCGTCATCACTCGTGCGATCCCCGCATCAGGATGCCGCAACCACCGCCCTCTACGTGAGCGACTGGTACGGCAAATCGGTCTTTCGCTTTGCGCGAAATTCGGACGGAACGCTGGTGACCCCAGCCGGATCGTCGCTGGTCGTATCGTACAACCCCGGCCCGATCGCGATCGGCTTCGGCGGTGACCTATTCGTAACGGATGAAGACAACGAGTATCTTTACGTTTACGCCGAAGGCGCTACCGGCTACGATCAGCCCAAGCGCGAGCTAATTCTTCCCTTCGTGCCGAACTGCGTTGCCGTCGATCGTCAGGGGCACGAATTCGTCGGCGGCCCTACCAACGGCTACGTCGCGGTCTACGCGCCAAACGCGGAGGGTAAGGCGACGACGCTGCAGCGAATTGCGCCGCCCGACGGGGATCGCGGTATCGACGGGGTTGCAGTAGACGCATCCGGCAATCTCTACGTTTCCGACAAGGACGAGATCAGCGAGTTCGCGACTCCCGTTACTCAGCCAACGCTCGTGCGTACCATCACCGGATCTGACCTGAAAGGTCCCAGCGGGATGGCCCTCAGCAAAGCAACCGGCGAGTTGTACGCCGCCAGTCGCGGCGACAACCAGATTCCCGCCTACTCGTCGACGGCCAGCGGCTCGCAAGGGCCGGATCGTGTGATCACGTCGAAGCACCCCCGGCTGATCCGGCCGACCGGCGTCGCGCTCAACGGCTCGGTGCTCTACTCGACGAGCGGCCAACGCTTTCACGGTCCGCCGTCAATCTTCGTTTTCGATGCGCTCGAGGGACAGCAGACGCCAATGCAAGTCGTTACCGGAAAGTATCTCGCACTCCCGGTCGGCGTCGCGCTCGGCCCGTAGGACCGTCAAGTGAAAAAGCAACCCGCCGCTGAACTTCAGCGGCGGTTTCGCTTTCACGGTTCCGCGACTAGTTCGTCTCGGCGCCCTCTGCGCGCTCGGCCTTGATCTGATCCATTATCCCGCTCACGATGGTTGTTGGAACGAAGCTGGGCGGGAACGACCGCGGCGGAAACTCCTTGAAGCTCTCCGCGAACTCGCCAACCTCGTCCATCGCTCCGTAGACCGCACCGATCTGATTGATGTTCCAGTCCCAGTAGGTATTCGACGTGATGTCTGCTCGTTCGAACGGATCTTGGAACAAGTTGTAAATCTTCTGCAGCCGCAATTGCGTGAAGGGCTCGGCCCAGATGCCCATCGTCCCTTGCTTGCGCTACTCGGCATAGACGTACTTATAGTCACCGTGACGCAAGGCGACGAGCAAGCCGTCGTCGTCGGTGTAAAAGAACGTGTTTCGCTCACTCTTTACTCCGTTATTGTTGCAAGCGGTTCCGGATACGGATTTAAGAAACGCGGATTGATCGTACCCGTCGAGGTGAACCGTATAGTCTCGGTCGTTGGCTTCGTAGCCTTTCTTGAGCTTCTCGGCGATATCGGGCTCGCCGGCGATGCTGCAGAGCGTCGGGACCCAGTCGTTGTGGCTCATCAGCTCGTTGGTTACCGTTCCGGGCTTGATGACGCCCGGCCAGCGGACTAAACAGGGGACGCGGAAGGCGCCTTCCCAGTTCGTGTCCTTCTCCGAACGGAACCAGGTCATCGCGCCATCGGGCCAGGTGTTCATGTGCGGCCCATTGTCGCTGGTGTACATGACGATCGTATCGTCGGCAATCCCCATCTCGTCGAGCGTATTGAGAATCTTCCCGATCGTGTCGTCGTGCTCCATCATGCCGTCGATGTATTCGCAGTCGCCGTGCGGGTAGCGGCCACGGTGCGATTCTCGCACGTGCGTGCGCAGGTGCATGCGCGTCGAGTTGAACCAGCAGAAGAACGGCCTGCCGGCGGCCTGCTGCCGCTTCATGTAGTCGATGGCGGCGTCCGACGTCTCGTCGTCGATCGTCTCCATCCGCTTCTTCGTCAGCGGGCCGGTATCTTCGATCGACTGTTTTCCGATCTTCCCGAATCGCGGGTCGACGGTCGGGTCGTCGGTGGCGGTTGCCTCGCATTTGAGAACGCCTCTCGGCCCGAATCGCGCGCGATAGGCAGGATCCTTCGGATAATTCGGCAGTTCGGGCTCTTCTTCGGCATTGAGGTGATACAGGTTGCCGAAAAACTCGTCGAACCCATTGACGGTCGGCAGCGACTCGTTGCGATCGCCGACAAGGCGCTGGCAGAGGACCGCGATCTCACGAAGAGAGCCGAAGACGCGGCAAATCCCGCGATTCTCCCGCTCTTGCCGGCTGCCGGTAAGAGCTATGGAGACGCGGGGCCTCGCACCGTGGCGCCGAACGGGCCTCGCAATGTTCGAAAACGACGATCCCGCAAAACGGACGGCTGGGTTCGCGGCCGTCGACCGCTGCGTTCGCGACGGAATGTGCGTCGGCTTGGGGACGGGCACGACGGCGTATTGGGCGATCGAGCGCGTCGGGCAGCGCGTCGCGAACGGCGAGCGCATCATTGCCGTCGCGACCTCGTCCGAAACGGAGCGCCTCTGCCGTCGCCTCGGGATTCCGCTGGTCGAACTCCCGGCGCAGCCGATGCCGGTTGCGATCGACGGTGCGGACGAAGTCGCGCCGGACTGGTCGTTGACGAAGGGCGGCGGCGGCGCGCTATTTCGCGAGAAGGCCGTTGCGCTCTCGTGCGAGCGCTACATCGTCGTCGCTACGCCTTCAAAGCTCGTCGCCGAGCTCGGCCGGTTCCCGCTCCCGGTCGAGATCGTCCCCTTCGCCGCGCCCTCCGTCCGGCGCGAGATCGAGCGCTGCTTTCCCGATCTCGCCGTCACCCGGCGCGGCTCCGAATCAGCGCCTTTCATTACCGACAACGGCAACTGGATATTCGACTGCGCCTTCGGCCGAATTGCCGATCCTCGCACCGTCGACGAAACGCTGCGCCAAATCCACGGCGTCGTCGCGACGGGACTCTTCTACGACCTCGTTACGGAGGTGATCGTCGGCTATGAAGACGGAACGACCCAGTCTCCTCGCTATTCGAACTGAAGCGGCGCCTGAGCCGAGCCTGAGTTCTTCCCGCAGACATACTTCCCGGTCAGGACGGCGGGCCCGGAGTATTTCGGCCGATTGCGAGCGACCGCGTAGAGCACGAAACCGCCCGCGCTCTGGAGCGTTAGCGTCGCGCCAAACGTATCGATCGTTTTCTTCCCGGCAGCGATCGTCCACGTAACCTTGCACTTTCCCTTATAGGAAATGTCCGTAAACGATATCGCGTACTGCCAAACGAAGTTCGTGGGAACGTAGCTCGACGGACCGGTCATGCCGACGTTGTCGCCGGTGCTGGCCCCATTGACGCAGTTGATGCACGGTACGCCGCCCTGATTCGGGCCGTCTGCGACGAAGTTCATCAGTACCGCCGGCGTTCCGGCATTCGGATGAATCGCGAGCGGATGAAAGACGAAGTGGCTCGTTAGGTCCGGTGCGGCCGATTGCGCCGAAATGCCGGCTGGGGTAGCGTTGCCGCCGCCCGCGGCCGAACAGGCCGAAAACGCAAGTGCCGCCGATAAGAACAAAACGCGACGGAGTAAATACAACGTCAAGTACCTCCCATGGGATAGCAAGAGACCTCCCGCGTACTTAGCCGGCCGAGTAAAGCGTCCTCGCGAGCTTCGTCTCATTCGGGAGAGAGGCTTGCCGCACGTCGCCTAGTACGAAAGGCCCGCGGTAGCTACACGAGCTCGCGCATGTGATCGTGAAGATACCACACGACGGCCGGCATCGCTGCGGTGAGTACGAGAGTGCACCACGCATCGAACCCGGGATGCTCGCCGAGCCTCGTGATTCGAGCTTGCCGATGTAGAATACGACGGACTTTGAAAGCACGTACCGTGCCGGAATCAGTCGAGCATCTCCGGGGGAGCGGTCACCGTTCGCACCGACGCAACGTCGCCGGCCGAACCGATCGCGATGAGCGCCGATTCCTGATTGGAATTTGAGGACGGCTGCTCGATCGCGTAGCCCTTATCACCCTTCTTCAACCGGCCAAGTAGCGTCTCGCCGGAGACCAGATGGACCTCGACCAAAAGGCCGACGTATTGCTGCAGATCATCGTCGCTCATGACGATGCCGTTTCGACGACGAATCGCTTAGAGCCTTAGCAGAAATTTGGTATGTCAAGCAGCCTTCCACTCGGAAGGGTCGACTAGCAGCAAACGAAAAGGAGGCCCTCCCTCATATCTGCCTTATTCGGAGGACCCCCATGTTGCAGACATTCTCACGCCGCGCGCTGTTCAGCGTCGTGGCGCTTTCGCTTGCAGCCGGTTGTTCGAGCTCTTCGGGAACGACTGGCAGCGCTTCGCTCACGCCCGCGACGCATCGAGTCGGCGGTGCCGTGCGCTACGTCCCGGGGCCGGTCGTCTCCGGTCCAATTGCCATTCCCCTTGTCCGCGCCAAAACCAACGCTCCCGTGGGCTGGCCAAATAGAAAGAAGAAAGGCAAATCGATCCTCTTCGTTGCCGATTGCTCCGCCGGCATCCTGATGTACGATCCGGCCAACGCCAACAGCGGCCCGACGGGTTCGATCACCGACGGCACCAACTGTCCGTTCGGCGTGGCCGTCGACAAGAAAGAGACCCTCTATGTTGCGAACATCGGTAACAGCACCGTAACCATCTATCCGAAAGGCTCGAGCTCTCCGAGCACGACGCTAACGAGCGGAATCAGCTCCCCGTATAGCGTTGCCGTCGACTCGAAGGGTAATCTTTTCGTCAGCAACCTTGGGAGCAACACGATAACCGCATATGCATCGGGGCAAACCTCGGCCTTTGAAACCATTAACTTCAACGCTTACGGTCAGGCCGTTGGCATCGCCGTCGACAAGAGCAACAACATCTGGGTCGCGCTCGACTCGACCAACGCGGTCTATGAAATCCCAGCCGGCTCTCAAAGCCCCAGCAACACCGGAATGCAGGATCTAGAAGGCCCGATCGGCATCTCGTTCGGCCAGAAGGACGTGACCTTCGTTTCGAGCTTCTCGGGCGGAGCTGTCCAGGTCTATAAATACGGCACCACGCTTCCGTACGAGGCAATCCAAAGCGGTATCGAAGTCTCCGGCCCGACGCAGAACGGCGTAACCCGCAACGACACGTTCTTCCAATCGAATCAGGACGTTAACGTCGTCGGTTACAAGAAGGGACAGACGACGCCGTTCTCAACCCTTACCGGAACGTCGTCACCGGCGCAGATCGCCTCATGGCCCCTCGTCAAGAAATAACGCAACCGTCGTAAGACGCCTTGGAGCGCGCGCCGTAAATCGCGCGCTCCATTTAATTCTGTGAAAGCGAGTTATGGGAATTCTCTTTAAAGACGATCTGCACGACTCGTTCGGAACCCGGGCGCTGGGTTACATGCCTTACGGCGGTGCAGATTTTGGTGAAGTGCAAGCCGTCGCCCGTGCGGTTGGAGATGGTGACGACGACGCTTTCTACGCAGCGTGGATCGGCGCCGGAGACCGGCTGGCCGAGCGGGGCAGAGAAGCGCTCGCAAAAGGACGGCGCGCGAGCGCGCGCGATTCGTTTTTGCGCGCGGCCTGCCATTACGGCTCGTCGTACCACCTCTTCTTCGGCGCTCCGGTCGACCCTCGACTCGTCGCCGCATTCCGCAAGCAGATCGCGGCCTTCAACGACGGGCTCGCGCTGCTCGACCCACCGGTAATGCCGTTGCGCATCCCCTTCGGCGACCACGCCTTTCCGGCGTACCTCCTTCCCGCCGCCGGGCGAGCGGGCGAGACGCGGCCGCTCGTCATTTTGACCAACGGCTACGACGCGACGGTCACCGATATGTACTTTGCCTCGGCGGTCGCCGCCTCGCGGCGCGGATATCACTGCCTCTTCTTCGACGGACCCGGTCAGGGCGAGATGCTGATCGAGGGCGGCGTGCATATTCGGCCGGATTGGGAGTCGGTGATCGCGCCCGTCGTCGACTTCGCGCTCGAACTCGAAAACATCGATGCAAAACGCATCGCCCTCATCGGCTGGAGCCTCGGCGGTTATCTCTCACCGCGCGCGGCCTCGGGCGAGCACCGTCTCGCGGCCTGCGTGGCCGATCCGGGGCTCTTCGGCATCGCCGAACAGGTCCGCCAAATGTTCGTCAAGTTCGGTGCGTCGCCCAAGGACGTCGAAGATCTCGGCGCGATCGACGACGCGTTGCTCGAGCGCGTCGCACAGATGGCCAACGCGGACCGCCCGCTGCACTGGTCGTTCTTTCAGCGCGGATTTTGGGTGCACGGCGTCGACACGCTTCGCGACTATTTCCGCTGCGTTGGGGCGTTCACGTTATCGGGCCGCATTGAGTCGATCGCCTGCCCAACGCTGCTCACCACCGCCGAGAACGATCCGCTTGCCGCCGGGGCTCGCGCTTTCTACGACGCACTTCGCTGCCCGAAGCAACTCATGGCGTTCACCGCCGCCGAGGGCGCCGGCACTCACGTCGAGAGCTTCAACCGATCGCTGCTCAACGCCCGAGTCTTCGACTGGCTCGATGATGTGGCGTTACGGCGCGATTGAGAAGACCGTGCCTCGTTCCGACGGACCCCCGCCGTAGGTGGTTCCGTAGAGTCTGCCGGCGACGGTGATGAGCGCTCCTTCGGGATCTTCGCCATCCTTGGGCGGACCTTCGAACTCGTGGAGCATAACCTGATGGCCGCCCGTCGAGACGCTAAAAACGGTTCCTTCGCCCTTCGGCGATCCGCTATCCGCCGGCCCATATTGAGTCGTGCCGTAAAGCGCACCTTTGACCGCGAGCAGCGCGGCAACCGGAGTTGCGCCGTCACGATCTCCTTTGAAGCGGTACAGGACGCGGAATTTGCCCGAAGTGGTTATTCCGAAGACCGTTCCGCAGCCGCGGCTGACGTAGTATATGCACGATCGCGAGATTCCGCCGCGCGAGGTGTCGCCGTAAAGGGCGCCGTCGAGCACCGCCAGTCCCGCCTTGGGCCAATAGCCGTATTTTCCGTTGAAACTATAGAGCCCGCGTTTCGTACCGGAAACGGTCACGCTGAAGATCGTCCCGCAGCCTACTTCGTACGGGCACTCGTGCTTACCGCCGAACTCAGTCGTACCGTAGAGCACGCCGCGTAACGCAACGACTCCCATCGGTGCGTATCCGTCGCGCCCGCCGTCGAACGAATAGATTGTCCGCAGCTTTCCCGGTGGAGTTATCTCGTAGACCGTGCCGCAGCCGAACTCACTGAAGGCGCATTGAGAGGTCGACGAACTGTAGCCTTCGGTCGTGCCGTAAAGCCGGCCATTCGAAACGATCATCGCCGAGCGGCTTGGAAACGCGCCGTCCTGGCCGCCTAAAAACCGGTGAATGACTCTGTAGTTCGATCCGGATGTCGAAATGCTGAACGCGACGCCATCGGAGTGCCGGTGCGCATCGTGCCCTTTACCGCCGTGGATCGTCGTTCCGAAAAGCTTGCCGTTGAATTCGGTGACGCCGGCGCCGGGGCCGAATCCGTCGGCCCCGCGTTGAAAGCTGTGCACGATCCGCATTTTGCCATCCGAGTCGAGCGCGAAGATCGTGCCGCCGCCGTATGCGCCTCCCTCGTAGGTGGTTCCATAGAGGCGGCCGTCGACGTACGCCAGTTGCGAGTCCGGATACGATCCGCCTTTACTCGAAAAGAAGTAGAGGAGCGTGTAATTCTGTGCGGATTGATTCGGCCGATGCGCGCGGGCGAAGCCGCCGGATTCCATCGCATCCAACGGGGGTTGCCACTGGCCGCAGCTCGCGAGGACGGCCGCAAAAAACCACGCGAGACTTAAACGCGAGAAATAGAACGCAGATCGAAGCTTTGAACGCACCGACGTCTCCATCCGCGCCGATCGCAACGCGGTTTTGGATTGACTGCGACACTTGCCCCGGTGTACCTGCCGCCACCGGGCGCCTTAAAGCTTTCTTGCCGAATAAGCAGGCGCCCGTGAACTCGCATTCACGCCATCGCGGTCACTTAGAATCTCGTTAGGCGGTGCAATGGCATGCTCGCATCTGGGTATGTAAACCTGGAACCTCGCCCCGCACCTACACGCAGCGCCGGGCAAATTCCAGCTCAAAAAAGGAACGAGCAATGCGAATCCAACGATCGCTCACCGCGATTATCGCCACAATCCTCATCGCCGCCGTGCCTCTGGCCTCGTCGGCGCAGGTCGGCTTTACCGTCGGTTTCGGCGGTCCGGGGTGGGGCGTCGGCATCTCTTCAGGCTATGCCCCGCCCGCGTTACCCTATTACGCGGCGCCTGCGGCACCATATCCGGGATATCAGTGGATCCCGGGCTACTGGGGTTGGGGATCCTACGGATACTACTGGGTACCGGGCTACTGGACGTCCCCTCCGGTTGTCGGCGCTTACTGGACCCCCGGGTATTGGGGCTACCTCAACGGCGCATACCTCTGGAATCCCGGCTATTGGGGGCCGACGGTTGGTTTCTACGGCGGAATTAACTATGGCTACGGTTACTTCGGCACGGGCTTCGTCGGCGGATACTGGTCGGGCGGCGCCTTTAACTACAACACGGCCGTCATGCCTGTAAATCAGATGGTCATTCACAATACGTACAACCGAACCGTCATCAACCGAGGGACCGTTGCCGGCGGTTCGCGAGTGGCGTTCAACGGCGGCCGCGGCGGCATCAACGCGCGGCCCACGCACGCCCAACTCGTCGCGCGTCAACGCGGCTTCGCCGCGACTCGTGCGCAGGCCGCTCACCAGCGAGTCGCCTCTCGCGACCGTGGGATGCTTGCCGCGGTTAACCACGGTCATCCGCGAATCGCGACGACACAGCGGGCGATGAGCGCGGCACATCATCCGGCGAACATGCACGCGATTACCGCAGCCGATCGGCACAGCGCGCAGCACCAGATGCATGGCCAACTTGCGGCCGCGCATCATAACGCACCGACTACCGCACATCGCAGTGGCTCGGTGGCCGCGACGCATCACAACGCACCGACGACCGCGGCGCACTCCGGCCACAGCGGCAGCGCGGCGAGCCACTATAACTTGGGGATGACGCGCGGCCATACCGGCAGCGGCCATTCTCAAGTGGGATATGGGTCGCATTCCAGCACCGGCGGCCACGCGATTAGCGGACGCTCCGGCGGCGGCGGAATGTCGGGCCGCCCGGGCGGCGGTGGATCGAGCGGTCATCCCGGCGGCGGATACGGCGGCCGGCCTGGTGGCGGCAGCATCTCCGGCGGACGGCCATCGGGTGGTGGCGGCGGACGTCCTCCTAACGGCGGTGGCGGCGGTCGCGCCGGCGGAGGAGGCGGCGGCCACGCCGGCGGTGGCGGAAGGCCGCCCAAGGCCTAACAAAGCCGAAGAGTGCAACACGTTCGCGGGAACCCAAATCGGGTTCCCGCGACTATTTCAATCGCTTCGAACGCGGTTTTAGCTGCGTTACTTTTTGGTTCGCGGCTTCTTCTTGCACGGGCGGTTCGGAGGATGGATCGAGCGATCCGTAATTCGCTTCGTAATACGTGTCTCGAAGGTTGCCGAGCTGAAGGTCGCGAGGAATCGGGCTTCCGTCGCCTCGATAGACCGTCGCGCCCTTTACGAGCAATCGATACGCCTCGAGGCGCGCATTCTTCCAGTCGGAGACCTTCCAGCGTTGGGGGGCCATCACCGGATACTCGTACGGCGGCAACGCGCGGCGCTTTTCATCGAGGAGCTCGAGTGCGACGCGAAATCCCTCGCGTGCAAAGATCGCCGCTTGAACTTGCTCTTTGGTCGCCATCAAGTGATAGTTCCGCCACGTGCGCATCGCGCCTGCGGCAACGAGCTCCCGCGTTGTGCGAGATTCGGATAGCCACGCCTTAGCGGCCTGTGCTACGTTACCCGCATGGGTCGCCACCGGAATTACGCAGCGATGAAATTCCTGAGCGCAGCCGGCGTTGCAGTTTTAATGTTCCTCTTCGGCGCACGGGGCGCGGCATGCGCACAGTCCGCAGAACCGGCCCCCTCGGCGAGTCCCCCCGCACCCTCGGCATCGGCGGCAGGTAACGAGTCTGACGCCGATACCGGCGGTTTCGACCCGAGTAAGCTTACACCGGAGCAGCAAGAAGCACTGCGCCTGGCAGTCATTAAGACTTCGCAAAACCCTGTGGGGAACATTTCGGTCGTTCCGTTTCAGAACAACTTCAACTACGGATACGGCCCCTACACGCGCTTGCAGTACAATCTTAACCTTCAGCCCGTCTTCCCGGTCATGCTGAGTCCGAAGATGACGCTGATCACGAGAACGATCATCCCGATCGTTAATCAGCCATCGCCGGAATCGCCGGCCGTCTGCGCTTCGCCTGGGGGATGTCCCTCGACGCTCGGTCTCAGCGACGTTCAAGAGCAACTCTTCTTCGCACCCAAGACGAAGCCGGGGCAGCTGATCTGGGGCGCCGGGCCGGCCTTCCAGTTTCCGACGGCCACTCCGAACACGCTTGGCTCGGGCAAGTGGTCTGCGGGGCCCGACGTCGTTGCGTTGGTCATGCCCGGGAAATGGGTTCTTGGTGCGCTGGTAACGCAGCTCTGGTCGGTTGCCGGTTTGCCCAATCGCCCGAGCGTGAGCACGTTTCTCGTTCAACCGTTCGTGAACTACAACTTAAAGAACGGCTGGGCGATGAGCTCCGCGCCGATCGTGACCTCGAACGCGAGCATGCCAGGCACCAAGTGGATCGTACCGCTGGGCGGTGGCGTCTCCAAAACCTTTAAGGACGGCGACCAGCTCATGCAGCTCGCGGCCGTGTACTATACAAACGTCGTGCGGCCGCCGGCTGCGCCGCAGACGACGTTGCGCGTCACGTGGAGCCTGCTGTGGCCGGTGAAGCGCGGCATCGATATTCAAGAGCTCTTACAGGAGTCAAAGTAATGCCTAATTCGACCGCCGGGGAGCTGCGAACGATATCGCAGGAAGCTTACATCTATCTCTATCCATTGATTTTGATGGACGTTACCCGCAAGCAAATGATCAATATCGATCCCAAGCTCAATCCCATGGGCGGCCCGGCGAACGCCTTTACGCATATCCGAGCATTTCCGACCGCCGAGATGCGCGCGGTGGTTCGACCGAACTTCGATACGCTCTATTCGAGCGCATGGCTCGACCTCGCCGATGGCCCGTTAATCCTCTCCACGGGCGGCACCGGCGACCGCTACTTCCTTTTACCGATGCTCGACATGTGGACCGACGTCTTTGCCGTTCCCGGCAAACGAACCAGCGGTACCGGGGCGGCGAACTTCGCCATCGTGCCGCCCGGGTGGGGCGGAGAGTTGCCGGCGGACGTCGAGCGAATCGCTTCGCCAACCCCGTTCGTGTGGATCATCGGTCGCACGCAAACCAACGGCGCGAGTGATTACGAAGCCGTTCATAAAATTCAAGACGGCTACACGATCACCGCGCTGTCGGACTGGGGTAAGCCGCCCCGCAAGGTGGACCGGCAGATCGATCCGAGCGTAGATACGAAGACCGAACCCCTGCGCCAGTTACGCGACATGGCGCCGGAAGTGTTTTTTAGCTACGGGGCGGAGCTGATGAAGCTCAATCCGCCGCACCTGACCGACTGGTCCATTCTCGCGCGCATCAAACGCATCGGCCTCGAGCCCGGAAAGAGCTTCGATCGCAACGCGATAAGCGCCGGCATTCTGGCTTCCGGCGCTGCCGCCGGAATGCAGCTCATGGTGGAAAAGACGCCGACGTTAGCCCGCGTCGTCAACGGCTGGCAGATGAATACGGATACGATGGGGGTCTACGGCGACTACTACCTAAAGCGCGCCATCGTCGCGATGGTTGGGCTTGGGGCGAATCAACCCGAGGACGCCGTCTATCCGCTCAATTTCGCCGACGAATCCGGGAGCCCGGTCAGCGGCGAAAATCGATATGTCTTGCACTTTAGCAAAGAGGAGATCCCGCCAGCCGACGCATTTTGGTCGCTGACCATGTACGATGCGGAAGGCTTCCAGGTCGCCAACCCGATCGGCCGGTTCGCAATCGGCGATCGCGACGCGCTGCAATTCAATTCCGACGGATCCCTCGATCTTTACGTCCAAAACGAAAGCCCCGGTTCCGGCAAAGAATCCAACTGGCTGCCGGCGCCGAGCAGTGGCACGCTGAGCCTAACGATGCGGCTCTACGCGCCGCAACCTCAAGCGCTCGACGGGCGCTGGAATCCTCCGCCGATCAAACGGGTGTAGGCTTCGCCGTTCGATCCGCGGTACGCGATAAGAACAGGACGGGCTGCCCGTTGTAAAGGCTCTCTTCGAAGACTTCGTAACCGCATTTCTCGGCGACATGACGCGAGACTACGTTTTGCGGGTTCACCAAGCATACGCTCCTGGGCCGCGCGATGTTTGCGTCGGCCCAGGAGAGGACGCCGCGCACCGCCTCCGTCGCATAGCCCTTTCCGTGAACGCGTGGCACGAGCGCAAATCCCAGTTCGGGGCTGCCCTTCATCGATGCGGCGATATCCCGTTTAAAATCGGCGAGGCCGGCCTCACCGACAAAATCGCCCGAGCTCTTCTCCTCGATCGCCCAGTAGCCGAAGCCCATCAGATTCCAGTGTCCGACGTAGGTGAGCAGCCTCGACCACGTCTGCTGAACGGTCGACGGGCGGCCACTGATGTATCTCGTTACGATTGGGTCGGCCCACATCGCGACGCAAGCGGCAAGGTCGTCTTTGCGGTGGCCGCGCAACCGCAAGCGGGACGTCTCGACAATGGGGATCGCGTTTGAGATTCTCGGGTTTTCAGCACACACTCCCCAGCCATTTACGTACGCTTAATGGCCATCCTACCGCCGGTCGAAACTACGGCGGCCGCCCACGGGTTGGAGGGCGTAGCACCATGGACTTCAAGAATCGGTTCGCTCGCGGTTTTGACTTAATGCCGGCGCTGTTCACGGTCCTCGTCGCCTTCGTCGCAGTGGGAGCGTTCGAGTTCTTCGGCAGTTGGCCGGCAGCGCAGCACGGTCTCCTTATGTTCGAAAAGGCTTGCCCGATCTACGCAAGCCCCCATAGCCGCGCTTAAGCGTGCTGGGGCGGTGGCGGCGGCGCAGCAAAATCGTTCTCCCGGCAGGTAGTCACAGGCCGCACGACGCGGTCGTTGACCTTTCATGAAAACGCCGTTGTACGGGCGGATCGTTTTCGGCGCATCGGCAGTGCTGTTCGGCGTCATTGCCCTGATGTGGCACGATGCAGAAACCTGGCAGACGCTGATCAAGATATGGACCCTGCCCTTCGGCGTGCTCCTCGGCAACATCCTCATGATCGCGCAGATCGCCGGCGGCTTGGCGCTGATCTTTCCGCGAGGCTTGCGCGCGGCTTCCGTCACGCTCGGCATCGTCTATTTGCTCTTCTCGCTGACCTGCATTCCCGACATCGTCGCCGCACCACGTGCCTACGAGCACTACGGGAGCTTCTTCGAGCAGTTCTCCCTGCTGTGCGGCGCGGTCGCCCTCATCGCGATGTCAGGCTCGAACGCCGCTCGTTCGGCCGCGCTCGCGCAGGCGGCGCGCATTGGGCTCGGGTTCAGCGCGATCTCCTTTACGCTGGCGCAGATATTCTATCTGCGTTTCACCGCCGAGTTAGTGCCACGCTGGATTCCGCCCAATCAGATGTTTTGGGCGGTCCTTACGACGATCGCTTTTGCGGTCGCAGCGGCCGCCATTCTCGTCAATCGCCGGACGCGTCTCGCGATACGGCTGATGAGCGTGATGATCGCACTCTTTGGAGTGCTAGTGTGGGTCCCGCTGCTCATCAGCCACCCGCAGGCGCATCTCAATTGGTCCGAGTTCGCGCTGACCGCCCTGATTGCCGGAGCCTCTTGGACGGTCGCCGATTCGCCGTTCCGAACCGGCTCCGAGGTGTAGAGCGCCGGCTGGCCTAACCTTCCTCGCGAAATCCTATGCTGCCGAAGAGGAGGTCCATGCCTTGCGTCCTTTCGTTCTTTCCGCTACGACCTTATCGCTGTTCCTTATCATCGCGCCGCTCTCGGCCGTAAGCGCTCCCAGTTGGGAGCCGGCCACCGCCAGCGGTGTGACCGCGGGCGCCCACCACGAGACGTTTATCGTCGAGGCCACGGTGACGCTGCCGCAGAACTGCTACGCCGCGCGGATCCGGTCCACGCCGATCTCGCTGCATACGCCGCGCTCGTTCTACGTCGAACAGCTAGCGCCGTCGTCGCCGTGCGCGAGCAAGACGGCCTATAAGTGCACCGTCGTCAGCCCCGATTTTCCGCTGCCGATCCCCCATCAAATCGAAGTAGTCTCGAAGGGCCCGCAAAGATCGAAGGTGACGGTAAGCACGGAAGAGGAGCCGAACCCGGCTCCGCCGCTCTGCCGCAAGGGTTAAAACGAAGGCTGCCGGGGCTCGTGCGCTACTGCTGATAGGAGTGGACGCACGAGCTCGAGGCGTTGCTGAACATCGGCTGCGCGGTATACGACTGCTTTCCGTAGGGGTCGTTCTGAATATCAGACCACGCGCAGACGCCGCCGATCTCGCCCCCGTCATCCCAGCCGGTGCCTGGTTGCGGATCGGTGATTGCATCGCCGTACTCCTGGCCTAAAACGATCGACACGCCCTCGTTCGCGCCGCTCTCGTCCGACGGAGGACTGATGTAGTTCGCGCCGCAGTTCCCGCCTGCATCTGGAACGTAGGGAAGATTGATATACGGGACCAGGCGGCTGCCGTCGGTTGTGGCGCTGTGGTAGGCGCACCAGGTCGTTCCAAAGCCGTTCGTGCTGTGGTTGTGCGCCGTCGCAACGACGTACGCGCCGTTGGGATCGTAACCGAATTGCGAGATGAAGCGTAGCGCCTCGGCCGCAACCTGCTTATCCGTCGGGTGCGCCGGGATGGCGTTGGTGTCATCGAACCAGGCGGCGCCGTACTGGTTGCGCGGATTTTTGATGTTGCCCGAGGGGCCGTAGTATTGCGTATAGATATTGTTATAGCCGCTGCCGCCGATCGACTTGGCGTAGTGTAGAAGTAACGGTTTCACCGCGTTTGGATCGCCGGCCGCGTGCCATCCCCAAAAGATGAGGTAGAGTTTTGGTTTGGTGAGGACGGAGCCGCCGTAATAGCCGATTCCGGAGTCTTCCCGGAACGAAGGCCGCGCCGCTCCGCGGATCGGCAGGTAGTGCGGCTGAAGTGAGCTCGAGTCGTTGGTTTGAATACCCGGCGCTACGCCGGGGGCGGCGGTTTGCGCGCACCCGGTGATGGAGACGGCGGTCGCACAGCCGAGGATGCCCGCGAGCCTCGAGAACGTATTCACAATGAACGTGCCTCCGTGGAGTCAAAACGGCTTCGCCTTTATCTTCTTCATTTCAGGCGTCGTTCCGGTGGGAACCGGAGCGAAACCGATGATTTTTCTCGGGGTTCGCGGCGTCTGCCGGCACGAGCGTGCTCGCGGCCGCTCGCGGGGCGCCTCCGACGCCGCGACGAACCTCCGGATACCTGGCTCCGCCCAGGAATGGGGTTGCTTTTTATGAAGCTTTACGCGATCGCCTTGGTCTTCGCCGCTTCCGTTGCGAGCATGTTGCCCGCCCTCGCCGCGGATGGTTCGGCCGACGAAGCGGCAATACGATCGGCGTACGAAAACCTCCAGACCGCCATCATCAAAAAAGATACGGCAGCGCTATCGTCGCTGCTGACCGCGGACTTTTCCCAGCGCCAGGTCGACGGCTCGATCGAATCGCGCGACGCATTCGTAAAGGATCAACTTGAGAATTCGCCGGGCATGAAACTGTCCTCGGTTACGTACGATGTAACGAAGCTCACCGTGATCGGGAACCAAGCCGAGGCCGAGACGACTTCCTCCTATCGGGGCACGTACACCGTCGCCGGGACCGCAACACGGCTTCGCGGCCGAATTCGCCTGACGGACCATTGGACGCGCAGCGGCGGAGGCACGTGGAAGCTGCGTGCGAGCACGATGCACGAAGAGATCTCGTACCTCGACGGCAAGCTCGTCCAAGACGATCGCGAACAGCTTCCACCGACGAGCGCGGCGATCGCCGAGCTCAAAACTCGAGCCGTCTTGATTCCAACGCTCGCGCTCGATGCCGACACCAATCAGTTTGCCGGAATCGGTGCGGCGATCGGCGACGCTCGAATCGTCGGTATGGGCGAGGGAAGCCACGGGAGCAGCGAGTTCTTCGGCTTCAAGGACCGCTTGTTCAGATACCTCGTCGAGAAGAAAGGCTTCACCATCTTCGCCATGGAGGCAGCCTGGGGAGCCGGACTCAACGTCGACCGCTATATCAAGGGGGGGCGCGGAACCGCAAAGCAGGCTGTAGCTTCACTGGGATTTTGGACGTGGGACACACCCGAAGTCGTCAATCTGGTGCGCTGGATGCGCGACTACAACGCTGCGCCGGGGCGCCACTCGATCTTAAGCTTCGTCGGGGTCGACATGCAGGACCCGATGGGCGCGGTTGGTTATCTGGCCGCCTATCTCCGTTTGCACGACCCCGCAGAAGCCGGCGCCTCGCGCGCCGCGCTCGAATGCACCGCGCAATCCGTTTGGAGCAGTGACCAGAAGCCGGCTACGAACTGCCGCGCGCAGGTCGCGGCGATCGGTGAGGCGCTCGACTCACTGCACGGCGTCCCCGATATCGCCATCGCGCGCCGCGCGGTCTCGGACATCCTGCAGTATCTCGACTCGAGAGGCGTACCGATCGTTGACGTGGCCGGCATGCGCGACAAAGACATGGCGCAAAACGTCGAATGGATCGCGGCATTGCACCCGCAAGCAAAGATCGCCGTCTGGGCGCACAATGGACACGTCGGCGCCGCGTCTCCGTTCGGTTATCGCCAGATGGGTGCGTATCTCCGCGAAGCCTTTGGAGAGAACTACTACGTGATCGGCCAGACATTCGGGAGCGGCACGGTCCGCTCGCGCGTCAGCGGGCACGGGCTGCAGGCCATAGCGGTACCGGCGAATCCTGCCGATACGATCGTCGAACTCTTCGGCCCGCTCAACAGTGCGGCGTTTCTGGACCTCCGCGGCTTGAAAGCCGGCAGCGCACTACAGACGTTTTTCTCCACTCCGCGAGGTGTCGCAGAGATCGGTTCCCAAATGGATCCGCAACGTCCCGAAGACGATAGAGCCTCAATCGCGATCCCCGCTTCGTTCGACGGGTTGGTCTACATTCCGACGAGCACCGCGTCGGTCTCGGGCACCGATTCTTTGCACATGCGCCGCGAATTTCAAAGCAACGGGAAGTGGGAGGCATATGGCATCGGGTTTGACGATGTAACGGCGTCGGTCTCAGCAAACGGTGCGACCCTCACGAATGCCGACGCGCTCAACTCTGCGCCGATCTACTTCTTACGGTACTTCGACGCCACACCCTACTCGGGGCAAACGGTGCAGATCAGCGGTGAGCTCCGGCGAGACGGCTTGATCGGAATGGCCGAACCGTTTGCAGAGGTTGTCGCACCCGACAATTCGACGCTTCTCTCGTCGCAAGGCAAGCAGATCGGCGACATGGCCGACGGCACGTGGACCGCATTTAGCTTGACCGTAAAGGTGCCGAAGGGCGGCTCACGCATCGACGCTGGACTCTTGGCTCAAGGGCTCGGCTCCGTCGACCTCCGCAACCTCAAGGTAGCCGCTACTCCAGCCTCTCCATAGTCCGCAGCGACGGAAACAACCACATCCAAAGAAACGCGATCGCGACGCTGGCGACGCCGCCGAGTAGGGCCGACGGGACCGCCCCGAGCAGCGCCGCCACCGTTCCGCTTTCGAACGCGCCGAGCTGATTCGAAGCGTTGATGAACAGAAAGTTGACGGCGCCGACGCGTCCGCGCATCGCATCGGGCGTTCGAAGCTGAACCAGCGACGAACGAATGACGACGCTGATCATATCGGCCGCGCCGAGAACCGCCAGTGCGATCAACGAAATCCAAAAGAAGTGCGACACTGCGAAGACGATCGTCGCCAATCCGAAGACGATCACCGCGCCGAACATCCGCGGCCCGGCACGCCGCGAGATCGTGCGTCGCGCCAGCGCCACGGTCATCATGAGCGCCCCGACGGCCGGTGCGGCGCGCAGGATGCCCAAGCCCAGTGGTCCGACGTGCAGGATGTCGCGCGCGTAGATCGGCAGCAGCGCCGTGGCGCCGCCGAACAGCACCGCAAAGAGATCGAGCGAGATCGTACCCAAGATTGCCGGCTCACTGCGCACGAAGGCCACGCCGGCCCAGAGTTCGCGAAAGGTGCGCGATTCACGCGGGGGCGCTGCGACGCTCCGAGCGGCCGCGATCGATCCGCTGAGGATTGCCGCGATCGCCCAGAACGCGAACATCAGGCCATACGGCACGGCGGGCGAGATCGCGTAGAGCAATCCGCCCAGCGCAGGACCGGCGATCGTGGCGAACTGCAAACCGCCCGATGAAAGCGCCGCGCCGCGCTGCAGCGTGCCGCGCTCGGTAACCGCCGAGAGCAATGCCGCCGTCGCCGGGCTTTCGAATGCATCGGCCACGCCCAAAACCGCCAGCGCGGCGAAGATCGTGGGCACGGTCAACCAGTGCTCGAGGCTTCCCCATGTCAGAAACGCTGCGACGAGGCCCTGTGCGATTTGGCACGCCTGCATCACGCGGCGGCGGCTGAACCGGTCGGCCGCCGAACCCGTAATGAAAACGAGCAACGCCGTGGGAAGAAACTGCAGCAACCCCGCCATTCCCAGATCGAACGCGCTATGCGTGAGCGCATAGATGTTCCAGCCGATAACGACGGCCGCGACCTGGTAGGAAAACTCCGAGAAAAACCGCGCACCGAGATAGACGAGAAACGGCGGGTGGCGCAGAGGACTATTCAAAGTAGCGTTCTGCTGCGGCGCCCTTTGGCATGCGGCTGCGATTTATCGAGAGAAATGTCTGTAGCCTTTCCGAAGCAAGCAAGGGCTGTAACCGCGCCGAGCATCTGTGCCCAGGAACCGCCGAACGCGGCGGGAATCGAATTCGGCCGCCGTAGGAGGCCACGCCTTATGCCCGACGTTACCACAACGCCAATCTTTCCTCGCAACGTCGTCTCGCAAAGAGATCGACAGTGATCCGTCGTCACTTCGTTAGGGGCGCTACGGTCAGCCTCGCGGCGGCGCAGCTCGCAACATACGGCTGCGCGCGATCCACTAAAAATGCATCTGAGAGGACTGGGAATATGACGCAAGTTCAAGAACCGGGAACTGCAACGACGGGTGTTCGCCCATTTCCGCAGCTGAACGTCCCCGACGCCGAGCTCGCCGATCTGCGCGCTCGCATCAAGGCGACGCGCTGGCCGACGCGGGAGCTCGTTCCGGACGACTCGCAAGGCATACAGCTGGCGACGACTCAGGAGCTCGCGGCCTACTGGGCCGGCGATTACGATTGGCGCAGAGCCGAGACGCAACTCAATGCGATCCCGCAATTTTTAAGCGAAATCGACGGTCAGGATATTCATTTCATTCACGTTCGCTCAAAGCACGAAAACGCGCTGCCGATGATCGTCACGCACGGGTGGCCAGGATCCTACATCGAGCAGACCAAGATCATCGGGCCGCTCACCGATCCCACCGCGCACGGTGCGAGCGCATCCGACGCATTCCATTTAGTGATTCCCTCGATACCGGGCTACGGCTATTCGCCTGAGCCGGCGACTCTCGGCTGGGATCCGGTGCGCGTCGCGAAGGCGTGGGTCGCGCTGATGCAACGGCTCGGCTACCCGAAGTTCGTGGCACAGGGCGGCGATTGGGGTGCTTCGGTCACGCAAGAGATGGCCTTACTCGCTCCGCAACAAGTGATGGCGATTCACAGCAACATGGCGGGCACCGTACCCGCCGATATCTTGGCCAAAGCGAAGTCGAACGAACGGGCGCCGGCCGGCCTTTCGGGTGACGAACTGAATGCGTACAAGCAGCTCGCGGACTTCTATACGCATCATCTCGGCTACGCCGTGGAGATGAGCAACCGCCCGCAGACGCTCTACGCCCTGATGGACTCACCCGTCGGCCTCGCGGCTTGGATTCTCGATCACGACAAAGATAGCTACGAGATGATCGCACCGGCCTTTGCCGGGAACCCCGGCGGACTCTCGCGCGACGACGTGCTCGACAACATCACGATGTACTGGTTTACGAAGACTGCGATCTCGTCGGCACGACTCTACTGGGAGAATAAGCTCGACTTCTTCGACGTCAAGGGCGTCACGATTCCCACCGGCGTGAGCGCCTTTCCGCACGAAATCTACACCGCGCCGCAGAGCTGGTCGCAAAAGGCCTATCCCAAGCTCGTTTATTACAAAAAGCACGACGTCGGCGGCCACTTCGCGGCCTGGGAGCAGCCGCGGCTCTTCTCGGAAGACGTTCGGGCGACGTTCCGTTCGGTGCGCAGCGGCAACGCCTAACGGGGGCCCGATGACGGATTGGCTGACGGAGCGATTCGAAGAGAATCGCTCGCATCTGAGAGGCGTCGCTTATCGGATGCTGGGTTCGCTCGACGATGCGGACGACGCGTTGCAAGAAGCGTGGCTCCGGCTGAGCCCGCGAGAGAACGACGGCATCGAAAATGCCGGCGGCTGGTTGACGACCGTCGTCGCGCGGATTTGCGTCGACATGCTTCGCACCCGGCGGTCGAAACGCGAGGAATCCCTCGAGCTGCGCATCCCGGATTTCATCGTGAGCCGCGAGGAGAACCCGGAAGACGAAGTGTTGACGGCCGATTCCGTCGGCCTGGCGCTCCTCGTCGTTCTCGACAGCCTCACGCCCTCCGAGCGCCTGGCTTTCGTGCTGCATGACATGTTCGCGATGCCGTTCGAAGAGATCGCACCCATCGTCGGCAAGACGCCGGCTGCCGCACGTCAGCTGGCTAGCCGCGCGCGCAGGCGAGTACAGGGAGCGACGCCGCCCAACGCCGGGTTCGCACAACGACGCGACGTCGTCGATGCATTCCTGGCCGCGGCTCGCGAAGGCGACTTCGAAGCGCTCGTCGCGGTGCTCGATCCCGACGTTCTGCTGCTGGCCGATCGCGAACCGGCGGTAAAGGGCATTCGCGGGGCGCAAGCCGTCGCTTCACAGGCGGTCACGTTCTCTACCAAGGTCGTTGCGCGGCAGGAGCCGGTGCTCGTCAACGGGTCCCCGGGAGTCCTGTCGTGGCTTGCCAACGGCGAGCCCCTATCGATCGTGGGATTCGTCGTCAGCGGCAGCCGGATTCGCGAGATGTACGTTGTCTCGCAACCCGAGCGCGTTCGCCAGCTTCTGGGGCTGTAAGCGCCGTGCCGGTCGCCTAGAGCCGCAGGGCGACAGGGAAACGCGGAATTCCAATCGCAGTCGATTAGAGTCCTCCTACCTAACTTTTTCGAGGTGACTGCTATGCGCACGTATTCGCGGCTTGTCACCATTCTCGGATGCGCGGCATCGATCGCACTCATTAGCTGTTCCACAAATAGCAGCATGGCGCCGGCGCGGGGTTCGGCTGCGCTATCGCAAGCCCGTACGGGCACACCGAGCGGCCCAGGCTGGATCCACGCCGCCAAACTCGTCTACCACGTACCCCACTACGTGCCGACCCGGTCGTCGTCGCCGGACGTTTTTATCCCGAACATTCTGCTGAATTATTTCGGCGGCCCCGGTCCCTACCGCCCCGAAGGCATACATTATCCTTTGGGGCTACAAAACGTACGGCGATCCCGATAAAGCCGCAAGACTTCTAAAATCCTATTGCAAAGTTCAGGGGGACAGCGGCCACACCAACATCTACACGCAGTATTACGAGATGCTCAGTGGCCAGAACATATATATCACGAATCCGAAGAATCAATGCGGCGGCATCTGGGATGACGAGACGGACGCCGTCCCGCAATATCCAACCGACGGACAAGTCGCCGCAGAGGCGCTCGCCGGCGTTCAGAAGTTCGGCTACCGGGAGCCAGCTGGTACAACTTCGAGTACGGCGAGATCGACCTGTGCGGATGGCAGGATCTACAGAACGATAAATTCGGCAAGAAATCGTACACGACCGCGGCGATGTTCAGCAACGCGACGGAGTCGTGCGTGCAAACGTACTAATTTACTTCTTCTTCGCGAGGTTCAGCGCGACGGCAGCACGGATCAGGTCCTTGAACGCGGCCTCGTCGATTTTCTCATCCTCATGGATGTCGATGGCGCGCCGGACGTTGCCCTCGAGGCTGGAGTTGAAGAGCTTCGATGGATCCTTTAGGGCGGAGCCTTTTGCGAACGTGAGTTTAACCACGCTCTTATACGTTTCGCCCGTACAGATGATTCCGCCGTGCGACCACACCGGAACCCCTCTCCACTTCCACTCCTCAACCACTTCGGGGTCGGCCTGCTTGATGAGCGCGCGCATTCGGGAAAGCGTCTTGCCGCGCCAGTTGCCAAGCTCTTGAATCCTCGCGTCGATCAACTTCGAAGGTGACTCACTTTTCGGCGGGCTGCTGTTCTTCATATTTTAGAAAGTCGACGATCGCCGCGGGCTACGAGACTCGGATCGCTTCGACGTCGATTACGATATCGACGTGCCGGCTTACGACAACGCCGCCGCCGACCATCGCGTCGTTCCAATTGACGCCAAACTCGTAACGGTCGATCTGCGTCTTCGCCGAGAAGCCCGCTCGCATCTTCGGGCCCTTGTCGACACCGTCTTCCCACCACGGCGTCTCCCAGGTACCGTGGAAACGCACGCTCAGCGTAACCGGCCGCGTAACGCCGCGAATCGTCAGGTCGCCCGCAACCCGGTAATCGGTCGGGCCAACCTCCTCAACGCTCGTGCTCGTGAAGCCGATCTTCGGAAACTGCTCGCAGTGTAGGAAATCGGCGCTGCGCAAGTGATTGTCGCGCGCGTCGACCCCGGTCCAGCAAGTCGTTGCATCGATCTCCGTCGAGACCGATAACTTTCGCGGATCATCGGGATCGAACTCCAGCGTTCCCTCAACGTTTTTGAAGGAACCGCGCACCCACGTGACCATCATGTGCCGCGCCCGGAATTCCGCCGCGCTGTGGCCTGGCTCAAAGGTCCATTTCATCGGTTTTATCTCCCTACGTTCCAACTCGTTCACCTTACCGCCTCAATGTCTGGTAGCTTCCACGTTTTGTCAAAGAATGACTTTTCCGGGCCATACAGCCGGAACAAGACTTCAAACCGGCCCTCCCTGCTCGTAGGAATCCAGTTCGCTTCTTGTCCGCTTGGGGCTTCGGGCGCGTAGTAGACATTCACGGAACCGTCGGGACTTTGCTTCAGGCCCGGGCTCTGAGAAGAGCGGCTGGACCAACGGGTGTCGCGAATCAGCGCATGCGTCACGCGGTCGTAAACCGTCGCCGACCAATACTGCGTAATCGGTGCCTTTGCCGGCACGGTAAGCCGATAGGCGTGGGCTCCGTCGAAGGCGTTACCCTCGGCGTCCTTAATGCTCATGAGATAGAACTGCCCGGCGCCCAGGCGCTTCGCGCTGAAGAATGCCATCGAATAGCTCGTACCGCGACCGTCGATCGGATAGCTGTCGGGCTGAGCGAAGTTTGTCTCGAGGCCCTCGACAACCTCAGAGTCGGCGGGAAGGGCCCAATGAGTTCCCTCGTAGTACGGCGCCGCGAAAAGCGCCTCATACCGTAGATCGATCCAGGCGTGCGCCTCGTCTGCGCTCTCTTGGAGCAGTCGTTGCGCGGTCTCATCCGGTTCGAAGCGCTTTCCCTTCTCGATACCGACCGAACGGAGCTGATCGATCATCGCCTTGTCTCGCATGAGCCACGGCTCGGCCTGTACGATGCGATCGAGCGCCTGATAGAAACGCACGTCGTAAGGAATCGTCGCGTCGAACATCTCTTCGATCGCGTCGACGAAGACCGCATTAGGCCTCTCCGCTGCGTCCGACAGCGGGTACAGCTTAACGCGTTTACCGTATGCCACGGCTTTAGCGATAGCCGCATCACTGCCATCCCTTAGGATGGAGCGAAGCAGCGCGTAGCTTTGAAACGTATCTGAGGGCAGTGCGATGTGGCCGGATGGTACGTCGCCCTGGTACCCGGGAGGCAGGATCAGGTACTTGCCGCCGTCGCCCTTGTCTGCGCCGGCCGGTCCAACGTCCTCAAGCGCCGTTTGCCAGCAGTCGTCGATGCTGCCAGTGATCGAACCATCGTCGGCAGGCGGAATCTCGAGAACAACCGGTCCGACATCCTTGGTGTTCATGAAAAGCATCAGATAGATGGAGTCGGGGTTTGGCGTAAGGGTCTGGTTCTTCCAACTCGGGAGGCGAGACCAATAGACTATTTGATTGTATGCGCCGCCGATCCGAAGTGCAGCTTGGAGCATAAGGTCGTAGTTAACTGCGGCCATACCCCAGACGAGCGCTTCGATCGCGCGCCTGCGCGCGGCGCGCTCGTTGAGCTCCGCCGCCGTGAACGGAGAATTGCTCTCGGCTTGTCTCGCCATCGTTGTGACTCCGTAGGAAGATGTTGAGGGCTCATTATAACCGCCTAAAATGGCCGGCGCTACCCCAGACGCGGTGGCCTTCGCTTTAGGGGCCGGCGGTAGGCGGAGCCGCAGTCACCTTAACGCTGACGTTCAAGGTTTGGCCATCGCGTTCGACCGATATCGGGATAGCAGTTCCAGTTGGAGTCATTTCCAGAATCGTGCGGACGTCGGTGACGGAACTCACCTTGTTGGAGCCGATCGCAACGATGCGATCGCCCTGACGTAGATCCGCAGCCGCGGCCGCGCTTCCCGGTGCGGCAAACTTCACGTACACTCCCGAGACTCGATCTTCGAGGCTGAGCCCAAGGTCGCTCGCCGGATGCGGGGCTGCGACGTTCTCATCGTTCGATGCGCCGCTGCTCGGGTTTTCAACGGCCGGTTGAGCGAGAGGTTCTCCGGTCGCGGCATAGCCGCGAAGGAACGGCATCTTCGGTTGCCAGGACGTACCATCTGCAAAGGTCACCTGCGTCACGCGAACGCTTTGGTTGGCCATTGCGCGAACGACGCGGGGTGTCCAAAGCTGCCCGCCAAAGCAGTGATTGTCGATGTTCACCGGCGGCGTGAACGTGCCCTTATCCGTCCAGCCGTAGTTGGCCTCAATGCCCCCGCTGGGGTTCGTTACGACGAAGGCAAAGTCTACGGCCGTCACGACCTTCGTCGCCACGTTCCTGAACGAGACGCACTGGGCGTAGGTAAAGCCGTATCCGTTCGTAAGCGATGCAGCAGAGACGAAGATCGGGCTAAAATGGTTATTTCGCGCGCGCACGCTGACGCGAAGCGGCTCGGGCGACGGCGTCGGCCTCGGCGTTGGTGCAGGGGTCGCCGCGGGAGTAAGGGGCGCAGCGGTCGGGCGCGACCAATATGTGCCGTTGCTCCAGCTGATCCTTCGCAGATCGCTCGAGATGGTGCCCGTAACCTGTCCCCCGTTCATGATACCCCAGTCCGTGCTCAGCCGGCCGGGATCGACGAAGCGTCCCGAGGCGGTGGTGCCTCGTTCGTTGGTTAGTGAGACTGAACTACCGCTCTGGCTGATGTTGCAGCGAGCCGCGGGATTACCGTTGGCGTACCACGCACCGCTGATATCGGGCAGGGTGCCGGCGCGTGCTTGCGCCTGCACGCCGAAAGCAATCGCAAGACTCGCGCAGAGAGCAATAATTCCGTGTATTTTCATAGAAGCTGGAGCTTCGCGAGCAGGCGGGCGTCCCCTCGGCGAAATGCGATGCTGTGATCGGGGTCGAAGGAAAGCCTGGTAAGCTCGCCTTCAGGAAGAGAGAACCGCGTAGATTGAGACGTGTATTATGCGTATTCACCGCCTTCGTCGGAGTGAGCTGCGTCGCGGCGAGTGCGACCAAAGAGAATCCGGCGATCGCCGCGTTCGACCAAACGTTTGCAGACGTGCACGACTACACGTGCGTTCTGCGCTCTCACGAAGTTAACGGAGCGAAGGTGCAGAACCGCGTCTACGAATATTCGTTCATGAAGCCGCACTACCTCACAACGCTGATTCTCAGCGGCGACGGCAAAGGCGGCGGCGCCGTGTGGGTCGGCGGCGATCAAATCAGCGGCCATATGGGCGGTCTTCTTTCCGGCATCCACGTGAAGATCAACTTGGAAGATCCACGCGCCCTCTCGCTGCACGGCGTTACAATTCCAAACGGCCTGCTGCCGGGAATCATCGACGATTATCAGACCATTCCAGGAACGCTCACGCAGAGCGACGGCGGTCAGGTCGGCGGCGTCGAGACTACGCGTTTGGATCTTAAGGTCGCCGATCCGTCGTCGAATCACGGCATCACCGAGCAGATCGTCTACCTTTCGGCTTCGACGCATTGGCCGCTTCGTCAGATCATGTATTCTGGATCCCAGGTCGTGCTCGATGAATCGGTCGACGATCTGAAGTTCAACGTCGGCTTGACGAAGAGCGACTTTCCGTTCTAGCTATGCATTTCAACGAGCGCATCGACCAATCGACCGTCCAAGGGCTGGAGCTCGTTGCCGAGTCAGATCTCTTCGCGATCTACGCCCTCGGCAACCAAACATACCTATTGGTGCAACGCCATCAAGGGACTCCCTGGATGGCGCTGCGCGTATCGGGTGACGGCTTGTTCCGAATCTCGGCCCTCCTCAACGACGCCATGCGCCATCTGTACCGTGGCCTCGCCTCGCGCCTTTCGCCAAACTACGTTGACGAGGAAGGCGGCACGTCGCAGTCCGAATAAGGCGACTGAAAAGGAGATTCTCCGCCATGCGTTTGTCATCGTCAGCGATCTCCACCTTGCTCGCCGTAGTTCTTCTCTCAGGATGCTCGGGGAGCGCATCTTCGCCGAACTCCACTATGCCTGGCGCGCTCGGCCTTGCCGGACTCCACGGAAATCCCGTCAGCGTCATCCCGCAGAAATACCTGCCCGTCAGAATCAAACCGATGCGGGGCAAGGTGGCGCCGGACTTTGCCAGGAGGGGCATTTACGTTTCGGCGTTGCTGGACACGCATCTTTATGGGTTTCCAAAGAACAACAGCGGCAACGAGCCGCCGTTCTGCAGCGTTCCGGCCACGGACGTCAACGGCTTCGGCGTCGACAACTCCGGCAACCTCATCGTTCCCGAAGGCTCCGACGGCATAACCGTTTGGAACGGCCCCGCGATGTGCGGGAAGATTCAGGTGCCCCCACAAGCGATCACCGACCCGTTCGGTGTAGCCGTCGACGCTTCGGCCATCAACGCGGCCGCCGGAAATATTGCTGTCGCTAATGATTTCGGTTTAACGGTCGGTCCGGGCAGCATTGCGATCTGCACGGTCGCCAGCGGAACGTGCTCGACCAACCTGACCAACCCAAACTTGGCTAGAGCCGCCAGCGTCGCGATGAACGGTGCCGGCGATTGCTGGGCCGATGGCATCAATGGGTCCGAAGAGGCGGTACTCATCTACTTCGCGGGCTGCGCCGGACCGGGTCAACTCGCCACCGGATTTATCAACCCTGCCGATGGCGGCATCGATATCGACAGCCATGGCAATCTCGTGACCACCAGTCTCTTAGGCCCATTCCTTACGCTGCCGAGCGTCGTCTACGTCTATTCGGGCTGCAATCCGGCATGCACGCCGCTCAGCTCGACGCCCCTCGCCGGCCTTAGCATGTACGGCCACGTCGGCAAGCAGAACGCGCGCTACGTGACGACCGACCTCCTGTTTGCGGACGTCGAGGTCTACCAGTATAAGAAGACGGGGCTCACGCTGCTCTATAGCTTCACCGGCGGCCTTCCGTGCGCCACCAACGAATGCGAGGCTGCGGCATACGATCCAAGCTCGCCGAAGTAGACGGCCCGTTTTGAAGGTGCAGACGGTAACGCTACGCACGGCTGCACCCGAGGAGTCTGACGCCTTGACGCGTCTCGCCTTGAGGTCGAAGCGAGCGTGGGGCTACGATGATGATTTCATGCAACGCGTCATGCCCGACATGATCGTGCAGCGAGAATATCTGATTGTCGAGCACGGCATCGTTGCGGAGCGGAACGGAAAGATTCTCGGTTACGCAATCGTGCGCATTGACGGCGCTACGGCGTTCCTGCGCGACCTGTTTGTGGAGCCCGATCGATTTCGTCAGGGTGTCGGGAGGATGCTCTTCGAGGAAGCCGCCCGTTATGCTCGGGAAGCCGGGGCTAAGCAACTAACTTTAGGGGGCGATCCGAACGCGATCGGTTTTTACGAGCGTTTGGGAATGCGCCAACTCGGAAGCGAGCCGTCGATCGTCGGCGGTGGTAGGATGCTGCCGGTCATGGCCCTTGATCTTTAGCCAGCCGACTTTGGGCAAAGCGATCGTATCGACTCTTCGGCATCGGCGTCAGGTGTGTAGGCCCGTGGATAGTAGTAGCTCGCGACCGCGACGCTTCCGGACTGCTGCGCGGCGACCTCGTCCTTGACGGTCCCTCCAAACCAAGGTCGCCATTCTCCGAAAAGCGCTGGGACGCCATGACATAGCGTGATGCGCGAATACGTCGTGCTGAAAGGATCGAGTATCCACCGGAGCGGCTTTCGGCGAAGCGGCGGCATAACGTGCAGCGAGATGAGTTGGGGTGGACTCGAAGACCGCCAGCTTTGATTTCCTGCATCGGTCCAGCCGCTGGGAGGGTGGAATGACCACTGCGACACGAGGCGCGCGTCATTCGGTATGCGCGGAGCTTGGCATCCTCCAGCAACTACGAATGCAGCGGCCACGGCCAAACAGCGTCTCGCCGGGTTCACATCAGACGGCATTCGTCCAGCATTTCGTCTGCACGTCGTAGGTGTGGATTGGCGCCACGTTGCCGTGAGCGCCGGCATCATAAATCCGAACGTGGTGCGTGGCGCCGAATCCTCGTGCCGTCTGCGGGCCATCGAAGACGTAGAGCTTTCCGCTTGCATCGATCGCCAGTGCCTGCGGCGCGACGAGCTGCGTGGCAGGACCCGATAGCCGAGCGATGGGGCCGGCGTCGCCCGTCGAACCGCGGGCAAAGATCAGAACTTCACTGCTGCCCGTATTGGCCACGTAAAGCGCGCCCTCGCGGTTAACCGCAAGACCGAGCGGGTGTTTCAGTCCCGTTTTAATTCCCGTAAGCACGCCTTGGGTCCCGTCCGCACCAACAGTAACGATCGCGTTGTTCGACGCTGAAGAAAGATAGAAGTGCCCTGCGTTATCCGCGGCAAACGCGTCCATGTTACGGCCGAACGTCGTGACGAATTCGGTGCGCTTCCAACCCGACGCCGAAGTAGTATCGGCGGGAAATCGCGTGATCACGCCATCGGTCGAAGCGGCGAAGATCGTGCCGCTCTGGTCGGTAGCAATAAACGCCGGATCGTGCAAGCTCGGCCGAGTATCCTCGGTTGTCGCATCGCGAGCTGCTCGAGAGAGGCCGAATTTTTCGATCCCGCCGAATTCGTTGGCGACGATCAGCGTGCCGGCGCCCAAAGCAACGCTCCAGCCGCGCGCGGCAAGGCGTCTTTCGGCCGGCCACTGCGTGGGCGGGCGTCGCGCGGCGCCGTGGAAAAGAGCCGTTCCGTCGGATCCCAGGATCGCCACGTCGCCGGTGCTCGCATCGACTGCGATACGAAATGGATGTGACACCGTCGCCGATGGCTTACGAACCCATTGCGGTGCAACGTCACCGCTTTGCCGAGGTGCGAATGCGAGAATCTCGCTGTTGCTCCGCATCATCGGAGCCTCTCGCTGAAGGGCAAGAATATTCCCAGCCGCGTCGACGGCCAGCTCGGGCGAAAGAAGCTCCGTGTGGGAACCCGCAATCGTACGCACGACTCGCGGGGAGCGATGGCTGGGGTCGACGACGGCAATCGCCGTATCGCTGAACCCGTTAGGATTGCGGGCACCGCTAAGAACGATGCGCCCGGCTTGATCGAAGACCATGTCGAGCACGACCTCGTAGCCGAGCAGTTGCTTTAGGTCGAGCACTCTATCGGGGGCCACGTTGCCGCTCCGATCCGCAGCGTAACAGAGCAGAAGATTCGACTGGCCGTCGAGCGCACATACGCGGCCCTTTTTGTCGACGGCGACTGCAATGGGTGACTTCAACTGCGTTTTGGCACCGGAGATAAAGACGGTAAGAGCGGGATGCTCGGAAAGCAGCGGCCCGCGGCTTATGGCCGCGTCGCGCTGGTCGACCGAGTAGACGTAACGGCCACCGGCCGTGATTTCAGTCTCAGTTGACGTGCTCAAACCCGCGCTGTCGCTTGGGTCGCCGCCGAAGGTGCGCCCGATAGGAGCGGCTGCTCCCGAGCTAAGGTTAATGCGGTAAACAAGATTCGGATGCTGCACGGTGTTTTCGAGCAGGTACATTGCGCCGTCGCGGGCGAGCGTATAGCCCTGCGAAAATGCGAAATTCTCTTCTTCGAACGGAGCCTGCGGCCACCCACGAACATTCCGCAGGATCGACGAGTTTGGACTGATGAACCCGTTCTCTCCGCGGACCACGATCTCTCCCTTATCGTCGACGGTGACTCCCGCATTGTCGCAATTGGAAGTGCACGCGGTCTCAACGATGAGCGTCGCGCAGAAGAGGGCCGAGCAAACAGATCTCAATCGATGCATGGACGCGGCCGGAGCGAAGCTCAGCGCGTCGGGATTGCGACGAAGGCCCGAGGCCGCTGCGAGAAGTCGAAACAATCGGTCGGCGAGTTCGCACGCGAGTCCGATGCGGCAAGGGGAGGGAGGGCGAAACGATCTTCGGCGAACCTGAGGATGCTGCCGTTTTCGAAGCTCACATGCGAGACGTAGCCCTGTTTGGCGTAGGGTGAAACCACGAGCAACGGCACGCGAAACCCGAGCCCGCTACGGTCGACGTGCTTTGGTGGCACGTGATCGGCCCAACCCCCGAACCCGCTCCAGGTGATGAAGATGGCGCTAGTATTCCAATAGCTGCTCTCTCCGACGGCGTTGACCACTGACGCAATCCATGCCGGTCCGGTCGCCGACCGCGATCCGGAGAGATCGGAGTCCTTAAGCTCAGGCGTCACCCACGTCACCGCGTCGAGGTGGCCGCTCGACACGTCCTTTAAAAACTGCGCCGGCGGCGTCGTACCGCCGGGGTAGCCTTTGACCCAGCCAAATGCGTCCCACGTCGGTTCCGATCTACCCGCGGCATAGTAAGCCCAGGTTAGACCGGCCGCGGTCAACTCCGATGCCAGGGTCTGATAATCTGCACATGCCGGCCGCGGCGGTCCATTGAATTGATGCACCTGCTCTTGATAGACGCAGCCGTCGGACGGAGCGCTTCCAAAGGGCTGGTTGATGCCGTCCGCCTGTGCCGCGATGTAGTATTGGTGTGACTCAAACGTTGGGTTTCCGGTCGAAGAGAACATATGGTCTGCAAGCACGTATTCTTGTGCGATCGCTCGGTACGGCTGCGTCTCTTTACGGGGAACGGTTCCGTATTGCGGTCGCGTATATCCCGGGCAGTCGGTCTTCTCGTGGGAGAAATCGCCCGTCTTCCGGTCACGCTCAAAATCTTGGAAAGTGTCCGAGATCCTGCATTTGGCTTCGAGCGGAATCGCCGGCGAAGAACACGTCGAAGCGTCGGAGCCGGAATACCCGCAGAAGAGATTATCAAAACTACGGGCTTCCTGCACGATGACGATAACGTGCTGAATTTTTCCGGAGCCTCCCAGCTGTCCCCCGGCGTTGGCTCGCGGCATCGAAGCCTGCCGCTGCATTCCGGCCGGAGCAACTTCCGATTGCGGCACGTTGCAGCCCGCCAGGGCCATACACACGCAGAGGCCGAGTGCTATGCGGTTGAAACTCGGAAGCATCGTTGAAATCCTCCGTGAAATGCGGTCATCTTCTAAGGTGCGATACTGACGGCTTCGCCGCCTCTGTCGGGAATGGTGATCTCTCTAAGGGGACTGCCCCCGGGCCCGGTAGGCCCAAAGCCGGAACTGGCGTCCCCGAAGCAGCTATCGGCGAGCCTGGTGCTAGCGACGACCTTCAGAGCTTTCCCGTTATGCCGCTCCTCGATAAAGCAGGCGCTTTACTTTCTTGGCCTCCGGCAGCATCCACGACCGCCCACGTTCGGCGTGAGTCGCAGCAGGCATCGCTAGCGGCATCGCGAGCGGCGCACCGATCGGGGTCTGCGCGCCACACCCGGCAAACGTTGCGACCGCTACACTAGCGCCAAGCGCAAAACCGGCGAGAACCGATGCTCTCATTTGCTCTCCTTCCGAAGCCAACGCTTCGCGCCTTCGCCATGAGTATCGCTCCGCCCGGCGAACGGGAGCATCCGTAATTCTACGGATGCGCAGCGCCTGCTGTACGTAGGCGCTCGCAAGGGGTGCCTCGCGGTTTCGCCGGCCAAGCCCGTCCGTTCACCGTGCGAGGAGCACTGGAGACGAGGAGTCGAGCTTTGAGCCGCTTTGCGTTAAGCGTTTGCGTCGTCGCAATTACAGTCGCCGCTTGCGGGGGCACGCAGCCGGCGATCACGGTGCCGGGGGCTTTCCCACAGACCCCCGCGAGCCAGGCGCACGTTGAGCGCGATGGATCGCGGATGTCGCCTGAGGCAAGAAACGGCGCTTTACTCTACGTCTCCAGTTTTTCTTTCGGAGGAGGCTCTGACACGTCTGTTTACACGTATCCGGGAGGACGACCCGTAGGTGATCTGGGTACGGTAGACGCCAGAGGCCTGTGCTCCGACGCGGCGGGCAACGTCTTCATTGTAGAAACGAACGCAGGAGAGATCGTCGAGTACGCACATGGCGGTACTCAGCCCATCGCGACGCTCGATGATCAGTACAACAGTCCGAACGGCTGCGCCGTCGATCCTACCACCGGCAATCTTGCCGTGGCCGGTGGAAACTTCCCCGGATATTATGTTAGCGCCAATGTTGCGATTTTTCCTCAGGCCATGGGTTCGCCGACCGTCTATTACGATGATAGCGACCTGACGTTCTCGTGGTGCACTTACGACGACCAGGGGAATCTTTTCGCGAACGGACGGAACTTTAAAAAAGGCGAATCCAACCTGGTCGAGCTGCCTGTTGGAGGATCGACGTTCTCTCAAATTACGTTGCAGAACGCGAACGTCCACGGCAACGGCTCCATTCAATGGGATGGCCACTACCTAGCCATAGCAAAACGCTACGACGGCGAACATAAGAAGGAGCCGGCGACGATCTATCAGTTGCAAATCTCAGGGCAGAGCGCTAAAGTTGCCAATACGATCGAGCTACAGGGTAGCCACGTGAGCGACCCCAATGGCTGGATCACTCAGCAATTCTGGATACACAATCACAGAATTATCAGTCCGGAAAGCACGGACAACCGCGTCGGGCTTTGGGACTATCCTTCGGGGGGCTATCCTACTCGAAGTAAAGTTCGGACGCCGTATGTGCCCTACGGTTTGACGCTCAGCGTCGGCCCAGGGCACCTTTAGGCACGACCGGCGGCAGGCAAACGGCGACGACCCTTAGGAAAGGTGTCGTACATGTTGGCCGCGCCTGTGCTCTTCGCAATCCTGGCCGTCGAACCGACGAGTCCGGCTCTACAACCCGGCGCGACGCCGGCTCCCAAGAGCAGCAGGCGCGATCCGTGTGGCGGCCCGCAGGAACTGCTCAAGAAGTATCTCGCCGCGTCCCCGTGCGTTTTCGTCGCAGGCCAGGCGAGCCTGCAGGCGACCTACGCGACGACCAGTATTCCCGCCGACGTCGTTCTCGATTTGGGTGGATCGACTTCGCCGGCGAGAGCGAATCGATCGGCGATCGGCTATCCGGGAGCTCTTATCAACATCGGCGTATCCCACAATGCGCAGATCATGATTCTGCCGCCGTCTTTCTCGCAGCTGTCGAGTGCCACGCGCGGCACGCTCGTTGCCGGTGCTACCGACATGGAGTTTTGGTACAAGCAGCTGATCTACGTCGATAGCGCTCGAGGAATTCTTGGCGGTTTGCTGCTGACCTACGAACCTCCGACGGGATCGCCCGGCATCGCGGCGCCCGGCCCCTCTTACACGATCAATCCACTCCTCAACCTGGCGACGAATCGAGCGAGGTCGATGGGTGTGAGCCTCGCCTTTCCGGTTACGAACTTCGCCAGCGCCTCGTCTTCCGGAATCACGCGCAGCTGGAGTTTCGTGCCACAGGCCGTTCCTTTTTGGCGTTCGCCCGGCGGGACGCTCCTCGCGCTCGTCGTCAGTCACGACTTTACAACCAACGCCACACCGCTGCTGCTCAACACCGCCCAGCTCGTTACGAGGCAGTTTCAGATTCAAGCGACCTATGGCGGCGTCAACTCGGCCGTCGATCTCGCGAATCCGCTCGCAGGCGTCACGCGCGCCCAGGGAACGTCTTATTCGCGCACGCTGACGGTAGGGGGAAGCTACATGTTCGGAACGAGCGACGCGATATCGCCTTAACCTTTGCTCGGGTACGAACGCCAAGCTTAGCGGCCCCTGGGCGACTGGTTCCCTGAATCGTCGCGGTAATTGATTGCAAATGCTGCAGAGGCGCACAAATGCGAACCGATGAATATGATTCGCCGATCGTTTCTACTCGGAAAGGAGTAACGCTTTGAATGCGAATGGTTTGGTGAAATATGCCGGTGCTCTGGCTGTAGTCACGATCTGCTCGGCTTGCAGCGGCGGCCTTCGACAGGCTCAGGATGATATGGCGGGGGCACCGTCAGTCGCTTCGTTCAAAGCGACGTACGTCGGTAGAATGCTCTCGGTTAACGGAAGGCTCGTAACGGCAGCACGCCTGAATCCGGCGCCCACCTACGCGACGATCGTTCCTGACCTGCTCGCAAAGGCGAGGCACTATGAGTACATTATCAACTTCTACGGTACCTACGCCACCATTGTCGACTATCCGAAAAGTGATCAGCAGATCGGTACGATCACGAACGTCGGCGGCCAAGGGTGCACGAACGTCCTCTACGGGTATGGGGAGAAGACCTTCTGGATCGTTGCCGCCGAAAACCAGATCGAGGAGTTCAAGATCCCCAAGAAGCCGATCAAGACGCTCTCCGATTCCGTCGGCATGCCGTCGAGCTGCGCCATGAATACCAGCGGCGACCTCGCCGTCGGGATATTGAACGGGTCGGGTACCGGCGGCGACGTCGTCATCTACAAGAACGCCAGCGGCTCGGGCACCGTCATGACCACGCCGTTGGCCGCGGAGTACTTCGACGGCTACGACAAGCAGGGAAACCTCTTCGCCGACGGCTATACCGCCGGCAGTAACTTCGCGCTCGTCGAGCTCCCGAAGGGCGGCAGTAAGTTCCAAACGATCACCACGAGCAACTCGGTGGAGTTCCCCGGCTCCGTCCAATGGGACGGCACGTACCTCACCGTCTTCGATCAGTACACCAACAATATCTATCAGTACACGGTCAGCGGAACGACGGCGGCGTTGAAGGGCACGGTATCGCTCTCGGGCTCCGGCGACTGCGCGCAGACCTGGATCGTTAAGGGCCTGGTTTATTGCGGCGACGCAGGAAACAACAACGGCGAGGTTTTCAACTACCCGGCCGGCGGTTCGCCGGTTGCGGTCTTTACGGGCAACTTCGACTTCCCGCTTGGCGTGACCGTAGCAAAGCGATAATCCGCGTTCTTACCCCTGATAAATATAAAAAGGAGCGAACCCGCCGAAGCGGGCCCGCTCCTTTGATTGTCACCGCTCTATCGGGGAATTGCAGATCTGCGAAGATCCCAGAACCGGGCACCAGGGTTCCGAAGTCGCAGCCGCAGACTTTCGGGGAGTGTACCCTTCGGCGCGGAGACACCGTTAGACAAAACGTCGCCCGATCCGCGAGGGATCAGCACGACCGCCTGCTCCACACCCTGTTGGTTGACGGTTGCTCCGGTGATCTGGCCGCTGTCATTAATGTTGCTGCCGAACGGCATGATCAGGTTCTTGCTCGCCGGAATGAACGTATTGAGATCGGTCATCGATCCGTTCTGCCAGAGGTAGCCCCGGCAGTTACCGCTCGCGTCGCACGATTCGCCGACGACCTGCCCCTCATCGTTAATCCCACCGGCAAAGCTATCGACGTCGCCGGGCAACGTGCCAAGATCGCTCATCGTGCCGTTCTGCCAGAGAAACGTATGAGCTACGCTGTTTCCGTAAAGGTCCGAGTTACCAATGATCTGACCCCGGTTATTGATGTCCAGCGCTACGTTGTTTACGCTGCCTCCGAGGCTGCCGAGATTGATGGGTGATGAGGCGTTTCTCCAGAGCACCGCGTGCGTTGTTGAAGCGGCGCACGAGCCTGAATTTCCAACAACATCCCGCCCGGACTGGCTCAGCGTGTACGCATACGAGACGGTATCGCCGGAGTACGGCGGCAGGGTTGTAACCTTGCCGTCCGGCTGCCAAATGACGCCGAGAAAATCAAAGACCTGCGGCGGATTGCAGCTCGAGTCTTTGGTGCTTGTTTCGGAATCGCCCGCGATCTGGCCGCGCTTGTTGACGTCGTTGGTCTGGTCATTATTTCCGCCAAGCGTGGGGAGCGACCTCATCTTGCCGCCCTGCCAGCTGAATCCGCGGCAAATGTGCGACGTCCCGAAAAAACAGTAGTTTTCGTCGTAGGGGTCGGTTGCGGAGGTTTCGGACCAGCCCACGAACTGGCCCGTGCGGCCATGGTTATACTGGAAAATCGCGCTGTTCGGGCCGCCCAGCGTGCCCAGGTCAATCGTGCGCGGGGGATTCGTCCAGATCTGCGCGTGCTCGATTTGATTTCCGCTTAAAAGCGACGTGCCGCTGATTTGGCCGCTGCTGTTGATGTTGATGGCGAAGCTGACGCTCCCGCCGAGCGAGTCGAGCGTGACGAGTTTGTAATGCGTGACGCCACGTTGCGATCGTACGTTCGACTGGGACTGTGTAACGCTCTGTTGCGTCGATCCTGAAGGGGCGAAGCCCGATGACGAAGCGCCGCCGCCACAGCCGGACAGTACGGCGGTGGCCGCCAATGCGACGGCCGCATAAACGGCCGTGATCGAAATTCTCATTGACATTTGCTCCTCTCTACCAAGAAGGTGCGATGGCGCGTGGCCGTTGATGCCAAGGCTAACGTCTACCTCGCCGGCAATGTGACGGACGACTCGAGAGAGAAGTTCGGAACGTCGACCGTTACCAAGCGAAGAGTAGCAAGCTTGATAAATGTGATTCGCGCATCCGCGCCGAGGGTGTCGGCGGAAACGCGTCTAGGCTGGCGACGTTCACGGGCCGAAGGAGAGAGTTGCCGGGGCTGACCACAACTGGGACTTCCAACGCGGAGCCAACAAACTCTCCGAAGACGCAAGGAGGAGTTAAGTGATCCGACATTGCCGCTACGTGATTGCCGTTCAAGACTTACGTCGGTCAGCAGAGTATTATCGTAATATCCTGGGTTTTGAAGTATTGCAAATAACCGATCCGGGCTGGCGCGTGTTCCAGCGTGACGACTGCGTGATTATGGCTGGAGAGTGCCGCGACGCGCTCTCCCCTGCTACGCTCGGCGATCACTCGTACTTTGCCTTGGGGGCAAAGGCGCGGGTGCCGTACGAATTGGGCCGAGGCCTACGCGCCCAGATGCCGATCGAGCACAGCGATGTGGGGCACCTCGCGAGGAGGGTAATTGAGTATGGATAGGCACTTTCGGTTCGTCGGCATTTTTGGAGGTGCGGCCATGTTCGCATTAGCAGGCTGCGCACCGAATGGCGGCATGGCGCCGGCGTCCGGCCTCTCCGCAACGTCGCACGCAAGGAGAGCCGGACCAGGTGATGCCGAGTGGATCCACGCGGGTAACATCGTTTACCACATTCCGCGGTACCTGGCGACCCGCTCGTCGGGCCGCCCGGTCGTTTCCGGAATTCAAATTTCGTACCGCGGCGGCCCCGTGCTGGTAAATCCGAAGACCTATCTGATTCTGTGGGGCTACAAAAAGTACGGCGATCCCGACGGCGTGGCAAAGCTCCTACGGCAATACCTCAAGGTTGAGGGCGGAAGCGGTCACAACAACATTTACACGCAGTACTACGAAATCGTCAGCGGTCAGAAGATCTACATCACGAACCCCAAGGGACAGAGCGGCGGCATCTGGGACGATGAGAAGGATGCCGTAGCGCCCTACCCGACCGATGCTCAGGTAGCGACGGAGGCGCTCGCCGGCGTCTCGCACTTCGGCTACGATGCCGGCGGTTCGTACATCGTCGCGACGCCGCACGGCCGCAGCAGTCAGGGGTTCGGCGTGCAGTGGTGTGCCTATCACAGCGCCACATACGATGCCGGCAAGCTCGTTTCGTACACAAATCTACCCTACATGCCGGACGCAGGTACAAAAACTTGCGGTGCCGACGCCATCAAAGCGCCCGAGGACGAAACCCCGATCGACGAAGGCGTGACGATCGTTGAAGGGGACGAGTATGGCGACTCCATCACCGATCCCGTCCCGGGCACGGGCTGGTACGGCTACGTCTACGGCGAGATCGACCTCTGCTCGGGGCTCCATAACGACAGGTTCGGCAAAAAGCGTTACGCGACGAAAGCGATGTACAGCGACAACTCGTCCGGCGGATCTTGCGTTCAGACATATTAAGCCCCGCAACGCTGCTGCCGGATCGCGACGCGAATGCCCGCGGCCGCTGCGGGCGCGCGTAAATAACTGCCTGCCACGTCATTCCGGTCTGACTAACCACACGATGCCGGCAGCTATCGCCGGGACTATTATTGCAAGCGTTAAGCCCATTCAAAACCCGGTTCTAAGCCCGCTGAAACGCCCCTGTTTCGCGTCTAAGACCGCAAATTATGCCACGAGCACGCCTGACCTTTGTGGCGGCCTAAGGGCTCCGGTGCCATCGCGCCGAATGCCTTAACGGTCAATTCGTCCGGGCTTCAGGAGGCACGCGATGAGGGTTTCAGCTGTTTCGTACGCGCTATTTAGCTGTGTTGCTGCGGCCATCGCCGCCGGGTGCGCCGGATCGCAACAGCCGGTCGGCATGCCGGGCGCGATGCCGCAAAATGCCGTGACCGCTCCACGCGCAGTACGGTCAAAAAGTCCCATTGCGCATATCGTCTTGATGGTTCAAGAGAGCCGGACATTCAACGATCTGTTCACGACGACGAAGTTTGGGAAGATGCGCGTCGGTCATAAAACCGTCCGGGTCAAGCTCAAGGAGGTTGACCTTAACGCTAAAGGACCCGAGGAAGACGATTATTCGGCGTATCTCAAGTCGTATCGACACGGGCATATGGACGGTTTCAACTTGGCTGCATACGAATATGTCGATCCCTCGGATATTCAACCCTACTTCACGCTTGCGAGCGAGTACGGACTCGCCGACCGCATGTTTCAAACGCAGGGCAGCGGCGATTTCACCGCCCACCAAGACCTAATCCGCGGCGGCACCGAGATTAGTTCTAGCGAGAGCCTGATCGATTCTCCGTCGGAGTCGAATGTATGGGGGTGCCCCGCACCGCCGGGCGCGACTACAAATCTGATCACCACCAAACTCGCATACGAACGGAACGGGGGACCGTTTCCGTGCACGAACGATTTCCCGTCGTCGGGAAGCGACTACAAAACGCTTGCGGCTCCGCTCGATGCCGCCAACGTTTCATGGAAATATTATACGCCGACGCTCTCGCCGTACCAGCCGGGTGCGCTCTGGAACGCATTTCTCCTAATCGCTTCGGTCTATGGCAATAAGACCGAGTGGGCTGAGCACATCTCGAGCCCCGAAACGAACATCTTCAACGACATCTCGAACGACACGTTACCCGCGATGTCGTGGGTGATTCCCGACGGTGTGAACTCCGACCATCCGGGCTATAAGTCCGACGCCGGCCCGGCGTGGGTGACAAGGGTCGTCAACGCGATCGGCGAGAGTTCGTACTGGAACTCAACGGCCATCGTGATCGTGTGGGACGATTGGGGCGGTTTCTATGATCCCATCGCGCCGCCGAAACTCGACGATCAGGGCGGCCCCGGCTTCCGCGTGCCGATGATCGTAGTCTCACCTTACGCGCCGCAAGGCGAAGTCTCGCACACGGTCTACGGCTTCGGCAGCATCGTGCGTTTCATTGAGGATACCTGGACTCTGGGACGTCTGGGAACGACCGATAAGACGAGCAAAAGCATCGGCAACATGTTTAACTTCGATCAGTCGCCACGTCCGTTCACTCCGATTTCATCTTCGCGAAAGCAACGCCATGTCTTGCGTTCCATACCGAGGCGGCTCGGCGGAGACACTTCTAGCTAGTGGCCGGCGCAGCAGTTCGAGAAACGACGAGATATAACGCCTGCGCGCCCTCGCGAGCAAAACTGAAAGCCGAAGACTCGGGCATAGGTCTTGCCTTCCTGGCGCTGGACAATCTATCATCAGACGATGCACCGACCCGTCGCGGCAATCGTATGCTTTTGCGTTCTTCAATTGACGGTCGCATACGCACAGCAACCTTCGACCAGCACGGCAACACTGCCGCATCTGACAGTCTCAATCTCCATGAGTCGCAACTACGCGGACGCACCTATAATCGTTGCGAACTTTTCCACAGATGATCCAGCACATCACAGCGTCATTTGTATGTCGGGAGCCGATTTCAAAGTAGTGTTGCGCGATTCATCAGGAAAGCTGATACCAATGGGCGGGAACATAGCGGCCGCATTTCAGCCCGTACAAGGTGGTGGAGGAGTCGCATCGTCCAGCAGCGGCGCTGCATTGCCCATCCCCGATCCGTGTGCAATACCGCTAAGCTCCAAGCAGCTGCGTGCGTTGCTAAGTGATCTTTACCCCGACCTTACGCATGGTGAGTACTTCCTGCAAGTGACGGTCGCTCCCGCGGGATCAGCAGACCAGGCCATCCTTAAGCCTTTTGACGTAAGGGTTTAGATCGAGCCCTAACAGGCTCACGAACCGAACACCGAGCAACAAAGAGGCTCGCAATGCCTTCAGTGTCTGGGACGCACGATGCTTAAGGCGGATCCGCTCGCCTCGCCTGGGACCGAGCATCGTCGCGCCGAAAAGAGTAACTATGCACCGTCTTTCTATCCGGCGCACGAGCTTCGCCGTCGCGCTGATTCTGGCCCGGTGCGGCGTGCTTCGACAACCTAAGGATGACATGCAGCCGCCAATTGGGCCGACACCGTCGTATGACGTGTTGCATAAGTTTGGCAACCACGTCAATCGATTACATGATCGCGGAGGAGCGAACCCGCGGGCTCGGAAACTGTGTTGCACGCATTCAACTGCTACTCTGATGGGACCCACCCCTACGCGGGGCTAGTCGTCGTCAAGGGCGCACTATACGGCACGACCGAGGGCGGGGGAACCTTCGGATACGGAACGGTTTTTCGGATGAGTACCGGCGGTTTAGAGAAAGTGCTCTACAGTTTCGCCGCCGGCTCAGACGGGGCGGAGCGGCTCGCCGCAGTGACCCTGTCGCAACGGCAACTTCTACGGCACCACTTCCGCCGGTGGCAGTTCAAAACTCTGCGCCGTGACGTATAGTGGCTGCGGGACTATCTATAGTCTCGACGAGAGCGGTTCCGAAAAGGTACTGCACAGGTTTCAAGGAGGCTCAGATGGCGCGTTGCCCAACGACACGGCGCTTGTCGATGTGAACGGGACGCTCTACGGTACGACGACCACAGGTGGTAGTTCGATCTGCCGCAGTCAGACGGAAACCGGCTTTGGGATCGTCTTCTCGCTTACGCCGTAAAGATGGACCCTAAATGTTTCGAGATGTTCCTTGGAAAGACAGAAACGCGGGCAGGAGCGCACGTGGGGTGGGCGCAATTCATTGCCGATGGTAGTGGATGCATCGCCCCCCACTCCGGATCCCTATGCGATTTTTATGCGTGCGCGGTCAGCCATAACGATGGCGCAGCGCGCGCCGCTGATCGAATACACAATCTCAGTCAGTGGCATTGACGGCGCTGTCTTGCGCACCAACCATTACGGTGCCAGTTATCGAACGGTAGTAAACGAAATCGACGTCGATGCGATCAGCCTAGAAGAATCGCGAGAACGGCCGCCGATAATTCGCGACTTTGATGTCAGACCTCAGCAAGCCGGCTGCGAATGTCAGCCGGATGATGGCGGCCCTTTATCTGTTAGCGTCGGAAACCCCGCGCGCTCGCCGGACTTGCTTGGCGTCCCTCATCTTACACCGACGTATATGTTTGGGCTAGACTCGCCAACGGAGCCTAATTACGCCGTAACGCTCGTCGATGAGCCGGCCATCGACAACTCACCAGCTTATCATTTGAGGCTTACGCCACTCCATGATCCGAAGAGACTCCGGTTGCGCGAACTTTGGATTGGCACTTATGACAACCTGCCGAGAAGAGCGGTCATCGAAGGAAACTTTACCACTGCGCCGCTTACCGATGTACCTTGGATCATCGATTTTGCTGTAATGAATGGCGAACCGATTATTGTGCGGGAAACCGCTTCAACGCTCGTTCTTCCACATCAGCAAGTACTTAGGGACGTCGTTATCGCGTTTGAAGACATCGGCGAGCGAAGCGCTCTTTCCGGAGGTCCATTAATAGATCCGGCGTTCATTGGTCCTGCGCTCCTCGAGCCGACCATATAGCGTAGCATCATCGCGGGTGAGAGGCATGGTTCGGACGGGCGTGCTCTTACTATCGGGTACGTAGCGCGGAGCCTCAGTTCCCGGTCGGCCGGCGCGGGCAAATTGCTCCAACACCGCGGGCGCGATGCCCGGCGATCGGCGAGGTGCCGCGGGCCTCTGGCGCGAGGCGCCGAATCATAATCAGCCCGGCGAAGTTCGCTGGGCCAGGAGCGAAGCATATGAAACGCGCGAATCTTAGCCCTTATGCGATAAACAGTTGCGTCGCCGTAGCCTTGCTCGCAGGATGCGGCGTCCTTCCCCTGAGCCAGCCTGGCCTGAGCGGAGTCGAAGGGAAGGGTCGAGATGACATGCAGCCGGCGATCGGCGCGCCGGCGACGAGCGCGAAGGCCTCGCGCACAGACCGCGTCGCGTATCGCTTCCCAACGACATCGTCGTACCGGGTGCTTCACAGGTTCGGCCGACACGCCAACGCGTCACACGATCGCGGCGGAGCGAATCCCAAGTCAGGTCTGATTAATGTGGGCGGCACACTGTACGGCACGACGGAGGCAGGGGGCTACGAGGACAACGGAGTCGTTTACAGCATTAGCACCACCGGCGTGAAGAAGGTGCTGTATCGCTTCCTCAGCGGAGGCTCCGACGGATCAGACCCAATAGGCGACTTGATCAACGTCAATGGCACGATGTACGGCACAACCTCCGGCGGGGGCAGCTGCGGACCGGGAACCGTATACAGCATAAGCGCAACGGGTACCGAAAAAGTGCTGCATAGTTTTTGTGGGTCAGCCTATGGAAATAATCCGACAAGCGGTCTGATCAACGTAAACGGGACCCTGTATGGTACGGAGGGACAAGACAATAGCGGAGACGTTTATAGCATTAGTACGTCGGGCACGTATAAGGTGCTGTACGTTTTCCAAGGTAGCGGAAACGGCTTCGGGCCTTACGCGCCTCTGCTCAATGTCAACGGCACGCTATACGGTACGACCCTTTACGGTGGTTCATATTGCCCTAGCAACTTCGGCTGCGGCACCGTTTACAGCGTAACCACATCCGGCAAGGAGAAGGTTCTATACAGCTTCAAGGGCGCCCCGAACGACGGATGGTTTCCGTTTGCAGGGTTAATCAACGTGAATGGGACGCTCTATGGCACGACCTTTTTTGGCGGTAGTCCAGGATGCGAAAATAACGATGGCTGCGGAATCGTTTACAGCGTAACAACGAGCGGCGCCGAGAAGGTGCTCTACCGCTTTACCGGTGGATCTGATGGCGGCAATCCCTACTCGAACTTGCTTGAAGTGAATGGTACGCTTTACGGTACGACATCTCGCGGCGGCACGTACGGGTTGGGAACCGTGTTCAGCATGAGCACGAGCGGCAGCGAGCAAGTCTTGCACAGCTTCAACGGATCCGACGGGGCGCACCCGGACGCCGACTCCTTGATCGACGTAAATGGAACCCTCTACGGCACGACCCATGTTGGCGGTTTTAAACGGGGATGCACGCGCGATGGAAACGGAACCGTTGGCTGTGGAACGGTTTTTGCGTTGACGCCGTAAGCCGCCCTTTCGGACGACCGCCACGTCGAACGGGGTGTTGCCTGCCGTGAACGGCTGACCCCGCTCAGGCTTGGCAGGGGCCCGCCCGGCAGCCCCAAAAAACTATCGCATCCGGCCAGGCGCACATCGCGCCCGGAAAGAGAGGTCCATGCGCTCTATGCACGAGCTTTCACGTTTAACCTCGGTTCTTGGCTGCACCATTGCGTTCGCACTTGCGGGCTGTGCGACGAATGGTGACGCGCCTGCACCGCCATCGGCGACCCCGCAGGCACGCGGCGTCGCGTTCGGACCAGGATGGATCCAGCGCGACGGTCTTCTGTACCACGTGCCGCACTACATGGCCACTCGCGGGCAAGCTAAACGCCTCAGCAACAACGGTCTAAGCTACGGCGGCGGCCCGGTGCAGGTTAAGCCGAAAGTCTTCTTGATCTTCTGGGGCTACACGAAGTACGGTGATTCGGAGCACGTCAGGCCCCTGCTCGAAAAGTACGCCGCGAATATGGGCGGGAGCAGTCACAACAACATCTACACGCAGTACTACGAGATCGTGAGCGGCAAAACGATCTACATTAAGAATCCCTCATCGCAGTACGGGGGTGCTTGGGAAGACAACGCGCGAGTCCCAAGACAGCCCACGGACTCCCAAGTTGCCGCTGAGGCACTCAAGGGCGTAGCGCACTTTGGTTACGACGCCGACGCCTCGTACGTCGTCGCGACCCCGCACGGCCGCAGCACCGCGGGATTCGGCACCGACTGGTGTGCGTATCAGGGAGCGACGTCGAGCCACGGCAAGCTGGTGTCGTACACAGACCTTCCGTACATTCCCGATGCGGGCGCAAACTGCGGAGCTAACTTTGTCGCCCCGCCGTCAGACGAAACCGGAGCCGACGAAGGCGTGACGATCGTCGAGGGACACATGCAAGGCGACTCCGTTATCGACCCCGATCCGCCGACCGGCTGGCAGTTTCAGGGCGGCGAAGGCGGCGACTTCTGCGCGTGGCAGGACATTGCGAACGATACGTTCGGCTCGTACTCGTACACCATGCAGCCGATGTTCAGCAACGCCAGTCAATCCTGCGTTCAGTCATACTAATCGGCGGACGCCTTCGTGACTCTGCGTAAACGAGAAGCGCAGACTATTTCTTCACTGCGACGACGCCCAGCGGCTGATCGAAGTTGCCCGTAAACGTTGCGACCGGTGCACCGCCGGCCGGGTATTTGAAAACGTAGCCGGCGTTGCTTCCTGCGTCGCCGCAATACAGTAGGCCCTTAACGATCCACGTCTGCGCGCAGTCGCTGGCCCCCGTGAACTGTATGGTGTTCTTCAACGTCGCCGTCGTTCCAGCAACCGCGTATTGATACGTCTCACTGGTGTATTGGTCGAACACGGTGAGATAGGTACCATCCCACTGCACCGAGCCGGGAAACTCGGGAGAGTTGCTCGTCTTGATCGTAACGAAGGTGCTGCTGCCCTTCGGCAGCTCGACGAGTGTGAATGTATAGCCTGAACCGCTGAAACCGTCGGCAAAGAGATTACCGCTGGCATCGTAGCCGTCGAAGTACTCTTTCGTCAAAGGTGTACCGTACACTCTACCCGAGCCGGCTGCGTTCTTGAAGATCACGACCTGACCGCCAGGACCGTACGAATTACCCAATAGGACTCCCACTGCAAGGTCGCCGCCAACGTTCATGGCGCAGCTCGACGTGTACGCATAGTTAAGAGATAGCGTCTTGAGCGGTTTTTTGGGAACCTCGTATTCGTCAATCTGGTCGTTTATGCGCGCGGCGTTCCAGAAAATCTTCTTTCCGTAGCCGTACAAAACGTTGGTGCACCCTTGGCCGCCGGCGCCTTTAATCTTACCGATTTGCTGGACGCTCTTCGGATAGTCGAAAATGCCGGCGTACGTATCGTAATGGTTGAAGATGTACTCAAATGTCTTCCTCGAACTCCGCTCGGGAACAATCGTCGCGTAAGTGGGGAGCGGGTTCAGCCTCGCCGCCGTTACCGGCCGCCCATTCATAAACAGCGTCCTGCCTGCGTAGGTCGCATTGACCGTAGCTGCTGACGGCGCCACCGCCATGTCATCCTGAGCCTGTCGAAGGGCGCCCCCGCACGCCGAAACAATTACGAGTGCAACGACGGCGCCGGCGCACTTGAGCAAACCTGGGGTGTTCATTAACCTTGCTCCTTTCAGCAGCCTGAACGAACGAGCGGCTGAGTACGTTCGCTGCGCCGGCGAGCTATCCCAGCCGCTCCACTGGGACTGCGCGTGGCTGCCCCGAACGTAACTTGGGCACCGGCCCAGGTCGGATTTAGGGAGAGAACTCATCTATGTGTACCGTCGCCGCTCGCCGCCCTGTTAGCACCGGTGTCGCGCTCGCATTGCTCGCCGGGTGTGGCGGCGTCACAGGGGCGCCGATCTCTCCCGCGCCGGATGTAAAGGAGCATCGTCAACAAACGGCAGTAGTCGAGCGCGTCGTCCACATCTTCGGGGCGCCGGGAGATGGTGCGGAGCCGGTGGCGAGATTGCTTAACATGAACGGAATCCTCTATGGCACGACCTCTGTGGGCGGAAATGCGCGTCAGTACGGGACGATATTCGCGATCCTGCCCAACGGGCAAGAGAAATCCGTCTACATTACTGCCGCGGAGGGCGGCAACATAATGGCCGGCCTTACCAAGGTCGGCGGCTTGCTGTACGGTACTACCGCCGAAGGCGGAGTAAACGGGCAGGGAGTCGTGTATTCTCTTGAGGCGAATACCGCGGCGCCGCCGCGCGGCGAGACGGACATCTATTCATTCCCCTACGGCTACAGCGGTGCGTGGCCCAATAGTGATTTGATATATGCCAACGGGAAGCTCTATGGGACGACTAAGTTTGGGGGATATCAAAGGGGGGACTCGGGAAGCGTCTTCAGCCTTACGACAACCGGGCAGCGTCGCGTTCTTCACCTTTTCGGCAACACGGGGGATGGAAGCACGCCGAAGGGCGACCTCGTCGCTATCAACGGTAAGATCTACGGCACCACGTACGGAGGGGGGACAGGTTGTCAATTCGGATGCGGTACCGTTTACAGCCTGACCCAGGGCGGCACTGAGACGGTGCTACATAACTTTACGGGGGCGCCGGACGGCTGGGGTCCAAACGGCCTTATCAACGTTGATGGGACAATGTACGGAACGACGTCGGGGGGCGGCACGGGTTGCAACTGCGGGACGGTGTTTTCGATCGATACTGCAGGTAACGAAAAGGTGCTCTACAGCTTTGCGGGGGCGCCGGATGGCGCGGCTCCGAACGCCGGGCTTCTCTATGCAGGTGGCACGTTCTACGGGACGACGACCAATGGCGGCGCCTACGACTGCTCGTACGTATTCTTCGGCTCTGGCTGTGGCACGGTCTTTTCGATCACGCCATCGGGCAGCGAGACCGTACTCTACAGTTTTACCGGCTTGAAGTTCGGGAGCCGTCCCGACGGCATGTATCCGGCAGCGAGTCTCATCGCAGTTGACGGTAAACTCTTCGGCACGACGGAGTTTGGCGGAATGGAGTGTGCCACCGACACGCCAGGTTGCGGGACGGTATTCTCAATCGAGCCTCAACCCCCACTGCGCCACTAGGCAGGTAAGCAGCTTCGCGCTACTCGCGAGCGTGGCAGTAGATGCGCCGAAACGTCCCCGTCCCGCGACCATTGGAAACGATCGGCTTGCCGCCAAGCAGTACGCGCGGCTATAAAGAAGACGAAATACATTTGGCGGCCTTTACTCGGCACGTGGCAATGCCGTAGGGCCAGGTACCCGCCTCAAACGGGGAACCTTTCACCTGCGTCAACGCGCCGCTTGTCGCGTTGATGGTATAGGCGGAAACATTGTTAGAGCCGAAGTTGGTCACATAGGCAAACTTGCCCGTAGAATCGACGGCCACGCCCAAAGGCTCGCTGGCCGCCGCAAACGGCGACCCTTTCATCTGTATTAGTGCGCCGCTGGAAGCGCTGATTTTATAGGCGGAAACGTTGTCGGAGCCACTGTTGGCCACATAGGCAAACTTGCCCGTGGGATCGACTGCTGCGTCCCAGGGGAAGGTGCCGGCCCCAAACGGCGACCCTTTCACCGGTGTCAGCGCGCCGTTAGTCGGGTTGATGGTATAGGCGGAAATGTTGTTGGAGTCAGCGTTGGCGACATAGACAAACTTGCCCGTGGGAGCAACTGCCAAGCCATCAGGATAGGTGCCCGTGCCAAACGGCGAGCCGGTTATCTGCGTCAGAGCGCCGCTGCTAGCATCGATGGCATAGGCGGAAATGCTGTTTGAATAGAGGTTGATTGCGTAGGCGAATCTAGCCGTTGGATCCACCGCCACTGCATAAGGATCGATGCCAGCCTCAAACGGCGACCCGTTCACCTGCGTCAACGCGCCGGTGTTCGCGTTGATGGTAAAGGCGGCAACGTTGCCGGGGCTCCGGGAGGTCCCAAAATAACCTAAGTTGGTTACATACGCGAACCTGCCCGTAGGATCGACTGCCACGCCCAAAGGCCCCGGGGCCGCTGCAAACGGCGACCCCTTCACCTGCTTCAGTGCGCCGCTCGCTGCGTTGATGCGGTAGGCGGAGACATTGTTAGCGTCCGCGTGGGTCACATACGCGAACTTGCCCTTAGGATCGACCGCCACGTTAAAAGGCGACGTGCCGGTCCGAAAGGGCGACCCCTTGACCTGCGTCAGGGCGCCGGTAATCGCATCGATCGTATAGGTGGAAACATTGTCGGAGTCGAGATTGACGACATAGACGTACTCAACGACGACGTTTTGGCGAGCCGCGCTTTGGGCCGGACGCACTTGCGCAAACGCTCCACTCACGCCGCCGGCGACTTGCTGTGACATCGCGCTAGGGGCGCGGATGGGCAGCTGCGATCCACCGCACCCTGCGAGCATTGCGATAACGGCGCAGCTGCGTAGCGCATAGCGGTTAAGAGCTGAAATCATCATTGCCATGCCTCCTCGAGCGCGAAGGAATCGGCGGCTACAGTTGTTCGGCGCGGCTGGCTCAGCCGCCTCGGTTCCGAGGACGGTGCGTGCTGACGTGGATGCCTTTGCTCGACCTCTTCCGCATCCAAGGCATTCCGAGGCCCTGCGCAAGCTCGCGGACTCGCGGACGCTTGCTCAGCGGGGATAGCGCGCGCAGGAAATGAACAATCACGTTCGATGAAGCGTTGCTACGTCGTAACCGTTTTAGTTGTTGGAGCCTTTTCTTTAGCCGCGTGCGGCAGCGAATCGAACGGCGCCTTCGCCCCGCGCCTTCCAGCCGCGAGCGTCCGGCCTCTGAGCGACGTGCTCTACAGCTTTGGCGGCAGTCCGGACGGCGCGAACCCGGACGCCGGGCTAGTCGCCGGAAAGAAGGGCGAGTACTACGGTACCAGTGCCGGCGGCGGATCGCCCAACTGCGAGGGCGGTTGCGGTACGGTCTATGAAATTACGGCTGCCGGGAAAGAGAGAGTGCTCTACAGCTTCCAGGGCGCATCCGACGGAGCGAACCCCTATGCCACGCTGATCATGGACAAGGAAGGCGCGCTCTACGGTGGCACCGAGAGCGGCGGCAATGCCGATTGTGGCACCGTCTTCAAACTCACACCCGGCAAGCAGGGCTGGACTGAAAGCGTGCTCTACGTGTTCCAGGGCGGCAGCGACGGTTTGCTTCCGGCCGGCGGTTTGGTGATGACCAAGAGCGGCGCACTTCTCGGTACGACGGAGGGCGGCGGCAGCGACGACGGCGGCGTTGTCTTCGAATTGACGCCGTCGGGCTCGACCTACAGCGAAAAAATAGTGCATTCATTCACCGGTCCCCCCGACGGCCTCACACCGCTCGATGCCCTCGTCTCCGATAGCAGCGGAAACCTATACGGCACGACCCAGGAGGGCGGTGATACGACCTTCCGCCGCCACGTATCTCGCAACGGATGGGGCGCAGTCTTCAAGCTGACACCATCGGGTTCGACGTATACCGAGTCCGTGATCTACCGTTTCAAGGGGGCAAGTGACGGGGAGTACCCCGCCTCAGGTCTCCTTCCTGGAGCTAATGGAACGCTCTTCGGTCTAACCGAAGCAGGCGGAAGAAAATTCGGCACGGTCTTCGAGCTGGTGCCGAAGGGTTCGAGCTACCACCATTCGGTGCTTTATAGCTTTCAGGGCCATACCGACGGTGCATATCCCGAGGATACGCCCGGGCTCGTCGCCGATTGGAGCGGCAACCTGTATGGCACGACAGCGTTCGGCGGCACGTCTTGCGACTGCGGTACGGTCTTCAAACTCGCCCCCTCCGGGTCGCGCTACACCGAGAGCGTGCTGCACGCGTTCCAGGGCGGCACGGGTGACGGCCTGCAGCCGAGGGGAGGCGTTGTAATTGACAGCAAGGGCAACTTGCTCGGCCCTACTAATCAGGGCGGCCTTTCCTTTTTTGGCACGATCTTCAGCGTCGCGCCATAAGTTCGTCGTGTACATAATTAAGGAGCGCGATTCTATGATGCGTTGTTACGTCGTAATCATTTTGGTTATTGGATTCTCTTCGCTAACCGCGTGTGTCGGCGCTTCGAACGGCGCCTTCGCCCCGACCGCTCCAGCAACGAACGCTCGGCCCTTGAGCGACACGCTGCTCTACAGCTTCGGCCCCCCGCCCGACGCCGAGTTCCCTGCTGCCGGGCTGCTCGCCGGAAAGAAGGGCGAGTACTACGGAACCAGCTACGGTGGCAGCGCCGGCTACGGGACTGTCTACGAAATTACAACTGCCGGCAAAGAGAGAGTGCTCCACAACTTCCAAGGCACGCCGGACGGCGCGAACCCCGTATCCACGTTGATTATGGACAAGGGAGGCGCGCTCTACGGTACGACTCCGCAGGGCGGCAACGGCGGCGGTTCTTCTTGCGCCTACTACAACGGTTGCGGCACCGTTTTCAAGCTCACACCGAAAAAGCGGGGCTGGACCGAAAGCGTGCTCTATAACTTCCAGGGCGGCGCGCAGGATGACGGCGCGTCTCCGCTCGGCGGTTTGTTGATGACCAAGAGCGGCGCACTTCTCGGTACGACCGGAGGCGGCGGCGCGATAAAAGGACGTGGCACCGTCTTTAAGCTGACGCCGTCGGGCTCGACCTATAGCGAAACGATCATTCACACGTTCACCGGGGTCCCCGACGGGGACGGGCCGGACGACGCCCTGGTTTCCGACAGTAGCGGGAACCTATACGGTACCACTGTCTCCGGCGGTATAAGGTTCGGCTGCCGGAGAAGCAAAGGCTGCGGCACGGTCTTCAAACTGACACCGTCGGGTTCGACGTATGCCTATTCCGTGATCTACCGTTTCAAGGGAACGGGAATGGACGGAGTCGCCCCTCTCTCGAGCGTTCTTCCCGGACCGAACGGAGTGCTTTACGGTCTGACCTCAGAAGGCGGTGCGCTGTATTACGGGACGGTCTTCGAACTGGTGCGCAAGGGTTCGCACTACCGCGAAACTGTGCTGCATTCGTTCGGTGGCTACGGCGACGGCATCGTTCCCCAAGATGCGCCCGGGCTCATTGCCGATCGGAGCGGTAACTTATATGGCACGACGGCGGCCGGCGGCGCGTCTGGCGGATACGGTACGGTTTTTAAGTTGGCCCCCTCCGGGTCGGGATTCACGGAGAGCGTGCTCTATGCGTTCCAAGGATATCCGAGCGACGGCGAGCACCCGTACGGAGGCCTTATATTCGACCGCAAGGGCTTTTTGCTCGGTCCCACTTTTAACGGCGGTTCGAATGGTTGTGCCAATCAACGCGGCGATCACCCGCTATCGACTGTGGGTTGCGGCGCGATCTTCAGCATTGCTCCCTGACCTGCGGGGCGGCGGCGCTGCGTTTAACCCAAGATTAACCCGGAGCCTGGGATTCCAAGATGGAACACCTGGAACCAGTCGAAGACACGATTGAGCATCGAGATGACAATCGTCACTCTTAGCCGTTACGGTTTTGTCGTTTGCGCCGTCGCAGCGCTGCTTGTGGGTTGTGGCGGCGCAAGCACGCCGCTGAGTCCATCCCTTTCCCAAGTAACGACGGAGAGCGCCCACGCGCTTGACGCGTTCGATGTGCTGTATAGCTTCCAAGGCGCTCCAAAAGACGGCGAGGACCCGAACGAAGCGCTCGTCAACGTCAACGGCACGATGTATGGCACGACTAGTAGCGGCGGCAAGCACGGCGCCGGAACCGTGCTCGCGATCACCACATCCGGTAAGGAAACCATACTCTATGGCTTCAAAGGCGGCTCGGCGGACGGCGCTGCGCCGTCGGCGCCTCTCATCAACGTCAATGGGACGCTGTATGGCGCGACCAGTTACGCCGGCGCGCACGACAAGGGAGTCATCTTCGCGATTACCACGTCTGGTACGGAAACCGTACTCTATAGCTTCAAAGGCGGCTCGGCGGACGGCTCAAACCCGTCTGGGGCTCTGCTCAACGTGAATGGCACTCTCTACGGCACGACCGTTTCGGGTGGTTCTCGTTCTTGCGGCGGCGGAGGATGTGGAACCGTCTTCTCGATTACGACTTCCGGTAAGGAAGTGGTGCGCTACAATTTCAAAGGTGGTAAGACCGACGGCCAAAGTCCCAACGGGGGCCTTGTCAACGTCCACGGCAAGCTCTATGGCACGACAAATGCCGGCGGGGCGAACTGTATTTACAGAGGTGCTGATTGCGGGACGGTCTTTTCGGTCACGACGTCAGGTAAGGAAACCGTACTCCACAGCTTCAAAGGCGCTCCAAAAGACGGCCAAAACCCGGATGGCGGCCTCATTTACGTCGTCGGAAAACTCTATGGCACAACCACCGGAGGCGGGCACTCCCCGTGCGATCCAAGTCAGGGTTGCGGAACCGCCTTTGCGCTCACGCTATCCGGAGCGGAAACCGTGCTTCACAGCTTTGGTGATGGCGCTGACGGCGTGGCTCCGCAGTCGGCCCTCATTGACGTGAACGGTATGCTGTACGGCACGACGCCGTACGGGGGTAAGTCGGGTTGGGGGACGCTTTTCGAGATCTCGACTTCCGGCAAAGAGCGCGTGTTGCATAGGTTTAACGGCGGCGCCGGCTACTATCCGGTGGCAAGCCTTATCAACGTCAACAGCACTCTTTACGGCACGTCTACAGCCGGCGGTTGGGGTTACTGTGGCAGCGACGGCACCGATCCCGGCTGCGGAATCGTCTTTGCGTTAACGCCGTAAGGCTCAAAGCATGCCTTTACCGGATCGCCACTGCGCCCGGCCAAGTCCCCGCTGCAAACGGTGATCCCCGGACGTGCCTCAAGGCGCCGCTGCTCGGGTCGATAGCGTAAGCGGAAACATTGTTGGAAGACTCGTTGACCACGTAAACGAACTTGCCGGTCGGATCGATCACCACTGCTGACGGCCCGGAGCCCGTTGCATACGGCGACCCCTTGACCTGATTCAGCGCGCCAGTGCGTGCATTGACGCTATAGGCGGAGACACTTCCGGATTGCCGGCGGCAAGAACCTGTGGCACAGCTATTGAGCACGTAAGCGAACTTGCCGGCGGCTCGATCGCGACGACGCGCGGCTCAGAGCCCGCTCCGAACGGCGACCCCTGTACCTGCGTCAAGGCACCACTGCTCGCGTCGATGGCGTATGCGGAAACATTGTTGGCAAACGTGCTAGTCACGTAAACGAACGTGCCCACCGGATCGGCCGCCAGCGCTGACGGTTAACCCGCTCCAAACGGCGATCCTTTGACCTGCTTCAACGCACCAGTGCCTCCAATGATGTAGGCGCAAACATTGTCGGAATAAACATTGACCACGAAAGCGACCTTGCCGCTCGGATCGATCACCAGACGTTCCGGATCCTCGCCCGCCGCAAATGGCGACCCCCGCAGCTGCTTCAACGCACCCGTGCGTGCGTTGAAGGCGTAGGCGAAAACATTGTTAGACGCCGAATTTGCCACATAGACGAAGTGAACGATCGCACGTGGGGAGGCCGTGCTCTGTTTTGAGCTCCCCGGCACCGCGATCGGCAGCTGCGTGTCATCCTGAGCGTGTCCAAGCGCGCCACACCCGGCTAACAGAATCAGCGCGACTGCTAAGGTCGCGCCCTGAATAAAACGACGGTCCATAATGTTCCTCGCTCCTCACGCCGTTTACTTGGCGATGCTGATCGCATCGCCGCCGGAATCGTTTACGGCCCGAATCCGAAGGGTTGCTTCACCGCCTTTCGGATAGTTCCAGACATCCGCGGCACCTTTGTGGTATCGCGGATTTGCAATCGTGACGCTCTCGGCACGCGTCGTGGTTGCCGCCGTGACGTTCTGCTTGCCGAAGAAGAACGGGCTTCCAGGCATAAAGGGCTGATCGTCGAGCATGATCTCCGGGCCAACCGCAATGAGCCGCGTTCCCGAAAGCTTAGCTGGTTGCACGACGTCTCCGTTACCTAAGACGCCGCTGAGAGTTATGTACTTACCATCCCAGGCCGTGCCCCTTGGGCCGAAGTTGAAGTTTATCCCGGACGTAGCGAGCTTCTCCATCGTATTCTTGCCGGCTTGGATTATGCAGGCGGTAACCGTGCCGCCGTAGCTGCTCGAGCCCATGCCAATAAGATTGCCCGCGTGGTCGTAGCCGAACGGCGATAATCCCTCGCAGCCGATGCTCTCGTTGTCGTCAACGCAGGTCGGAGTATCGTGCGCGATGCCGCCCTTCCAGATGCAGACCTCGCCCCCACCGGTAGCGGCAACGTCACCGGTAGCGCTAACCGAGCAGCCGTTCAAGCCGACGCCAGGGCGCTCGTAGATATTGATCGGTTTAACGCCGCCGTGCGCATACTCGAACAGCAGTCCGTACTGAGGGTTGGTGATGTAGACGTCGCCTTTTCGGTCGACGCACATGCCCTGCGGATCGTGGAATCCCGTTAGTTTGCCGACCAGCTTGCCGCTAGGGTAGTCGTAGACGTACGTGTCGTTGGTTATGTCGTCGTCAAAATAGAGCAGAGCTTTTGAAGCGTTCGGCTTCATCCAGGACTCACTGCGATCGGCGTCAGCCGTGGTTGCCCGGGTTTGCAGCATCCGGTCCGGTGCGCCGATGCTCGGTTGCAGCGTGCCGCACCCAGCGAGGAGCGCGACGGCGATGCCGGTGGTGCACAAAGCGATGCGGAGAACGGTCGAAACTCTCATTAGCGGCTCCTTACCAAAATATGAGGATGGATCCGTCGCCGTGTTTCGTCGGGTTCCCGCCGTCGCTCATCGCCACGTGCTTCGCGCGCCGCTCGGCAAAGGATGAACCGCCGCCGCCGCCGCCCCCGGAGCCGCGAGTGCCGCTTCCGCTTGAAGTTAAGTCGGAACCGCCCGCGCCGCCGCCGCCGCCGCCGTAGTACCCTCCTCCGCCTCCGCCGCCTGCACCGCCGCAACCGCTGCTATACCCTGCGCCGCCGGCGCCACCGACGCCAAGCGCTCCGTCTGAGCCGTTGCAACTGCTGCCGCCGTAGAC
>JBAQAW010000075.1:0-8211 GCA_049285915.1 Candidatus Cybelea sp. | reverse complement strand
TACTCTAAACGCCTTCAAAAAGTGCACGTATGGTGCTCGCTGTCTGGTTGACTCTCGCCGGTTGTCTCGCCGCCAGTTTTTCCGACGTGCGGACGCGCCGGATCCCCAACGCGCTCACGGGCTCACTCGCCCTGGGCGCCGTGCTCGTTCATGCCTTCGGCGGCTGGCGATCCGTGGGCCTCAGCGTCGCCGTCATGATCGTGCTGACGCTGGCCGGAGCGCTGATCTATTCGCGCGGCGGCATCGGCGCCGGCGACATCAAGCTCGCGATCTCCGGATCGGGCATGCTGAGCTATCCGCTCTGCGTGCCGTTTTTGCTCTACACGGCGATCTCGGGCGGCGTGCTCGCCATCGTCTTTCTTCTCGCCCGGGCGAACGGGCGAGCGACCCTCTCGCGCGCGGTCTATATGACGCTGGCCGGTTCCCCAGGCATAGCAACCGATAAGCGCGAAAAAATGCCCTACGCGGTGGCCTTTGCTCTCGGCGCGATTCTGGTCGCGCTCTCGCAGCACGTCGCACCGTTCTTGAGGATACACATCTGATGAATACTCGCCGAACGACCCTCTTGATCGCCATTATCTTGGCCGTCGGAACGGGCTGGCTTACGCTGACCTATCTCTCGTCGCTGCGTCCGCCGCAGAACGAGATGCGCCCGGTTCTGATCGCGACTCAAGAGATTGCGGCCCGCTCGCGCATAACCGATTCGATGTTCCGCACGGAGCAGCGTCCGGCGAACTCGCTCCAGCCCGATGCGATCGGCAACGCAAACGCCGCGGTCGGCTCGCTCGCGCTTGTGACGATTCCCTCGGGCTCTCAACTCACGTCGTCGGATCTCGGCAGCAACGTCGCGTTCGCGCTGCCCGTCCGGCTTCAGCCGGGCATGCGCGCCGTCAGCATTCCGGTAGATCGGGTCAAAGGCGTTTCGGGAATGATTCTGCCGGGCGACCGCGTCGACGTTATCGCGATCCCGCCGGGGAACTCCGGGAGCGGAGGCCCGCCGAGGGCCGTGACGATCTTCCGCGGCATCCGCGTGCTCGCCGTGGGCACGAACCTCGAGAACGCCTCAGCGACGCCTTCTCCGGAGGAGCAGACCGCGGCGACCGTAACCCTCGAAGTCAATCCGAAGCAGGCCGACACGCTCGCATGGGCCGATGCGAACGCAAACCTGCGCCTCGCGCTGCGTTCGCCGCGTGAGCCCATCCGCTCGCAGCCGACCGAAGAGCTCGTCTTGGCCGGCGGATCGAACGGCCCCGCCGGGCCGCCGGCGCCGGTCCCCCCCGTAGGGTTGGCCGCGCCCATCCCGGTTCCGCCGCTCGCCGCCGCGCCCGCGGTGCGCGTGCTCACGAGTCCGGTCGAACTGATCGTGGGCGATCAAGTCGTAACGTCCGCTAAGTAGTTAAGGAGAAAATGCCCGCGCTTCCGATCTTCATCTTCATCGGCTCCAAGGGTGGGGCCGGCACGACCACGCTCTGCCGCGAGCTCGCGCGCGCCATGCGCGAGCGGCACAGCGTCGCACTCGTCGACGCCGATCTGACCGGCAGCCGCAGCGTCGCCGTCCTCTGCGAGGCGGTTCGCAGCCTCGACGACGAACGCGATGCGACGTCGCTGGCCTCGGTACGCACCGACGGCCTCACGATCGTCGAACTTGCGGATCGCTACGACGCGGTGTACACGCTCGACGAGCGGGTCGTCGAAAAGTTCGTCGGCGATATGGGGGGCTTCGACGAGATCATCGTCGATGCGCCGCAACCGTTTGCCGCAGCCGCGCGTCCCTTCGTATCCCGCGCGACGCGCTTCTTCGTTGTTTTGGAGCCAACGCTGCTCGGCGTTGCCGGAGCGCAGTCGATGCTCGCCGATCTCAAGCGCTTCGGCGTCCCGGCTACCCGCATCGACTTAATCTCGAACGCACGAACGGAACCCGCGCTCGTACAGCGTGCGGAGATCGAGCGCGCCCTCGAGTGCAAGCTCGCGGCCGAGATTCCGATCTCGTCGAATCGCAGCTACTCCAAGGCGATCGCCACGCTGCAGCGCTACATCGAGGCGCTTCCGATCGGCGAGCCGCTGCAGAATCTGCAGCCTTCCGCCGGGGGCCGTTCGCTCACCGGGGCACCCACGACGACCAACGGGCGCACGACGACCAGCCCGGTTGCCGGCGATCCCAAGCGCGACGCCTTCAAACAAGAAGTTCACGCGGCGCTGGTGCGGCAGCTCGATCTCGTGACCGCGAGCCAAGTCCACGGCGACGCCGCGAAGCTGGCCGAGCTGCGCGCGAAGGTCGAGGGAATCGCCGCATCGCTGGTTGCGACCAGCAAGTTCACCGGCTCGGCCGAAGAGCTGGCCGATCTGCGGCGCGAGATCGTCGACGAAGCACTGGGCCTCGGGCCGCTCGAAGATCTTCTGCGCGATCCGGACATCACCGAAATCATGGTCAACGGGCCCGACACGATCTACGTCGAGCGGCACGGCAAGATCGAACGCACGAACAAGCGTTTCAGCAACGACCGGCAGCTGCGCCTGATCATCGAGCGAATCATTACTCCGCTGGGGCGGCGCCTCGACGAATCCTCGCCGATGGTCGACGCGCGCCTGCCCGACGGATCGCGCGTCAATGCGATCATCGATCCGATCTCGATCGACGGAACGGCGATGACGATTCGCCGCTTCGGACTGCACCGCCTCACCGCCGACGACCTCCTCAAGATCGGCGCGATTCCGCCGCCGATGCTCGACTTTCTCCGGGCGGCGGTTCAGGCGCGCCTCAACTGCGTCGTCAGCGGCGGAACCGGCTCGGGTAAGACGACGTTCCTCAACGTTCTTTCTTCGTTCTTGCCGGACCGCGAACGCATCGTGACGATCGAAGACGCGGCCGAGCTCCTCCTCAACCAATCGCACATCGTCCGGTTAGAATCTCGACCGCCCAATATCGAAGGCTCCGGCGAGATCCGGATTCGCGACCTCTTCCGCAACGCGCTGCGCATGCGGCCCGATCGCGTCATCATCGGCGAGTGCCGCGGCGCCGAGGCGCTCGACATGCTGCAGGCAATGAATACCGGCCACGACGGCTCCCTCACGACCATCCACGCAAACAGCCAGCGAGATGCACTCTCCCGTATCGAAACGATGGTGCTCATGGCCGGCTTCGATCTACCCATTCGAGCGATTCGCGAGCAGATCTCGAGCGCGCTCGATCTCGTCGTCCACACCTCGCGCCTGCGCGACGGCTCGCGCAAAGTCGTCGGCATCAGCGAGGTCGTGGGCATGGAGAGTGACGTCGTGACCATGCAGGAGATCATGCGTTTTGCCCAGCGCGGCGTCGACGATAACCAGAAGGTTATCGGCGACTTCGTCTATTCGGGAGTCCAGCCCAACTGCCTCAAGCGCTTCGAAGAGTACGGCATTCCGTACGATCATCGCGGATTGAGCGAGCTTAAACCGGCGGGAACATGGTAAGCGCAATCGTCCCCGGCGCGATCTTCGTCGGCGTGACGGCTACCGTTCTTCTCGGCTTCTACTCGTTCTGGGGTACGGTCAATCGGCGCGCGACCGCGCGCGTGACGAGCCTCTCCGACCGGCTCGACCGCGCCGGCATCGGCATGAAGCCCCAGGAGATCGTGCTGACGATATCCGCCGTTATGGCGATCGTTTGGATCTCGCTCGTCCTCTCGCTGCACACCGGCCTCCTCTTCTCTTTGATCATGCTGCCGGTCATCATCGCGGTGGGCGCGGGCAGTTTTTACTACTACGTCGACTTCCGCATGCAGCACCGGCTCGGGGCCTTTATCGCGCAGCTCGAACCGGCTATGCACTTGATGGCCGGCGGCTTACGCGTCGGCCTTGCGCTGCGGCAGGCACTTGCAAACGTGATCGAAGAGCTGCCCGACCCGGCACGCTATGAGTTCCGCCGCGTCGTCGGGCAAACCAATCTCGGCGCAAGCGTGTACGACGCGATCGATTCGATGGCCCACCGCATGCCATGCCACGAATCCTCGATGATCTCCAAGGTCTTCCGCGTCCAGTCGGAGACCGGCGGCGATCTGGCACGGATCCTCGATCAGTTGGCCGAGACGATCAAAGACCGGCGCCAAGTCCAACGCAAGGTGGCGGCGCTCACGGCCGAAGGGAAAATGAGTGCCTGGGTACTCATGCTCATTCCGGTCGCGCTCGGTGCATTTATCGCGGCGACCCAACACGATATGGCGCACGCGCTGGGCTATACGTTGATCGGCCACATCGTGCTGGGGGTCATCGTCGTGCTCGAGCTGTTCGCCTTTCTCTGGCTGCGCCAACTCTTGAGAGTGAACTTCTGATGGCAGGCAATCCGCTCATGTACCTCATCGCCCTGCTGTTTGCGCTTTCGGCGTTCTTCTTTGCCCTCTCGATGCTGCCGGGAAAGAGTTCGCTCAACGATCAGATCGACGTGCTCAAGTCGCGCGATCCGCTGCGGAAAGACACCTCCCCGGAGTCCAAAATCGTCGAACGGCTTTTGCCGGAGGAGCGGCGGCTCATGATTGCCCGCCAGCTCGCGGAGGCGGGCTGGTACACCACGACGCCCGTGAAGTTCGGCATGCGCATCATTTCCGGTGCCTGCCTCGGCGCCGTGCTCACGCTCGTTGCGTGGGAGCTCTTCCACTTTGCGATCGGTTTGCTGCCGGTACTCTTGATATTTGTCACGTTTCTCGGCGGGTACTCTCCGTTCTTCGCCCTCAACCGCGCGATGGAAGCGCGCAAGGGCCTGATCCAAAAAGCGCTGCCGGAGTTTCTCGATATGGTTGCCTCCACGGTCCAGGCCGGACTCGCCCTCAACTCGGCGATGACCTACGCGGTCGACGCCGTCGACGGTCCGCTCAGCGAAGAGATCAAGGAGGCCCTTTCCGAGATCCGTCTGGGCCGTTCGCGGGCCGACGCCTTCAAGGCCGTGGGCGAGCGCACGAATCAACCGGCGCTGCGCAATTCCCTTCGCGTCGTGATTCAAGCCGAGAAGCTCGGCGCAAATATCTCGAAGATGCTCAACGACCTGGCGGCCGACGCGCGCCACCAGCGGCTGATGCTCGTCGAGGAGATGGCTGCGAAGCTTCCGGTGAAGATGGTCTTCCCGATGGTCTTCTTCATGATTCCGGCAATCGTAACGATCATCTTCGGCGCGGTCGCCGCGAATTATTTCGCCACGCCGCGATGATCGTCGCGCTGCTCGTCGCCCTCTTCTTCGGCTCCATTGCGTTCATCGCGACGCAGACGAGCACGAGCGTCTGCAGCGGCATCACCCCCGCGCACGACGGTCCCCGCGTCGGCAAGCCGCCCTACGTTCTGCTCGTCGCGGCGGCGGCGGCACTGGGCGCCTTCCTCGCCTACCGCTCCACGCCGCCGGTCCAGCTTGGGATTGCGGCAATCGTGATTTTCGCGATGGTGGCGTGCTGGTGCAGCGACGCACTCTGCGGCTTCTTACCCGATGCCTTCACCTTAGCGCCGCTTGCAGCGCTGCTGCTCTTTGCCATCGCACAGCACGATTGGGAGATCGTCATATCGGCCGTCATCGTCTTCGTGCCGTTTGCGATCGCGGCAATCTTCTCGAAGGGCTACGGCATGGGCTGGGGCGACGCGAAGCTCGTCGCGCTGACCGGTGCGGCGCTGGGCGCTCCGCTCGGTTACCTGGCTCTGTGCGTCGCGTGCGTTACCGCGGTCGTCGTACATAAGCTTGCAGGCGGAAAGAACAGCCCAATCGCGTTTGCACCGTACATCGCCGCACTGACCGTCGTGGCGCTGCCGCTCGGATTAGCGCACTGAGCCTCGTTCGGCTCGTCCTTTTTTTTTGGACGAGCTTCTACATCGTTCTCGGAGCGCTGGGAGCACCCGGCGACGGCGATCTTTACTGGCAGCGGTGGCTGGGCGACATCATCCTGCAAACACACCATCTCCCTACGGCGTTGGGAAGCGAGACCTTCACCGCCGCCGGTGCGCCGTGGGTGCCGCAAGAGTGGCTCTTTAGCGTGCTTGTCGCGTTTACGACCGACCATCATCTCTTTCTTCTCTTCGCCATCCTCGTGAGCGCGATGCCGCCGCTGGCGCTCTGGTTGGTATTCATGCGTTCGCGCGACGACGCTCTGCCGGCTACGGGTATCGCACTTGCGTTTTGCGGTTTCGCCCTGGCGGCGTCGTTCGGGGTGCGAGCACAGGTGCTGGGCTGGGCTTTTTTTGCGGCGCTTCTCTTGCTGCTCGAGCGGCGAGATCGTTGGTACTGGGCGGCGATTCCACTTACCATTGCCTGGGCCAATATTCACGCGTCGGCGGCGGTTGTGCCGGTTATCGTCCTCGCGCGCCTCGTTGCGGTCGCAAGCGAAGGCGGATTGCGAGCCGTCCGCGCGAGCCGCGATCTTCTGCTGCTTCCGGCGGTGCTGCTGGCGCTGGTCTGCACGCCGCTCGGCCTGCGTCTGCCGATCTATGCACTAACGTTGGCACATAGTCCGATCCGCCATTACATCCTTGAATGGCAGCCTTCGGGACTCGGCGATTTCGCATTCATGTACGGTGCGGTGCCCCTGGCTATCGGAATTCTTTTTGGCGGGAGAGCCGCACTTTTGGGAAGGCGCCTCCAGAGCTTTCCGGCTGCGCTGCTCTTTGCGGCCGCGCTCTTTGCCGGACGCAACGTTCCACTCTTCGCGATCGCTGCCGCACCATTATTTGCCTTTGCATTGACCTCGCGGCTCCCGCTTCTAAGCCGCCTGAACGAGCGTATGAAGGAACTCGAGCCGGTCGCCCTCGTCGCGGTGGTTGCAATGATCGGAGCGTCAGCATGGCTCCAGCATCAGCGCCAGCAGCAAGATCCACCGCGTCTGCCCCTTGCCGCGATCGCCTCGGTTGCCTCCGACGGCGCGGATCATCGTGTCCTTTGCGAAAACTTTACCTGGTGCAGCGTCGCGCTGGGCTATCCGCGGCTGCGGGTCTTCATCGACGGACGCTGCGATCCGTATCCACTAAACGTCTGGCAGCAGTACATGGCGACGATCTCAGGAAAATCGCCCAATGCTGCGCTTCGCCGGTACGACGTAGACCGGGTGATCGCGACTCGCGGAAGCACGGTCGCTAAGCAGCTCACAGCCGATTCGGCGTGGAGGGTTGCCTTCACCGATCGCAACTACGTGGTCTTCCGCCGTGAGTAAACACCGCGCCGCCGACGTCGGCGCGCTGGTCGCGATCCTAATCGCCGGAGCGCTCAGCGCTTTTTGGGCGTTCTACGTTCCAATCTTTCAGGCTCCCGACGAGCCCGCGCACTTCGACTATGCGATGTCGATCTATCAGGCAAAGCGTCTGGTCCGGCTCACCGACGGGAGGCCAGGCTGGCTTGTCAGCCCATACACAAACTACTTGCTGCGCGCGTCGGATTTCGATCGCATCGCCTGGCACTCGTCGATGCGCGCGCCGAGCGGCTACGGTACGCGAGCCTATTTTGCCGGCATTGACGCAGCGGCGCCGCCGCTGACCGCGCGGTTTCCAAAAAGCGACACGATCAACTACATCGTTCCCGACTACCCCTTCGGGTTCTACGCGCTCGAGGCGCTTTGGATGCACGCGGTCTCCGCGTTCACCGGATCTCTCGTGAGCATCTTTTTCGCCGCGCGCCTGCTTTGCGTCTTTCTCTTGATGCTCGGCCTCTACTTTAACTATCGCACGGCGCTCGAGCTAAGGATCCCGCCTTGGATCAGCGCTGCCCTGGTGGCGGCAATCGGCCTACTGCCTCTTACGAGCTTCGTATCGTCCTATATCCAGCCCGACAATCTCGCCTATGTGCTCGTCTCCGCGGCCCTCTTTTACGGGACACGATTTGCCCGTGCACCATCGGTGGGTACGCTTCTCGCGCTTGGAATCGCTCTTGGGCTCTTGGCCGTTACCAAGTATCAGTTCTTCCTTTGCGTCGGCCTTCCAGCAGCGCTCCTCGTCGTGACCCGTCTGCCCATTGATGGGCGTAAGGTCGCTTCATTTGTCGCGGTCGCAGCCGCGATGCTCCCGACTGCGGCGCTATTGGCTATTCAGCATTGGTACGTCGACCAGCCGCTTCCGGCCGGCCAAGGTTCGGCTTCCGACATCAACCTGGAGCACATGCGGAGCATTCTCGCACTCGGGCTTATGCCCACCGTTAGTTACGTAGTTCAAGCGCCGTTCGGGGCGTTTATGGAATGCTTCGTCGAGGGAGGCTGCGCTGCGACCTATTGGCAGGTC
>JBAQAW010000074.1:0-19297 GCA_049285915.1 Candidatus Cybelea sp. | reverse complement strand
CCGCAGCTGCCCGGCGTGCTGCATATCGGCAACCTCGGCGACGATCTGATCGCCGATCGCAGCGAAGCGCTGCGCGCCTGCTATCGCGGCGCGGTTGCGCTCGCGATGGCGTCGTACCACGAGACCTTCGGCATGCCGATGCTCGAAGCGATGGCCTGCGGCACGCCGGTCGTCGCCTCGCACGCAAGCTCGTTGCCGGAGGTCGGCGGCGACGCGGCGCTCTACGCGCCGCCCGACGATGCGGCCGCCTGGGCCGTCGCGCTGCGGCGCATCGTCTCCGACGACGATCTGCGCGAGCGTCTGCGCGCGGCGGGGCTCGAGCGCGTAAAGCAGTTCAGCTGGGATCGCAGCGCGCAGCAGCACGCCGAGCTCTTCCATTCGATCGCCGCGTGATCGCACTCGGCATTGACGCCTGGAATCTCCCCGGCGACCGGCGCGGAATCGGCCGCTACCTGCGCGAGATCCTGCGCGCGTGGTGGGAGCGCGAACGGCAACGTGTGGAGGTGACGCTGATCGTGCCGGAGTGGCACACCTGGACGGTGCGTAACCGCTACTTGCGGGAAGTGCAATCGCGCAACTATCGCGTCGTTTCGCGCGCCTCGCACCGGCGCGCGCGCCTCGACGCGCTCTGGTTTCCCTTTAACGGCTGCAGTTGGACGAACTTCACGCTGCCCGCCGCGGCGACGCTGCACGATGCATCGAACTTCGTCGTGCCAGATTACGCGCCGGCGACGCAGCAGATCCTCGAGGCCGCCGCGCAGCGCTGTCGCGCGCTGATCACCGATTCCGACTTCGCGCAGTGCGAGCTGGCGCGGGAGCTGCGCATCCCGCCCGAGCGCCTGACGCCGATTCCGCTCGGCGTCCGTCCGCCGCGTCCGGTCGAGCCCGTCGCGCTCGACACGAGCGCGCTCGAGCCGTTCGTCCTCTACGTCGGCGCCGCCGAACGGCGCAAGGGCTTCGATACGCTGCTTGCGGCGATGGAGCTGGCCGCGCGCGAACGATCGGATCTTTCGCTGGTCGCGACCTCGCAGCTTCTCGGCGCGTTCGAGGTGCCGCCGGGCGTCCGCCTCATCGAGCTCGGCCACGTCGACGATCCGACGCTCGCCGCGCTCTATCGCGCGTGCGCGCTGCTCGCCTTTCCTTCGCGCTACGAGGGCTTTGGATTACCGGTGCTCGAGGCGATGAGTTACGGCGCGCCGGTGGTCGCATCGATCGCCGCGTCGATCCCGGAGGCCGGCGGTGACTCCGCCTACTACGTCTCGCCCGGCGCGCCGGCCGAGCTGGCGGCGGCGATCCTCAGAGTTACCGGCGACGTGGAGCTTGCGCGAGAGTTGCGCCGGCGCGGGCCGTTGCACGCCGCCTCGTTTACCTGGGAGCGGACCGCATCGCGCACGCTCGACGTCATCGAGGAGATGCTATGACGATCCATCTCGCCAGCGGCATCGCGATCCGCGACGGGCGGCTCTTGCTCGTCGCCTCACACTATCCGAACCAGCCGCAGCCGTTATGGAATCTTCCCGGCGGCCGGCAGCAGCCCGGCGAACTGCTCGTCGAGACGGTCGTCCGCGAGTTCTACGAGGAGACGGAGTTGCGCGTGCACGCGGGCGAGCTCGCCTACGTCAGCGAGAGTTACGACGGCGAGCGCCATTTTCTCAACGCGACGTTTTTGGTGGAACTCGATGGGGAGCCATCCTTCGACGAGCTCAGGATGACAGGGGAGGATCATGTCGTGGCGGCGGAGTGGGTGCCGCTGAGCGACGTGCGCGAGCGAATCGTCGTCGCGGTCGTTCGCGAGCCGCTGCTCGCGTATCTGCAGGGCGTGCTCGAGCGCCGCTACGCCGGCTTCCACGAAGCCGGTATTACGATTGAGTGGCCTTCCGGGTCGGGCTGACCGCCGCCGCCCACTCCTCGCGCTCGAGGGTGTGCGCCAAGACGTCGACGGGCCTGCCTTGCACCGTCGCTCCGCGCGGCAGTGTGCCGTCGCTGCTGAAGCCGGCGCGCCGCAACACCGCGCGTGACGAATGATTCTCGGGTAGGCAGTACGCGCGAATCCGCTGCAGCCGCGCTCGGGTGAAGCCTTCGTCGATCAGCGCTTCGACGGCTTCTGTCGCGATGCCGCGCCGGCGATACGTGCTCACGATGCTGTAGCCGATCTCCGCGCTCGCGCGGTCGTTTTCCGCGACGCGCATTGATACCCAGCCCAGCGCATCGTTCTCGCCTTGAACGAAATGCAAAAGCCATTCGAAGCGGCCGCTCGTTCCCGGCGCAAAGCGGGTCGGCCGCTGGCCGACGGCTCGCAGAAACTGCGCGCGGTTGACGTTGGGCAGATCCTGATAGTCGCGCAGATCCGGCGCCTGCAAGACTTCCCACAGGATCCCGGCATTCTCGACGGTGACCGGGACGAGCCGCAGGCGCGCCGTGCGAATCGTTCTCACCGCGAGCCGAATCCTTGCCGCACCGCTGCGCGCGCGTGATAGTGACGGCGATGTGGATTGATATTTCGGGAACGGTCTGTTCCGCGCCGCGCTTCTTCTACGGCTCGCGGACGCATTGCATGCACGAGGCCTTCGACGTTGCGAGCAGCGCCGGCAAGGTCGAGGTCGTCGACAACGTCGACATCGCGCCGCGCTGCCCGGTGAAGGCCGGCGATCGCATCGAAGTGGCCGGCGAGCTGGTGCACGATCCGGGGCGTCTGCCCGTCCTGCATTGGACGCATCACGATCCGGCGCACCTGCATCGCGACGGTTTCATTCGGCTTCACGGGAGGCTGTACGCGTAGGCGTGCGGACGCGGTGGCCTTGCAGGCGAAGCAGCTCGGGGATCGTCACGAACTGATAGCCTTCGCCCTTGAGCGTTTCGACGATCAGGCGCGTTGCCTCGACGTCGGCGCTGCGGTCGCAGAGCCGCTTTCCGGCGCGCGACCCGCTGCAGACGATGCCGCGGTTGCCGTCGTGGAGATCGATGATCGCGCCGTCCCCCGCGTAGCGCAGCACCCGCGAGGCGATCACCCGCGCGGGCGGATACTCCCAATCGTTGGCCAGCGGCACCGACCACATCACCGGTGTGTAGCCGAGCTTGCGCACCTCACCGAGCACGAGCCAATCGCGCGCGCCAAAGGGCGGGCGCATGAGGCGCGTGTGCACGCCGGTCGCCGCGTAGATCGCGCGATCGGTGCGCTCGAGCGTGCGGCGAAGGCTATCGCTTCCATAGAGCAGCAGGTGGCCGTGGCTCCAGGTATGGTTGCCGATCGCGTTGCCGTCGAGCACCTCGCGGCGCACGACCTTGGGATAGGCCTCGACCGCGCGCCCAACCACGAAGAAGGTCGCGTGCACGTGCTCGTCGCGCAGCACCGAGAGCAGCTCGTCGGTGTACGGCGGATTCGGGCCGTCGTCATAGGTCAGCGCGATGACCCGCTGGTTCTTGGGCCCGCTGACGATCGTCTTGCCGAAGACCTGGCTGCCGGGGCTCTCTAAGACTTGGTACGCCGCGTATGCGCCGGCGCCGAGTACGGCGAGGATCGCGATCCCGCAGATGATCCAGCGCCGCCTCGCGCTCAAGGGTTCGTGCCGCGTATCCGTGCCTGCGCTTTCGCAACGTTCGCGCGGAACTCGTCGGGCCCGAAGTCGAGAAAGTCTTTGACGATCTGCTCGTAGCGCGCGTCGGCTACTTGGGTGCTCTGCAGATGCACGAGATCTTTCGGAACGCCCTTCGAAAGATCGATCGAGTAGAACTGGCCGCTCTTGACCGCCCAATAGTGCGGGTCGGTAAAGGTCACCGTACGCTCGCCGTGCTTGTAGTCCACCACTTGCTTAACGTAGACGGTGTAGTTGGCGTTCGCGTTGGGGCGCGGGGCCTTGTCGTCGAGCTGCCAAATCCCATCCTGAACGAGCCGGCCGAAAAAGAAACTTACGTCGTAGACTTTTGCCGCGGGCGCCTTGACCGTGATCTGGTGCCCGTCGTAACCGCGAATCCGGTACGAAAACGTCGAGACGCCCTCGATGTCGGATGTGTCGTACTCTTCTTCGGCGATTGGCGGCTTCGCGTAGCGGATCGAGAGCCGCGCGTAGAGCTCGCTGGGTGCCTTCTGCGCGTGAATCGCGGGGCCGAAGCGCCCCATCTCGCCGGGGCCGTAGATGCGCCAGCCCAGGATGATGAACACGATCGCGAGGATGACGATCAGGATGCCGATCGGAAAGCGTCGCATCACGCCTCCGCCGCTGCCGCTTGGAGATCGAGCGCGACGTTGACCAGCCGGTCGGCGGCCGCGTTCTGCTTGCGCGGCACGTGCTTGATGTCGATCAGCTCGAAGCCTCGCAGCAATGCCCGCGCGCGCTGGTAGAGCGGAAGCAGGCCCGCATTCTTGACCCGGTACTCTCCCCGCAGCTGCTTGACGACGAGCTCCGAATCCAGGCGCACCGCCAACCGTCGGATGCCGCGCTCGCGGGCGGCCTGCAAACCAAGCAGCAGCCCGGTCCATTCGGCGACGTTGTTGGTCGCAATCCCAAGGTACTCGTAAACCTCCTCGATCGTCTCCCCGTTGGCATCGAACAGGACGGCCGCACCGGCAGCCGGACCGGGATTGCCGCGGGAACCACCGTCGGCGAAGAGCGTCGCATCCATAGCGAGCCGGGCTTCGGCGATGGCAAGGCATAGACCGCCCGCCGCGCGGGTACATGAGCGAACATGAGAAATCATCCGTTCCTACTACGCGCAGCCTTCGCCGCCATCGCGATCTCGCTGCTCGCCACCTTCCCACAGGCCGTCTCGGCCGCCACGACCTCGACCTTTTACGGCATCACCGTGCACGTGTCGTCGCAGAACATCAAGGTGCAGAATCCAAAGACGAAAGAGACGATGAGCTTTCTGCTCGTCCCGAAGTTCGATTCGGTCTTTTCCGCCGACGGCAAGACGACGTACCAGATGAGCAAGATCAAGGCCGGCCAGTACGTCGGGATCATCTACGATCGCAAGGCGCTCGGGCAGGCCCACGCCGATAAGATCTATCTGCTCACCAACGCCAATCAGACGATCGGATCGCAGTAACGCTTCCGCCCGAACAGGGAAAAGATGACTAGAGTCGTAGTCTAGACTCCCCATACGGGGGTGCAAAGGAGTGCGCACCTCATGAAGACTACGAACTCTCTCGAGCGAGCGGCCGTCGTTATCGCCGCCGCTCTTTTGAGCGCCTGCACCGGCTCGCAGGTCGCCCCCGCCGCCGGCCCCGCTCTGCTCGGCGCGCGACCCGTCGCCAGAAGCGGCGCGCTTGCCGATCCCCGCGGCGCCGCGCCGAGCAGCGGAAAATCCTGGATACTGCGCTCGGCGACCAGGTGCGGCTACAACGGAAAACTGCCGCCGTGCGGCCTGCTCTACGTCACCAACTATCACGCGAACGACGTCATTATCTATCAGAACGATCAGGTCGTGGGCGAGCTTAAGGGGCTCAAGGGCCCCGACGGAATCTGTACAGACCGCCACGGCAACGTCTGGATCGTAAACAACCTGGGCCAGGACGTCGTCGAGTACGCCCACGGTGGCACCACGCCGCGCAAGACGCTCGGCGATCCCGGCTATTACCCGCTGGGCTGCGCGGTGAATCCGCGCACCGGTGCGCTCGTCGTCACCAACATCTTCTCGACCTCGAGCGGACCCGGGAACATCGCCATCTATCACAAGGCGCAGGGGCCGCCGCTCATCCTCGACGATCCGAAGATCTTCTACTACTTCTTCGCCGGCTTCGACGCCGACAGCAATCTCTACGTCGACGGCCTCGATACGTCGCAAACATTTGTGTTCGCCGAACTGCTCCGCGGGCAGCAGAAATTCAACAAGATCGCGCTCAACGGAACGATCTACTATCCCGGTGCGATCGCGTGGGACGGCACCTACGTCGACATCGGCGACCAGCGCTATCAAAACCAAGTCGCTTCGGCAATCTATCAGACGACCGGTGCCGGTGGGAAGATCGTCGGAACGACCGTCATGAACGGCGCTCAAGACGTCGTCGGATATTGGCTTGGGGCGGGCAACGTGATCGCCCCCGACGCAAACTTGAACGACGTTTCCCTCTATCAGTATCCCGCCGGCGGCGATCCGGCGCTCTCGATCGGAAACCTCGACCAGCCGTACGGCGCTGCCGTCAGCGTCGGCCGTTCGAATTCGGCGTCTCCGGCGCTCGCCAAGGCACCGCGGCCGCTGGCTTCGCCGGCGTACGTTGCCCCACGCGGGCCCAAAGCTCGCGGCTGGATCTCGCATGACGCGGCGGGGCAGCGCCTCGTCTATATCACCGATGGCGACCAGGTGCTGATTTTCCCCGAGAGGCGCAACAAGCCGCCGGTCGGGCAGATCACCGACGGCATCGAATCGGCGTACGGCATCTGCTTCGATCGCAACGGCAATCTCTACGTCGCCAACCAATATGACGATAACGTCGTCGAGTATCCGCCCGGCGCGACCGAACCATCGCAGAGCTTCTCGCAAGATCTCCAGCGGCCGCTCTATCCGGCCGTCGACAGCCACGGCAATCTCTGGGTCACCAACGCCGATAACGGAACCGTCGTCGAGTTCGCTGCCGGCTCAACGCAGGCGACGCAGGTTCTGCAGACCCCCGGCGTAGAGGCCGACGGCTTGGACTTCGATACCAAAGGAGACCTCTACGTCGCCTACCGTTTACAATCGCAAGGCTCCGGCAGCATCGAAGAGTTCGCGCCGGGCTCGTCGCAAGGCACGATTCTGGGCATGAGCATCAACCAGCCGCAGAGCGTCGTCGTCACGAACACCGGAACGATCCTTACGGTGGAGACGGGCGGAACGAACCGCATCGACGTCTTTCCTCCGGGCTATCAAGAGCCAACGCTCGAAGTCGGCGTGCGCGACGCGCCGACGCAGATTGCGATCACGCGAGATCAGCGTTCGCTCTGGGTCTCGAGTTTCTCCGAAGGCCGCATCTTCTCGTCACCCTATCCATTGCTCAATCCCAACGGCAGCCCCAACGTGCTGCACGAGAAGATTCGCGTGAAGGGATACGGCATCGTTCAAGGGATGGCGTTGAGCAACGGTCAGGTCTTCTAAAATCCGGTCGTAAAAGAAGGCTCCCGGCGCGAGCCGGGAGCCTTTTTGGGATAATGGCACTTGTGTCCCCGGCGCGCACTTCACACTCCGGTGCGTCGGCACCTCTTGAGGTTTTTCCGGGTTGCGGTAGAACGCTCGAGCGGGATGAATCGCCTGCCCGCCGTTTGCGCCGTGCTGATGCTGGCTGCATGCTCGATGCCGGGCGCGCAGCAGCCGCCGCCGGCGGCGCTTCGAGCAGAGTCGCGCGTGAATCCCGATGCGAGTTCCTCGGCGCTGCTCTACGTCTCGGATTGGAGCACGAACCAGGTCTTCATGTACGACTTCTCGACGAAGGCGCTGGTCGGGGAGCTCACGGGGTTCGACGGTCCCTACGGAGAGTGCGTCGATAGCGGCGGAAACGTGTGGATCGCCGATTTGAATGGGTCGGCGATCTTGCAGTACGCGCACGGCGCCACGAAACCGTCCCGGCGGCTGCGGACGAGCGGAACCCCGATCGGCTGCGCAATCAATACGAACAACGGCGATTTGGCGGTCGCGAACTTCTCGACGACGGCCGGTAAAGGCAACATCCAGGTCTGGCCGGGCGGGCGCGTTCCGTCGAAGACCTACCGGCCCTCGAAGTATTACTACCTGTGGCCACCCGCGTACAACGCCACCGGCGACCTCTTCGCCGAAGGCCAGGTTCTCAACGGTGCGTACGGGCTCACCGAGCTGCCGAAAGGCGCCTCGGCACTGCGCAGCGAGAAGCTGGGCGGCGTGACGATACACTATGCCGGCGGCGTCTTTTGGGACGGCCATGCGCTCGGCGTCACCGATCAAAACGCTGGCAACGACAACACCACGATGATCTATCGCATGACGTTCAAGGGAGCGAACGGTAGAGTCGTCGGGCGGACGCATCTCACCGACACCTGCAACAAGGATTACGCCGACGTCGTAACGCCGTTTCCGGTGCGCACGAACGGTACGACGACCGAAGTGATCGGCGGCAACTTGTGGTGCGCTCACCGATTCGACTATTGGAAGTATCCGGCCGGCGGCACGCCGACAAGCCAGTTGCCTAAAGCGCCCGAGGAACCGTTCGGGGAATCGGTCAGTCCAGCGAGGAAAGCCGGAAGCGACTAATCCTCAGGAGATCGCCGAATGAGCGCCCGGAGCTTTACGCACGTTCTAATTCTCGTTGCCTCGCTCGCCGCCGCGGCGTGCGGCGGCAACGGCGTGCCGTCGCTCGGCGGCAATCCCGCGACGCGGCGGCTGCAGCCGACGTACGTGAGCTCTCCGAGTCCGATCCAGCACGTCGTGATCATGGTGCAGGAGAACCGCACGTTCAACGATTTCTTCGCGACCTTCCCCGGTGCCGACGGAACGCTCTACGCAAACGTCGAGGCCAATCCGCGGTGCAGCCCGCCGATCCAAAAGGGCACGATTCCGCTGCGAGAAGCGAATCTCGTCTTGACGAAGGATCTCGACCATAAGTTCAGCGCTTATCACACGGCGCGCGATAAGGGCAATATGGACGGCTTCGACAAGATCAAGTTCGGCGACGACTCACCGGAGTGCACGTATCCGTACATGTACACCGATCCCAGCCAGATCACGCCCTATTGGGAGATGGCCGAGCAGTACACGCTCGCCGAGCACATGTTCACGACCCAGGGCAGCGGCAGCTTCACCGCGCACCAAGATCTGATCGCCGGCACGAGCGTCGTCGAGAAGCGCCGCGCGATGGTCGATCTCCCCACCTGCGGCGGGAACACCTGCGTCTGGGGTTGCGATGCGCCCGTGAAAACGCACACGCACCTGATCTCGCAGACGAACTGGGAACTCAACATCCACCAATTTCCAGGTCCGTTCCCGTGTTCGAATAAGTACGCCGTGAGCTTTCCGACGCTGCGCGACCTGCTCGATGCGGCAAGCGTCTCGTGGAAGTATTACGTGCCGCCGGCAACAGTCACCGCGGGCCGGCTCTTCAGCGCCTTCGACGCGATCGCGGCGGTACGCTATGGATCCGAGTGGACGACCAACGTGATCTCCCCGGAGACGCAGATTTACAGCGATATCGAATCCGGGCAGCTCGCCAACGTCTCGTGGGTGATGCCGGATATGAAGGATTCGGACCATCCCGCTCAATCCACCGACAACGGCCCGGCGTGGGTCGCGAGCGTGGTCAACGCAATCGGCGAAAGCCCTTACTGGAACTCCACGGCAATCGTGATCGTCTGGGACGACTGGGGGGGCATCTACGACAACCTGCCGCCGCAGCTGATGGATTACGGGGGCCTCGGATTTCGCGTTCCGGCGATCGTCGTCTCGCCGTACGCGCGGGCAGGCTACATCTCGCCGACCAACTACGAGTTCGGCAGCATCCTAAAGTACGTCGAGAACAACTGGAATCTCGGTACGCTGGGAACGACCGACCAGCGCGCCAACAGTCTTATCGACTGCTTTAACTACTATCAGGCGCCGATACCGTTCCAGCCGATCGCATCGAGTAAGGATAAGTCGTACTTCATCCACCAAAAGCCGTCGTATAAGCCGCTCGACGACGATTAGGCAGGCGGTCCGTACGGATCCTGAGGCGACTGCGGCGGCGGTCCCTGCGGTGGCCCTTGCTGTGGTGGCCCTTGTTGCGGGCCGCCTTGCTGTTGCTGCTGCCCCGACTGGTCGGGGAAGAAGCCGACGATCGTGCCCTCAGAATCGGTCACGAAGACGATGTGCAGCGAGCCCTTTTGGAAGATTGCCGTGTAATGATAGCGGTAGTAACCCTGCATGCTCTCCTCGCGAACGAGCTGCAGCCGTTTGAACGTGCCGAGCTTCGCGAACGCCTGGCGAGCCTGCGAGAGCCCGTCCGCGTGCGAGTTCATGTTCTCGGAGATGTCGGGCGGAATGCGGCCGGCAATCACGTCGGTCATGAACGTGGTGAACGTCGCGGTGGGCGCCCCGGACGGTGCCGCCTGCGCGACCAAACCCGAGAGGATGAGAACGGCGGCAATCTGCATCATAACCGTCGTGGCTTCGAGCCGGAGGGCCTGCGGCCCTTACCTGAGTACATGAATCTACGATGAGATGGGCCACCGTCTTGCTCGCGGCGGTGCTCGCATCTCCGGGAGCGCCGCTCTTTGCGAGCGGGGAATTCGCGCAGGCGGCCGCAGCCGACCAGGCTTGGCTGCAGGGCCATCCAGGCGACGTCGACGCGCAGCTGCGCGTCGCCGCCGTCGCCTTATACGAGAACCGGATCGCCGCCGCGGAGCCGCCGATCCTCGCCGTAATCTCCAAAGAACCAAACAATACGCGCGCGAACCGCCTGCTCGCAGAGCTCAATCGCCGTCAGGAAGAGGCGCGGCGGAGCGCTTCGGTGAGCGGCGAGAGTACCCGCGTGCCCTTCGTAACGTCGTACCCGCTGCCCGTCGTGCGCGTCCTGGCCAACGGCACGGCGGCAAACTTTCTCGTCGACACCGGCGCCGATGTGATCGTCGACCCGGTGTTTGCCAAACGCATCGGCATCGCGCCGTACGGCCACAGCATCGGTACGTTTGCCGGCGGCAAACGAGCGCCGGTTCAGAGCGGAATGCTGCGAACGCTCTCGCTCGGCGGCGCCACGGCCGGCCAAGTTCCGGTGCACGTCTTGCCGACGCGCGTCGAGGCGCTCTTCCCGAGCTTGAAGATCGACGGCATCGTCGGCACGACGCTCTTCGAGCGCTTCTTGGTGACGATCGACTACCCCAACGCTCAACTGATCCTGCGACCCCGCTCCGCGCAAGCCTCGACGGCTTTCCAAGCTGCGGCCGCGGCGGCCAAGAGCACGACCGTGCCGTTCTACTTAGTCGGCGATCACTTCGTCTTTGCGACGGCGCAGGTCAACGACGCGCCGCCCGGGCTCTTTCTCTTCGATTCCGGGCTCGCCGGCGGCGGCTTGATGCCGGCCTCGAGGTTGCTGACCCCCGCGCGACTCACGCTCGACAGCGCACACCAAGGCGTGGGAACCGGTGGCGGCGGCGCCGTCGTCGACGTGCCGCTGCGCGCGGATCGCGTCGCGGTCGGCTCGGCGGTGCAGCGCAACGTTCCGGGGCTCTACACGCCGGAAGGATCGCCGCTCGACGCCTTTCCCTTCAGCACTTGGGGAATCATCTCCAACGACTTCCTGCGCAACTACGCCTATACCGTAGACTTCGACGCGATGCGTATCGTCTTAGCGGCGCCCGCCGTCGTCGGCGTGACGCAAATCTTCGACGAGACTTTTCGCAGGCTGCAGTCGTACCCAGTTCCACCCTACGCCATCTGGACGGCGACGTGGCACATTCGCGCGCAACCGATGGGCTACTATTCGGGTGAGTCCACCTCGGTCGAGACGCACCGCTACGCCGTCCGGCTCTCCGACGGAATGGAGAATATCAGCGACCCGGGTACCAGCGGAAAGCTGCCGCCGGCGCTCATCGAGCCCGAGTTTCTCGGGCCTTTTGCCTGGCTTGTGCGCTCCTCGGTTCGCGTGGCGCCGCGCGACAACGGCGTCGTGATGGTTCCGGACATCGCTGGGCTCAAGACGATCGCACACGTCACCGTCTCCGCCAAGCCTTCGTATACGTTCCGCGTCGCACCCAACGGCTCGCTGCCGGTCGAGACGGTCAACGGGCGCGAAGCGTACCATCTCGAGCTGCACCCCACCGATCGGCCCGACGTGCACAACCTGCGCGACCTTTGGATCGACGTCTCCACCTACGATCTGCTGAAGGTACACTTCGTCGGCACCTACCGGCCGGTCCCCAAGGCGCCGCTGAGCCAGACCGAGGCGACCGTCTACTTCCGCGGGGTGCTCGGCGCGTGGGTCGTCACGCGCTCGCTCTGGAACTACGACGATGCGCCGATTCGCTATCAATACGACGTGCAGAACGACGAGATCGGCCTTCCGGCGACGCTGCCGGACTGGCTCTTCGATCAGGCCGCATACGACCAGCACCAGCGCGACGGCGTTGCCGATTATCTAGGTCAAGTGCTCGAACAACTTCGCAAAGGCGGCTCCGCAACGCCATGATGCGCTTTATTCGTAATCGGGTGCGAAGTAGTCGGGCTTCTGCTGCAGGAAGAAGTCGGGCCCTTTGGGTGCTTTGATGGGCACGAACTTGCGCGGCCGCTTATGGAAATCGAAGCAGTTGCCCGCCGGTGAGGTCGCGCGCGAATCCGCGACGGCCATCGCTCGCAGCCCGAAAAGATTCTCGGCAAACCTCAAAACGCTGGTCGTTTCGTACTGCACGTGCGAGACGTAGTTCTGCTTAGCGTACGGCGAGATGATCAGCAGGGGCACCCGAAAGCCCAGGCCGTCCTTGTCGAGATACGGCGGCGGCACGTGATCGTAGAGGCCGCCCCAATCGTCCCACTGCACGAAGATCGCCGTCGAGTTCCAAAACTTGCTCTCGCCGACGGCATTGACGACCGAGGTGACCCACGACGGCCCGTACCCGCCGCCGCAACCGGGATGGTCGGAATCGCTGCACTGCGGCGTGATCCAAGTAAAGTTTGCGAGCGTCCCTTTCTTGACGTCGGTGAGGAATCGCGTCTGCGGCGAGACCACGTCTTTGGTCCAATCGCTTCCGAGAAAGATGTGCCGGACCGCTTGATAGCTCGACCAGTCGGAACCATCGCCGCTGGAGCTGCTCCCGTACCGGCTTGCATAGAAGCGCCAGGAGAGATTCGCCGCGTCGAGCTCGTCGCCAAGCGTGATGTAGTCGAAGCACGGCGGCTCGGGCGGCCCGTTCGTTAAGCGCTGGTCGGTCAGCGTGGCGACCTTCGTGCCGGCGCCGAGATAGCAGCCCCAGAAACCGTTGGGCAGATCGACCGCCGACTGCGCTTGCCCCGCGATGATGTATTGATGTCCGACGAAGCTCTCGTCGAGCTGCGACTGGAACATGTGGTCGGCGAGCACCCACTCGTGCGCCATGTCGAAGTACGGCCTCGATTCGTAGTGCGGCACGTAAGCGTACTGCCCGCGACGCGGACCGTCGTACGTCAGCTCTTTGTTGAAGCCGTTCATCCGGCAGTTCGTGCCCGGGAGCGGCCCCTTCCCGTTGCACGCCTCGAACATCGCCTCGGCCGAGTGATCGATCTGGTACTTGCGGCGCAGTCCGATGGGCTGCAGCTTGATCGTGGAGCCGTGCGAGTCTTTGCCGCGCGTGGCGGTAGCGGCGCCCGGATAGCCGTAGAAAAGGTCGTCGAAGCTGCGATTCTCTTGCACGACCCAGATGACGTGTTTGATCTTCCCCGCGCCCGTTGCCTCGAGCGCGCGCTGGGCCGACTCCCGCTCCATGTAGGGAATCGAGGATTGAGAGCCCATCGAGCAGCCAACAAGCGCGACCAGCGCCGCCACGGCAACGATACGCACGGCGGCTATTCGGGGTCGCCGCCGGGCGACGGGGGCTCGCGCAGGAAAAACTCCGGCGAAAGCTGCGACTGAATCGGCGTAAACTTGCGCGGCGGCTGCTTGTAGTTGAAGATGTCGAGAATGCTCGTCGAACGCTGATCGGTCGTTTCGAGCGAACCCAGCCCCCAGTTCTGCTCGACGTACTTCAGGATGCTCCCGAACTCATACTGCGTATGCGAGATCGTACCTTTGGGCACGTAGGGCGAGACGACGATCAGCGGCACGCGGAAGCCGAGGCCGCCCTTCTTATCATGGAACGGCGGCTTCACGTGATCGTAGAGGCCTCCCCAATCGTCCCACACCACCACGATCGCCGAGCTCTTCCAATACGAACTTTTACCGATCGCATTGACGATGCTCGCGACCCACTGCGGACCGCGATCGACGGGCGCACCCGGATGGTCCGAATCGTTATCGGTCGGAATCACCCACGAGACAGCCGGGAGGCGGCCCTTGGAAATATCGTTGAGGATGTTGGTCTGAGGCATCGAGACGTTCGTGCCCCACTCGCTGCCGTTGCGGACCGGCGCGATCACGTCGAACGCGTTGAGCAGGGCACCGGCGCACTGCGTGCAGCCGTTGCCGCAACCCGGGCTCGCGACAAAACAGGGCGAGTAGTACTTCCACGAGACGCTTTTTGCATCGAGCAGATCGCGCAGCGTCTTATACGCGCTGCCGGACGACGGAAAATTGCTCGTGCATGGACGCGGGCCCTTATCTTCCTCGAAGTGCAGCGCGGTCGTGAGCAGATCGGTGCGCACCGTCTTCGACGAGTCGCAACCCCACGGCATCCCGGTCGGCGTGTCGACGAGGCTCGCGCCGCCGGCGGCAATCTGCGTGTTGCCGCGGATGAGATCCTGATGCGCGGTAAAACTTCCGCTGCCTTGCGTCTGGAACAAGTGATCTCCGAGCGCGTACTGCTTGGCGAGATCCCAGTAGGGGCCGATCTGCTTGGGATTGACGTATTGGTAGGCGACGCTGCCGATCGTCGGGCCGCTGCCGCTCGAGCCGCGCGGGCAGACGCCCTGCGGCTCGAGGTTGAACGCGTCCATCTTCCCGTGATCGAACGCCGTAAGGTATGAGTAGCGGCAGTGGCCGATGTCGGTGTTCATCACCAGCGCGCTTTGATGCAGCGCAATCGATTTCACGACGTACTTGCTGCCCTGGCGAACCTTCTCCAAACCCGTCGTCGTGCCGTCGGCGCCGGGGAACGTCGCGAAGAGATTATCGAAGCTGCGGTTCTCCTGGACGATGACGACGACGTGCGCGATCGGCGAGCCCTGCGCCGCCGAAAGAGGCACGTGCGAAAAGGGCGCGAGCGCTCCGGTTGCCGCGCCTCCGCCGCAGCCCGCGAGGATCGCGGCGAAGCTCGCGACGACGGCGAACCGAAGGCTCAACTTATTCGTCGTCGACGGGTAAGCCCGAAGGCTTCTGGTGTAGGAAGAACTCGCGCGAGTACTTTGCGGGGATGATTTTGAACTTCCGCGGCTTCTGGTTGTAGTCGAACATGTTGGCGATGCTGGTCGAGGTCGCGTCGGTCGTTCCCAGCGAACCGAGATTCCAGTTATCTTCGATGTATCGAATGATGCTGCCGAAGCCGTACACGGTGTGCGAGATTTCGTTTGCCGGAACGTACGGCGATGCGACGATCATCGCGACGCGGAAACCGGGCCCGCCCTGATTATCGAGTTTCGGCGGCGCGACCGGATCGTAGAAGCCGCCCCAGTCGTCCCAGACGACGATGATGGCCGTGGAGTTCCAGGCCGGGCTCTGTCCGATTCCGTTGACGATCTGCGAGACCCACGACGGGCCTTTGTCGGACTTGTAGCCGGGGTGATCGGAGTTGATCGCATCGGGGATGACCCACGACACCTGCGGCAGATTACCGTTCTGTGCGTCGGTGAGGATCTGCTGCGGCGGGCTAATGACGTGCTGGCTCCACTGGCTCTGATTGTTAAAGAACGAACTGATCACCGCGAAGCCGTTCCACAACGCACCCGTGCTGTTCAGCTTATCGGCAGGCGTGTAGTACTTCCACGTAATGCCGCCCGTTGCGAAGAGATCCGCGAGGGTCAGGTAGCTGCTGCCCGAGGAGGGGAAATTCGCCGTGCACGGATACGGGCCGAGCCGCCTGCGGTAAACCAGCTTTGTGGTAATCAGGCTGGTCTTCGCTCCGGGCGGGGCGTTGCAACCCCACGCGGCCGAAGAGCTCGGATCGTCGATCAGGCTATCGGTTGCGTCGATCTCGGTGCCGCCGCGAATCAAATCCTGGTGCGCGGTAAAGCTGCCGCTGCCTTGCGTCTGGAACATCATATCGGCGATGCCGTACTGCGTTGCGATCGTCCAGTACGGCTGCACGTCGGACGGGTTTGTGTATACGTAGGGCTTGACGCCTTCGTCTTGGCCAGTGGTGGCGAACTTGATGAGGTTAAAGGCGTCCATATGACCGTGGCGGTACGCGGTGCGATACCCCGAGTACATGTGGTTGAGGCTGCGCTTGGCGACGAGGCCCACTTCGGCCAGATTGATGCTGACGGTCTTGGCCTGCTTGCCTTTGCCGATGCGCTCGAGCCCCGTCGTCGTGCCCGTCGTGCCCTTGAAGGTCGCGAAGAGATTGTTAAAGGTACGATTCTCCTGCACCAACACGACGATGTGCTGGATCGGACTCGTCCCCGTTTTATGGTGCCCGCCATCGGCCATATTCGGGAGCGCGGCTGAGTGCGAGCCACCGCCGCACGCGGTCATGCTCATCGAGACTGTAAGCAGAATTCCGATAAACGATACTCGAGAAGGCATATACAAGCTCCAGTTTGCAGGTGGGAAGCCGCCCTCTCTTCTTCGCCTGTCCTCGGTTTACATGGCGCTGCGAGCGGCCGCGTTGACTAGGGTCAATCGTAACTTTCGCGGACCGTCTCCAGGAGCGTTTGCCCGAACTCGACGGGCGTTCCGTCGCCATCGAGCACGTCCACACCGAATCCCGGATAGAGGCTAACGAAACGGTCTTGCTTCCAGCGAGCGACCGACCACCGGTCTCGCGCGCCCTTCTCGTAGGGCCACGACGGCATCCCCTCCCGATCCGATCGAATGTCGCGGCCGTCGGACGTGCGAACCCGCACCTGAAACCCCTCAACGCGAGCGATCTTCATCTCCAGGGTCCCAATCTTCATCTAGTAAGGCTTCGGGCGCGCCGGAGCGCGAACCCCTCGCTTAAATACGCGCGGCCAAAACTCGTCTAAAGTTCTGGCCGGAGATAATCTCGGGCTGACTGGATTCGAACCAGCGATCTCTAGTCCCCCAGACTAGCGCGATAACCAAGCTTCGCTACAGCCCGTCGAATTTTTTCTTCTTCTTGCGAGAGCGATTGCCGCCGATGGCTTCCTTCAGCGATTTTCCGGCGACGAAGGCAGGAACCTTTCGTGAGGGGATGTTGATCGGCTCCCCGGTCTTCGGATTGCGTCCGGCGCGAGCCTTGTGCGAGCGCACGACGAAGCTCCCGAAGGGATTTAGCGCCACGCGATCGCCCTTCTGGAGCGCTCCCTTGATCTCGTTGAGAATCAAGTCTACTATTTCGCCAGCCTTTCGCCTGGAGAGCTCTGCCTCTAAGGCGACGGTGTCGACGACATCTGCTTTTGTCAACGTCACATCTCCTACTCGGCTCGGAGAGGAGCAGTCGTTCAACAGCCTTGCTCGGCTGCCTTCAGGCGGCGAGAATTTCGGCGAGCGCGCGGAGTGCGAGAACGTAGCCGGCCGCTCCGAGGCCGCTCACGACGCCGCGGCAAGCTGCCGCCGTCACGCTCGTTCGCCGAAACCCCTCTCGGGCCGCGACGTTCGAAAGGTGCACCTCGATCACGGGGATGCGGATCGCGGCGATTGCATCGGCGATGGCGTACGAGTAGTGCGCGTAGGCGCCGGGATTGATGACGACGCCCGCATCGGTTTTGCGTGCAGCGTGCAGCGCGTCGATGAGCCGGCCTTCGCCGTTGTACTGCTCGCATCGGGCGTCGAAATGGAGCTCCTTGGCGGCGCGAAGAATCGCGTCGTTGAGTTCCTCTAGCGTTTGCTTGCCGTAAAGCTCCGGCTCCCGCTCGCCGAGTAAATTCAGGTTCGGCCCGTGCAAAACCAAAACGCGCATCGCGGGGCCTTCTTTGGAGGAAAAGCTCGAGCCTTTGCCCCAGAGGCGCTCATGCCCGACAGAATCCTCGCCGCGTCGGCACTCGACGCCGGAATTGCCATCACCGCCGCCATTACGACCGATCTCGTCGGCGAGATCCGCGATCGGCACGACCTTTGGCCGACCGCGACGGCCGCCGTGGGGCGATTAGCGACCGGCGCCGCGCTGCTGGCCGCAAATCTCAAGGGCAACGAACGAATTTCGCTTCAGATCGCGGGTAATGGTCCGCTCGGGAACATCGCGGCCGACGCGTGGTTTCTCGACGAGCATACCATCGGCGCGCGCGGCTATGCGCGCAACGGGCAGGTCGAGCTGCCCGTCGATCAGCGCGGCAAATTCAACGTCGCGGGCGCCGTCGGAAAGGGCTCCCTTCAGGTAACGCGTTCGACGGAAGTCGGGCAGCCGTATGTCGGCATCGTTCCACTGGCAACCGGTGAGATCGCCGAAGATATTGCGGTCTACCTCGCGCAGTCCGAACAGATCCCCAGCATCGTCGCGCTGGGCGTGCTCGCAAACCCGAACGGCGTCATTGCGGCCGGCGGCGTTATCGCGCAAGCGCTGCCGGGTGCGGACGAGCATCTTCTCGCGGCGCTCGAGGAACGCGCCGTCGCGATGCCTCCGGTGACGCAGCAGATTTCGCACGGCGCGGATGCCGAAGCGCTGCTGCGCGCGGTCGCCGGCGATACGGAACTGCGCGCCTCCCGCAGCATCAACGTGCGCTTCGCCTGCCGCTGCAATCGCACGAAAGTCGAAGCGGTGCTCCTCGGCATGGGCGCCGACGACCTTCTCGCCCTCACCCGCGAACGCGACTTCACCGAAGCAACGTGCGAATATTGCAAAACCGAATACATCTTTACTGCAGATGAGGTAAGGGAGCTATCGCAACGGGCCGGCTAACCCCTCCGGTGTCATCCTGAGCTTGTCGAAGGACGACCGTGAGGAAACCCATCGGCGTCATCCCGAGCCCCTCCGGTGTCATCCTGAACTTGTCGAAGGATGACCGTGAGGGAACCATCGGTGTCATCCTGAGCTTGTCGAAGGATGACCAAACCTCTCCCCATAATTTCTCGCGAGGCGCACAACCGAAGGCCAATCGTTTCGAACTAACGCTTCCTTTTTCGCGCGGGACCAACCCTTGAGCTGCTTCTCCCAACAGATGGCGTCGGTGATTTCGTAGAACTCAGAGGAATGGACGAGCTTAACCGGCCGCCGCTTGAAGGTGTAGCACTTACGATCGAAGCCGGTTTCGTGTTGCGCCACGCGGTATTCGAGGTTGTTCGTCACTCCAACGTAGAACGAGCCATCCGAGCAGAGGAGCATGTACACCAAGTAGCTTTTCACCTTGCCCTTCTGCGCGGAGGTCGTTCTTCGACAACCCTTCGAGAGGCTCAGGATGACACGGGGGGTAACACCCGTACGAAGCGGCGGGAGCCGACGGAGAGTACGGCGGGCTGCGTTGCGCTCCACGGTTGATTCGGTTCCTTCACCGGCTCGCCGTCGATTTTTACGCCGCCGCCCGTAATCAGTCGTTCCGCCGCGCGTTTGCTTTCGGCGAATCCGGCTTTGACGAGAAGCTCGCTGACGCGCTTGCACTCGCCCAGCTCGATTTCGGGAAGATTCTCCGTGGGAATCTCTTTGCGCTGAAC
>JBAQAW010000073.1:0-37193 GCA_049285915.1 Candidatus Cybelea sp. | reverse complement strand
GAGCTGCGGAGGCAGGTGCTGCCGCGTTCGTCGTCGCGGGAGCGTTGTTTGCCTGCGCGGGCGGTGCCGGCAACGCCGCGGCCTGTCCAGCGCCGCCCTCCGAACTCGACGAGCTCACCGGCGCGCCGGGCGCCCCGGGAATTGCCGGCTCGTTATACGATGCGTTCCCAAACGTCGAGGTAAACGGCGACGCTCCAAAAACCGGAAGGTTCGCCACGCTCTGCGCGTTCCGAACGTCGCCGCGGACGTCGATCGTCGTCTCCCGGTTCGGAAGGTAGGCGATGCCGCCGGGCTCGCGCAGGTTATTGAGAGAGATCGTGCTGACGATGTCGTTGAGCGTCAGCCCCGACGAGGTCAGCGTATTGGGGTTGACCGCGACCTCGATGGCCGGCGTCACCGAGCCGCCGACGTTCACGTTGGAGATGCCGTCGACCTGTTCGAGATCGGGAACGATGTTGTTGGTGACGATCGCCGAGAGCGCACCCGGCGAGAGAGAGCGAGAGCTCACGCCGAGCGTGACGATCGTGGCTTGCGCGGGATCGAAGGTGCCGGCCGTGGGCGCCGGCATGTCGCTGGGCAACTGCGACTGGGCGACGAGCAGCCGCCGCTGGACTTGAACGAGGTCGGTGGTCTTGTTGGAGGTCAGCGAAAAGACCGCCGAGATCGTTGCCTGCCCCTGCTGAACCGTCGTGTTGATGTGGTCGAGGTCCGGGGCACCCGCGATCGCATCTTCGATCGGCCGAACGATCGCGTCGCGAATCTGCGTCGTCGATCCGCCGGGATAGCTCGCGCGCACGCTGATCGTCGGGAAATCGATGTTCGGAAACTGCTGCTGCACGATCGTCGTCAACGCGATCGAGCCGGCAACCGCGATCAGCGCGAGGGCGACGAACACGAGCGCCGGCCGTGAAACGAAGAGACGAGTCGGCCACATTACGGTTCGGGGGATTCGCCGGCTATTTGCTGCCCCGCCGTAATCCCGAGCTGCCCGTTCGAAATCACCTTGGCTCCCGCCGGAATTCCGGTTACGATCGAGGTCTTGCCGTCGCTGCCGCGTTCGGAGACCTTCGCGAGCTTCGCGGTTCCGTCCGATGCGACGAGCATCAGGCTATCGTGGGAGTCGTCGAGAAAGGCCGCCGCCGGCACGCCGATTCCCGTCACCGGCGGCAGATCTACCGTGCCGGTGACCGCCATGCCGGATTTGAGCCGAAATCCCGGATTAGAGAGGATCGCTTCAACGGTGAAGTTCGTCGATCCCGGCTGCACCTGACCGAGGACCGCGTTGATCCGGCCGCGGTACGGCGCGGCGTTTACCCCCGCGACGGTCACCGAGACCGCGGCACCTCGCCGTATTCGGAAGACGTCTTCGGATGATGCGTTGAGCTCGGCGTAGACCGGATCGAGTTGCTGAACGGTAAAGATCGTGCGAGAGCCGGGATACTCGCCCGGATTGAGATTCCGGTTGACGACGACGCCGTCGACCGGCGAGATTATCTCTGCTTTGTCTAACTGCGCTTGGATTTGCGCGGCTTGCGCCTGGGCGGAGGCCGCGTCCGCCTGCGCCGACGCGACGTTTGCGGCCTGAAGTCCCTGCTGATAGCCGCCGTTTACCTTCGCGTTGAGCGAAGCCGACTGCAGCGATGCTTGCGTCGAGAGCACTTGCTGCTGATCGTTATGCACGGTCGTGCGTTGCTGGTCGACTTGCTGCTGCGAGACGTAACCACTGTTTAAGAGGGTTTGGAAGCGCGTCAAGTTCTTTTGATCGAGGCCCAGCGTCTGTTGGGCTTGCGCAAGCGCGGCTCGGGCATTGCGCACCTGATCGCTGCCCTGGCCGATGTTGAGTTCGGCCTGATACTGCGTCTGCGAGACCCGCGCTGCCGAAGAGTCCGCGCTGCGCTGCGCGGCGGTGAGGCTCGCGCGCAAGTCGGTCGTGTCGAGCATTGCCAGGACTCCTCCGCGCCGGACGACGTCGCCCTGGACGACGCTGACCGAGTCGGTCGGCTCGGAGAGAGCGCTCGAGATCGCGACGTTTTGATAGGGCGCGACGATGCCGGCAATCTGAACCGTCGGGCGGACGGTCGCCGGTGCCGCGGTCTGCGTCGGTACGCTGGCCGGCCCGGGCGTCGGGCGGCCGCGATGTCCGCGTCCTCCGCCGGCACAAGCCGTCGCTAGCAGCGCCACGAGTGCGATCGATACCGCCAGTCTCATTCTAACGGGAAAGGTTACTCCAAACATTCACAGGTTCGGCTGAGAGCAAGCGGCTTGCACGAGCTCGTCACGCTACTTCTTACCCGAACTTAAGCCGGCCGCTGCGAGATGCGGCTCGTCCACCAGTAAAGGCCGCCAAGGACTAGCGCAAAGGCAAGGCCGCCGAGGATCAACGAGGCGGTCGCGAAGCCGTCACCGGCCAACGCGAGCGGCTCGGGCTTGTTGGTTGAGACGATCAATCCCGCAAGCAGCACGCCGAAGAGGCTCTCGCCGACGATCAGGCCCGATGCGACCAGCACGCCGAATTGCTTCGCCCGCTCGCTCTGAGCGCTCGCCGTTGCCCAGCGGTTGTACATCCATCCGGCGATCGCGCCCGCGACGACCGGCAACGTCGTCGTCGCCGGGAGATAGATGCCCAACCCGACCGCCAGCGGCGGCAGCGATGCCTTTCGCGTGCGCCGTAAGAGCTCGTCGACGGCCACAATCGCCGCGCCGATCAGCGCGCCCGCGCCGATCAATCGCCAGTCGATCTGGCCTCCGATAACGCCTTTAGCAAGCGCCGAGATCAGCGTCGCTTGCGGCGCCGGCAGCGGCGCGGCGACGCCGTGCAGATTCGGCGCGCCGGCAAAGCCGTAGCCTCGATTGAGCAGGTTGAGGATCGGCGGGATCACGAGCGCGCCGGCGATGACGCCGGCGATCAGTGCGACCTGCTGCCGCCACGGCGTCGCGCCGACGAGCTGGCCGGTCTTAAGATCTTGCAGGTTGTCGTTGGAGATCGTTGCGACGCAAAGCAGTATTGCCGTAACGAAGAGCGCGTAGGCGACCAGTTCGAGCGTGGCAAACGTGCCCGTCGCTTTCGCAATCGCAACGAGCATCAGCGAAGCGCCGATGACGGCGAGAATCGCCAGACCCGAGACCGGACTGTTCGAAGAGCCGATCAGGCCGGCCATGTACCCGCACGCGGCGGCCACGAAGAATCCGGCGATAACGATGTAGGCGACCGCGGCGACCGTTATGGTTCCGGTAAGCGGCGCGAGCTTGCCGCCGGCGACGAAGTGAGCCAGCAGCGCGGCCAGCGGCAGCAAAGCGCAAATGCTAATGAAGAAAACGATCCCGATCGGCAGATCGCGTTCCGTAATCGGCTCGCCTTGCGCGCCGCTCGCTCGGCGCCGCCGGGAAGCCGCGATGGCCGAACCGACGCCTTGCGCGACCGGTCGCGCGAGACGACCGAGCGACCAAAGCGCCGCGACGCCGATCGCCCCCGCGCCGATGAAACGGACCTGATGGGACCAGACGGCCGTTGCGACGTCCGCCGCCGGACCGGCGACGGGATGCAACGCGGTGAGCACCGGGGTCGCTACGCCCCACGCGATCGCGAGGCCCGTCAAGATGGCTAAGCCGACGGTGAGTCCGATGAGTTGGCCGGCCCCCACGAGCGCCAGCGAAAGCCCGAAGCCGATACCCGTGGTCGCATTGCCTACGCGAAAGTAGCCGGCGAGCTGGCCCGCAAAGATCCGCGTGGCCACGATCGCGGCGAAGCCCGCCGATGCCAGCGTTCCCGCAAGCAGGGCCAGCAGGCCGGCGCGATTCCCGGCGGCCGCGGGCGCGGCCGTGCCGACCTTGAGCACCTCGGCGGCGGCCACGCCTTCGGGATAGGGAAGATCCGAACCCGAGACCAACGCGCGCCGCAGCGGAACGCTGTACATTACGCCGAGGATGCCGCCGATCGCGCAGACGCCGAAGGATTCCAAGAACGGAAACCCGCTCCACCAGCCGATCATCACGAGCCCCGGCAGCACGAAGATGACCGCCGAGAGCGTCCCCGCCGCCGAAGCCACGGTCTGAACGATGTTGTTTTCGTAGATCGTCGAGTTACGGAAGGCACGCAGGACCGCCATCGAGATCACCGCGGCGGGAATCGTCGACGCGAACGTCAGCCCCACTTTCAGGCCGAGGTAGACGTTGGCAGCGGTAAAGACGAGCGTGATCGCGGCGCCCAGAACGAGCGCGCGCAGCGTCAACTCGACTCGATCGTTCACGATGCGCCATCATTGCCCGTTCGTAGGCGTCCGGCCTTGTTGGATCGCCCGTCCGGGCCATGAGCAAAGCCCGCAACGTAAACGCTACGGGCTTTGCGTATCTCCGGTCATTCTCGCCTGTTTGAAGCCGTTTCCGCCTTCCCACCGACGTTTCGATCCGGTTGTTCGACCGGCCCACTCGGATTCATCGCAAGACTGCGACGTTTCGTCTACGTGTCCCGATCGCGGCTCGATACGGTCCGCGCTTCGTCATTGAACGAAGTGTTTGCATGCTATCAAAAGCGGCGTCTCCGTTGCAATAGCATGAGCGAGTCGTGCACAACCGCTCCACAAGAAATTGTGATTGCCCACAGCTTATCGACACGCGCGGTCGATCTTGCTTCAGGGTTTCATCGTCGACATCGGCGACGCCGAGGCCATCGGCGCCATCGTTCCCATCGGCGCGGCCGTTGCCATTGGGGCCATCGACGACATCGGTGACGCCGACGGGGCGGGGGTGACGGGTTGCGCGTTTGCGGCAAGCGTCGTAATGCCGGCGACCAGCGTTCCGGCGCAGATAAGCCCGGCGAACCAGCGGTTCATGCGGTTAATCCTCCTCTAGCCTGTTGCAATGTGCTCTCTGTCGCGGGTCCTACCCAGAGCGCCGCCCGCTCTAACGCTTGGTTTCGTCCTTCCGGGCGCTGCAAAACCGGGGAGGCCTCCGGCGGGTTGTAAATAGGGGAGAAGGCGCGGCTAAGCCCGCAAGATTCCCCAAAACCTCTATGGGCGCCATCGAACTACCCCTGCGCGAAGAAATCGCCGCCGAGACCTACCCCATCTTCGAGCGGGTGGAGCACGTCATTCCGCGCGTTGAATGGCCGCTGCACGCTCCGTACGTCGCCGCGATCAACCGGCTCAAACGAGAGCGCAACGCGATCATCCTCGCGCACAACTACCAGGTCCCGGAGATCTTCTATACGGTCGCCGATATCGTCGGCGACTCGCTGGCGCTGGCGATGAAGGCCGCGCAGACCGATGCCGACGTCATCGTCCTCTGCGGCGTGCACTTCATGGCCGAGACCGCGAAGCTGGTAAACCCCGGCAAGACGGTGCTCGTCCCCGACCTGCGCGCGGGCTGTTCGCTCGCGGCCTCGATTACCGCCGCCGACGTCCGCCTCTTGCGCGAGGCCTATCCCGGCGCGCCGATCGTCACGTACGTCAATACGTCGGCCGAGGTCAAGGCAGAGTCCGACATCTGCGTCACCAGCGGCAACGCGGTCGAGATCGTCGAGGCCCTGGGCGCGCCGCGCGTCGTCTTCCTTCCCGACGAATACCTCGCCAAGTACGTCGCTTCGAAGACCAACGTCGAGATCATCGCCTGGAAGGGGCACTGCGAGGTGCACGAGCGCTTCCGCGGCGCGGATATCCGGCGATTTCGCGAGGGGGACGGATCGCTCGTCGTTCTGGCGCATCCGGAGTGCCCGCCCGACGTGCTGGCAGAGGCCGATTACGTCGGCTCGACGCAGGCGATGAGCGAGTACGTCGGACGGCTTGCCTCGGGAGCCGGTTCGGAAGCCGCGGCACCGCGCGTTCTGCTCATGACCGAGTGTTCGATGGCCGACAACGTCTCCGGGCAGTACCCGAACGTCGAGTTCGTGCGCCCCTGCAACCTCTGCCCGCACATGAAGCGCAACACGCTTCCGAAGGTATTGCATTCTCTGGAAGCGATGGAGTACGAGGTGAGCATCGCTCCCGAGATTGCGCAGCGAGCCCGTCGCGCGGTCGAGCGAATGCTCGACTTCAGCCGCCAGCCGAAAGACTAGGAGACTCTGAAAAAGCCCATGCCGCTCGTAGAACAGCGTCGTTGCGACGTGCTGGTCGTCGGCGCGGGCATCGCCGGTTTGATCGCCGCGCTCAAGCTCACTCCGGCGAAGGTGACGGTTCTCTGCAAGACTCGCTTGGGAAAAGGCGCGGCGACCGATTGGGCGCAAGGCGGCATCGCGGCGGCAATGGGCGCCGATGACTCGCCCCGGCTCCACGCGATCGACACGCAACGCGCAGGAGCCGGCATCAGCGACGCAACGATCGTCGAGATCCTCACCCAAGACGCACCCGCGCGAGTGGAAGAGCTGCTCGAGCTCGGCGCCGGATTCGATCGGACCGAGGGTGGCGAACTCGCCCTCGGACGAGAGGCCGCGCATCAGCGCCGGCGCATCGTTAAAGCCGGCGGAGATGCAACCGGGCACGAAATCCTCAAAACCTTGATCGATGCGGTGCGCGATCATCCGTCGATCGAGATCGTCGAGAACGTGACGGCGCAGGATCTTCTCCTTTACGAAAATCGAGTCGCCGGCGTTTGCGCCCGCGAGAACGCGACGGGTGATCTCATAGACTTCGCCGCCGCCGCCGTCGTGCTCGCCACGGGCGGAATGGGCCGGCTCTATCGCTTTACGACCAATCCGGTCGAAGCGACCGGCGACGGTATCGCGATGGCCGCGCGTGCCGGGGCGATGCTCGCCGACATGGAGTTCGTGCAGTTCCATCCGACGGCGCTCGCGATCGGACGCGACCCGATGCCGTTGGTTACCGAGGCGGTGCGGGGCGAGGGAGCGATCCTCGTGAACGATCTCGGCGAGCGTTTCATGCTCGCCATCCATCCCGATGCCGAGCTCGCCCCTCGCGACGTCGTCGCCCGCGCGATCTTCGAGCAGCAGCAGCGCGGACGGACCGTCGGCCTTGACGCGCGCGCCGCGATCGGAGCGCATTTTCCCCGAGCCTTTCCGACCGTCTTCCGCTTTTGCAGCGAAGCCGGCATCGATCCGCGGTTGCAGAACATTCCAGTTGCCCCCGCGGCTCACTATCACATGGGCGGAATCGCCGTCGACGAATGGGGCCGGACTTCGCTGGGGGGGCTGTGGGCCTGCGGTGAGACCAGCGCCACCGGCGTGCACGGCGCGAATCGTCTGGCAAGCAACTCGCTGCTCGAAGCGCTCGTCTACGGCTCGCGTGTGGCGACCGACATCTCCGCGATGCATGCTTCGATTCCGCCGCTCGAGCGGACCGAAGGGGGGGCCGGCCTCGACGCCGCGGTGCACGCGTTTGGAATGACGGAAGCACAGGCGATCACCGACCTGCGCAACGTCATGTATGCCAACGTCGGCCTGGTTCGCAACGACGCCGGCCTGCGCGAGGCTTTGAGGCGAATTGCCGAACTCGAGTCCGTACCCGCCGGGATGAGTCCGCTGCGCAATCTGCTCGTCGTCGGACGTTTGATCACCGAGGCGGCGCTCGCGCGCCGCGAGAGTCGCGGCAGCCATTATCGAAGCGACTACCCGCAGGCCGATGAAGCCCTCGCAAAGCGTTCGTTCACGCGACTCCGCAGCGTCGCTTGAGCTGCTCGCCGCGCCGCTCGTGCGGGCGGCGCTGCTCGAGGACCTCGGCCGCGGCGGCGATCTCACGACCGAAGCGATCGTCGATCCCAACCGCCGCGCCCGCGCCCGGATCGTCGCGCGCCGCAGCGGAATCGTCGCCGGACTCGACGTCGCCCTGCTCGCGTTTTCGATTCTCGACGAATGCGTCGAGAGCACGCGGCACGCGCAAGAAGGCGCGAAGGTTGCGGCAGACGGCCTCATCGCCGAAATCGAGGGCCATGCCCGCACGCTGCTGACCGGGGAGCGAACGGCGCTCAACCTTCTCTCTCGTCTCTGCGGAATTGCTACTGCGACGCAAAGGCTCGTCGAGCTCGTCGCCGGCAGCAACGCTCGGATCGCCGACACTCGCAAAACGACGCCCGGCCTGCGGGTGCTCGAGCGTTACGCCGTGCGCTGCGGCGGCGGACGCAACCACCGCTTCGGTCTCGACGACGGGATCCTGATCAAGGATAACCACCTCGCGCTTGCGGGCTCGATTGCCGCGGCTGTGGCGGCGGCGCGCGCGCGCGCCGGACATATGGTCAAGGTCGAGGTTGAGGTAGAGACGATCGCTCAGCTGCGCGAGGCGCTGGAGACCCCGATCGATGCCGTCCTGCTCGACAATATGACGACCACACAGCTGCGCGAAGCCGTCGGTCTCGTACGGGGACGAGTGATCACCGAGGCGAGCGGCGGCGTCACCGAGGCAAACGTCGCCGACGTCGCGCAGACCGGCGTCGATATCGTTAGCATCGGCTGGCTGACGCATAGCGCGCCGGCACTCGACCTTTCGCTCGAGATCTCCTAATGGTAGAGCATGAGCGCGAAGGCCACGATCGCGCCGACGACCACGACGATGAGCGAGATCGCGTACCCGGCGACCGCGGAGAGCCTCACGACGCGCCCCTCGTATAAGCCGCGATCGGTAACGGCGTACCGCCACGCACCGAAGAGCGCCATCAGTATTCCGAAGCCGGCCATCGCCGTGCCGAATCGCGTCGAGATGCCGGTTGCGGTGGCCGAGCCCGCGACGAGCGCGGCAAACTCGCGAGCGAAGAGCGAGAATCGCGCGATGACGAAGCCGAATGCGATGAAGGCCAACGCCGTTCGCACGTAGGCTAGATAGGTCCGTTCGTTTGCCAGCACGTCCGTGGCGCGCGCCTGGCCCGCTTCTCGCGGGTCCGATTGCATGACCCCCGGGGGCTTAGGCGAACTCTCTTGCTAACCATGTCTGCCGAACGAAACGCTCTCACCCCAACGCAGCCCGCCCAAGCGAAGCACGATTTCCAGCCGCCCAAGGCGCTGGTCGAGTTCATGTCCCGCGACTGGATCGACCGGCCCGCAGAAGCCGTGCCCCATCCGCAAACGGCGAGATTTGCTGCGCGCCGCGAAGCGCTCTCCGAGGCGTACCGCGGAACGTACCTCGTGATTCCCTCCGGCCTCGAGCGCGTGCGGGCGAACGACACGTCTTTCCGCTTTCGCCCGTCGAGCGATTTCGCGTACCTCGCCGGCGACGGCGATCCTGGCGGCGTTTTGGTGCTCGAGCCGGACGGCGCACGCCACCGCAGCCTGCTCTTCGTCCTCGATCACAATCGCGGCCGGGCCGAGTTTTTTACCGATCGCGTCGCGGGTGAGCTTTGGGTAGGGCGCCACCGGGGCGTCGAGGAGAGTCTCGTCTATTACGGCGTCGACGAGTGCCGTCCGCTGGGGACCTTGGCCGACTATTTAAAGGAGATTCGCGAAGCGGCTTACCCGCTGCGCGTCGTGCGCGGCGATAACGAGAACGTCGACCGCGTCTTCGACCCGGGCGACGACGACGCCGAACTGGCCGAGCACCTCTCCGAGATGCGGCTGATCAAGGACGAGTACGAGCTGGCGGAGCTGCGCAAGGCCTGCGCGATCTCAAAGCTCGCGTTCGAGGACGCGATCCGGGCGATGCGTGCCTCAAGGAGCGAACGCGAAATCGAGGCGGCATTCTGGGGCCGCGCGCGGATCGAGGCCAACGACGTCGGGTATCTGACGATCGCGGCGGCCGGCGAGCACGCCTGCACGCTGCACTGGACGCGGAACGACGGGGCCGTCCGCCCCGGCGAGCTGCTGCTGGTCGACGCCGGCGTCGAATGCGACTCGCTGTACACGGCGGACATCACGCGAACGCTGCCGATTTCGGGGCGCTTCTCGCCCGAGCAGCGGGCGATCTACGAGATCGTCTGGGAGGCTCAGCGGGTGGGAATCGAAGCGGCAATCGCCGGCAACGATTTTCTCGACCCGCATCGCGCCGCGGTGCGGGTGCTCGCCCAAGGACTCATCGATCTCGGCATCCTGCGCGTCTCGCTCGACGAGGCGCTCGACCCGGAACGGCTCTTGCATCGCCGCTACTCTCTGCATGGCGTCAGCCACATGCTCGGCCTCGACGTGCACGACTGTGCGCGGGCGCGCGACGAAGAGTACCGGTACGCGAAACTCCGCGACGGCATGGTGCTGACGGTCGAGCCGGGTCTCTACTTCCAGCCCGACGATGCGACGGTCCCGGAGCGCTTCCGGGGAATCGGCGTACGCATCGAAGACGACATCGCCGTCACGAACGGCGCGCCGGAGAATCTCTCGGCGGCACTGCCCTCGAAGGCAGACGACGTCGAGCGCTGGATCGAGGAGCTTTGGTAATCTCTCCTACGTCGGCATGACGCCCGTGCCGGGTGGCGCCGGCGGTACCATCGACGGAATTGGGCCGCTGCCGCGCAAGGCTGCGAGCTCGTCTTCAATCGGCCAGCGGCCGAAGCCCAGAACGATCATGCAGATGAGCGGACCGATGCCGGGAATGAGATTGAGCAGAGACATCGCGCCGTTGTATCCCGCTTTGGCGAAGATCCGCCAGTAGACCCAAAGCGTGAAGACCATGACCGCGATTATCACGAGGCCGTAAACGAGGAAGATGCCGGCGAGGAAACCTGCCGAAGCCGCCGGATTGTTCGTGTCCATCGTAGGAGCCCTCCGTTGTGTAGAAACGTCGAGTAAAACGCGCCGACCGGCGCGCTAGTGAACCGTTCAACCTCTCGGCGGCGAGCCCCACCCCGACTGCAGATACGCGCCGTCCACGACGATCGCCGGCACGGTCGGATCGCCGCCCGTATAGCTGAACATTCGTTCGCGCTCCCGGCGGTCGTTCTGCGCGTCGTGAACTGCGTACGACACGCCGCGCGAATCGTAATACGCCATCGCGCTCTTGCAATACGGGCAACTCGGCGAGATATAGAGCTCCAGCTTCGCGCCCGGAGGAATGTGCTCCGCGTCGAACTCGGCGGCCATGCCCCTGATCTTCGTACCGACGCCGCTGGGGAACCTGCGCGACGTCACGCTTCGCGCGCTCGACGTCCTGCGCGAGGCCGACGTCGTCGTCGCCGAAGATACGCGCGTCGCCCGCCGGCTGCTGCAAGCGCTCAAGATCGAGGGTCGCGAGATTTGGAGTTATCGCGAGCAGAACGCGCCGCGGGTCACCCAGGGCATCCTCGAGCGAGCGCGCACCGGCCTCGTGGCGGTCACCTCGGATGCGGGCACCCCTGGAATCTCAGACCCCGGCAGCGGCCTGGCCGCCGCCGCGCGCGCGGCCGGAATCGCCGTCGAGGTGCTTCCCGGCCCGAGCGCCGTGTTGGGAGTGGCACTGCTCTCCGGCTTTCCGCTGCGCACCTTCACGTTCGAAGGCTTTCCGCCGCGCGCCGGCTCTGCACGCCGGGAGCGTTACGGAGCAGCTTTACGGCACGAGGCGACCTCGATTTGGTTCGAGACGCCCCAGCGCATCCGCGCGAGCCTCGCCGACCTGGCGGCGGTCGCCCCCAACGCCCGCCTCTTCCTCGTTCGCGAGTACACGAAACTTCACGAACAACAACTCCACGGAACTCCAGAGGAGGTCGCCGCGGCCTTGCCCGATCCGGTCCGCGGAGAGATCGCCTTCGCGATCGCGCCCTATAGCGTGCCGCGGATGCCGGCCGATCCGACGGCCGCGATCGACGCGCTGCTGGCCGGCGGCGAGCGGGTCGGTGAGGTAGCAAAGCGATTGTCCGCGCAAGGCTTTGGCGACCGCCGCGCGCTCTACCGGACGGCAGTCAATCGGAAGGCCGGCCGGAAAGCGCCGCTAAAGCAACCCTAAAGCAATTATGGCGCGCACGTATTACGTTACGACACCGATCTACTACATCAGCGGCAATCCGCACATCGGACACGCCTATACGACGGTCGTCGCCGACGTGCTCGCGCGGACCTCTCGCACGTTCCAACCGACGTTTTTCTTAACCGGAACGGACGAACACGGACAGAAAGTCGCCAATGCCGCGGCGGCAGCCGGAAAGAGTCCGCAGGAGTGGTGCGACGAGCTGGTGCCGCGTTGGAAAGAACTCTTCGCCGCCTATCACGTCTCGTACGACGACTTCATCCGCACGACGCAGGCACGGCACGTCGAGAAAGTCCGCCGCGTGTTCGAGCGGCTGCGCCAAAGCGGCGACGTCTATCTCGGCAAGTACGAAGGATGGTACTGCGTCAGCGACGAGACGTTCTGGCTCGAGTCCAAGCTCGTCGACGGCCGCTGTCCGACGTGCGGCCGCGAGGTGCAGTGGATCTCGGAGGACGACTGGTTTTTCCGCCTATCGGCGTACCGCGACCGCCTGCTCGAGCACTTCGCGCGCAACCCCGAGTGGGTGCAGCCGCGCAACGCGTACAACGAGATGATGTCGATTCTGCGCGAAGGGCTCGACGATCTCTCGATCTCGCGCACGAACATCGAGTGGGGAATCCCGATCGACGGCGGGGGCGTGATCTACGTCTGGCTCGACGCGCTGCTCAACTACATAACGGCGATCGGCTGGAGCGAAGACGAGGATCGCTTTGCCGCCCTTTGGCCGGCAAAAGTGCAGCTGATCGGCAAAGAGATCGCGCGCTTTCATACGCTGATCTGGCCGGCGCTGCTTTGGGCGCTGCGCGAGCGCGCCCCGGAGCTCGTCTTCGCGCACGGCTGGATCACCGTCGACGGCGAGAAGATCGGTAAGAGCCTCGGCAACGCGGTCGATCCGTTCGCGCTTGCCGCCCGCTTCGGCCCCGATTCGGTCCGTTACTTTCTCTTGCGCGAGGCGCCGTTCGGGAGCGATTTTTCCTACTCCGAAGAGAAGATTGCCCAACGCCACAACAGCGATCTCGCCAACGACCTCGGAAATCTCTTGCAGCGCACCCTTTCGATGCTGCAGCGCTACCGCGACGGAATCGTTCCGGCGCGAGGCAACGCCGCCGGAGAGCTCGGCGATCGCTTCGGCGCGCTTGCGACGATCACGCGCGAGCGCATCCTCGCGCTGCGCTTTCGCGAAGCGCTCGAAGGCGTTTGGGAGCTCGTGACGGCGCTGAATCGAACGATCGACGAACGCAAGCCCTGGGCGCTGCACAAAGAGGGGCGCAACGACGAGCTCGATGCGGTGCTCTACGATCTCTGCGAAGGTCTGCGCCGCCTCGCGCTTCTGTTGCATCCGATCATGCCGGAGCGAATGGAAGAGATGTGGCGCCAGCTCGGCGAGCCGGGCGACATCGCCGAGGATTGGTCGTCGTCGCTGGGGCCGTGGGGAGGGCTGCAGGCCGCGACGCGAACGCAAACCGCCGCGCCGCTCTTTCCAAAAGTAGAGCTCGTCGCGCAGACGTGATCGACACGCACTGCCACGTCCACGATCGCGCCTTCGACGCGGATCGCGACGAGGTCATCGCGCGTGCGCGCGAGGCCGGAGTTGGCGCGATGATTACGATCGGCGAGAATCTCGACGACAGCCGCACGGCCGTCGACGCCGCGCAGCGATACGGACTCTGCGCCGCCGTCGGCATCCACCCCCACGAAGCGGCCAAAGCTCCTTCGGATATCGAAGCGCGGCTCAAACCGCTGCTCGCGCGAGCGGGCGTCGTTGCGCTGGGCGAGATCGGCCTCGATTACTACTACGATTACAGTCCGCGCGACGTGCAGGCGGAGGTCTTCACGCAGCAGCTGCGGATCGGCCGCGAGGCTCGGGCACCGATCGTCTTTCACCAGCGCGATGCCTTCGCAGATTTCACCGCGGTCCTACGCCGCGAGTGGCGTCCCGGGATGCGCGGCGTCGTGCACTGCTTTACCGGAACTCCCGGCCAGGCACGCACCTACGTAGAAGAGTTCGGCCTCTTCTTGGGAATCGGCGGCGTCTTGACGTTTCCGAAAGCGCAAGAGGTCCGCGATGCGGTGCGCGAGGTTGGGCTGCCTGCAATCGTGCTCGAGACCGATTGCCCCTATCTGGCCCCGGTTCCAAAACGCGGTAAGCGAAACGAGCCGGCATACGTCACGTACACCGCCGCGAAGCTGGCGGAGCTATTGAACCTCTCGCTCGCGGAAGTGGCCGCAACGACCGACTCCAACGCCACAACGCTCTTCGGGATATAGAGAGACGCAGCGCTACAGCGGCTTCGCGCCACGCCACTCCTTTTCGAGCCGATCGCGGACGGCGTGGACGATCGCCGCATCGGCCGTTTGAACCCCCCAGTCGATGCAGTCCGATCCTCCGAAGGCGACGGTCGCATTCGCCGAGCCGAGCCAGACGCGATCGCCCGCGACCGCAAGCTTCTCCGAATCGTCGCAGACCCGCACGCGCGCTCCCTCGCGCACGAGAGCCTCGAGAACTTCGCGTTCGCGCGCGTTGCCGCGCAGCTCGCGTTCGCTGACGAGGAGTCGCGGCGCGGCACCGGCGTGCGCCAAGGCCCTCAGCCGGCCGTAGACGCCGTTGCAGCAGCCGAACGACTCGCTCTCGACGATGACGCCGGCACTCTTGGGCGCTCCGTCGAGCAGCACCGCCTCTTGCGCGAGCGCCTCGTGTTTTATCATCGGGATGGCTCGCGCCGCCGCTGGGTCGTCTTCGCGCACGACGAGGTCGCCCGTCCCCCAGTTCTTCTCGTCGAGGTAAAGCGTGCCGTCCGCGCGGATCGCTTTCGCATGGACCGGCTCGTCGAGCGTGACGAGGACGCCGGCAGTTCGCAGTTCGCCGGCAAGCCGCCGGTTCTCAGCAGCGAGATGGCCGTTGGGATCGTTGTGAGGGACGCCGTTGAGCGCGACGGTGACGCGAGCCCCGCGCCGGGCCGCCTCCTCGACGGCGCGCAGGACCGGCCCATGAAGGGTGTAGGCTTCGAGGGCGACGTCGCGGGCGGATGCGAGCGCGGCGACGACCGCACCGGCCGAGCTGAGTGAGAGCATGGCGCACCATCACGACGAGAGAACGGGGACGGCTAGAGGCCAGCGCTCTGGGGGGAGAGCGAAGCGCCATTTGGAAGCAGCCGAAACGGTAATGAACTCCGCATCGACTCGAAGCCACCCGGAGAGCGAGAAGGCCCTTTTCGTTCGCGAGATGTTTGCGCGAATCGCTCCGCGTTACGATCTCGCCAACCGCATGATGACCGCCGGCCTCGACGGGCGCTGGCGCCGCCGGGCAATCCGGGTGCTCGACCCCGCGCCCGGCGCGCAGATTCTCGATCTTTGCTGCGGGACGGGCGACCTCGTCTTCGGACTGCTCCGCAGCCGGCCGAAGCTGGAGGTGACCGGCATCGACTTCTGCGGCCCCATGCTCGAGCGCGCTCGGGCTCGGGCCGCCAAAGAGGCGCGCGGCGAGGCGCGGTTCGTGGAGGGCGACGTCATGGCGATGCCCTTTGACGACGAATCGTTCGACGGTGCCACGATGGGCTTTTCGCTGCGCAACGTCGTCGACGTCGACGCCACGCTGCGCGAGATCCTGCGCGTTCTCCGGCCGGGCGCGCGCTTCGTGAACCTCGACGTGAGCAAAGCACCGAACAAGCGCTTCAAGCGGCTCTTCGATCTCTATTTTTACGGGGTGGTCCCGCGGCTGGGGGGACTCGTCGGCGGATCGCCCGAGGCCTATCGTTACTTGCCGAGCTCGCTGACGCACCATCCCAATGCGCCCGAGTTGCGCGATCGCTTCATCCGCGCCGGATTCGCCGGCGCCGGCTATCTCTCGTTGATGGGAGGCACCATCGCTATCCACTTCGGACGGCGCCCGTGACGCTCGTCGAGCCGTCGAGCACCTACGAGGATCTCGAAGCGCTCGTCGACCGATTCTTCCGCGAACGCTTTACAACCGACAACCCGGTCATCACCGAAGCCATCAAACGAATGTTGGCTGCGGGCGGCAAGCGCCTTCGGCCGCGGATCACCCTGCTGGCCGCCGCCGCTTGCGGAGGCGAGCCCCTCGAGCACCTTCATCTTGCCGCATACATGGAGCTCATTCACGTTGCGACGCTGGTCCACGACGACGTCGTGGATAACGCCAAGACCAGACGCGGCGTCAACGCCACCGCCGTCGACTACGGTAACCGGGTGAGCGTGCTCGCCGGCGATTACCTGTTTGCTTGGATATTCAAGAACGTCACCTTCAACTATCCACATCCCGTGCCGCACGTGCTCTCGGCAACGCTCGCCGACATCTGCGACGGCGAAGTCCTCCAGCTGCAGGCACTGGGCAATCTCGACCTTCCACTCGATACGTACGTCGAGATCGCCCGCAAGAAGACGGCCTCGCTCTTTGCGGCCTCGGCCCAATGCGGCGCGATCATGGGCGGCGGCGCTCCCTTGCAGGTCGAGGCGCTGCGGGAATTCGGCGAGGCCCTCGGCATCGCGTTTCAGATGCGCGACGATCTGCTCGACGTCATCGCGGACGAGCGATCGCTCGGCAAGCCTGTCGGGAACGACCTCGTCGAGCGAAAGACCACTCTCCCGCTGATCGCGGCGCTCGCCGAGGGAAACGGCAGCTTTCGCAGCCTCGTCGGCGGCTACTACGAAGGCGGAACGGCCGAAGCAATCCCTTCGATCCTCTACGGCATTGAGCGAGAGGGAGGCGTGCGCGCAACGCGCGCTCAGATCGCCCGCTACGTCGAGGTCGCCAAGGCGGCCTTGGAGCCGATCCACCCGAGCGCTGCGAAAAAAGACCTGGCACAGCTTACCGACGCCCTTTTAGACTAAGGGCGAAAAGGACTCGAATCGACATGACTCTATATCCGCTTCTCGCAATCATCGATGCACCGATCATCATCGGCATCCTCGTCGTCGGAGCGCTTCTCTTCGGTGCCGACAAGCTTCCTAAGCTCGCCCGGAGTGCCGGGCAAGCAAAGAAAGAATTCTTGATGGGGCAGGCCGAGGCCGACGAAGCCGCCGCAAAAGCGCGCGAAGAAGCGCGCATGCGAGCCGCTGCGGCATCCGCCGACGTGATGGATAACGTCGAGATCGGCTCATCGACCGGCGAAGCGATACCGCCGCCCACGCCGGGCCGGGGCACGCCGAGCTCGTAAAGCCGGAGCGATCTAGGAGACCTCGTTTGCCGCTCTTGGCGCAACGCGACGCCGGCGAAGCGCCGTGGGACCAAAAAGAGATGCCGATCACGGAGCACCTGCGGGAGCTCCGTAACCGTCTTTTGATCGCGATCGGCACCGTCGGCGCGATCGCGGTCGTGCTCTTCTGGCCGTCGCAGTATGTGATCCGCTGGATGATGCACGAATATTTCGGCGGGCTGCAGCTTCACGCGTTCGGTCCCGCGGACGTCATCTTCACCGAGTTCAAGTTCTCGATCGTCGGAGGAATCGTCCTCGGCCTTCCGCTGCTGTTGCAGCAGCTGTGGCTCTTCGTCGTACCGGCGATCCACCCGCGCACTCGCCGCATGGTCTACGCCTTCATTATTCCCTCGCTGCTGCTGGCGCTGCTCGGCTTGGCCTTTGCCCACTTCGTCGTGATTCCGCGCGTCGTCGCAGCGCTGTTACACATCACCGACGCCGTTGCGACTCCAACCTTCGGGGTCGCTTCGACGCTAAACTTCGTCATCGTCTTGCTCGCGCTGTTTGCGATCATCTTTCAGACGCCGATCGTTTTGATCGGCCTGGCGCGCCTGGGGATCGTCAGCGCGGCGACGCTCAAGCGGTACCGCCGCCACGCCTTGTTCGGCTTCTTCGTCGCCGGCGGCATCGCAGCGCCCGACGGTAATCCGCTCACGATGGCGCTGCTCGCGCTCCCGATGTACGTGCTCTACGAGCTTTCAATCTGGATCATCGCTCCGCTCGAACGCCGCTGGAGAACGGTTTGACCGCAGCGCGCGCACTGTACGCAGATTTCATCCGCACGTTCGGCAACGTCCTTTTTGCGGTCTCGCTCTTCGTCGTCTGGGGAATACTGACGCTCCTCGGAGTCGTCATCGATCAAGGGCGCGAACCCGATATCTACTTCGGCTCCTACGCCGCTCCGCTGGCCCGCGCGATATTGCGCCTCAACCTCGACAACGTCTATCACTCGCCGTGGTACGTCGGCATCGTCGGGCTCATTCTTCTATCGCTGGCGGTCTGCACGTTCAAGCGGGTGATTCCCGCGCGTCTGCCGGCCCTGCGTCCGGTCAAGATCGACAAGATCCCGCTTCACGCGGAGATCGACGCGGCGGCCCCGCCCGACGACGTGCGCAAGCGGCTCTCCGAGTATTTCGCCTCGCGCGGCTGGCGCGTTCGACATCGTCTCTTCGAAGGCACTGAGTGGAGCTTCGCGGACAAGTACGATTGGGCGCGGCGCGGGGTCCTAGTCGCACACGCCGGCTTCGTGATCATCGCGGCCGGAACGGCGCTCTACTGGGCACGAGGCTTCTCGGGAGAGGTCGCGCTGCTCACCGGCGAGACCGCGGCGATCTCGCAGACGGGGGCCGTGATGAGGCTCGACGATTTCGCCTACAAAATCGCGCCGACGCAGACGAAGAGCGGAATGGTCTATCAGCCGGTCGATTACGTTTCGCGCGTCACCGTCACCGGCAAAGACGGCGCCCCCAAACATCTGACCGTGCGCGTCAACCATCCGATCGACGTCGACGACACGCTCTACTACCAGGCGAGTTACGGCTTCGGCATGCGCTTTCTCGTAACGCACAACGGCGTCGTCGACCGCGAGACCTCCGGGCGCACGCTCCAAGAAGGCGATTCGCTATCGCTGCCCGGCTCGCAGCGAAGTTTTTCGTACGAACGCTTCGTGCCGACCGTCGACAAACAGAGCGGCATGCCGACCGCCGATCCGCGCGTCAACGATCCGGCCGTCGTGCTCTCGGTCTCGCAGTCGGGCAGCACGCTCGGTGAGGCGCTCGTGCCGTTGAACAGCTGGATCGACCTCGGCGGCGGGTGGCGGCTGATACCCAAGAGATACGTCCTCTATAGCGGCTTCCAGTACCGTCACGATCCGGGCGTTCCGCTGGTCGGGATCGGCGCATTCGTGCTGCTCGCGGGCCTCGTGATCTCGTTCTATTTTCTGCCGGCCCGGCTGTACGTTCGAGTGGATCGGCACGGCGCCGGAGGTTCGACCGTCGGCCTGGCGGCCACGACCGTCAAGGGATACGACGTTTTCGAAAGCGAGTTCGGGCATTTGGTGGTAGCGTTGAGGGCGGCCGGCTTATGAATCTTGCTTGGGACGAAATCCTCATCGCGGTCGCGCTCGGCGCGTACACGCTGGGCGCGCTTGCGCTGATCATCTACTTCTTTTCACAAGAGCGGTGGTTTGAACGAGCCGGCATTCCGCTCGCAATTCTCGGATGCCTCGCGCAGTTCGCGCAGTTGGCCGTCCGCTTCGAAACGACCGGGGTCTGGCCGCTGCTCAACCTTTACGGCTCGCTTTCGCTCTTTTCCGCGATGTCGGTCGCGATCTTCATCGGCTTTGCGTTTCGATACCGTCTTTGGTTTGCCGGCGGCTTCGTGCTCGCACTGGCGGCGATCTTTCTCGCCTACGGCGTGACCTGGTACGAGGGGACGATGCCTCCGGTTCCGTCTCTCCAATCGTACTGGGCGAAGATCCACGTTCCGATTGTCGTCTCGTCGTACGCCGCGTTCCTCGTTGCGTTCGTTTTCTCGTGCATCTACCTACTCAAATTCTACGCGCAACGCGCGAGTTCGGAAGCGGTCGCAGGCTGGCTGAGCTCGCTTCCCAGCCTGCCGGCCCTCGACGTGATCGTCTACCGCGCGGTTGCGATCGGGCTGCCATTGATATCGGTCGGCATCATCACCGGCGCGATGTGGGCGCACGAGGCGTGGGGCGCGTATTGGCAGTGGGATCCCAAAGAGACTGCGGCGCTTTTTTCGTGGATCGTCTACCTCGCGTACATGCACCTGCATACCAGACACGCGTGGCGGGGGCTGCGGACGAGTTGGGTCAGCGTCCTCGGCTTCGTTTCGATCATCTTCTGCTACCTCGGCGTGAACATCTGGATCTCGGGTTTACACAGCTACAAGGTGTGATCGAAGTCCTAACGGGCTCGGGCAGGCCAGGCCTACAATATTGCCAAATGAGCCTGCGACCCGTACCTGCACTCTGGAGAGAACGACTGTGTCTGACTCGAACGCCGGCGCCCCAAAAGGCGCAGGCCTGACGCCGCACGACGCGCCGGCGCAAAGCCCCGAGGAAGTAAGCCGCCGGACCTTCATGGCCAACGCCACGCTGACGATCGGCGGAATCGTCGGACTCGTGCTGGCGGTCCCGATCGTCGGATCGCTCCTCCCGCCCAAGAACGCCGCAGCCGGCACCTGGGCGCCGCTGAGCGCGCAAGAGCTGGACGCCTTGCAGAAGGCGACCGAAAAGCCCGTCAAGCTAACGTTCACGATGAAATACAAGGACGGCTACCTTCCGGAGCAGGCCGCAGATGAGTATGCGTGGGGCATCAAAATCGACCTCGACAAGTTCCGGGCCGCTCGACCCGACATCTTCAGCGTTGCGGGTCCCGACGGCGACCTTACCTACACTCCGGTCAATATGGGCTTCGTGGTCTTCAGCCCGATCTGTCCGCACCTGGGCTGCTACTACAACTGGAGCGATGCGCAGAACCGCTTCATGTGCCCGTGCCACGGGTCGCAATACACCTTCGACGGTACGCACATCGCCGGACCCGCGCCTCGGGGTCTCGACCCGCTGCCCTTACGTTCGCAGAACGGCTCGGCCGAGGTAACGTGGATCGTGTATCAGTCCAACACCCCGCAACGCATCGTCGTCTCGTACCAGGCATAGGTAATCGCTGATGCTCAATTGGATCGAAAAGCGCACCGGATTCGTCTCGATGGCCAAGGAGTTCCTCACCGAGGACGTCCCCGGCGGCGCTAGCTATTGGTACGTATTCGGAAGCGCGACGCTCTTCGCGATGATCGTGCAGATCGTCACCGGAATATTCCTGACGTTCTTCTACGCGCCGTCGGCCGCGACCGCGTGGGAATCGACGCGCGCGATGTATCTGAATCCGTACACGCACTTCCTCTTATCGGTGCACTATTGGGGCGCGTCGGCGATGATCGCGCTCGTCTTTCTGCACCTGCTGCAAGTCTTGATTTTCGGCGCCTATAAGTCGCCGCGCGAACTGCAGTGGGTCGTCGGCGTTCTCCTGTTACTGGTGACGCTGGTGCTCGGGCTCACCGGTTATCTTCTGCCGTGGGACATGGACGCGTACTTCGCGTCGCAGGTATCGCTCAACATTACCGGCCTCGCCCCGATCGCCGGCCCCCTGATTCAGCACATCGCGCAGGGCGGCGGCGGAATGGGAACGGAGACGATCAACCGCTTCTTCGGGCTTCACGTGTGGCTGATGCCCGCCGCGCTGGTCCTGCTCGTCGGCGCGCACTTGGCGATCTTCCGCCATAACGGCGCGGCGGGCCCCGTCGTCGAGGATCGCCGGACGCTGCGCCCCGGGCCCTTCTGGCCCGATCAGTTCTTCATGGACGGCGCGTTCTCGTTCATCGTCTTCGTCATCATCTGCTTCCTGGCGTTCGCCCTCCCGCCGTATCTCGACGCGAAGGCCGATCCGACGAAGTTCTTCGTACCGTATCCGGCCTGGTATTTTCTCTCGCTCTTCGGCCTATTGGCCGTCGTGCCGCCGGAGATCCATCTCGGGCCCCTATCGATCGGCACCGAACTGATCGCCACGATCATCATACCGACCCTCTTCCTCGTGGTAGTTCTGCTGCTGCCGTGGCTCGACCGCAGCCGCACGCGAAGCTTCGCGGGGCGCGCAGGTCTCCTCTGGTCGACCGCGATCATCATCGTTGGGATCGTCGGCCTCTCGATCTTCGGGCAGGTCACGACGATGGCCAAACAGGCGGCGGCTCCGGCCTCACCACCCGAATCGGTGGTGCTGAGCGAGGCCGCGGCCGCAACGCTCTCGGGTTCTTCCGGCACGTCCACGGAATCGGGCATAGGCGGCTCGGGCGCCGGCGCGGCCACCAACGCCAATGGTTCGAAGGTCTTCTCTGCCAACTGCGCGAGCTGTCACGGTGCGCAAGGCCAAGGTACGCCGGGCGCGTTTCCGCCGCTCGCCAACAACCCCGTCGTGACCGGCGATGCGAAGAGCGTCATCGGCATCGTCCTAAACGGCCTGCACGGACAGATCTCCGTCACCGGCATGACGTACAACGGACAGATGCCCGCATGGAAGGGTCAGCTTTCGAATAAGGACATCGCCGACGTCATCAGCTACATTCGCGGCAGCCTCGGAAACAATAAAGCCTCGGCCGTTACGCAGGCGCAGGTCAGCGGCTACAAACCGTAGCGGCGCTACGTTAAAGTAACCTCAGGGTACGGCACGGCGGGCCTTCGTAGAGTACGAGCGCCGCTTTGCGGTCGACCGTAACCAGGCGTCGCGCTCGTCCGTACGTGGGCTGCTGCGCGCTGCTTGCCGCGGGCACGATCACCCACGCGCGCGTTGCGGCGCAGATGACGCTGCGCGGCTCGATGGCGTCGCTTTGCGGATCGCCGTCGGAGGGCGGCGCGAGCGCGACGACGACCGGGCGCGTGTAAAAGAGCAGCGCGTTGCCGCCCGAGACTCCTTGAATCGCGACGACGTCCCCCGGCCGCCGGTGTGCCTGAATCACGGCGGCCAACCGCGGCACGGGCTTGAATGCCTCGGCATGCGGCAGCACCGTCATCGCGAGCACGTCGGTGGCGACGAGCGCCGCCAATGCCAGCGCGTACGGTGCGGCATTGACCGTTCCGCGGCGCGCGACCAAAAACGCCGTAAGCAGCGAGCCGGCAAAGATCGCGACCGCCATCGCAAGCAATGGCGGAACGGCGATTGCGATTTCGGCCGTCAAGCGATTGTTGCGCATGAAGAGCCAGATGGCAAAGGCGAGCGCGCAGATCGTAATCGGAACGGTTGCTGCCGAGAAGACCGCCGAACGCGTGCCGCCGCGCCGCACGACGGCTTCGAAATACAGCGCCGTCAGCAACGCGAGCGCCGGGAACTCGAGGGCGACGTAGTTCGGTAGTTTCGTGCTCGCGAAGCTGAAAAAGAGCAACGGCATCACTCCCCACGCGAACGCCAGGCGGACGAGCCGCGCGGTAGCGGAGTCTTCGCCCGCACCCGCGCGCAAACCGCGCACGCCGTACGCCACGGCCATCGGCAGAAACGCGATCCACGGAAAGAACCCGAGGATGATGACCGGCACGTAGTACCAAATCGGCCCCGACTGATTCTCGACGACGCCGGTATACCGGCCGATCGTGTACTCTCCGATCAGCTTTTGCAGCGGAGCGAGGTGGTAGTGCGCGACCAGCGCGATCGGCCAGGGTGCGGCGACCGCGACGAACGCCGCCAGTCCGGCGATCCAGGCCCGCGCCGAGGGCGCATGCGTCGGCTCGATCCGGCGGTTCCAGAGAAAGAACGGCACGATGACCAGCAGCGCAACGACCGGCGCGACCGGGCCTTTGGCGAGAAACCCGAAGCCGGCCGCAATCCAGCCGAAGATCGCGTAGCGGTCTCGCCCGGTCTCGAGCGCGCGAAACCACCAGAAGATCGTCATCGCAACCGTCAGGTCGAGCAGTGCGTCCATAATCGCAAGCCTGCCGATCACGGCTTGCATCAAGCTCGTTGCGAGTATCACTGCCGCGAAGATGCCGACGCGCGCTCCCGCCTGGCGCGCGACGGCATAACCGGTGAAGGCACAGAGCGCGATCGTAGCGAGCGCCGATGGTAAGCGCATTGCGAAGGGCGTCGGTCCGGCGAAAAGCGAGAAGACGGCACCTAACCAAAAATAGAGCGGGGGCTGGACGAAGTACGGAACGTTGTTGAGGTGCATGACCACCCAATCGTGCGTCAGCAGAATCTCTCTCGCGACTTCGCCGTAGGCCGTCTCGCTGTTGTCCCAGAGCGTACCCACGCCTAAGCCCGGCAGGGTCGTCAATGCGGCGACCACCGCACCCGCGACGGCCGCGCGAACGGCTCCGTCGGCGCTTGCTCTCATGACCAAAGGCGGTTTTTGGCTGCCGGGCGCTGAAGCCTTCGTGCGCCCATATGTTACCGATTTCCCTGCGGTCCAACGGCCGCCGAGCACTCATCATCGGCGGAGGCAGCGTCGCCGCGCGCAAAGCGGAATCGCTCGCAGCAGCGGGCTTCCCGATCGCCGTCGTTGCGGAGCGCATCGGCGATCGTCTGCGCGATGCTCTGCGCGAGGGCCGCGGAACCTTCGCCGAGCGCGCCTACGATTCGAGCGACCTGCGCGGCGCGTCGCTCGTAGTCGCTGCGACCGACGACGCGGCGGTCAACGCGCGGATCGTGCAAGACGCGCGCGCGGCAAATATACTCGCGTGCGATGTTTCTGCGCCCGAACGCGGCGACTTCACGATGCCGGCGACCTTGCGCGTGGGAGAGTTGACGATCAGCGCCGATTCCGCCGGGGCCTCGCCGGCGTTTTCCAAACGCATCGTCCGCGAGCTTTCCGTTCAGTTCGGTCCGGAGTACGCGCGGGCGCTCGAGACGCTGCGCCGAATGCGAGTCGCGATCAAGGAAGTCTTTCCGCGAGACGAAGGGGCGGAGATCCTGCGCGAACTCGCGCAGCGCCCGGTCGCAGAGCTTGCGCGCATGCCGGAACGCACGGCAATCTGCGCCTCGCGGCGCAGCCGCCTCGCGACCGCTCAGAGTCGCAGCGTCGCCGCGCGCTTGGCCGAACGCGGCATTGCCACGACGCTCCTGGGCATCACGACGAGCGGCGACCGCGATCAGCGCAGCTCGATCGACCGGATCGGCAGCGTAAACGTCTTCGTGACCGAGGTCGAGAACGCACTGCGCGACGGGCGAGCCGACTACGCGGTCCACTCCTGCAAGGACCTTCCGAGCACGCTCTCCGCCGGTCTTCGGATCGCCGCCGTTTCAATACGCGAGGATCCGCGCGATGCGTTCTGCAGCGAAGGTTATGCGAGCTTCGATGAGCTGCCGGCGGGTTGCGTCGTTGGGACCTCGAGCCCGCGGCGGCGCGCACAACTGTTCTCGCTTCGCCCGGACCTGCGGTACGAGACGCTGCGCGGGAACGTCGATACGCGGCTGCGCAAGCTGCGCGACGGCGAGTACGGCGCCATCGTGCTGGCGATGGCGGGTCTAAACCGTCTCGGGCAGGGAGCGACGCACGTCGTACCGTTTGAGCTGGAGAAGATGGTGCCGGCGGCCGGCCAAGGGGCGCTCGCGATCGAGACGCGCGCCGGCGATGAGGAGATCGCGGCGATACTGCGCGCCGCCGTCAACGATCCGGCCACCGAGCTGTGCGTGCAATGCGAGCGGGCGGCGCTCGCCGCGATGCACGCCGGCTGCAGCGCGCCGATCGGCATCCACGCGCACCTCGCCGGCCACGAGATGGCCGCCGTCGGCGCCATCGAGGCCGAGCCGGGAAATCTCGTCCGCGCGAGCGTACAGGGTCGCGTAACGAAGATGGAAGAGGCGCACGCGTTGGGCACGGCACTGGCAGCCGCGCTGTCGAATCGCTCGACCGCCGCCGGAGCGCAGCGGTGATCGTGGTGCGTCCGCGGCGTCTGCGCCGCAACGCGGTCATGCGCGCCCTGGTTCGCGAGAATCGAGTCAGCGTCGATCAGCTCGTGCAGCCGATCTTCATCGTCGAACGCCCCGAAGACGCGGGGCCGATCGCCGCGATGCCGGGGATATCGCGCTTGAGCGTCGACGCCGCCGTCGCCGAGGCCCGCGAGCTCTTCAGTTTGGGCATTAAAAGTCTGCTTCTCTTCGGCATCCCGGCCCATAAGGATGCGGTTGCGTCGAGCGGCTACGATCCGCTGGGCATCGTACAGCGCGCAATCCGAGCGATCAGAGCCGAGCTTCCGGAGATGCTGCTGATCGCCGACCTGTGCGGATGCGAGTACACCGATCACGGCCACTGCGGCATCCTCGATACGGACGGCGACGTCGACAATGACTCGACGCTCGAGCTGCTCTGCCGGATCGCGCTCACCTATGCGCAGGCGGGCGTCGACGTCGTCGCGCCATCGGATATGATGGATGGTCGCGTGAAGGCGCTACGCAGCGCGCTCGACGCGCAGGGGCACACCGGCGTAGCGATCATGGCCTACAGCGCAAAGTATGCCTCCGCCTTTTACGGACCGTTTCGCGAAGCGGCCGGTTCGGCTCCGCAGCACGGAGACCGGCGCAGCTATCAGATGGACGCGCCCAACGCACGAGAGGCGCTGCGGGAAATTGCACTCGACATCGCCGAGGGTGCGGACATCGTCATGATCAAGCCGGGACTGCCGTATCTCGACGTCGTTCGTTCCGCGCGCAACCGGTTCGACGTTCCGATCGCCGTGTACAACGTCAGCGGCGAGTACGCAATGCTCGCAGCCGCAATCGCTAACGGCTGGCTCGACGCCGAGCGGGCCGTCGACGAAGTACTCACCTCGTTCGTTCGGGCCGGCGCCGATATCGTCATTACCTACTTTGCGAAGGCGTACGCGCGCCGCCATGCCTGATGCAATCGTCCTGCTCGCGGGCGGCAGCGCGCTTCGCTTTCCCGGTAAGCTCGAACGCGAGGCCGGCGGCCGGCCGATGATTCTGAGAGTCTTCGAGCGCGTGCGCCAGTTCGGATCGCCGGTTTACATTGCCGGGAAATCGAGCTTCTCGCCGCAGGTCGACGCGCAGCTCGAGGCGCCGCTGCTCGTCGATCGTGCCCCGGCGCAAGGGCCGTTATCCGCATTTCTCGGCGCTTGCGCCGCGATACGCGCCGAGCGTCTTTTTGCGATCGCGGCCGACCAGCCGCAGATCGAGTGCCGCGTGCTGCACGAACTCTCGGCGTCGTGGCGGCCCGGCGACGAGGCGGTGGTGCCGGAGCACGACGGGAGGCTCGAACCGCTGGCGGCCCTCTACGACCGTTACGCCGTACTGCGCGAAGGTTTGGAGTTGCGCCGCCGCCGGCGCATGGCGATGCGCGATCTGCTTGGGCGTCTTAGGGTGCGCGCGCTCCCCGCCGACGGCCGGTACTTCATAAACGTCAATCGTGAGGACGATCTCGCCGGGGTGGAGACGGGGTGAAGCTCGAGCGCTCGATCGCCGCCTTTGCGCGCGCGCGAAGAGTCATCGCCGGCGGCGTCAACTCGCCGGTTCGCGCGCTGGGTTCGGTGGGGCTTTCGCCGGTTTTCATGAAGAGCGGCGCCGGAGCGACGCTCTTCGACTTGGATGGCCACGAGTATCTCGACTACATCATGTCGTGGGGGGCGCTGCTCTTCGGTCACGCACATCCCGCGGTTACGCGCGCGATCTCCAATGCAGCAGCGCGTGGAACTTCGTTCGGTACGCCGACCGAGCCCGAGAGCGAGCTTGCCGAGCTGATCGTTTCGATGGTTCCATCGATCGAACGCCTGCGCTTCGTCTCGAGCGGAACGGAGGCGACGCTGAGCGCCGTTCGCTTAGCGCGCGGTTACACCGGGCGCGAGAAGATCGTGAAGTTCGCGGGATGCTACCACGGCCACGCCGACTCATTCTTGATCGCAGCCGGATCCGGTGCGCTGACCGCCGGGGTGCCCAACTCCGCCGGCGTTACCGCGGGAACCGCCGCCGACACCGTCGTGCTGCCTTTCAACGACCCGCTGGCCATCGAACAGGCCTTCCTCGAGGCGCCGGGCTCGATTGCGGCGGTGATCGTCGAGCCGTACCCGGGGAACATGGGCCTCATCTTGCCGCGCCCGCGCTTCCTGCATCGCCTGCGCGAGCTCTGCACGCAGCACGGCGCGGTCCTGATCTTCGACGAGGTCATGAGCGGCTTCCGGGTTGCCCGCGGAGGGGCCCAGGCCCGCGAGGGCGTCGAACCCGATCTCACCTCGCTGGGCAAGATCATCGGCGGCGGCCTCCCGGTTGGAGCCTTCGGCGGCCGGGCCGAGATCATGGCAATGCTCGTCCCCGAGGGGCCCGTCTATCAAGCCGGGACGCTCTCGGGGAATCCGGTGGCCATGGCCGCAGGAATTGCCACCCTCGGACTCATCGCCCAAGAGCCGCGGCTCTACGAGCAGCTCGAGTCGCTGGCGGTTCGGCTAACCGACGGCCTCGCCGCGAGCTTCGCGCGCCACGGCGTACCCCTCTTCGTCACTCGGGCCGGCGCAATGTTCGGCGTATTTCTCTCAGCCGGCCCCGTCGAAGACCTAGAGGGAGCGCAAGCCTGCGACCGCGGGCTCTTTTCCCGCTACTACGCGGCGATGCTCGATCGCGGCGTCTATTTCGCTCCCTCACCCTTTGAGGCCAACTTTCTCTCGACGGCCCATACCCCGGCCGATATCGACCTCACGATCGCCGCCGGCGATGCGGCGCTGAGCGAGGTGCTCGAAATGCCCTTGTCGAGCGGCCTGCCGGGGCCGTAGGATTCTCTCATGCCCCTGACCTGTATCGGTCTCTCGCACCACACCGCCCCGGTGGAGGTCCGCGAGCGTCACGCCTTCCCGGCCTCGCGCATGGCCGAGGCCCTCGTCGCGCTGCGGGATTACCAGGCGGTCAAGGAGGCCGTCATGCTGCAGACCTGCGGGCGCTTGGAGATCTATGCCGAGCTCGACGACTACGAGACCGGCGTCGCGCAGATCAAGTCGTTCCTCGCCAACTTCCGCCACGGCACGACCGGTTACGATCTCGAGTCCTATCTTTACACGCGGCTCGGTCATCAAGCCGTCGACCACCTTTTCAGGGTCTGTACCGGGCTCGATTCGATGCTGATCGGCGAGGCCGAGATCCTCGGCCAAGTCAAAGATGCGTACGTTGCCGCGACGCAGGCTCGGTCGCTCGGACGAACGCTGCATCGCCTCTTCCGCGAAGCGCTGGCAGCGGGCAAGAGCGCGCGAGCAAAAACGCGCATCGGGGGCGAGTCCGTCTCGATCGCGACCGCCGCGGTCGAAGCGGCACGCCAGCGTTTGGGCAGCCTCGAGGGTAAGGCCGTGCTCGTCGTCGGCGCCGGGAAGATGGGTCGCGCGGCGGTCAAACGTTTGAGCCAGGAGGGCGCCGCCCGCGTCATCGTCAGCAACCGGACCGCCGCGCGCTCTCGCGAGCTGATCGGCGAAGCCGGTTTCGGCGAGGTCGTCGAGATGCCGGAGCTCTCAGCCGCGCTCGCCGTCGCCGACGTCGTCGTCGCCTCGACGGGTTCGTCGCATTTCGTCCTCGACGAAGCGAGCGTCTCCGCGGCGATGAAATCGCGGCCCCGCCAGCCGCTCTTCATCGTCGATATCGCCGTCCCGCGAGACGTCGATCCTTGCGTTGCGAACATCGACAACGTCGCGCTCGTCGACGTCGACGGCCTCAAATCGGTCGTCAACGAGCGCCTCGGTCTTCGGCGCGAGGCGATCCCGGAGGTCGAAGAGATCATCGCCGAACACGTGGAGCGGTTCGAGGGCTGGTATCGTTCGCGCGCGACGCATCCGATCATCGCCCGTCTCACGCAGAAGGCCGAGACGATTCGCGCTGCCGAAGTCGAGCGGCTCTTTGCGCGCTGCCCGGAGCTGAGCGAACGGGAACGAGTGCTGGTGACCGGCATGAGCTTGACGATCGTCTCGAAGCTGCTGCACTCGGTCATCCTAAAGATTCGCAGCAAAGCGAGCAGCGACCACGCGGAGGCGCTCTCGCACGCGCGGGTCCTCGACGAGCTTTTCGAGTTGAACATCGCCGGCGAAGTCGCGGCATCGCTGCTCTCCGCGATGCCCGATGGATAGCAGCGGAGACGGGCGCGTCTTTCTAGTCGGCGCAGGCCCGGGCGATCCGGGCCTGCTGACGTTACGAGCCGCTGAGCTCCTCGAGCGAGCCGACGTCTTGCTCTACGACGCACTTGCAAGCGACGCCGTCGTCGCACTGGCGCGGGCCTCGTGCCAACGAGTCTTCGTCGGAAAGCGCGCCGGAGCGCACGCAATGCCGCAGGCGGAGATCGAACGCTTGGCGATCGAGCACGCCCGTGCCGGCGCGCGCGTCGTGCGCTTGAAAGGCGGCGACCCTTTCGTCTTCGGCCGCGGGGGAGAGGAGGCGCAGGCCTTGGCCGCCGCCGGAATTCCATTTGAGATCGCTCCCGGGGTCAGCTCCGCGTACGCCGCGCCGGCGTACGCCGGCATTCCGGTCACGCACCGGGCGCACGCGGCTGCTTTTACCGTCGCGACCGGTCATGAGGATCCCGCGAAGGCGGCGTCGACGCTCGATTATTCGAAGCTCGCCGATCCCGGGCGAACGCTGATTCTGCTGATGGCGACGGCGAATTTAAGCGAGATCACCGGCGAGCTCGTTGCCAACGGACTCGCGCCGCAGACGCCCGTCGCGGTGGTGCAGGACGGAACGCGTCCCAGCCAGCGTACCGTCACCGGGACGCTCGCAACGATTTGCAACGAAGTCGCTCGCGCGCAGATCGGTGCACCCGCGGTCGTCGTCGTGGGATCGGTCGTCGAGCTGCGTTCGGAGCTGCGCTGGTTCGATACCGGCGCGCTCTTTGGGAAGCGCGTTTTGATCACCCGGGCGGGAACGCAGTCCGCCGCCTTTGCACGCGCGTTGCTCGCGCGCGGCGCAGAGCCGATTACGGCGCCGGCGATCGCGATCGAGGCGATAGAGGATGCGCGCGCCCTCGACGGCGCGCTTGCGGCCCTCGCATCGTATTCTTGGATCGTCTTCACCTCGCAAAACGGCGTCGACGCCTTCTTCGCTCGCCTTGCGGCGCAGGGTGCCGACGCGCGGCGCATCGGCTCGACGAAGGTGGCGGCCATCGGCGATCGCACCGCGGAGCGCTTGCGCAGCAACGGCGTCGTCGCCGACCTTGTGCCACCCGCATTCGTGGGTGAGGAGATTGCCCGCGCGCTCGTCGCGCGGACGGTTCCGGCGGATCGCGTGCTCCTCTGTTGCGCGCAAGAGGCGCGCGACGTGCTGCCGCGGATGCTCGAGGAGGCCGGATTGAGGGTAGACGTCGTCGCCGGCTATCGCACCGTCATCCCGAAAGATAACGATTTCGCAGGAAAGGTCGCGCGCGCCAACGTTCTGACGTTCACCAGCGCGAGCACGGTTCGCGGCTTCGTCCAACTCCTGGGTGACAGCGTGACGCCCGCGCAGGCGGCATCGGGGAAGTGCGTCGCCTGCATCGGCCCGATCACCGCGAACGCGGCCGCGCAAGCCGGTCTGAAGGTCGACGTCGTCGCCTCGGTCTTCACGACCGAGGGTCTCCTGAACGCGCTGGAAAGCTGCTTCGCGCCGCAAACGTGATGGCCGTTGCCCTCGGAGCGCTCTTCGCCGCCGCAATCGCGTTTGCTGCGTATCGAGCGCGCTCGCTCTCCTTTGATGGAGCGCTTGCGGCGTTTGCCGTCGGAACGATCGTCTTCGGATCTGCACGGTGGAGCGGTGCGGCGATTCTTCTTGCATTCTTCGTGCCGTCGGTGCTGCTGACGCGCGTGGGCCGCGAACGCAAGATGCGGCTAGCGGGAGCCCAAGAAGGCAAAGCCCGCAAGGCGTGGCAGGTCCTCGCCAACGGCGCCGTCGCCGCGCTCTGCGCGCTCGCCGCGGTGCGTTTCGGCGCTCCCTTTCAAGCTGCGTTCGCAGGGGCGTTTGCGGCGGCGGCGGCCGACACGTGGGGAACGGAGATCGGCACGCTTGCGCGTGAGCGGCCCGTATCGATTCTTACGTTTCGTCCGATCGAGACGGGCCTCTCGGGCGGCGTGACGCTGCGCGGGAGCGCCGCGACGATCGCCGGGGCGCTATGCGTCGCCGCGGTCGCCTCGCTGGTGCGCTTCGCGCCGTTGCTTGCGGTAGCGATCGGCGGCGTCGCCGGCGCGCTGCTCGATTCATTGCTCGGCGCAAGCCTGCAGGCGTTGCGCTGGTGCCCGCGGTGCGAATGCGAGTGCGAGACCTCGCTGCATCGATGCGGAACCACGACGACGATGCGCCGGGGCATCGGCTGGTTTCAAAACGACGCGGTGAATTTTTGTGCGACCCTCGGCGGCGCACTCGTCGCGGCGCTCGTGGCGCGATGAGCGAAAACGGCCATGCGCGACGTCTCGCCAAGCGGCGTCCTGCCGCGGCGCACCGGGCGATCCCGCCGCTGCCCCAGCGACGATACGATATCGTCTACGTCGATCCGCCGTGGTACTACTACGGCAGTCCGATCAAAGACGCTGCGGCCGGAAAGCACTATCCGATGATGTCGCTGGAAGAGCTCGCGGCGATCGACGTGCGCGCGATGCTCAACAAACGCGCCGCCGTCTTCATTTGGGCGACCTGCCCGCGGCTCGATTTTGCCTTCAAATTGATCGACGCGTGGAGGCTGCACTACCGCGGCGTCGCCTACGTCTGGGTGAAGATCAACCGGCGCGGCGCGATCATCGCCGGCCAAGGCGTCCCTCCGACCTTCACCAAGCCGACTTCCGAGCTGCTCCTCGTTGCGACAACCAATCCGACCGGCCGGCCGTTTCCGATACTGGACCTGGCGCAGTCGCAGGTCGTGCTGCACCCGCGCGGCGCCCATAGCGAGAAGCCGGGAATTTTTCGGACGCTGATCGAGCGCCTCTGCGGGCCGCGAAGCCGTATCGAGCTCTTCGCCCGCTCGCAGGTAAAGGGTTGGGATGCCTGGGGCGCGGAGAGCCCCGGACAGAGCGCAAACGTCACGAAACGACCCGCCCGCGCGTTGGGAGGCATGGAAAAACGCAAAAAATGACGGCGATGGTCGATGCACGAGGACGAATGGAGCGAGCCACGCTCGGCTCCGTCTTCATCCATTGCCTCGTCGCACTGGCGATCCCGGCGCTCGCCTGGACGGCGGCGGACACGCCGGCGATCGAAACGGTGAGCTTCACGCACATTCTCCGCGTGCAGATCGTGAGGCCGCAGAGACCGGTGCCGCGTCCGCATGCCGCCGCACCGCATTTCAAAGCCACGCCGACGATCGACTTCACGCGGAAGGTGACGATCGTGAAGCTGCATCAAGGTGCTCACTCGTCAAAGGTACCGATCGCGACGAACGCTCCCGCCGCACCGTCCGTCTCCGCCGTCGCGCAAGCCGGCGAGTCCGCGTCGCACGGCACGACCGCGCCCGTCTCGACGGCTTCGCCGCAAGTGCGCAACGTCGCCAGTGAGAACGCTCGTCCGGCCGGCGGATACCTTCCATTCGGCGCCGAGCAGCCCACGCCGGTTCTCGATCCCGAAGTGCGCAAGCAGCTCGACGCGCTCGGCGCGCACGTGACGCTGATCGTTACCGTCGGCGACGACGGAAAAATGACGAACCTTCTCTTTACGCCGCCGGTCGACGCGCAAACCGAGACGAAGATTCGCTCGCTGCTCGCCGATGCGAACTGGGATCCAGCGGTGTGTGGCGGCGGCGTCGCTTGTGAAGGCCAAGCGACTATTAAACTTTAGCCAAAGGCAATCCGTCCTCGCGATCGCCCAATCAGGCGATGTCGGATAGGCGGATTGACGCTAAGGGCATCAGCGGTTCCGTAGCAATTATAAAGTTAAGGCGAACACCGTGCCGCAACCGTTCTCGCAGCCCGAATTGCCGCCGCCGGAAGTGGTACTGTACATTCTGCCGTTCACGTTGAGCAAAGGTGCCGACGGGTACCTCCCTTCGTAGCCGGTGAACGTGTAAACTACCTTCTCTGTGCCGCTCAAGGTAATGCTGTAAATAGTTCCGTCTTCACCAGCTCCGCCGCCGGCGGCCGTAGTGCCGTAAAGCGTGCCCTTCACCTCGGTAAGCCCCGCGTACGGCCTCAATCCATCCGAGCCGCTTCCGAATCTGTGCAGCACGTTTTCTTTGCCGGTTAGGCTAACGCTGTAAACGCTTCCGCACCCATCCGTGCATCCAGACCGCGCGCCGTAGGCCGTTGTACCGAATAAGGCCCCTTGCACATTAATCAAGCTGCTGCGCGGATATGACCCATCGGAGCCTCCCTTAAATCTATACAAAACCTTCTCTGACCCCTTAGCGTCAACCGTAAAAACTATCCCGCAACCGAGAGCGTAGTAGCAGCTAGAACTACCGCCTTGATAGGTGGTTCCATACAGCGTACCCTTCACGCTGATCAGCGATGCGAAGGGAGACACACCGTCGGAGCCGCCACCGAAACGGTGAAGCACTTTTTCCAGACCGGCAGTGGTTATGCTGTAGACCGTTCCACAGCCCGCCGCGCCGGTGTAACCCTTGCATCGCCCTGCGACTCCCCCTTCTTGAGTGGTCCCATACAACGTGCCGTTTACGTTGATCAAAGCCGCCGCCGGATTCGCCCCGTCCGAACCTCCGCGGAAATTGTACAACACCTTCTCTGAGCCGGTGTTGTTTATAGCGTAAACGGTTCCATCGCCGAACTTGCCACCCGCGACCGTAGTGCCGTACAGAGTGCCGTTCACGCTGAGCAAGCCGGAGTCGGGATTTATGCCATCCGAACCCTGCCCGAAGCGATGTAGCGCCGCCTCCACACCGTGCTTGTTAATTTTGTAAACAGTCCCGCAACCGCCGCTGCCGCACGATCCGGAACCACCTGCAAATGTCGTGCCATAGAACTCACCCTTGACGCTAATCAAGGCGTCCACCGGATCCTCGCCGTCAGAGGGCTCAAACTCATACAACGCCTTGTAAGAGACGGCGGGCAGGGCGCTACCCAGGTCTTTCCACTCAGGTGCGATATCCGTCTGGAGCGGCATTGTGCCCGGCGCGCCGGTCGGTGGCTGCGTTCCGCCGCATCCGGGCAAAAGAAGCAGCGCGACGGCAAAGCCCGCACCCTGAATAGAAAGACGGTCCATATTGCTCCTTACTCGTCGGGTCCCTGAACGCCGCGATTCTACCGACCTTTCGGAGGTGGCCTGTCAGTTCCATCGGAGTGTCATGCATCAATCAGAGGACGGACCAGGGGCCTGGGTTCAGCGCGACCTGAGGTGGATTCTACGCAGCCGATAGATGTGAGGGTACCGTGGGAGCTTTCATCGATTTTGGTTGATAGCCTTACGTTACAGGACGACCGTCTGACCGAGCGCCACACGGATGTGGCGCGACCAATGTGTCCGAATGCGACGTGAGGCCACCGACCGAAATCAGCTAGAGAATAGACTTACCGAGAGCGGAGCAAATAAGGCCGACCGCAAGCGCCGCCGTTTGATTTCGATCGTCGAAGATCGGATTGATCTCGACCATCTCGATCGAGCCGAGCCGGCCGCTCTCGTGAAGCATCTCCATCACGAGATGCGCCTCGCGATAGCTCAGGCCGCCCTTGACCGGGGTTCCCGTTCCGGGTGCTTCGCTCGGGTCGATCGCGTCCATATCGAAGGATACGTGAATTGCGCGGCCGTCTGCGCCGGCGGCGGCACGCGCTTGCTCCATCACGTGGACCATGCCGAGTTTGTCGACGTCGCTCATCGTATAGGTTTTGACTCCGAACTCGCGCAGCAAGCGCTTCTCGTCGGGGTCCACGTCGCGTAAGCCGATCTGCACCGTGCATTCCGGCAGCGCAAAGCCGTTTTGCAGAGCGAAGTAGAGCGGCATGCCGTGGACGTTGCCCGTCGCGGAGCTCGACGGACTATTGATGTCGGCGTGAGCGTCGATCCAGACGAGCCCCGGCGTCGCTCCGCGAGCTCGCGTCAGGCCGTCGAGCGTCCCCATCGCGATCGAGTGATCCCCGCCGAGAACGATCGGAATGCCGCCTTGCCGAACGGCCCGGTCGACGAGCGTCGCCAGATCGTTGCAGACGTCGGTAATGACCTCGAGAAACTTCGCCGAGGAATCGGCCGCGTCGGCCGACTCGCGAATGGGCACCTGAAGGTTTCCGTGGTCGACGATCTCGGCGATTCCGAGCTTTCGCAGCTTCTCGTGGAGCTTCGCGTAGCGAACGGCGGACGGACCCATATCCACGCCGCGGCGGCTCGCTCCTAAGTCCATCGGAACGCCGACGATGTCGACGCGGCGGACGGCTGCCGCGACGCTCACGATGCTTTGGCCGCGCGAAGCACGCGCAGCATGATGACGCGCAGAACGCCGACGACGGGCACCGCAACCAGCATACCGAAGAGACCTCCAAGATCCGCCCCGACCAGGAGCGCGATCACGACGACGAAGGGGCTTAGGCGGACCTGGCGGCCCACGATCGGCGGTGCTATGAGGTGCCCCTCGACTTCGTAGATCAGGATGAAGGCAACGCTCACGAGCAACGCGTTGAGCCAGCCGTTGGCAAGTACGGCAGAGAGCGCGGCCGGCAGATACGCCAGGACCGCTCCGACGTACGGAATCAAGTCGCCGAGCGCGGCGAGCAACCCGAAGAGAAACGGATAGGGAACGCGTAACAGGGCGAGCGCTCCCGTGATCAGGATCCCGACCACGAGCGCGACGAGCAACTGCCCGCGGATGAAACCGCCGATCACGTTGTCGATATCGGAGAGCAGCGAGACCGTCGCGCGCCAGCGTTCCTCCGGCACGACGGCCGCGAGGCTGCGCTTGAGGTGGTCGAGGTCGAGCAATAAGTAGGCCGTCACCATCGGGACGATGATGAAAATCGCGACGGCAGCGGCGGTTCCTGCCAAAACCACGACAATGTGCCCGGCCGTCTGCAGGCCGCGGGTCTCCACCCAGCTCGCGAGATCGAGCGGCGCCCGCGCGAGCTGGAGCCGGGCCCACTCCGGCAGCCTCGACGTCAATGGGTCGCGCGGATCGTAGACGATCGAGCGAAGCCGGTCGACGAGCTCCGGATAATGCCGAACTAGTTGACTGACGTCGTCCATGACGTGCGGGACGACGAACATCGCGCAGATTGCCAGCGTCGCGAGCATCCCCAGGTAGACGAGAAGGATCGCCGCGATTAAGGGCATGCGCCGTCGCAGCCGCGCGACGGCCGGATAGATAAGATACGCCAAGAAGACCGCGGCGACGAGAATATAGATGACGCCGTGAATGCGCGTGACGATTCTGATGACGTACTCGCCGGTAAAGAGAGCGAGGACGATGACCATCAGAATCTTGAGCGCGTAAGTAACCCGCCCTTCGGTCATCGATCGCCACGGATCCGAGCGCGAGCCCTTCATCAGGTCGACGTTCACCATACGGCCGAGCGAGCCCCCGTACGGGACGCCTGCAGGATTCGAAACGCGCGCCGAGCTAAACGTCGGAGATGTTTGCACGCGCGGTTGCTCTGTGCGCACTTGTCTGCATAGCAAGTCCAGCCGCTCCGGCCCGCGCGTATATGCCTCCCCCGTTTGCGACCCTCAAGCGCGACGTGCGAATGCTGGCGCACCGCCTGCCGGCTTCGAGCGCGCTCGACGTCGTCGATCTCAATACGGGCTAT
>JBAQAW010000072.1:0-25524 GCA_049285915.1 Candidatus Cybelea sp. | reverse complement strand
TTGCCGCGCTGGCCCCGCCCGGCGAGCCTCGCGCTTCGCGCGCCATCCTGCCGATCGGCGCCCTCTTCGCCGTATCGGCCTGGCTCGCGATCCACCATCCCGCGCCGGTCTGGCCCGGAGCGCTCGGCCTATTTCACGCGCCCCACGGCGCGGACGCGGCAGCGATCTGGCTGGCCGAGCAGCGCGCGAACGGACTGCTCGCGGTCGCCCCGGTCTGGGCCTTTTTGCGAACGCTCCCGCTGCTCGGCTGCGCGCTTTTAGCTTACGCTATATATCGACGTCCATGACGTTGTCGAACGGCGTCAGCGAACTGGGGTGGAAGTTCTTCAGATCGCTGTTGTAGGCGAAGATATCTTCGCGTAACGACGTCACGATCGTAGGCACGTCCTTCGTCAGCTCCTGCTCGAGGGTCAGCACGTCGCCGTTTCGCTGCGTTTGGTCGAAGTGCGCGAAGAGTGCGTCCATCGCACCCTGCGCGCGCTGGTTGCACCAGTGCAGGTTGTTCTGGCCGGCAGGCGGGATCGAATGGCACGAGTACAGCGGCGACATGTCGCCGATGGCGTCATTGAGCCACGCGAAGATGATCACGTCCCACTTGTTCGAGTAGACGATGCCCCCTTGCTGGAGCGGCGCGAACATCAGCGCCGGCGGATAGTGCCGCACGGTGATATCGACGCCGATCTCCTTCCACGTCGCACGAATCAGCTCGATCTGTTCGTCGGCGTCGGGCGCGCCGGCGGTCGTCGCGAAGTCGAGCGCCAGCCGCGCGCCGTGCTTCTGCCGAATGCCGTCGGGACCACGGGTCCAGCCATCCTTTTCGAGCAGTTCGTTGGCCTTTGCGATATCGAACGGAACCAGCGGGATCGACGTCACGTTATACGGAGCGGTCTTCGGAGTCGTTACCTCTTGCAGAATGCCGACGCCGCGACCGATCTTCTCGATGATCGTTCGCCGGTCGATCGCCATGCGCAGCGCCTGACGAACGATCGGGTCGCCTACCGTCGGGCGGGTCGTGTTGAAATCGAGGTGGTTAAAGAAGTAACTCGGTTGGCGTAAGATCGAGATGCCGGGGATCGCTTGCACGCGCGAGAGGTAGGCTCCCGGCACGAGATCCCACATGTCGATCTCCTTGGCCTCGAGCTGCGCGAGATTGGTATTGCGGTCCGGAATGATCTTATAGATGATCTCTTTGAGCTTTGGCTGGCCGCGCCAATAGAGCGGATTGGGAACGAGGACGATCTGCTGGGCCCGCTCCCAGCGCTCGTACTTGAAGGGGCCGATGCCGATGGGCAGCGAGTTGTACGCTACGTGATTGATGTTCGGATACTGCGCGAGCAGGTGCTTGGGCAGGATGTCCGGGTTCGCGCCGGCCGTCGAAAAGAAGGTCTCTATAAATGGCGAGTACGGTTTCTTCATGTGGTAGACGACCGTAAACTTGTCGGGCTCGTCGACCTTCGTAATCTGATCCCAGCCGAGCCGGCCGACCTCGTTGTTGGCTGGATTGAGCACGACCTTGGTCGAGAAGACGACGTCGTCGGCGTCGAACGGCGCCCCGTCCGACCACTTCACGCCCTTGCGAATGTGGTAGGTAATCGTGAGTCCGTCTTTGCTGACCCCGCCATTTTTCTGATCGGGGACTTCCGTGGCGAGTTCGGGATACGGCCGGTTGTGCTCGTCCCACTTGATGAGGTATGCCTGGGTCATCGACGACAGGTAGCCGATATCCGTGTACTGCCCCAGATGGGGGTTCAGTGTGTTGACGTCTCCGGCATCGGCAAACCGCCAGACGTGCGGCTGCGTCCAGGAGTTTACGCGGCCGCCGACGGTGCCCCCGCCGGTGGTCTTCGTGCAGCCACACAGGGCCGCCACCGCGCCGGCCAAAGCGGCGACGTAAAGAAACCGGAGATTCATGTTCGCTGAGCTCCTTTCAGAAAATTCCTAGATCGAGTAGTTCCAGGGATCCCAAAATGCCGAGATGACGGGAGACGGTTCGAAGCCTTTGAGGTCTTTGTTGTACACGTAGGGAATGCGGTTGAAGTAGAGGATGATCGTGGGGATGTCGCGCGTCAGTTGCTGCTGGACGACGACGTAGTCGCGCTTGCGTCGCGGCTGATCGATCGTTTTTAGCGCGTCGTTCATCGCCGCGGTGGCCGTGGGATTGTTCCAAAGCAGCGCGTTCTGGCCTTTCGGCGCGAGGTTATCGCCCGAATAGATCGCGCTGTCGTCGGGATCGGCGGCGCCGGCCCAACTAAAGATCGCCGCGTCGTAGTGCCCACCTTGCAGAATGCCGTTGGTCGAGTTGTCGAAGAACTGACTGCTCGGGTAGTTCTTGACGTCGGCCTGGATGCCCGCATCGCGCCACTGCCGCTGCAATACGGTCTGCGTCGCTTTACCGCTCGTCGACTCGGTCTGCGTGCTTAGGGTAAACTCGAGCTTCTGCCCGTTCTTCACGCGTATGCCGTCCGGCCCGGCCTTCCAGCCATCGGCGTCGAGCAGCGCCTTTGCCTTGGCCAGATCGTATGGGTAGTGCGTTACGTCGGTGGTGCTTGCCCACGAATAATGCGGCTGCTGGTCGGTATCGGCCGGGATGCCCGAGCCGTGCTGCACCTTATTGATGATCTCGCCGCGGTCGGTGGCGTAAGCGATGGCTCGGCGTACCTGAAGATCCGAAACGATCGGCTCCTTGAGATTGAAATCGACGTGCGACCAGGCAAAGGCGTCGACGCGCACCGCTTTGAGCCCGTTGCGCGGATCGGCCGCCAGCGCCGCATAGACCGGCCATTTCAGCCCGGTGCCGAGGCCGATCAAATCGAGCTCGTGCGTCTGCAGCTGCGTCACCGCCGTGTTCTCGTCGGGCAGGATCTTGTAGATCACCTGCTTGAGCTTCGGCGCACCGAGGTAGAAATCGGGATTGGCGACCAGCTCGACGTCCTGACCGCGATGCCACGCGACGACCTTGAACGGCCCGCTGCCGACCGGTAACGAGTTGAAGGGAGCGGTGTTGAACGAGCCCTTGTCGTCGTTATACTTCGCCAGGATATGCTCGGGAAGAATCGGCATGTTTCCGTTCACGCTCCACAACTGCTGCAAGAAGGGGGCGTAGAGCCTCTTCATGTGGACGATCGCAACCGCCGGATCGCTGCAGTCGATGCTGCCGATATCTTTGAAGCCGTCGGTCGTGATGACGTTGTTGTGGGTATTTATCACGACTTGCCAGCTGAACTTCAGATCGTTGCAGGTCAGCGCGACGCCGTCTTGCCACTTGATGTTCGGGCGCAGCTTGTACTTGAGCGTCAGGCCGTCTTTGCTTACGTCGCCGTTGGCGATCGTCGGAATCTCGCGCAGCGCATCTGGGAAGGGCCTGGCGTTCTGATCGTAGCGGACCGTCCAGGAGTAGATGAACATCGCGAGGTCCAGCGTCGGTGCCGCCGAGTTGAGCGCGGGGTTGAGATTCTTGGGGTCGCCGAACTCCGTCCACCGCAAGACGCCGGGCTGCGTCCAGGCGTTGCCGCCGGTTCCCCCGGCTTCATTCGACACCTTGGTGCACCCGGCTAGTCCCCCGACGGCGAACGCCGCGAGCATGCAAACGGCCCTGAAGGTCATGCTGACGCCCTTTCTTCGTCCGGTCCCGTTTGCATCGTTTCGGGGTCGATCCCGTGTAGCTTGCAAAATTCGCGATAGGCATTGGGCGCGATCTCCGAGGGTTTGATCTCGCTTCGGCCGCCCCAGAAGACGTTGGTGTAGGCGAACGGAATCCCCGCCGCTTGCAAGTGTTCGTCTATGGCTGCCTTGTTTGCCAGGACGACCGGTTTCTCCATGCCGTGCGCGACCGCCATCACGTTGACGTCGTGAAACTCGGGGCCACCCTCGCGCCAATAGGCGTGGGTGATGACGTAGTGACGCCCGACTTCGCAACCGGCCTGGATCTCCAGTCCGCGGGGAACGGCCCAGTGGAAGAGCGCGTTGTAGCGCGTTGCCCGCTCGTTTCCGGCCGTCGCTTTGACGTGTTCGAGGAAGGTCGAGAAGCGCCCGACGACACCTCGCTCCTGCAGCTCCCGCGCGATCTCCAAAAACGTCTCCAAGTCGACGCCGGCTTCGCGCGCCCGCGCGCGCCACAGGTCGCGCACGATCTCGTCGACCCGAAACTCTCGTTTGAGCGCGATCAGTACGCGCCATTGCAGATCGGAGAGTTCGACGAGCGCGGTGTCGAGCGGCTTTGCGGGTTCGCCGGCGCGTGCGCCCGGTTCGAGTCCGCGCCGGCGGACGTGTCCGACGCCGAGTGCGAAAAGCATCTTCGCCGGCATGAGCTTCACACGTTCGGCGCCGACTTGGCGACGCAGCCACTCCGCGTGCTTGGACAGCGAATAACCCTGAGGAACTTTGAGGGTCGTCCACAGCCGGTACGTACTGCCCGCCGAAACGGCGTCGGTCGTGCGGATCACGACGTGCCCCGAGAACGGATCCTCCCGGAACATGAAATCGAAGGCCGCATCGAGCTTTGCCGGCGCTACTTCCCACGCGCAGAGTGCGCCGCGCGCGAGGCTCGTCGCGAGCATCGTCTGCCGTACCCTACGAATCGTCCCGGCTTCGAGCATCGCCGCGATTCGCTCGATGACGGTCTCGACCGGAAGATCGCTGCGGGATGCAATCTCGCCGAATGGGTCGGCCTGAAAACCGGCAAGGCGATCCTCTGAGACTGCGAGGATCGCCGAGTTTACCGGATCGGAGATGGCGGCTGGGATGTCTCTACAGTTGGACGTCGCTCGTGCCCATGGCAAAGAGGTAGTTTTCTTCGGCCGTATAGACGCCGTACAGCGCCGTGATGTACCCGGACTGGGCCGTCGTCAGGTTCGCTTCCGCGGTGACGACGTTGAGAATCGTCGTCGCGCCGACCTTGTACTGCGCCTGCGTCGCATCGAGCGAAACCTGCGCCGAGGTCAGCTCCGAGCGCGCCTGCACGAAGGACGCACGCGATGAGATCAGCGTCGCCAGCGCCGAGCGAACGTTCGACTCGACCGTCAGCCTGGTTAAGTTCAGATTCGCGATCGCCTGATCGAGCTGCGAGGCTGCGACCGCGACGTTATAGTTCGTCTGGCCTTGATCGTAGATCGGAATCGAGAGCTGCAGCCCGATCGACTTGTCGTTGGTCCAGCTGCCTGGAGCGGGACAGAGCGAGAACGGAACGACGTTTCCATTCTTTAACGTTTCGGTAGTCGAGAAGCAATCGACGAACTGCCGCGTCACCCCGTCGGTCGCCGCAGCAGAGAGGATCGGGAAGCGCGCAAGTTTTGCATAGCGCAAGTTATCGCGCGCCGAAAAGACGTTGTAGGCCGCGGAAATGTAGTCTGGGCGCATGAGCAACGCCCGCTTCAACGACAGCGCATAGGACGGGTTCGGCGCCGTCGGCTGCGCGGAGAGTGACTTGGGCACGACCATCGCATCGGCATCGAGCCCGAGCGTCGTCGCGAAGGTCGCTTGCGCGCCGATGGCCGTACCTTGGGCGGTCACGAGATTCCCTTTGGCCTGCGCGGTTTGAAACTGCGCCGCCGCGATATCGGAGCGCGCCGCCGCACCGTTGCGGATCTGCGCCGCAACCGACGCTTCGTTCACTTCGAACTCGCGCACGAGCTGCGCGTCGGCCGTGACCGTCGCGTTATCTTCCAGCACCGCGTAATACGCGTTTGCGACGTTTAACTCGAGCGTTTGCAGATCGCGAAGGAGCGTACCGCGGCCCGCGACGTCGGCCTCCTTCGCCGAGCGGATCGCGGCGATCGTGCGGCCGCCGTCGAAGATCAACTGCGTGACCGTGATCGTCGCCGACTCGTTGGTGATCGTCGCGTGGGAGACGGGCGCCGCGGTCGCTAGGCCGAAAACGGCGTCGGGATTCGGACCGGCACTGGGAACGCTCGAGGGAGAGACGCCACCGCCGCCGCCGCCCGAACTCGTCGTGCCGTTACTATACTGTTTCCCCATTTGGGCGTTTGCGCTGACCGCTGGGAAGAGCGCCTGCTTCTCCGACGTATACTTCGCGTGAATCGCCGCCCACTCTGCGTTGTTATTGGCGAAGGTTGGGGAAAGCGCGACGCCGATGCGCACCGCGTCGGTGAGCGAGATTGTCTGCGGCACGCCCTTCTTGGCCGTCAGCCTTTCAACGTCGGGTGCCGGAGTACCGTAGGCCGGGTACGGAATCGGGGTGCCGCTGATCGTCGGCTCGGGCTGCGGTGACGGCATCACCACGCCGGGAACACCCTCGATCTGCCCGGGGGGCGGTACGCTCTGGGCAAGCCCGACGCCGGTCACAAGGCCGCCAAGCCCGAGTGCGGCGACCAGCACTCGTGCGCGAAACCTTCCTTGCTTCACGCTCAGTGCACCGCGCCAGGGTTCGAGTTTGTGGGCGCTGGGCCGTTGGCGACGGCGACGGCGCTCCCATCCTTTAAGGCGTCGGGCCGAGTGGTGATCACCATCGTGCCGGCCGTAACCTGCGGGGAGATGATCTGGGAAAGCGTGTCGGTCTCGACGCCGACCTTGACCGGCACGGCCTGCGCCTTGCCGTTGGAGACGATGTACACGATGCTGCTCCCGGTTGGAGTCTGAGCGACGGCGCCGCGCGGGACGACGATTGCATCGGAGGCCTTCTGCTTCGTCACTCTGACGGTCACCAGCATGCCGCCGCGCAGGACGTAGCCGGGGTTCTGCAGTTCCAGCCGGGCCAAGTACGAGAGGGTTCCGGAGGTCGGCACCGCGTTGACCGTCTGAATCGGCCCCGTGAAGCGGCGCCCCGGAAGCGAAGAAGACGAAAAGGTTACGGTATTTCCCGCGCGCACGTAGGAGAGGTATTCATCGGGAACGTTGACGTTGATCCAAACGCGATCGATTCGCGCGACCTGCAGCACCGGCTGCGAGGGTGACGCGTAGGCACCGGGATCGACGAGGCGGTTCGCGACGACCGCATCGTAGGGCGCGTAGAGGTAGGTCTGCGAAAGCTGGGTGCTCAGGACGTGAGCCTGGGCCGAAGCGGCTTGCGCCGACGCCTGCTGCGACTTCACGTTCTGATAGCTGACGGCGTTGTTTCGCAGCCCCACGACCGCGTTGTCGTAGGTCTGTTGCGCCTGGACGTAGTTCGCCTGAGACTGTTGCAGCTGCGTCTCCGAGACGTAGCCCTGTTTGTAGAGTTGCTTGTTTTGGTTGTACACCAGCTGGGCGTTCTGCAGGGACGCCTTGGCGGTTTGCACGGCGGCGGAGTTGGTCTGGGTCTGAACGGGGTAGCCGACGACCGCGCCCTGCGCCGAAGCCGCGGCCTGCGAGGCCTGCGCTTGGGCTTGGGAGAGCTGAGCCTGCAAGGTCGAGGGGTCGATCGTGGCCAGCAACTGGCCCTTGTGGACCATGTCGCCGATGTTCACGTTGATCTTCGTAATCATTCCGCTTTGCTGGAAAGCAAGCGTGGACTGGTTCAGCGGCGCGATTTGTCCATCGAGCGTTATATAGGTAGCAATGTTTTGCCGCGTTGCCGGGGACGCGTCCACCGACAGCGGCGGGGCCTCCATAGCGGGCTTCTTCCCGCACGCCGACAGCGCGACCGTCGCCGCCAGCGCCAGGAGCATCGTTCTGAGCATCTGTATCCTCATCCGGTCCTTCATGGTCTCATATACGGCGCCCGGTGGCTTTTGATTCAACGGGCGAGGTAACCTATCGTGTAACCTCGGCATGAGGTAATAGGCTGCAAGGCGTATCTCCCCCAGGCAATGAGCGCGAAACTCGACATCGGCCGCTCGTATAGCCTACAGAGCCGCGTCGAGGAATGGATGACGGCCGAGAAGGCTGGTAACAAGGGCGTCGACGTACTTTCCACGTCGATGCTGGTCCAGCTTGTCGAAAGTGCGGCCATCCACTGCATCGAGCCGATCTTGACTGCCGGGCAGATAACCCTCGGTACGCACATCGATCTCGAGCATCGCAAACCGGTCCCGGTCGGGTTCATCGTTCGGACCGAAGTCGAGGTCGTGATGCTCGACGGCCCGCGCGTCAGCTTCGCCGTCCAGGTCTTCGACGAGCAGGAAGCGGTGGCTGAAGGAAGCCACGAACGGTACATCATCGAAAAGGCCAAGTTCCTCGCAAAACTGCGCGAAAAGCTCGCCTGAAGAGGCGAAAAACCTGCAGGTAATCGGCCTCCCACTGCAGGGGAGCCAATCGGCACTCCCCGAAGTTGAACGGAACGTGCCTTAGCCCGCCCCCAGGGCGGTCGAAGGCTTAGTTCTCACAACAGCTAGGAGGACACATTGAAGCGACTGAGCACTGGGGTCCTGGCCGCGCTAATGATAGCCGGTCTAGGGCTCAACGCGGTCGCAGCCCAGCCTGGCGCATCGCATGGCAACATAGGAACCAACGCGATCGCGCAAGACCAGGGCGCGAACCCTGCTCCGCCGGCCGACTTTGGGTCGCCGCCGTCGGGTCAGTACCCGATTCTCTACAATGACCATCACGTCTACACCAAGCCCGACGTCCTGAAGCAGGGCCGCGTTCTCGCGGCACTGGTGAGGGGTGGAACGCTCTTGATCCCATTGCGCTCGATGTTCGAGCAAATGGGCGCAACCGTTTCGTACGACTCGGGCACGAAGACGGCGACGGTCAGCAAACCCGGCGCCGAGGTCAAGGTGACCGTCGGTAAGCCGGAAGTCATCATCAACGGCGAGTCGCGTCCGCTGGACGTTCCGCCGATGATCTATCAAGGCGCCGTTCTCGTACCGGTCCGAGTAATCTCGGAAGGTATGGGCGCGTACGTGCTGTGGGTTCCGGATCGCCGGCTCGTCGTCGTACGGTACATTCCTGCGACGCCGCCGCCGTCAGCGGCTCCCCCGCCGCCGCCGCCTCCGCCCCCGCCGCCGACTCCGACGCCCGCTCCCTACTACGACTTCTACGTCGCGGGCGACTACATCATCTCACCGACGGTGTACAACGAGTTCGTTCCGGGGACGCATAGCGACAACAACAACGGCGGTTTCTCGTATCGCCTGCATGGCGCAATCGAAATCCCGGTCTCGAATTTCCCGTTCATGGTCGCGGTTGACTATCGCCAGTACAACTGGCAGCACCCGTGCGGTGGCGGCGGAGATCCGACATGCTACGTGACCACGATCGGTGGTCTCGGTCAGTCGGCCGTTCCGGCGTTCAACGGGCAAGACTACTCGTTCGATGCGCGTCTGGGTATTCGCGTCCTCAAGCCGCGAATCTACCTTGCCGCCGCGTATCTATGGCGTGGGAATAACTACGGCTATCCGCGCGAATCCAACATCGGCGTCGGGCTCGAAAAACTGCCTGACCTCGATCGGACGTTCTCGTTCTACGGTAGCGCGTACTACTTCTTCAACGTCAACGGCAACTATAGCAGCACGCCGTTGGCTTGCGGAAATCCCAATGGCGGCGCATGTACGTACAAGGTCGGATACGACGTCCTCAAGTACGACATCGGCGTCTCCTACACGTTCACCGGTTTCCCGCTCTTCCTAGAGGCGGGCTTCCTGGGTGACCGTGGCTACAATCTCAATGCCGCGCCCATCGGCTTCTCGGAGAGTGGGCCGTATGCGGGCATCGGCCTGAAGATCTAGTTCTTCAGACTGGATAAGGTTAGAGGGCTTCCGCACCGCGGAAGCCCTCTTCTTTATCCTGGGGAGCCATTTAGGTGTGTTGAGTGTGCTATTTCCGTTGCTAGGCAGGGGGTTTGGGTGGGCCCGGGAGCGGCGAGCTTGATGTGGCCGGGAGTGGCGAGCTCGAGGGCGTGGGGAAGGCAGACATCGATGGATATTCGCTTGCCTCGGGCGAGGGCTGCACGCACGGCGGCACGATCAACGCGACCGCGGGGTGGCCCGGTGCCGGCGAGGGGGTCGGTGTAGCGGCCGGCGTGTTCTCGGGATGGACGCCCTTCGGGAGCGGCGTCGGGCAGATCTGCGCGAGGGCGAACCAGTGCTCGGTGAATTCCCCCGAGGCGATCTGCGCCTTCATCGTCTTACCGAAGTAGGTGTTGGGATACTTTTGAGCCAGCAGCTGCATGAACTGCCAGGTCTGCTCTTGCTCCTGCTGCGTGTAGACCTTGCGCAGTACCAATACCGCGAGGAAGTACGAGCGCGCGAGCTGGGGGTCGTTGGGGTATTTGGCCGCCCACTTGCGAAGCGCTTCGGTCGCGAAGTCCAGTTTCGCGATCAGATGCTGATCGGTCGTATAGTCTCCGGCGCTTACCGAACCGTCTTTGTAGGTGTTGTCGATGCCGAGGTAGCTCATCTTCATGCGTCCGAAGTATTCGTCGCCGGGCGCCGAGCTGTTGAACTGTTCGCACTGAATATGTTGCCACTTACTCTTCGTTGCGCCGCAGGTGTCGTTGGACGCAGTGGTCTTCGCGGCCGAGGCGGCTGCGGTGGGTTTCGGCGATGCCGTGCTCGAGGCGGCCGTTGAAGCCGGGGCCTCCGTCGTGAGCAACGCAATCGAGCTGGTGGCGGCAACGGCAATGGCAAACGCTGACAGCTTGAGTTTCATCGGCCGTAATTTTTCTCGCGCGCGGGCCCACGGCCTCCCCGAGCGCGCAAATGAGGGGCACCCCGACGACGTCGCGAACGTCGCGGCATGAGTCGCTCAATCAGCGTCGCTGCTGTGCAGCTACAAGCACGCGACCGCGGCGCTTTTTCCGGCGCGTTCCAAAACATCGTCGATACCGTCGCTCGCGCGGCGCGCAACGCCGATCTGCTCGTGCTTCCGGAAGGCACGATTCCCGGATACGTGCTCGGTCACGAGCCGCTCGATGCGCGTCAGGTAGACGATGCGCTCGGCGAGCTCGCGAAGATTGCGCGAGCGGCCGAAACCGTTATCGTCGTTGGCGCGGCGATCGCGGAACGCGGGATGCAGCGTAACGGCGCGGTCGTCATCGACGCCGATGGTTCCCTTGCCGGCCGCGCAGACAAGCTCTTCCTCTGGCACTTCGACCGGCGCTGGTTCGCTGGGGGAGAACGGCTCGCTCCGGTACGCACGCGCGTCGGCTCGCTCGGCGTGCTCGTCTGCGCCGACGGACGGCTACCGACGATTTCACGCGCGCTCGTCGACGACGGCGCCGATCTGCTGGTCATGCCCACCGCCTGGGTCACAAGCGGGCGCGATCCAAGCGCTCTGGAGAACGTGCAGGCCGATCTGCTCGCACGCGTCCGCGCCTACGAGAATCGAGTCCCGTTCGTTGCCGCAAACAAGTGCGGCAGCGAGCTCGGCATGGTCGCCTACTGCGGCAAGAGCCAAATCGTCGACGCGGGCGGCGAGATCGTGGCGATTGCGAGCGAACGCGAGCCCGAGACGCTGCTTGCGCCGGTAACGCTCGGATCCCAACGGGCGCAGCGCGCGGAGCCGGTCCAGCCGGCGCCGCGCTCCGCGAGTGCGGGCACGCCGCTGCGGATCGCAATCGCCGGCGACTCGCTTCCGGCCGACGTAGACGCGAGGCTCGAAGTGCTCGACGACGCATACGCGATCGCCCCAGGCGACTCGCGGCGGCTCGAAACGATCCATCGCGATCTTCCCGCCGCGGCGGTCGGCGACGAGCTCGTTGCGGATCCGGCCGGGCTGGTTCCCTATCGTAGCGCAGGTTATGGGCTCGTAGTCTGGAGCAGCGATCTTCCGGAGCCGTGGCTCGGGCGCATCGCTCGCGCGCGCGCACTCGAGCTGCGCCTCTACCTAGTGGTCTTCGATCGAACGCACCGGCGCGCGTTTGCCGTCGATCCGGACGGCACGATCGTCGCCGGCACGTTCGACGATTTTCGCCTCGCGAGCTTTACCTACGATCCGCGCAAGGTTTGCGAGACGATCGTCGCGCCGGGCACCGACATCGCCGAAGGGCTCGAGCGTATCGCGGCCCTTACCGGAGCGCGCGAGTGAGGGCAATTCGGAGAACTCGCCTGGTCTGGAGCCGGGCCAACTCGCTCTTCGCGCACCATCGCTCCGTAGCCGCGATTTCGGAAGAGAATCGTGCGATCATCGCCCAAGGCCGAGCCGTCGACTCCTACAACGCGTACGAGGCAAAAGAGATCCGTTACACGATCTACCAAGCGCTGATCGGCAAGCGAAGGATTCCGAAGCGCGCAGCGAGACGATCATGCGCTCGTACGAAACCTTGCAGCTCGGCACGACCTTCTTCGAGATCGCGATCGTCCTGGTTTCGATCGCAACGCTGGCCGAAGTGCAGTACTTCCTGCCCGCGGGCGTGGTGTTGAGCGGCATCGGTCTCATCTTCCTCGTGACCGGTCTTCTCCAGGGCCGCTAGCGGAGGTGAACGCTTCACGAGTGCTGCGCAAGCTCGCGGTGCTCGTCCTCGCTTCGTTGATGCTCGCCGGCGCGAAGCCGGTGCAGCCGCAATCTCGTCTGGCCGCGGCGATGTTCGCGACGGCGCGCTGGCCCTATCTGCCGGGCAGCATTCTGCCGTTGCGCATCGACGGGATCAGTGTCCCCTATCACATCGCGGTGCTCGGAATCGGCCGGCTCGTGCAAAACTCCAACGCCTATTCCGTTCCCTCGACCGCTACCGGCGGCTCGACACTCTTGATCGCCGGCAACGCCCACGCGCTGGGCGTCAAGAGGCTGCAGATCGCTTCCGCGCCGCGTGCCGGCCGGCCGTTGCTCTTCGTCGCCTCGTACGACGACGGACTCGTGGTGCACGACCCCTCGAGCTTCTCGGTACGCGGGGTTCTCGCAACGGGCGGCGTCCCGAGCGACGTTGCGGTCGACCGCTCGGGACGGGTCGCCGCGACCGACACCCAGGGCTCGGAATTGACGCTGTTGACCCTGGCACCGTGGAACGTCGAAAAGGTCGGGGGAGTGGTGGCCGGTGACGACGTCGCCTTCGATCCAACGACGCGGGCGGTCTTCGTTACAGATCGCGACTACAACGGAAGCGGTGCGCTTACGCGCATCGGCCCCGGGGGCGACGTAACGCGAGTCGTTACCGGCGAGACGGCCGAGGGCATCGCCGTCGACCAACGGCGGGGAATCGTCTACGTCGCCAACGCCAACGACGGAACGATCGCCTTCGTCGACGCGAAAACGCTGCGCGTGCTGCGGCGTTTTCCCGCGGTGGCGCGCGTCTTCTCGCTCGCGCTCTCAACCGGCGGCGATCGGCTCTACGCGATCTCGAATCAATCGGCCGACTCACCCTTCGCCAAACCCGGCGCCGCGATCGCGATCTCGCTGAACGCCGCCGCGCCGCGCGTGGTCGCGCGCAGCGCCGACCTCGCCTTCCCGATCGGCGTCGCGCTCGACGAACGAAGCGATACGCTCTTCGTGAGCGACGAAGAGCGTCGCGAGATCGACGTGCTCGACGCGCGGACGCTCCGGGCGAGACGCGGTCCCCTGCGAACCTGCGCGATTCCCTGGAAGCTCACCGTCGACGAGCCGAGCGAGCGGCTCTACGTTCCTTGTGCGGGCGATAACGAGATCGACGTCTTCGATACGCGCACGCTGCGCCGCGTCGCGCACGCTCCATTTGCCACAGGCGGCTATCCCCTGGCCGTCGCAGTATGGCATCCGTGAGCCTCGTCGCGCTGATCGCCGCGCTCTTACCCGCTCTACTCACGCCCACGGCACCGTTTCCGCGCATCGTTGCGCAGGCGCCGACCATCGAAAGCGTCGCGCCCGGCGTCGACTACGGCGATTATCAGCTGCTCACCGCCGACGGACCACTCTGGGTTCACGTCGTCGCGGTCGCTCCGCATCGCAGCGACGTCCACGTCGAGAACGTCTTAGCCGGCGATACGCTCGTCTCACGGGGTGAGACGATCGGCTCGATGGCAAAACGAACGGCTGCGATCGCCGGGATCAACGGCGACTTCTTCGATATCGGCAATACGAACCGTCCGATAAACATGGTCGTGCGCGGCGGAGCGCTGCTGCAGTTGCCGTACAAGCGTTCCGTGCTCGCGATCAGCCGCGACGGGACGCCGCACATCGCGGAGTTCAGCTTCTCGGGCCAAATGGAGATCGCGCAGCGGACGATGCCGCTCGACGGCATCGACGCGATGCCGCTGGGCGGCGCCGGGCTCTCGCTGCTGACGCCGTTCTACGGCCGCGTCGCGCCGCACGATAACGTTACGCTTGCTACGCTCGCGCCGCTCGGCGGCACGCCGCCGCTCACGCGCTATCGCGTCACCGGCATCGCCGATAATTTGAGCCCGCAGCCGCCAGGGTACTACGTCGCGATCGGTTTGAACGATTACAACTCCGTCGGCGTACCCGACGTCGGCTCCGTGATCGGCGTCGACGGCGATCTTGAGCCCTTCGGGCTGCCTTCAATCGCCACCGCCATCGGCGGCGGCGCGATGATCCTGCACGGCGGCACTTGGTACGACGATCCCGATGCTCCGTATCGCGAGGAGAACGCGCGTCGCGTCCCGGTCTCGGGCGCCGCAATCGCTCCCGACGGCCGCCTCTTCCTTATCGAGGTCGACGGCCGTCAGGCAGAGTTAAGCATCGGTCTCAAGCGGCCGGAGTTTTCGGCACTCATGCGATCGCTCGGCGCAACCGAGGGGCTCTTGTTCGACGGCGGCGGCTCCTCGACGATGGTCGTCCGCCGCCTCGGCGACTCGGGCGCAGGCGTCGTCAACTCTCCCTCGGATGGTAAAGAACGCCCAGTCGCCGACGGCCTCTTCGTGTACAGCACGGCGCCGGTCGGGCCCGCAGTGCGCCTGGTCGCGCGGCCGGGTGTCGTTCGTGCGGTTCCGGGCGCCGGCGTTGCGCTGCGGGTCGCCGCAGTCGATGCGGCCAATAACGTCGCCGCCAATGGGGGCGCCGTGCAGGTTAGCGTCGCGCCCGCTTCGCTCGGCCAGTATCGCGACGGCACGTTCTTCGCGGCGCATCAGGGAATCGGACGGCTCGCGCTGCACAGCGCGAATTTAAAAGGCGAAGTCCCGGTGGAGGTCGACGCGCGGCCCGCACGCTCGCGAATCGACCCGCCGCGACCGAACGTCGACCAAAACGGAGCGATTCTGCTAGCCGCGCAGGCCTTCGACGCCCGCGGCTACCCGCTGCAGTTACCGTCGCTTCTCCACTGGACCGCGAGCATCGGTTCGATCGACGGCCGCGGCAGCTATCGGGCCGGCTCGAATGACGCCAACGTCAGCGTCCGCATCGGGGATGCACTCGCGACGACACGCGTGACGGTCGGCTCGCACGGCGTCGCGCTCCCCTTCGCGCAGAGCGCGCGCTTCGTCACCGCGCCACATGGCGGTGCAGGCGACCTCACAAAGAACGCCGGATGCGCCAGCTGCGTCCAACTGCATTTCTCGTTTTCGAACGGCGAGCGCGCCGCCTACGCAAAGGCCGACATCCCCCTTCCCGACGATACGATCGGCGTGGAATTCGATCTCTCCGACGACGGCAGCGCCGCACGCATGCGCGTAGCCATTCGCAACGAAATCAACGAGGACGTCTTGCTCGACGCAACTTCTTTGGGGAGTCCCGGATGGCGCCACGTGGTCGTACGTTTCCCACCCGATGCGCAAGCGACGCGCCTCGTCTCGATCTACTTGCTGCCCTCGAAAGGAGTGCAGCTCTCCGATGGAAGCGTCGTCTTACGGAACGTTCGCGCGATCGTAGCCGGACACTAGTCCGCCGGCGAGCAGCAGCAACAGGCCGATCGAGACTACGGCGAGATTAGGCGCCGCCACGACTTCGACTTGCGGATAGTTCACGATCTCGCCGCGCAGCCGCAGATTTGCGGCACGCACCTCGCGCCCGCCGGCGCTCATCGCAATTCCGTGCGGCAGCGGGCGATCGTTCTCGTCGTCGACTGCAAAGAGCACGGCGCCGCCGGCGATGCTCGGATCGTGCAGAAACGCCGCTGCCTGTTGCGGGCTGAAGAGGATCGCTTTGACGACGCGGGCTGCCGACGGAACGTTGAACGAATCGAACGGTACGTCCGTGCCCACGATGGTCTGGTGCTGCTGCATCAGCAGCACGGGAGAGAGAAAGACCGCTCCCTGCGGCTGCGTAACCGTTAATCGGCCGCCGCGCAGGTCGCGCGCCTCGACGTAGACGACGTCGCGCGGCACCGTGCGGAGCATGAAGCTGCCGGAATCGTGCCGTCGCGCGCCGATCTGCACCGGTGCGTGAAGCGGCCGTTCGAGCGTCACCGTCGTCGCATCGCCGTTACGCAGCGGAAACGACAGCGCTCCGAGCGACTCTACGCGCACGCGCTGCCCCGGTGCGCCGACGATGTTTCGATTATCCGGGGCGAAGAGGCCGTTGGCCACGCCCGCCAAGCCGACCGCGATCGTGCCCGCCGCGAGTGCAACCGCCGCCCACTGCGAGTGCGGCGTCTTTGCGCGGCGCGAGACGCCGCGCGCCGAGGCGACCGTGACGATGACGAGCGCGGCGAGCGCGACGTTATACCATCCGCTGTGGTAGGCGGCCTCTCCCGGTAGGATCAGCTCGATGCAAACCGCCGCGCCGGCGACGAGCGCGGGGGCGATGAGACGCCTCAAGTCGAATGCATTGCCGCAGCGACGGCGGCACGCATCTGGTCGAGCGTCAACGCGCCGTCAAAACCTCGCACGACGATGCCCTGGCGATCGACGATCACCGTCGTCGGCAGGCCGAGCGCCGTATACGTTCGTCCGTACTGCTCGGACGAGTCGATCCAGATCGGAAAAAGAATTCGCAGCGATCCGGCGAAGGCACGCGCTCGCTGCGGCGACTCCCCTTCGTTGATCCCGACGACCGCGATACCGCGCGGCCCGTACGCGTCGGCGAGCTTTTGGAGATCCGGCATCTCGGCACGGCACGGCGGGCACCACGATGCCCAAAGATTCATCACGACGATCGAGCCGCGATACTGCCGCAGTGAAACGCTGCGCCCGAGATCGTCCCGCAAAGTGAAAACCGGCGCCGGACGCCCCGCAGCGCTGCTCGGTCCGCTCACGTTAGCCGGCTGCGAAAAGAAGTACGGCGTGGCGACGGCCGCAGCCACGCCCAGCACCACGATAACGCCGGCCCACGGAAGATAACGCTGCACTGCACCGGCCCCTTCCGGATTGCAAAGCGAGGAGCCCTGCTTTCACGCTCGAAACGGCGACGGCGTGCCTGCTACAATTCTCGACGGACGCGCACTGGCGGCCGAGCTTCGGACGGAGCTCGTCGAGCGGACCGGCGCCCTGCGAGAGCGCGGCATATCACCGAGGCTCGCGATCGTCATCGTCGGGGAGAACGACTCGAGCCTCGCCTACGTGCGCAACCTCGCGCGGACCGGCGAGCGTGCGGGAATCGCCGTCGAAGTCCGTCATCTTCCCGAGAGGGCGTCGACCCGCGACGTGCGCGAAACGCTCGAAGCGCTTCGCGACGATCCGGCCACGCACGGGGTGCTGCTTCAACAACCGCTCCCGCGACATCTTGCCGTCCGTGAGATCGCCGACGCTATGCCGGCGCATAAAGACGTCGACGGCACGCACCCTACCAACCAAGGCCACTTGGCCTTCGGCAGCGGAACGGAATACATCCCCGCGACGCCCGCCGCCGTGATGCTGCTGCTCGAACGCAGCCCGCACTGGCCGCTGCGGGGACGCCGCGCGGCGATGATCGGCCGTTCGATCGTCGTCGGCGCACCGGTCGCGATGCTGATGCTCGCACAGGACGCAACCGTAACGGTTTTGCACAAAGATTCGGCATCGCTGCAGCCGTACGTAAGCCTCGCCGAGGTCGTCGTGGTCGCGACCGGCGCGCCGGGATTGATCCGCGGCGAAGATCTCATGCCCGGCGCGACCGTCATCGACGTCGGCACGACGCTCGTCGACGGCGTCCTTCGCGGCGACGTCGATTTCGAGAGTGCGGTTGCGGTCGCCGGCGCGATCACGCCGGTGCCCGGCGGCGTCGGCCCCGTAACGAACGTTGCTCTTCTTCGTAACGTAGTCAAGGCCGCCGAATACGCGGCTGAGGGTCGCTAGGGAACCTCGTTCCGGGGCGCCAAAGCGGGCTGGGGTGAAGCCGACGCCGCGCGAACTCGATGCGATGCAAGCCCAGCCGCATCCGCTGCTGCTCGAGCTCGAGGCGCACGCGCGCAAAGACGGCGTACCGGTCGTATCGCGACAGACGGGACGTTTGCTCTCGCTGCTCGTCACGGCGATGCAGGCGAGCCGCATTCTCGAAATTGGGACGGGTTACGGATACTCAACGCTTTGGATGGCGCTGGCACAACCGCGCATGGGTAAGATCTGGACGATCGATCCGAGCGCCGCGCAGACCGACGTCGCCCGCTCGTACTTCGGCCGCGCCGAGGAAGACGACTACATCGAGGTCTTCAATACTCCGGCCCTGGAACTGCTCGAAAACTTTCCGCATCGCAACCTCGACATCGCCTTCATCTCCACGCACGAGTCGAACTACGAACGCTATCTCGAGCTCGTTCTCCCGACGCTTAAGCTCTCGGGGCTCGTCATGTTCCACCACGCCGCCGCGGCGCAGCGCGAATTCCGTGAGATGTTTCTAGCCAGGCCCGACCTCGACGCGATGATTCTCGCCCTCGACGACGACGCGATCGCGATCGGTGCGCGCCGTCAATGACCGATTCCACCTCGTTTAAGCACGCGATGCGCCACGTGCCGACCGGCGTGACGGTGGTGACGAGCCTTAAGGACGGCGAGCCTCGCGGAATCACCGTGAATGCGTTCGCCAGCGTCTCGCTCGAGCCGCCCTCCCTCTCGATCTGCATCAATCGCGAGGCGCGCAGCTATCTCTTCATCTCGACCTCGCGGATCTTCTGCGTCAACGTCCTCGCCGGCAATCAGCGGGCGCTCGCCGAGCGCTTCTCCGGCAAGGTGCGCGAGCGGCAGTTCGTCGACGTCGACTACGACGTGGACGCGACCGGCGCTCCGGTCATCGCCGGCTGCATCGCGCACTTCGACTGCGAGGTGGCGCACGAGTTTCACTTCGGCTCGCACTCGATCCTGATCGGGCACGTGCTCTCGTGCGCCGCCCGGGCGGGATCGCCGCTGGGATACTTCAACGGCGGCTTCCACGACTTTCACATCCAGGTTGATTAGCGAATCCCGATGCTGCATTGCGAAACATTCGAAGTCGGCTCGCTGGCCTGCAATTGCACGATCCTTGCCGACGACCTCAGCGGTGAAGCGATCGTCGTCGACGGCGGCGACGGCGTCGCTGAAGTGGGCGCCTATCTGCGCGAGCGAAACTGGCGAGCCAAGTTGCTCGTCCACACGCACGCGCACATCGATCACATCGGCGATCTCGCGCGGTTGCGGGAGGCCACGCGCGGGCGCGGGCTGCTCCATCCCGCCGACGTGCCGCTCTACCAGATGCTCGCGATGCAGGCGCGTTGGCTCGGCTTAGCGCACGCGCCGCGGGTGATCGCACTCGACGGCGACCTGCTCGACGGCGACAGGATCGAGCTTGGCGACGCTCGCGTCGAGGTGCTGCACACGCCCGGGCACACGCCGGGGAGCGTCTCCTTCGCAATCCACGACGGACCCGAGACGACTCTGCTGACCGGGGATACCCTCCTTGCCGGAACGATCGGCCGCTGGGATCTCGGCGGCACGTCGACGGAGGATATCGTCCGCTCGATTCAGCGCAAGCTGATGGATTTTCCCGACGCGACGCCGGTCATTCCCGGGCACGGGCCCTTCACGACGATCGGCATCGAGCGCCGCTCGAATCCCTATCTCCGTGCCTGAACGCAAGCGGCGCCTGTTCATCGGGATCGAGCTCGACGACGCCGCGCGAGCACGCTGCGACGCCGTCGCCGATGCGCTGAGCAGAACCGGCTTCGCCGCGCGCTTCGAAGCCTCGGACAAACTGCACGTCACGCTCGCCTTTCTCGGCAACGTCGAGGCCTCGCAATACGATGCGATCGACGCGGCACTCGGCGAGAGCGCCAAGCGTCGCGCGCCGTTTACCCTATGCTTCGATAGAGCCGGGGCTTTCCCCAACGAGCGGCGTCCGCGCGTCGTCTACGTCGGCGCACGCGAGCAGGGTGAAGCGTATCGTAACCTTGCCACGACCGTACGAAGCGCCTACGCCGAGCTGGGCTTCACGTTCAAAGAAGATCCGGTCGCGCACGTCACGATCGCCCGCGTAAAAGAAGCATCGGCTCCGCTTCCGATCATCGAGGTTGCGCCCTTCGCGCTGGACGTGCGTACGATCTCCCTCTTCGAATCGATCTTCGATGCCAAAGCAAACACCTCGCGCTACGAGGTACCGCACCGCGCCCCGCTGATCGCCGAGCTCTAAACTATCGCAATTTGATGAGGAGCTTGCCGTCGCCGTTTCCGTTGGTGGACGCGACGGGTGCCGGGGCGGATTGCGGCTGCGCCGCGGGTGCGGCGGCCGCGCGCGGCATCGCACCAAAATCGGGAACGCTCCCCGACGAAACCTTGGCGCGGTAGTCGTCGAGCGCAACGTGCAGCGCCTCGAGCGCGCGCTCGGGGTAATCTTTCTTCTTCTCCGGATAACCGTCGAGCTGCGCCTCGACCTCGGCCGAGCCGATCGCCGCCGCTTCGTCGATCGTTTTACCCTTCGCGAGTTCGACGACGAGGCTGCACGTCGCCGTTCCGAAACCGCAGCCGGTCGTGAAATAGGAGATATCCTCGATGACGGCGCCCGGTCCGACCTTCAAAAAAAAGTTGTACATGTCGCCGCACGAGTCGCTGAAGTACTCGCCGCTCGCCGTCGGCTTCTCCATCGTGCGAAAGCCGGTACGGTCTTCGACCAGCCGCTGAAATTTCGGAAAGTCCATGACTTCAATAACTCCTAAGAGACCGGTGTGGTTGCCCGTTCCGGATGCATTTCGAAGCGGCACTCTTTACCGCCGTGAGCCAGCGATTCGGTCTGCTCGTGCCGGCCGCCGATCGTCTCGTCGATGACGTGGTGAATGACCTGACAGACCTCGGGATGCTCTTTGGCCGCATTCGAATACGGACACGAGTGCTCGTGCAGAACGAAGCCGTCGTCGAGCAGGCTATATTCCGCGACGACGCCGTTTTTGCGCAGCATCTCGGTGAGCTGCGCCACTCGCTCTTGCGGTTCGTCGGAGGTGACCGTAAGGCGGGCGCGGGCGACCGCGCGCTCGGAGAGGCCGTCGAAGATCTGTTTGATCGCCGGCGCCCCGAATTGATCGCGGACCTCGCGCAACACCGCAGAGAGCATCTTGTCGTAGGCCTGCGGGAAGAGACGGTCGGCGTCGGGCGTCAGCGAGAACTCGTAGGTTGGCTTCGTCGGCCCCCGCCGGACCGAGGTTTCGGCGACCAGGCCGTCGCGCTCGAGCACCATCAGCTGCTGGCGGACCGCGTTGGGGGAGAGCCCGAAGACGTGCGCCAGGTCGGCCGCAGAGGCGGAGCCTCGCCGCCGCAGCTCGCTGACGATCTTTCCACGAGTCGTCTGGAAGAAGCGGTCCTGGTGCATCTTTGGCGCTATCCTAGCATGAAAGGTCGCAGATAGTAAAGTTTTTCCTTGACTTTCTAAGAGAGCCTCGGCTACGATAATTTCCATGTCCGACCAAGGCCTTCGCATCAAAAATCTCCGCTCGACCATTGACGGCAAAGAGATCCTCAAAGGAATCGACCTCTTGGTCGAACCCGGCAAGGTGGCGGCCCTCATGGGACCCAACGGCAGCGGCAAATCAACCCTCGCCTTTTCCCTCACCGGCCACCCGCAGTATCAGGTTAGCGGCAGCGTGGAGCTCGATGGCGAGGATATCCTCGCGCTCCCGCCTGACAAGCGGGCGCGGGCCGGCCTCTTTCTCTCATTTCAGTATCCCGCCGCGATCCCAGGCGTCAAGGTCGCCAATTTCTTGCACGCGGCGCGGCAGGCCGAGCGCCCCGGCGATCTTCCGCCGGCGAAGTTTCGCGCGTTGCTCCTAGAAAAGATGGAACAGCTGGGCATCGATCCGTCCTTCATGGGCCGCTATCTCAACGACGGCTTCTCGGGCGGTGAAAAGAAGCGGCTCGAGATGCTGCAGCTCGCGGTCTTGGCGCCCAAGTACGCGGTCCTCGACGAAACCGATTCGGGCCTGGATATCGACGCGCTCAAGGACGTCGGCACCTCGATCGCCGCGCTGCGCGCCAGCGACGAAGGGCGCAACACCGGATTCTTGATCATCACGCACTACCCACGAATTCTCCAATACGTCGTCGCCGACGTCGTGCACGTCATGATCGACGGACGCATCGTCAAGACCGGCGACGCGGATCTCGCAAATCGCATCGAGCGCGAAGGGTACGATAGGCTCCGCGAAGAGGCCGAGGCACTTGCCTAACGTCGCCGTCGCGGCGGCGGAGGCTTCGCAGCTTCTCGATCGCCTGGCAACGCTTCCGGGCGAACCGCTCAGCGGGGAGCAACGGCGCGCTGCCATCGAACGCTTCCTGGCGCTTCCCAGCGGCCGCGAACGAGCCGGCCGCTTCTGGCGCATAGATTTCGAAACGCTGGTCCCCGATATCGCGCGGCTCGATCTCAATCCCGCGATCGTCACGGTCGAAAATCCCAATCCCGCGGTCGTCGTCTACGATCTCGCGACGGCGGCGCGCGAGTGCCCGCAACTGCTCGCCCGCGCCTTCGGCGCCACCGGAATCCACGCGACGAAGTTCGGCGCACTCACCGCGGCTTTTGCGCACGTCGGCTGCTTTATCCACGTGCCCGCCGATCGCGCCTGCGATCGACCGGTCGTCATTCGTTACGCCGCCGGCGACGCCACCGTCTTCCCTTCGACCGTCGTGCTCGTCGAGCGCGGCGCACGCGTCACGATCGTCGAACGCGTCGAGGCCGATGCGGGCGCGTTTGTGTGCGGGGCAACCGAAATCGTCACCGGCGAGCACGCCGACGTCTGTTTTGCCGCGCTCCAGAACGCCGGAGCCGCGCGCGTCGTCTGGAATCGCACCGCGCGTCCCGGCAAAGACGCGAAGATGAAATGGGCCGATGCCGAGCTCGGCGCAGATCTCGCAGCGGGCGATCTCACGGTTTCGATCGAGCAGACTGGAGTCGCGGCAGAGATCGCGGCCATCTTCTTCCCCCGCGGCTCCCAGCACGTCGACGTCGTGAGCACGGTCGACCATCGTGCCGGTGAAGCGAGCTCGGAGACGCTCGTCAAATCGGCGGCTCGCGACCGTGGCCAGGCTCGGTTTCTCGGGAACATTCGGATTGCGGCGCACGCGCAGGGGAGCGACGCGCGCCTGCGCGATGACGCACTGCTGCTCTCGCCGACGGCGCACATCGACTCGGTTCCCGCGCTCGAGATCGGCGCAAACGACGTCAAAGCCTATCACGGTGCGACGGTCGGCGCGATGGATGCGGAGCAGATTTTCTACATGGAAAGCCGCGGCATCGAGCGCTCCGCGGCGGAACGCATGATCGCGCTGGGCTTTTTCGAGCCGGCGATCGAGCGTTTCCCGACGGCTTCACTGCGCGACGAACTCCGCGAGGCGTTGGCAGCGAAGCTCTCATGACGCAAACCTTGCGCGCCGACCCGAAGGCGGAACGGATCATCGCAGATTTTCCGATTCTCGCGCGGCCGACGTCGCGTGGAAAGCGGCTGGTCTACCTGGATTCGGCCGCGACCTCGCAGAAGCCGCGCGTCGTAATTCAGGCGCTCGTCGACTACTACGAGCAGTACAATGCGAACATTCATCGCGGCGTCTACGAGATCGCCGAGCGGGCGACCGAAGCCTACGAACAAGCCCGCGTCAAGGTCGCGCGATTCATCGGCGCGCGCACGCCCGAGGTCGTCTGGGTCCGCAACACGACCGAGGCCATCAACCTCGTCAGCTACTCGTGGGCGACCCACAACGTCGGCAAGGGCGACGCGATTCTGCTGAGCGAGCTCGAGCACCACTCCGATCTCGTGCCGTGGCAGTTGCTCGCGGAGCGAAACGGCGCAGAACTGCGCTTCATCCCCGTCGACGAACGCGGAATTCACGTGCTCGACGATCTCGACCGGCTCCTTGAGGGCTGCAAGCTCGTCGCCGTCTCGCACGTCAGCAACACGCTCGGCACGATCGCGCCGCTCGAGCAGATCGTTCCGCGGGCGCACGCCGCAGGCGCGCTCGTCCTCGTAGACGGAGCCCAAGGGGCGCCGCACCTGCCGCTCGACGTCAAATCGCTCGACGTCGACTTCTACACCTTTAGCGGGCACAAAATGCTCGGCCCGACCGGCATCGGCGTCCTTTATGCCAAGCGAGAACTGCTCGAAGCGATGCCGCCCTTCCTCAGCGGCGGCGACATGATCCGCAAGGTCGAGTACGCGCACACCTCCTTCGCCCAACCGCCGCGCAAATTCGAGGCGGGCACGAGCAACATCGCCGACGCGATCGCCTTCGGCGTCGCCGTAGACTACCTCGCGGAGGTGGGAATGGAGTGGGTGCGCGAGCACGAAAAAGGGCTCACGACCTACGCACTCGCGCGTCTGAGCGAATACGAGCCGCGCGGCCTCGCGATCTACGGCCCGCGCGATCCGCAGAGAATCTCCGGCGTGATCTCCTTCAACTTCGCCGACGTGCACGCGCACGATCTCGCTTCGATCCTCGATACCGAGGGCGTCTGCGTTCGCGCCGGCCACCATTGCACGATGCCGCTCATGGAAAAGATGGGATGGAATGCGACGGCGCGCGCCTCGTTCTATCTCTACAACACCGAGGCGGACGTCGACGTGCTCTGCGAGGGCATCGAAAAGGCCGCACGGGTCTTTGCGCTCTAGGGAACCTCTATTGGACGATTTTTACCGCGATTACATTCTCGACCACTACCGCAGCCCGCGAAACTTCGGCAATCTCGAAGACCCCGACGTCGAGGCCGAGGATCTCAATCCGCTCTGCGGCGATCAAATCAAGATGGAGCTGAAGCTCGACGACGGCGTCGTTCGCGACGTCCGCTTCTCCGGAAAGGGATGCGCGATCAGCCAAGCCTCGGCATCGATGCTGACCGAACAGGTAAAGGGCATGAAGCTCGCCGACGTTGCAAAGCTCTCCAAAGACGCCGTCCTGGAGAACGTCGGAATCGGGATCAGCCCAACGCGCATGAAGTGCGCGATGCTCGGTCTGCGCGTGCTCAAGAGCGCGGCGATCGGACGCCTCGCCGACTGGCCCGACGAGATATCGTAACCTACTGCGGCTTGATCCAGTAGTGTTCGGTAATCTGTAAGCCGCCCGGGCCCGGCGTCACCGTAAACGTTTCGAAGTATTCGCCGCCGCTCGTCTTGACGTCGGCCGTCACTCTGTACGCGCCGCCCGAGGGTTCCGAGCGAACCGATTCGACCGACGCGTTCTGACTCATGAACGTTTCGCTCGGCGATCCCGCAGCGAGATAGGATCCCGCGGTGGTCCGATCGCCGCGCGCAAGCGCGCCGAGATACGAACGCACGACCGACGTCGCGCGATCTTCACTCGTCGCCGCGGCCGGCGGAGCGGCCGGTTTTGACGGCGGCGCCTCCGCGACGGGCGGAGCCGGCGTGGGCGTTCGGCGTACGGGAGTCGCAACGGGCACGGTAGGCGGTACAGCTGCCGGGACGGCGTGCGG
>JBAQAW010000071.1:0-16448 GCA_049285915.1 Candidatus Cybelea sp. | reverse complement strand
CGCCCACGCCCTCACTGCCGCCCTGGATCGCCTCGATCTCCCCCACCCAGACGGCGCAGACGCTGGCGCAGGTGCGCGTCATCTTCGCGAAGCCCGTCGCGCCGGTGGCGGCGCTCTCCGGCGACGGCGCGCGCGGCGTCCTCGATCGTGTCGCCGTCGAACCGTCGCTTGCCGGCCACTTTACGTTGCTGACGCCGCGGATGATCGGTTTCGTCGCCGACCGCGCACTGCCGATCGGCACGCGCGTCCGCATCACGCTGCGGGCGGGGCTGCGCGATCTCGACGGCGACTCGCTGGCGAGCGATCTGGCGTGGAGCTTCGAGACCGAATCGCTCGCCTTTAGCGATCTGCCGCAGATTCAGAGCGGTGACGACGAGTCGACGGCACCGCCGGTCGACGTGCGGCCGACCTTCGACGTCACGGCAAACGCGGCCGTCGACGCGAGCTCGCTGGCCGCCCACGCGACCCTTTCCAACGGCAGCGATAGCGTGCCCCTTTCGGCGACGCTCAAGGCGACGCCGACGCCGTATCCCGGCAGCGGCGCGCAGGAGCTCTTCGACCCTTCGCTGAGCGCCTGGGTCTACGATCTGAAGCCGGCTCACGAGTTGCGCAAGGGAACGAAGTATACGCTGAGCATCGCCCCCGGCGTCGAGCCCGCGTACGGCAACGTCGCCTCGGCAAAAGCCTTCAGCGGGGCGGTGCAAACCTACGACGCGCTTGCGATCGTGCCGACGCCGGTGCCCAGCCCCGACAGCGGCGGGCGCTTCTCTGCGGGCGACCCGGCGATCGCGTTCAGCAATCCGCTCAACGCCGACTCGATCGCGAACGCGGTAACGATTTCGCCGGCACCGGGCACGACGAAGAACCTCTACAGCGTCGCCGATCAGTCGAACACGATCGCGATCGATCCCTACGCGCTCGATCCCGACAAAACGTACGTCGCGACCGTCGCGGCGACGGTCAAGGACATTTTTGGACAGACGCTCGGCAGCGAGCAGAGGGTAACGATCCGCACCTCCGATTTCGCCGCCGGCGCGTGGGCGCCGACGGGCAGCAACGTGCTTCCGGCCGGCGCGCCCGTCGCTTTGAACTTCTACGCGACGAATCTGCCGGATGGTGCCTACTCCGCTGCGTACGCGCGGGTAAAGCCCGCGCAGCTCCTCGGCAATGCCGATGCGCTTTCGATTCTTCCTTCGTGGAAAGGTTGGCCGAGTGCGACGCTCAAAGGCACACGCCGCAACGCACAGAGCGTCGTGCGGGTGCCGCTGCAATCGCGGCTCGGCGGCCGGTACGGCGCGCTCGCCTACGGTTTTCGCACGGGGCTCGACGGCAGCGCCTCGCCTTCGCTCACCGGCATCGCGCAGCTGACGAACCTCGGCGTCTTCTCGCAGTGGTTCCCGGCGCACGGCATCGTGCTCGTACAGCATCTCAGCGACGGCGCGCCGGTTCGCGGCGCGAACGTGACCGTCTACCGGCTGGCCGAATCGGGTAAGGTTCCTCCCGCGCAATGCGCGAGCGGTACGACCGACGCCGGCGGCGAGGTAGACTTTAGAGGCGTCGACGTCGAGCGCTGCTCGGCGCTCGCCTCGTCGAGTCAGGGACCGAACCTCGGCGTCGTGGTTACCGACGGTCCGGACGTCGCTACGGTGACGACTTGGAACTACAGCGGCTTCGTGCGCTTCGACGTCTACGGATCGTGGACGGGCGGGGCGCCGCTCTCGCGCGGAACGATCTTCACCGACCGGCAGATGTATCAGCCGGGCGAGCGCGCACAGCTTACCGGCATCGCGTACTACGTGAAGGGCAGTCGCGTCGTGCCAGACGCGAATGCGAACTACAACCTCACGCTGAGCGATCCGAGCAACGCGACGACGAAGCTCGGCACGCGGCGCACCGATTCGCTCGGCGTCTTCTCGATGACGATTCCCTTTTCGAATCAACAGGCACTGGGCTACTACACGATCGCCGCCAAAGGGACCAACGGCAACGAGATTGACGGTTCGCTGCGCGTCGCGCAGTTCAAGCCGCCGAACTTCAGCGTCGCGGTGAAGCTCGCGGCGACGTCGGCGACCGCGGGTTCGAACCTACAGGCGGACGTCTCGGCCAACTATCTCTTCGGTGCGCCGCTGCAGGGCGGGAAGGCGCACGCGTACGTCACTCGAGAGCTGGCGAGCGTGCAGCCCCAGGACTGGGACGATTTCTCTTTTGGGCCGCAGTGGTTCTATCCCGAACAGACTCCGGAGTTTACGACCGACGTCCTTCAGCGCGACCTTCCGCTCGACGAGAAGGGTGACGCGACGCTCGCGGTTGCGGTGCCGGGCGACCTGCCGTTTCCGATGACCTACCAGGTCGACATGGAGACGACCGACGTCTCGAACCTTTCGGTGAGCGACTCGCATAGTTTTCTCGCGCTGCCGTCCGATGCGGTGATCGGCCTCGCCTCCGATTCGGTCGGCAAAGCCGGGGCGCCTATGCCGATTCGCGCGATCGTCACCGATGCCGGCGGTAAAGCGATCGCCGGGCGCGCGGTCCACCTCGAACTGCAAAAGATGACGTACACCTCGGCGACCCAGGAAGAAGAGGGCGGCGAGAACGCGGATCAGTCGATCAAGTACACGACCGTTTCGAGCGCCGACCTCACCTCGGCCGACAAGGCCGTCACCGCGCACCTGACGCCGAGCGACGTCGGGCCGTACCGTATCAACGCGACCTTCGCACAGGCTCAGGGCGACAAGCAGCGCGCGACAAGCGCGACGCAGATCCAAGTCTTTGCCTTCGGCGCGGGTCAAGCCGATTGGGGATTGCAAGATGCCAATGCCGTTGCGATCAAGCTCGATAAGAAGCAGTACGCGATCGGAGATACCGCCAACGCGCTGATCGCCTCACCGTACGGCCACGCCGACGTCTACGTCGCGGTCGTGCGCAACGACGTCATCTACCACACGACCCTGCACGACGTCACCGGGACGGTGCGCTTCCCGTTCAAGGTCACGCAGGAGATGATGCCCAACGCGGCGCTGCAGGCGATCGTCGTGCGGCGCGGCGGCCCGATCGGCGCCTCGCCGAAGCAGCCGACGCTCTCGCTGACCGGGATGATCGGCTTCAACGTCGACGTCTCGGGGCGATATCTAAAACTCGCCATCACTCCGCGCAGCGCAACCGTTGCGCCGGCAGGCGCGCAGAGCGTCGGCTTCAGCCTGCGCAACGCCAACGGATCGCCGGCGCACGGCGAGATCGTCGCGATGGTCGTCAACGACGCGATCCTGCAGCTCTCGGGGTATCGTCTGCCGGATCTCGTGCAGACGATCTTCGCGCAGCAGCCGATCTCCACGATCTTCTCCGATAATCGAGAGAACGTCATGATCAAGACGCAGACGCCGGCGGTCGAGAAGGGCTTCGGCTACGGCGGCGGCTTCCTGGCCGGCGCCGCGGGCACGCGAGTGCGCGCGAACTTCCAGCCGATGCCGTACTACGGCGTCCTCACGCTCGATGCGAGCGGGGACGCGCACGCGAACTTCACGATGCCCGACGACCTCACGACCTGGCGGGTGATGGCGGTCGCACTCGACGGCGACGCTGCGCACTTCGCGACGGGCGATAAGACGTTTATCTCCTCTCAGCCGCTGATCGCCAATCCCTTACTGCCGCAGTTTGCGCGCCCGGGGGATCGTTTCGATCTCGGCGTTTCGATCGCGAACCAAACCGGGGCGGGCGGGGCGCTCGATTTGGTGCTGCAGCTGAGCGGCGCACTCGCGTTTGCGCAAGGCGATGCACGCACGCAGAAGGCCTCGAAGAACGCGCAGACGGGGATGCAGGCGTTTCGCTTCCCGGTCGTCGTCGGCACGCCGGCGCCGACCCAGGTGCAAGCCTCCGGCACCCTCGGCAGCCACCGCGACGCGTTCAAGGTTCCGTTTACCGCTAGCGTTCGCGCGGTCACCGATTCGGTGATCGAGAGCGGCGTCAGCACCGGGAGCACCTCGATTCCGGTCGACCTGCGCGCGGGCGGTTCGATCCAGCTCACGCTGGCGAACTCGATCGTGCCGCAGTTCGTCGTACCCTCGGCGCGCGAGCTCGAGGACGACCCGCTTCCGCTGGCCGACGAGTCGGCCTCGCGTCTGGTCATCGCGAGTGCGCTCGCACGGCTGCGGGGACCGTACGCGCTCAAGCTGAACTTCGACCCCGCGCAAGCGGCAGCCGCGAATCTGCGCGCGTTGCTCGCGTACCAGCGCGGCGACGGCGGATTCGGCGAAGTCGCCGGGGCGAAGGAGAGCGATCCCTTTATCACGTCGGCCGCACTCGACGCGCTGCTCTTTGCCCGAGCGCACGGGGTGAAGATCGACGCCGGCGCGGTGGGACAGGCGTCGAACTTCATGTCGCAGACGCTCGCCAATCCCGGCCGCTTCAAGTGGTGCAGCGACGCACTCTGCAAGGCGCAGCTGCGCTTCGAAGCGCTCTGGACGCTCGCGCGGAACGGCAAGCCGAGAACCGATTTCCTTTCCGACGTCGTCGCACAGTCGGGCAACTTCGACAGCGCCACGCAGATTCGCGTCGCGCGCTACCTGCTGCGCGCGCCGGGGTGGCAGAGCAAGGGCGCGGCGTTGGCCGATCGCTTAGCGCAGACGCTCTACATGTCGGGGCGCTACGTTACGGCGAATCTCTCGAATCGCTGGAGCTGGCTCGGCTCGCTCGTCGACGCGCAGTCGCAGATGCTGCAGCTGCTCGTCGAGCGGCACGCGGCCGCCGAACAGACCGACGGCGCCGTGCGGGCGTTGGTCGCGCAGCAATGCCGCTGCGGCTGGCCGACGGCCGACGATACGGCCGCGGCGCTAACCGGACTCTCGGCGTATGCGGCGACGGAGAGGCTTACGCCGGGAACGGCGACCGCAACGGTTAACGGGCACGAGATCGCGCAGGCGCGGTTCGGCACGACGGCCTCCTCGCAGACGTTCACCGTCGAGGCGTCGTCGCTGAAGGCGGCATCGGCAATCGTGGTAACGTCGTCGCTGGGCGGGCGCACGCATTACACGCTGCTCTACATGTATCCGGTCGCGCCCGATGCGCCGGGTGAGCTTGCAGCCTTCCGCGTGGTTCGCACGATCAACGATCCGGCGGCCGCCGGCGCCGCTTCGACGGCTTTGCCGCTCGGGGTTATGGATCTCACCGCACCGGCGCAGCCGCTCCACGTAGCGGCGGGGCGCGTCTTCGATATCGGCGTGCGCACGATCGTGGATCATCCCGTCGACCGCATCCTCATCGACGATCCGCTGCCGGCGGGTTTCGAAGCGGTCGATACGTCGTTCCGCACCACGCTTCAAGCGATCGTTCCGCAGAGCGACAGCTGGCAGATCGACGCGACGCAGATCTATAGCGATCGCGTCGTCGCCTACGCACAGCACCTCGATCCCGGGGTCTACGACATTCACTATCTGGTGCGGTCGGTAACGCCGGGCACCTTCGCGTGGCCCGGCGCCCGTGCTTATCTACAAAACGCGCCGGAGCAGTTCGGGCGAAGCGCGAGCAGCGCCCTCGAGGTGAAGCAGTCTAACTAAGGTCTACAAAAGCGGAGTCACCCTTCGACAAGCTCAGGGTGACACGCATTTTGCGTCCTTCGACGGGCTCAGGATGACAAGTCCTTCGACGGGCTCAGGATGACAAGGTTATTTTACGGGCAAACGTATTTTGCCATCGCTTTGCCGGTGATGCTGATATTCTTGTTCGTGGCGTTGACCCAGTAGATGTAGGTGTTGCTACCGCTGGGGCCGGTTTGCGTGACGTCGATCGTCAACGGCGTTCCGCCGTTGCTTTTATTCCAGAAATTGTTGTAGAAGCACCCGTTCTGGTGGGTGGTTTGTGAGGCGCAGATGTCGCCCGGCTTACAGACGCTGTCGGGAGAGACGGGCCCGGAAGTAATGGTGCCTTCGGCCGGCGCCATTTGCGCACGCGGCGCCATCGCCGGGTTAAGGGTTATCACGGATAGCAAGAGTGACGTAAGGAACATCGTTATTTTATGATCTCCTGAGACGACGGTGAGGTATAATTTGACGCAGTACGGTTAAGCATATCCAAAGTTGCTGCAATCAGTCGCAAGCAGGCGGAGTCTTTTTCACAATTTCTAATGCCCCGTTGAGCCGGCAACAGGGCGCAACCCATCGCCTCCAGTATGTATTATTTTTAATATATAGCCGAAGAAGGGACCAGGATGAGCACCTACCGAGCCCCCCTGCGCGACATGCAATTTGCTCTCCGAGAGTTGGCCGGCATCGAGGCCGTCGCGGCCCTGCCGGGCTGCGCGGAGAGCCTCGACGTCCTCGATTCCGTGCTGGAAGAGGCCGCCGCCTTTGCCTCGGGCGTGCTGGACCCGCTGAACCGGTCGGGCGATAAGGAGGGCTGCACCTGGACGGCCGGTGAGGTCAAGACCCCCACCGGGTTCAAAGAAGCGTACCGCCAGTTCGCCGATGCCGGTTGGATCGGGCTGCCCGTTCCCCCGGAGTACGGGGGCCAGGGGCTGCCGCAGATTCTGCTCGGCCCGACGCTCGAGATGTGGAACGCAGCGAACATCGGCTTCGCCAACGGGCCGCTCCTCAATCAGGGCGCGATCGAGGCGATCGAGCTGGTCGGCTCCGAGGAGCAGAAGAAGCGCTACATCCCAAACCTCGTCTCTGGCAAGTGGACCGGGACGATGTGCCTGACCGAACCGCAAGCCGGCTCCGACCTCGCGCAAGTACGCACGCGCGCGCTCCCCGAGGGCGACCACCACCTGCTCTCTGGAACGAAGATCTTCATCACCTTCGGCGAGCACGACATGGCCGAGAACATCATCCATCTCGTCCTTGCGCGGCTGCCCGATGCGCCCGAAGGCACGAAGGGCATCTCGCTCTTTATCGTACCCAAGTTCCTGGTCAACGGCGACGGCACGCTCGGCGAGCGCAACGACGTCGTCTGCGCGAGCATCGAGCACAAACTCGGCATCAACGGCAATCCGACGTGCACGCTCAATTACGGCGAAAAAGGAAAAGGGGCCGTCGGTTATTTGGTCGGCGAGCCGAATCGCGGACTCGAATACATGTTCATCATGATGAACGCGGCGCGTTTCTCGGTCGGCGTGCAGGGGATCGCGCTCGCAGACCGCGCCTATCAAAGCTCGCTCGCTTATTCGCTCGAGCGGGTGCAGGGACGCGACCTCAAGCCGGGCTCGCGCGCTCCGGAGGTAATCTTCAAGCATCCCGACGTGCGGCGCATGCTGATGCTGCAGAAAGCGACGATCGAAGCGATGCGCGGCCTCGCGTACGTGACGGCCGCCTCGCTCGACTACGCGTTGCGCCATCCCGACGAAAAGGTGCGCAAGCAGCACAAGGCGTTCGTCGAGCTGATGATTCCGGTCGTGAAGGGCTGGTGCACCGAGAACGCGGTCGACCTCTGTTCGGTCGCGTTGCAGGTCTTCGGCGGCATGGGCTATATCGAGGAGACCGGCATCGCTCAGCAGTACCGCGACGTGCGCATCATCACGATCTACGAGGGAACGACCGGCATCCAGTCGCTCGACCTGATCGGGCGCAAGCTCTTGCGCGACATGGGCGCGACCGCGCGGAGCGTCGGCAAGCAGATGGAGGCGGTCGCCAAAGAGTGCGCGACCCATTCCGACGAGAGCGTGAAGCGGATCGGAGAGTCGCTCGGTACGGGCCTCAACGTGCTCAACGAAACCTCGCAGTGGATCGGAATGAACGCGATGGGCGATCTGCATAAAGCGTTCGCGTGTTCGGTTCCGTACCTGCGCCTGTGGGGAACGGTAGCGGGCGGCTGGCAGATGGCGCGCGCCGCGCAGATCGCCGCGGCGAAGATCGCGGCCGGGGATCCGGAGGCGGATTTCTATCGGGCGAAACTCGCGACCGCGTCGTTCTATGCTTCGCACGTGCTCTCGCAGTGCGCCTGGTATCAGCGGCAGATCGTCGACGGATCGGGTGACGTGATGGCGCTCAGTGAGACGCAGTTCGAGCTCGATCGGAAGGCGACCGTAGGCGTCTGATGATTCCGCAAGACCCTTCGACGGCCCGCGGGCAAGCCGTCCGCGTCATCACCCTCGACAACCCGCCGGTCAATGCGCTTTCGTTCGCGTACTGCGCGAAGCTGCGCGAGGAGATCGCCGCAGCGCAGCGCGATGAGGCCGCCGGCATGGTCATCATCACCGGGCACAACGGGCTCTTCAGCGGCGGCGCCGACGTCAACGACTTCAACCGGGAGATACCGCCGAACGCGGTGACGATCCGTGACGTCATCGCGGATATCGAAGCCAGCGAGAAAATCTTCGTTGCGGCGATCGACGGAACGTGTTTGGGCGGCGGACTCGAGCTTGCGCTCACCTGCGACTATCGCGTGGCGACCGAGCGTTCGAAACTGGGATTGCCGGAGATTAAACTTGGGTTGCTGCCGGGCGCGGGCGCGACGCAGCGGCTCACGCGGCTGATCGGCGCGCGGGCGGCGCTCGAGTTCATGCTCAAAGGCTCGTCGGTGAAGGCGCAACGCGCGCTCGAACTCGGGATCATCGATGAAGTCGTCGAGAACGGCGTCGTCGCGCGCGCGGAAGCGCTCGCCGAAAACGGTCCGCGCAAACGGCGTGCCTCGGCAATGACGGCGGCGATCGCCCCCGACGTACCCGCGCAAGCGGGGCCGTTCGTCGTCGCGCAGGCGCACAAGATGGTGCCGCTTGAGAGTGATGGCGGCTTCGCCGCGCACAAGTTGATCGACGCGGTGCAGGCGGCGGTAGAGTTGCCGTTTGCGTTCGGGCTCGCGCGCGAGCATCGGCTCTTCGACGAACTCGTACGGTCGGCGCCCTCGGCGGCGCTGCGCCACGTTTTCTTCGCGGAACGGGAGTTGGATAAGATTCCCATCCTTCGACATGCTCAGGATGACACTGGGTCCTTCGACAAGCTCAGGATGACACCGGAGGTGGCGAAGGTCGGGGTCGTCGGTGCGGGGACGATGGGTAGCGGCATCGCGATCGCCTTCGCGCAAGGCGGCTTTCCGGTCGTCATCGTCGACAACAACGACGAGGCCGTGGACAAGGCGCGCCAGACCGTCATGGGCATGTTCATGTATCAGGTGCAGAAGGGCCGGCTCACGCAAGAAGAAGCGTGGGAGCGCGCGCAGGCGATTACCTTCACGGAGGATTGGAACGAGCTGGCGGATTGCGATCTCGTCGTCGAGGCGGTCTTCGAGAATCTCGACGTCAAGCGCGAAGTCTTCGCCAAACTCGACGGCATCGTTAAAGCGGGAGGATTGCTCGCGAGCAATACGTCGACGCTCGACATCGACGCATTGGCCGCCGCGACGAAGCGTCCGGAGAACGTTTTCGGGCTGCACTTTTTCGTGCCGGCGAACATCATGCCGCTGCTCGAGATCGTGCGCGGCAAGGAGTCGTCGCCGCGGAGCCTGGCGACGGGCTTTGAGATCGGCAAGAAGCTGCGCAAGAAGACGGTGCTCTCGGGGAACGCCTTCGGCTTCATCGGCAACCGGATGGTCTTCGACTACGTGCGCGAGGCCTACGCCCTTGCCGAAGACGGCAACACGCCCGCACGCATCGACGCGGTGATGAAGGCGTTCGGTTTTCCGATGGGACCGTTTGCAATGAGCGATCTCTCCGGTCTCGACATCGGCCTGCACGTGCAGAAGCTCCAAGGGAAAGCAGCGCAAGGCCGTACGAACCTGCTCGAACGGCTCGTGGAACGCAAGCGCCTCGGACAGAAAGCGATGGCCGGCTTCTACAGGTACGACAAAGCCGTCGGCAAGGGCCGCGAGCCGATTCGCGATCCGGAGGTGGAAGAGTTGTTTGCCGAAGCGGCGCGGGAAGCGGGCATCGAGCCCCGGGAGGCGAGCGAGGCCGAGATCCGCGATCGCCTGGTCTACGCCCTGATCAATCGCGGTGCGTATCTGCTCGAGGAGGGCATCGCGCTGCGGCCGGGCGACATCGATATCGTCTACGTCTACGGTTACGGCTTTCCGCCGCATCACGGCGGACCGATGTGGTATGCCGACGAGGTCGGCGTGGCGCGCGTCTACGAGCGCATAAAAGAATTTGAAACGGCCTTTGGGCCGCAGTGGAGACCATCGCCGCTGCTGGCCCGCGTGGCCGGCAGCGGCGGCAAGTTTGCCGAGCTGCAAAGCGTGCAACTGGAGGCCGTTCATGCGTGAAGCGGCGATCGTTTCGGCGGCGCGGACGCCGATCGGGCGCGCCTTTCGCGGCGCATTCAATCAAACGCCGGGTGCGACGATGGCGGGGCATACCGTCAAGCATGCGCTCGAGCGCGCAGCGGTGGCGCCGCACGAAGTGCAGGACGTGGTCATCGGCTGCGGGCTGCCCGAGGGCGCGACGGGAAACAACATCGGCCGCACCGCGGCGTTGCGCGCGGGCTGTCCGGTGACGGTTCCGGGCCAGACGGTCAGCCGTTACTGTGCCTCGGGGCTCGACGCGATCGCTGGAGCCGCCAAACGCGTGATCGCCGACGGCGCGGGGATCGTCGTCGCGGGCGGCGTCGAGTCGATCAGCATGGTGCAGAACGAGCTCAACCTGCATTTCTTCGCCGAAGACTGGCTGCTGCGCCACGAACCGGATATCTACACGCCGATGCTCTACACGGCCGACAACGTTGCAAAAAAATACGACGTCTCGCGCGCGCGACAAGACGAGTACGCGCTGCAGAGCCAGCAACGCACCGCCGCCGCGCAAGTCGCGGGCCGCTTCGACGCCGAGATCGTGCCGCTGCCATCCTGGAAGCACGAACAAGATAAGGAGAGCGGCGCGGTTCGGGAGGAGCGCGTCGAACTCGGCAAAGACGAAGGGAATCGCCCGGAGACGACGCTCGAAGGGCTCGCTTCGCTGCGGGGTGCGGTACCAGGCGTCGCCGACACGACCATCACGGCCGGCAACTCGTCACAGCTTTCCGACGGCGCTGCGGCGGTCGTCGTTATGGATGCCCAACTCGCGAAAGCGCGCGGACTAGCGCCGTTGGGATTCTACCGCGGGTACGTCGTCGCGGGCTGCGACCCCGGAGAGATGGGAATCGCGCCGGTCTACGCCGTGCCGATGCTGCTCGAGCAGCACGGACTCTCGATCGGCGATATCGGCCTGTGGGAACTCAACGAGGCGTTCGCGGTTCAGACCGTTTACTGCCGCGACACGCTGGGCTTGCCCAACGACCGCTTCAACGTCGACGGCGGCGCGATCTCGATCGGCCACCCTTATGGGATGAGCGGCGCGCGCATGACGATGCATGCGCTCATCGAAGGCAAACGCCGCGGCGAGAAGTATGCCGTCATCACGATGTGTATCGGGGGCGGCATGGGCGCCGCGGCGCTCTTTGAGATCGCCTATCCTTCGACAGGCTCAGGATGACGCTGCGTTAGCTCTTCTTGCTCCAGGCGGTGCACCAGCCGTTGGGGCTGATCGAACCGTCGACGACCTTGCAGGTACCGTTCGCGGTCGCCGAGCTGCCGGCGACGAACAGGCTGCACTGCGAGCACTTTTTGCCGCCGTTGGGCGTGCTCTGATATTTGAAAGACGCCTTCGAGGCTTTGGCTTGCGCGGCGGTCGTTTGGGTAAGAAACAGTCCGGCAAGCGCCGGTAGAACAATTACGCCTGAAAGGAAGTTACGTCGCGAAAGGTCGCGCTCCGAGTCTTGCATTAGAATCCACCTCCGCCGTAGCACTTAGCGGCAAGCACGCCGTCCCCTCTCACTCGAGCTTAATGCTACACTAATCGCGAATCGATGACTTCAATACCTAGATTCGGCTTCAATGGTACTGAGGGGAAACGAACACACATATGACAAGCAAGTGGTTTACAAGTGTCCTTTGCGGCGTCGCGCTCGTCGGGGTCAGCCTCGGCAGCGTGGTTCCCGTTTCGGCCGACCAAGCGGCGCCGACCAAGGATGGTCCCGGGGTCGCCCGGGTCAGCGTCCTGACCGGCTCTGCCGTCGTCCAGCGGGGCGACAGCAACGAACAGGTAAAGGCCGTCATAAACGCGCCGCTTCTGCCCGGGGACTATATCTCGACGGGGCAGACGTCGCGAGCCGAACTGCAGTTTGACGGGTATACCGCCGTCCGGTTGGGCGGCAACGTTCAGGCCCGCATCACCAACGACGACCCGAACAACCGCCAGCTGCAGCTTGCGGACGGCACGATCGAGGTCGGGCTCGTGCATGACTCCCGGGCGTTCCAGGTCGATACGCCGTCGGTCAGCGTGCGCTCGCAGCAGAAGGGAGACTATCGAGTCTCCATCACGCGAGACGGTTCCACGTGGGTGACGGTCCGCCGCGGACAGGCCCAAATCGTCACGCCCCAGCAGAGCTACGACCTGCAGTCCGGGCGGACGCTGGTCGCGCGCGGCGCGGCTTCGGCTCCGTCCATCAGTTACACGACCGTGCTCGGGTTCGACTCATTCGACGACTTCAGCGCGAAACGCGACCAAACGATGGTCGCCGCGCTCGACTCGAGCCCGAACGTCAGCCCGGATATTGCCGGATACGATAACCTCAGCGCCTACGGGCAGTGGCAGGACGTCGCCGGATACGGCCAGGCCTGGGTGCCGAATCAGTCGTCCGACTGGGCTCCGTACCAGAACGGCTCGTGGACTTGGGAAGACGGCTACGGCTGGACGTGGGTCTCGGCCGATCAGTGGGGCTGGGCGCCGTATCACTACGGCCGGTGGACCTACGCGAACAACTACGGCTGGGCGTGGGTCCCGCCGGCGTACGTCGGGTACTATAACCCGCAGCCGGCCTGGTCGCCCGCACTCGTCGGATTCTTCGGATTCGGCCTGAGCGTCGGCGGTGCGGGCTTTGGCGTCAACGCCGGTTTCGGAGGCTATCCGTACCTCGGCTGGTATCCGCTGGCTCCCTACGCTCCGTACTATCCGTGGTACCCGGGGTGGGCCTGGACGGGATACGGGTGGGGCTGGCCGGGCTACGGCGTCGGTTACGGTTATCGCGGCTGGAACACCCGCATGGTCAGCGTGACCAACATCAACAACTACTACGGTAACTTCGGCCACCACGGCGCGACGGGAACCCTCGTCGGCAACTTCCAGCATGGCAACGGCCGCATGATCGCCGTCAATCCGAAGATGATCTCGAAGATGGGCACGATCCATGGTGCCGTACCGGTTACTCCGGGACGCGAGAATCTTCGCTTCGCCTCCGGATCGCGCGGCATGGTCAGCGCGCCGGTGATGATGTCGAAGCGCTTCGATAGCCCGCGCTTCGCTACGAATCGCGCGCTCGCGGCACGGCCGGCGTTCGAGGCGCAGCAGCGCTCCGTCTCGCAGGCGATTCACGGCGACTCCGGACGGAACAATGCACCGGTATCCCGCGGGAACGAAACTCGCGGCAGCCTCGACTCCGCGCGCTCGAACGCGCCGACTTCGTCGTGGCAGCGCTTCAACACCGATCGCGGCGCCCAGCGCGGCGGCGCGCAAGGCCAGAGCGCGATGAATGGTTCGCAGCGCAACGACTCCAATCGCGGAATGACCGACGGTTCACGTTCGAACTCGCTGCAGGGACCTGCTTCGAGGATGAACGCCGGCGATCGCTCTACGGCAAACGACGGTGCACGCCCCACAACGAATGAGGGCGCTCGCAACGGTTCGCAAAACCGAGGCATCTCCGATTCGTGGAGCCGGTTCTCGCAAGAGCGGGGCAGCGCGGGCGGATCGAACGATCGTGGCGGCATGTCGGGATCGACCGATCGCGGCTTCTCGTCGCGCAGTCAATCGTTTGATAGCGCCGCGCGTAACGGATCGTTCGGCAGCTCGGAACGGCAATCGCCGGTGGATTCGCGCAATGCCGCACCTTCGTATGCCCGCGGTGATTCGTTCAACAGCGGTCGCAATCCGTACGCCGAGTCGCGAAACTCCGCACCCTCGTACGCGCGCGGCAATGGCAGCGGCGGCAACTCGGCGCCTTCGTATGCGCGCGGCAACGGCGGCGGCTCGTACCCCTCGTACTCGCGCGGCAATAGCGGCGGCGGCTCGTATCCCTCGTACTCACGCGGTAATACCGGAGGCGGCGGATCTGCGCCGCGCAGCTCCGGCGGAGGCGGTGGAGGCGGCGGCGGTCGCAACGGCAACGGCAATGGCGGTGGCAGCAACGGCCGCGGCGGCGGCGGACACCCACCGCAGTAACAAGCTCGCAATCAGCCAATCGGGGCGGTGCCAAGGCGCCGCCCTTTCGCTTGCAGAAGGCCGACAGCCAAGACAACTCAGTTTAATCGCCTAAGGAGGACCGAGACCTCATGAACCCGTTACGCTTTTCGCTGGGCGTAGGAGTGCTGTGCTTGCTAAGCAGCCTTCCTGCGATCACCGCCGCGCAGTCCGTGAACGTTGCGATGTCGCAGGCATCCCAAGTCACGATGCCGCACCCAGTTCAGGTCAACGCCTGCAATCCGCAACGCAACGTCAGCTATAACTACGCCGGATATACGCCGGGATTCTATCCAAGCTACGGCCTCTACGGCCGCTATTGGGGCTACCCTTCCGTCTACGGTGCGACGTACTACCAATATCCGGTTGAGAACGACCCGACGCTCGGCATCGACTACGTGAACGCCACCCATCACGTGATGAAGCAGATCGAGTTCGGCCTTCTCGTGAAGGGCAACCTCGTGGCCGAAGTCAAGGACGTGGGCACGTTTTCCCCGGGCGCCGAGATCAAACACAAATTCGGTCTGAGCCCGAACGTCTTTCCGCTTCAGACGAGCTACGCAAAATGCATTCCGCTGAAGATCTCTTTCGAGGACGGCTCGCACTGGAAGAACCCCCACCTGCCGGCGTATCGCGCCAGCATGTACGGCCGGCCGCCCGAATAGGAAAAACCACTCCACAGAGTAACCAAAAGTAAAGGAAATCATGGCTCAAGACCTCTCTGCCGTTCAATCGCAAGACAACGTTTGGGATATGGCCCAGCAGCAGCTCGATGAAGTGAGCCGGCTCATCGGCCTCAACGAATCGCTGCACGGCTATTTACGCCAGCCCAAGCGTGTCCTCGAAGTCTCCGTTCCGGTACGAATGGACGACGGAGCGTTCCGCATGTTCACCGGGTACCGCGTGCAGCACAATCTGGCGCGCGGGCCCGGGAAGGGCGGCATTCGCTTCCATCCAGACGTGACGCTCGACGAAGTGAAGGCGCTCGCGATGTGGATGACCTGGAAGTGCGCGCTCGTGAACATCCCCTTTGGCGGCGCCAAAGGCGGCGTGATCTGCGATCCCAAGCATATGTCCATGCAGGAACTCGAGAACCTGACGCGCCGCTTCACCAGCGAAATTTCGATCATCATCGGCCCGGAGAAAGATATCCCGGCACCCGACGTCTACACGACGCCGCAGATCATGGCGTGGATCATGGATTCGTTTTCGATGCAGCACGGCTACTCGATTCCCGGTGTCGTCACCGGCAAGCCCGTTGCGATCGGCGGATCGCTTGGCCGCGACAAAGCGACGGCGCGCGGCTGCGGCTACATCGTCGACGAAGCGATGGCGGAGCTCGGCAAAGATATCGCCGGCGCTCGCGTCGCAATTCAGGGATTCGGCAACGCGGGCATGTACGCAGCGCAGCTGATGTCCGACGTCGGCTACACGATCGTCGCGGTCTCCGACTCGCGCGGCGGCGTCGCTAACGAGGAGGGACTCGACGTCAAAGGGCTGATGGCGCACAAAGGCGAGACGGGGTCGGTCGCCGGGTTCCGCGGCGGCGAACGCATCGACAACCGCGCCGTGCTCGAGTTCGATTGCGACGTTCTCGTCCCGGCGGCGCTCGAGAAAGTCATCACCGGCGAGAACGCGTCGCGCATTCGCGCGCGGATCGTAGCGGAGGCGGCCAACGGGCCGACGACGCCCGAGGCCGACGCCATCCTCTTCGATCGCGGCATCATGGTGCTGCCGGATATTCTAGCAAATGCCGGCGGCGTGACGGTTTCGTACTTTGAGTGGGTTCAGGATCTCCAGGCAAACTTCTGGGAAGAAGCCGAGATCAACGAACGCCTCAAGCACAAGATGGTTCGGGCGTTTCGCGAGACGCACGAGCAGGCGAAACGCCACGGCGTCTCGATGCGTCAGGGCGCGTATTGCGTCGCGGTTTCGCGCGTCGCCGAGGCGACGAAACTGCGCGGCCTGTATCCCTGACCCAACTGGGAATCTTCGGCGACGGGCGGCGGACGCTGGTCGCCGACGAAACCGGCACGATCTACTACATCCCGCGGTTCGCGGATTCGGCGACCGCGGCGGCGTGGTTCGAGGCGCTGCGCGACGGGATTCCGTGGCAGAGCGAACGGCGCTGGATGTACGATCGCAAGGTCGACGTGCCGCGACGAGTCGCGCGGTACCGGCTCGACGATCCGGAGTTGCCGCCGGCGCTCGCGGAGATCGCGGCCAAGGCGGGTGAGGTTACCGCGACGCGCTTTAACAG
>JBAQAW010000070.1:0-3665 GCA_049285915.1 Candidatus Cybelea sp. | reverse complement strand
CCAAAGGCGCGCTCTCGAATTGTCAGTGCGCGCTGGTTGAGCGCTTGAGCGTCGGCATACCGGCCCTGATAAAAAAGGACGTTCGCGAGGTTGCTGAGGCTAAGCGCCACGTCGGGATGCTTGGCCCCGAGGGCGCGTTCGGCGATTGCCAGCGCGCGCTCGTGCAGGGCTTTCGCCTCTGGGTAGCGGCCTCGCTCCCACAAATATCGGCCTGCGCGGTTGAGGAGCCGGCTGGAAGCGTCAGACCGCCTCTCGGCTGGATCGATCCGCGCCGCAATCGAGGCAACGTGGGGAACGAGCCGCTCGCACTGCGCCCACGTCGCGAAGTCGACCTCGGGGAATGCGGCGTCAAGCGCGCCGACGGTTCGCTCGACATACGCCGGCCGCTCGCGCTCCGGCACCGCAGCCCACGCGATCTCTTGCACGAGGCGGTGCACGCTAAAGGCACGCAAGGTCGGGTCGAATCGGATCAGCGAGTAGCGCGCAAGGGGGCGCAGCACCTCGGCCATCGCGAGCTCATCCCGGCCGGCGAGCGCCTCCGCAATGCAGTCGCCTAACGCATCCGCACCCTTGAGGAAGAGTTCGAACGGAATCGCCTCGGGCGCGAGCAGCGCGCCGATGCGGAGCACGTCGGAGGCCGCGGACGAAACGCGTTCTACGGCCTCGAAGTTGGCTGCCCAAGTGGCTGCGACGGTTTCGTGTGTTAGTAGATCGTCCGCCTTTTCCAGCAGTGCTACGCGCCGCTTGCGAAAGGCATTGAGGTAGGCTATGAAACTGGCGTTGGTCTCCGTTATATATGCGGCCGCCTGCTCTAGCGCGAGTGGAAAGTTTCCCAATTCCGCGACGAGCTCGGCCGTAGCGGCACGATCGGGAAGATCGGCGTCGTCGCGTCCCGTACGGGCCAGTAAAAAACGCACGGATTCATCGCTCTTGAGATCTTCGAGTTCAGTCGCGCGGGGGATTCCGAACTCCGGAAAGACGGACTCGCGCGAGGTGATCAGTAGATCGCCCGCGCCGCGCGCCGGTACGAACGGTAGCGCTACACGCCTGTCGTCGACGTTGTCCAGGATGAGTAGCCACCGATCCGTCCTCTCCAGCCAAGCCAACGCGGACTTGACGACTCGATCGTGATCGTTCGAATCCGCCAGAGGAAGGTGCACCGCCTTAGCGATCTCGGCGAATCCACTGATTAGGCCGCCCAGGGCCTCGGCATTGACCCAAAAAACGCCGTCGGGATATGCCCTGCGGTTTCTCCGGGCGTACTCGATGGCGGTTTGAGTCTTACCGATTCCGCCGAGTCCGCTCAGCGCGGCCCGGTGGCGTTCCCCCAGTTGCCGGCGAAGGAGTTCGAGTAGATCGTCACGCCCGGTGAAGTAGCGCGTGCGCATCGAGTCGGGAACCAACCACGGACGACCCGGCGTAGAATGAAGCTCGGGGAATTCACGCCGCAGCCCCGGCGCGACGAGTTGATACACGCGCTCGTTCCCTTCGTGATCCTTTAGCGCATATTCGCCGAGGTCCGTCAGCGTCGCCCCTGGGGGCGGATGCTGGGCCACTAAGTCGGCGGTTACGCCCGACAGTAAGACTTGTCCGCCGTGCCCCAGTGGAAGTAAGCGCGCAACACGGTTGAGCGCCGGACCGAAGTAGTCGCCGTCGCGTTCGTCGGCGGTCCCGGTGTTGATCGCCATCCGAACGCGCAGGCCGTCCACCGCCGAAAAAGCCGTCCCAGCAAGTGCGACCTGCGCATCGAGCGCTGCGCCGACCGCGGATTCGGGCGTCGCAAAGGCGGCGCAGAATGCGTCGCCGATGGTCTTGAAGATATAGCCTGCGTGCGCGCCAATCGCCGCGCGCATGAGCCGGTCGTGTAGACGGAGCGCCGTCTGCATCGCATCGCGGTCGCGATTCCAGCGCTCCGTGCTTCCTTCGATATCGCTGAAGAGGAAGGTTACCGTGCCGCTTGGCAACGGACCAGCGGGAACCCCCGTGCTTCCGGCCATTTCGTACAGGTCAGGCGCGCCGAAGGACTTTCCCTTTACGGCGAGTGCCGTTCGGGCGCCGCTGCAACTCGATTTACAAGGAAACTAAGACTTTGCGATAGGCGCTTGCGTTGGTTGCCACCGGCGTTATCGCGCGGAAAATCCCTGCTCGCAATTATTTTGCAGGCCGTTGAGTTGCGATCGGAGTATCACTCGCGATGCCGCTGCGTTTCGCTGCGGTCGTGATACTGCTTGCCATCTCGATTTTCATCAATTACGTCGATCGGGGCAATCTGTCTACGGCCGCTTCGCTCGTGCAAAACGAGCTGCATCTCAAGCCATCGCAGCTCGGCTTCTTGCTGACGGCGTTTTTCATTACGTACATGCCGATGCAGCCGTTCGTCGGATGGCTGATCGACCGCTACTCCGCAAGCCGGGTTTTGGTGGCGGGCTTCCTTGTGTGGTCGCTGGCGACGACGGTTAGCGGTTTTGCGCAAGGCTTCGCCGGTCTCTTTGCCTGTCGTTTGCTGCTGGGCGTGGGAGAATCGGTTTCGTTTCCGACGTTGAGCAAGATATTTGCCGAGAACTTCCACGACGCACAGCGTGGCTTGATCAACGGCATCACGCAATCAGGGCTCGCGTTCGGCCCCGCGTTCGGCATCTTTTTGGGCGGTAACCTCATCGCCGCGTACGGGTGGCGCCCGTTCTTCATCGGTACGGGACTGGTGAGCCTGATTTGGGTCTTGGCCTGGCATATGGTTACGCGCAATCATCTTCGTCAGAGCGATCCAAATGCGGTTCTAAATGCGCCGCCGATGACAGTAATTCTACGAGAGCCGTCGCTCTATGGAGCGTCAGTCGGGCATTTTTGCGCGAACTTCGTTCTCTATTTTTTATTGACTTGGATGCCATACTATCTCGTTCATCAGCGTCACTGGCCGCTGCCGCAGATGGCAGCGATCGGGGGAATCACCTTTTTGCTTGCGGGTGTCTCGGCAATCGCGTGCGGTGCGATATCCGATCTGCTGATTCGCGGGGGCGCGTCGCAGACGGTCGTGCGAAAAGCTGCCTTCGCCATGGGTGCCGTCGGCGCCGGTGCGGGCTTGATCGGATGCGGATTTTCGGCCGGTATCGGGTCGGAAGTGTGGCTCGCATTCGCGGGGTTTTCGGGCGGCATCTTGGGAGCGAACACGTTCGTCGTCGGGCAAACGATGGCCGGTCCGCTCGCGACTGGCCGCTGGGTAGGCATTCAAAACACGCTCGGTAATATTGCCGGCCTCGTCGCCCCGTCGTTGACGGGGATTTTGGTTGAAAGAACGGGGAGCTTTACGATGGCGTTTGCGGTTGCGGGCGTTATGGCGTTCTGCAGCGGCGTGGCGTGGGTGTTCCTTACCGGACCAATCGTCCGAATCGATTGGACCAGGAAAGCGACGCTCGCGCCAGCCTTTGGCGTTGAACTTTAGACCAGAGGCGCTCGGGAGCGCCAGCACCGCGGAGTAAAAGTCATCGGCATTGCGGGAGCCACGGTTTCGTCAGGCACTCTGGAGGGATGTTCGCGCCGGTCTTCGTCATGAAGATCTCGACGAACACGGTCGTCTCCGCGCTGAGCCCGTCTGCGTCGGTGGCAGTGGCGCGCAGCTCGCGCGAAAGGCTGCCTCCCGGCGCCAATCCCGAGTAGTCGAACGTTGC